>CAZHQW010000051.1:0-9957 GCA_964534745.1 uncultured Bacteroidales bacterium
GCTGCGTTACTAACCGGACGGTTACCTCAAAGGATGGGTATTAACGATGTGTTCTTTCCTGAGAGTTTCACCGGAATGCCTCAAGATGAAATTACTATAGCTGAAATATTGAAAGAAAAAAATTATGCAACGGGTATTGTAGGTAAATGGCATCTCGGGCACCAGTACAAGTATTTACCGCTGCAGCAGGGTTTTGACAGCTATTTTGGGATCCCTTACAGCAATGATATGGAGAGCGTTGTATACATGAGGGACAATGATGTAGAAGAATTTACAGTGGATCAAAAATACATTACCGGAAGATATACAGAAGAAGCACTTAAATTTATTGATCAAAACAAAGACAATCACTTTTTTTTATATGTAGCACATAACATGCCCCATGTGCCTATATATGCTTCGGAAGACTTTACGGGAACATCGGAAAGAGGCCTTTACGGTGATGTTGTTCAGGAGCTTGACTGGAGTGTCGGACAAATATTGGAAAGGCTTGAACAACTGGATTTACTTGAAAACACTCTGGTGATTTTTTCAAGTGATAACGGGCCATGGCTGGTCATGGAAGATCTCGGGGGTTCTGCAGGTATACTCAGAGAAGGTAAGCAGTACACTTTTGAAGGAGGAATGCGTGTGCCGACAGTTGCAATGTGGAAAAATAAAATACCAGCGGGCATAGTTTACAATAATACCGCCAGCCAAATGGATTGGTTCCCGACTTTCGCGAAAATAACAGGAATTAACCTTCCTGAAAACCTGGTGCTTGATGGCAGAGATATTTCAAAAGTTCTTTTTAACAGCGGGAGACGTGAAGATAGTACTTACATGTATTTTGACGGAGCTGATTTGCAATGTTACAGAAAAGGGAACTGGAAAATTAAAAAACCTTATGGAGGATATGAAGGTTCTGTCTGGAAGAAAGCCGTAAAAGCTCATGACACACTTTTAACAGACTTAAAAAAGGATCCTGGAGAAAAGAATAATTTATTTGAAAAATATCCTGAACAAGCAAGGAATCTATTCAAGGAAATGAACGATAAATATACAGAATTAGGAGAATTACCGCCATCACTTATTATCAGAACAGAAGCTGATAACAGTCACTATGAATATTTGAAAAATAAAAAGAACAAAAAAGAACAATAACATGGAATTTACAGCATGCTGCCTGTCGATATTTGGTAATCAATAAAAAAAAATGCGGATCCTGTCCGCAAGTTGTGAATTTAAATTCATTGGAAAATAGTAGCGCGTAGCAGAATCGAACTGCTATCTTCGGCTTGAGAAACCGATCTCCTAACCATTAGAGGAACGCGCCATATGTGTTTGAAAATTAATAGTGTAAATTTATAATTTTTCTGTAAATAAATGAAAACCTGAATGGTCTTTTTAATAAGACGCATCATAACACTAACTTTAAAACTACTAAAATGAAAAATCAATCCGGTTTTACAAATTCAGAAAACAATATCAAAACATTCAGAAGAGTACGCAGAGCAGTCGGATATCTTGGGATCTCCCTGCCAATTGCACTTGTAATTCTTTCTTTGATACCTTTTTTTAAAACCCAGGTTCAACCCTCAATAAGTGCTTATTACTATACGAACCTGAGAGAATTGTTTACAGGAGTATTATGTGCTGTCGGCCTCTTTCTGATCCGGTATATAGGATTTAAAAGTTCCTCTTTTTGGGAAAATGATAACCTGTTAACCAATATTGCCGGTTATATGGCTTTTGGCATAGCACTTTTTCCTACCAATCCGGATAACTGGTCTGCAAAAATATATACCCTGATACCTTTAGATTTTAAACTTTTGGGATTTATTCATTACGGATTTGCGGCGGTCTTTTTTTTAATTCTGTCAATTATTTCAATAAAAGTATTTACTATCGGACAAAAGGTTAATGACCAAATACCCGTTAGTATTTTCAATGAAAACTATATATATAAAATTTGTGGTTATTTGATTTTAGTCTTCATTATCATGATACCGGTTTTTGCAATTATAAATATATTTACATATTCGACACTTGTTTTTGAAGCACTTGCCCTGCTTTCATTCGGGATTTCATGGCTTGTTAAAGGAAGGGCGCTTGGCGATAAAGGTAAAATCGGGGTGAGAATATACAGGGAGCTTAACTAACCTGGCAATATAAATAAACCGGATTAAATCATACAATGGAAGCAATTACCGGCCAGTTGCAGCATATGAATAAAGGATTTCTCATCTTCTCAGGAATATGTTTTCTGTGTTATTTAATACGTACGGTATTTAATATATTGGCCCATAATAAGAATCCATTAGCAGGGAATAGAATAATTGTCTGGTCAATATATGTTATCATGGGTATTTTATGGGGTTCATGGTTCCAGATGTGCTTTTTCGATCCGGTTAAAATTATTATGCCAGTGTTAATAAGATGTTTTGGTTTATTGTTATTTATAACAGGTGTTTTTCTTTTTATTTTTTCACATATCAAACTGAGAGGATTTGAAGAAAAAGGAGAACTTATTACAAGCGGTATCTTTTCAAAAATAAGAAATCCGATGTATCTTGGGTTCATAATATGGATTATTGGTTTTCCGGTATTTATGCAAAGTTTTATTACGTTGTTATCTTCTGTTTTATGGATATCATATATTATGTATTGGAAGATGCTGGAAGAAAAAGACCTGGAGAAGAAATACAAGGAGTATAGTGAATATAAAAAGAAAACATGGTTTTAGTTACAGACGGTTAATATCAGGCACAGAAAACAATATAAGAAAAAATGACAATTGAATACACATTGGATAAAGGAGATTTCTTGACTTTTCATTTATTCAGCGCTTCAAAATCGGAAAGAATAAGAAAAACCAGAACCAGAAATAAGATAATGCTTCCCCTTGTATACCTGGGAATTAGCATCATTTTATATTTTATAGAGAGTATTGAACTGGCGATAATAATTTTTTTATCAGGATTTTTATGGATTTTCATATACCCTTTTTATGAACGCAAAAGATATGTCAAACATTATAAAAAGTTTATTGATGAAAATTATAAGAATAGACTTGGAAAGCCAGGAAATTTGAAATTTGAGGGAGACTATATCCATTCGAAGGACTTTACCGGTGAAGCAAAGATGTATTTATCAGAATTAGATGAGTTAAATGAGATCCGGGACTATTATTATTTAAAGTTTAACTCCGGAGTATCTTTGATAATTCCAAAGCGTAAAATTGATAATATTGAATCATTGGATCAGTTTTTAAATGAGCTGGCAACACGGTTAAGAATTAAACATAATGTAGAGCTGAATTGGAGATGGAAATAATGTTTGCAAAAACATAATATGACAACTGACAAAATTGCCATAAGGACAAACAACCTGAGCAAAAACTTTGGGCACCTGACTGCAGTAAACAATCTGAACATTGAAATAACGCATGGTGAGATATTTTCGTTACTTGGCAAAAACGGTGCTGGTAAAACCACGACAATTAAAATGCTAAGCTGTTTATTGCAACCCACATCAGGAAGTGCGTCAGTTATGAATTTTGATATTAAAGAAGAACCGCTGAAAATAAAAAAAATAATCGGCGTTTCACCTCAGGAAACTGCAATAGCAGGACACCTAAATACAAGGGAGAATCTGCTGCTAATGGGGGGAGTATTCGGACTTAAGAAGGACGAGTCGAAAAGGAGGGCAAAGAATCTGATGGATTTAATGGAACTTGAAGATAGAAAAGATCAGGCGAGAAAACTTTCCGGTGGGTTACAGCGCAGATTAAGTTTAGCAATGGCTTTAATATCCGATCCCCAGGTACTGTTTCTCGATGAACCGACATTAGGCCTTGACCCTCATTCCAGAAGATCGGTCTGGAATTATATTGAAAAACTTAAAAAGGGAAAAACCATTCTGCTGACAACACACTACCTGGAAGAGGCTGATTCACTGGCTGACCGTATAGCCATAATAGATAAAGGGGAAATAATTGAAATTGGGACTTCGGGTGAATTAAAACAGAGATATATAACAGATAAAACTCTTAAAATTTCTGCTGATAACATAACTGCAGAGATCATTGACATCATGAGCAAACAGGGAATGGAGGTAATTAAAACATCATCCGGGATGGAGATAAAATCGAAAGAACTGGATTTGTATTCGATTATAGATTTATTACGGGAGAAGAATATAAAAATCAGTGGAATACAAATGCAGGAGCCTACTTTAGACGATGTTTTTATTTATCTGACAGGAAAGGAGGACGCCAAATGAAATTCTACAGTTTAGCCAGCCGAAACATGAAAGAGATATATCGTGATCCTGTTTCAACACTATTGGGCCTGATTATGCCCGTTGCTTTACTGATACTTTTCTCTTCCATTTATAAAAGATCTCATTTGGAGATGTTTGCTCCCCAAAGGCTGACACCCGGAATTATTGTTTTCTGTTATGCCATTTTAATTATGTTCTCGGCAATATTACTGGCTAAGGATAAACAAAGTGCTTTCCTGGTAAGACTTCTTACAGCACCATTAAAATCATCTGATTTCATTCTGGCATATATGTTACCCTTTATACCTCTGGCTATTTTTCAATCGCTGGTTTGTTTTATTATCGGAGCAATACTTGGGGCTGCATTCAGTAATATTTTTGGTTCCCTGATTGTCTTTCTTATGGTTGCCATAATATGTACCAGCCTTGGGATTATACTCGGGTCTGTTTTTACGGTAAATCAGGTATCGGGGATTGGTTCTTTGCTTGTTACAGCTATCGGTTTGTTTTGCGGCGCATGAACTCCGCTGAAAATTATGGGAGGTGTATTTGAGGCTATAGGATATGCGCTTCCGTTTGCCCATGCTGTTGATGCCACACAGGAATTACTGTCAGGTTCAGGTTTTAGTACCATTTCTATAAATATCTTTGTTATTTTAATATATACAGTTTCATTATTTTTACTTGCAATTTTATCGTTTAGAGTGACGATGAAAAGAATATAAATAGTGGGATAAAAACATGAAGCAGGCAAACGCTGATTTGAAAAGATATCCAACTATAGGTGTATGCGGACTTGATTGCGGGTTATGCCCGAGATATTATACTGTTGGGCCTTCGAGATGTCCCGGATGTGGTGGCCCCGATTTCCTGGATAAACATCCGTCATGTTCTTTCATAACCTGTTGCGTCAGGAAAAATAATCTCGAAGTCTGTGCGGAATGTCCGGATTTCCCGTGCCCCAAATTCAAAACTGATGAAGAATACCAGCAATTGGAAGGATCTTCTTCTTACCCTCCCTACAAGAAAGTTATGCTGAACCTTAATTTTATTAAGGAAAATGGAGTTGAGAAATTTGTGGAACAGCAGAACAAACGAATCAAATTTCTTGAGACAATGATTGACAATTATAATGACGGGAGATCGAGAAGCTTTTATTGCAGGGCAGCAGCTTTGTTTGATTTAGAGGATCTCGAAGAATCACTGGAAAAGGCAATTCAAAGAATAAAATCAGACAATATTAAACCTGATAATACAAAAATAAAAGCCATAATTCTCAGAGCCATACTTAATGAAATTGCCTTTAAAAAACGTATCTTTATTTAAGAATCTGGTTTCAATGAAGGATATTTGCAAGGACTCGATTATAAAAGAACTCGGACTAGTAATTCAGTTTCACGAGAACAAACTGACTTTTAAAGGAATAAAAAAACTGAAATCGACAGATTGAGTGAATAATTTGTTGATCAGATAATGATATTTAAATTTGATAATAAAAATACAGGAATCATGATTTATCAATTCAAGCCGGTTAAGTATGTCTTTTTAATTGTTCTATTCGGGATATTACAGAATGGATGCACAAAGAATGACTGGATCGTGCTTTTTGACGGCAAAACGATGGATGGCTGGGAACCATCAGAGAACAAGTCATCGTGGCAGATCGAGAACGGAGCATTTGTTACCATGGGCCCCAGGTCACACCTTTTCTACGTCGGGGACGTTGCCAACCACAATTTTAAAAACTTCGAGTTCTCGGCTGACGTAAAAACAGATTCCTGCTCTAATTCGGGTATATATTTCCATACCGAATACCAGGAATCGGGCTGGCCTGAAAAGGGCTATGAATGCCATGTGATTAATTCTTCCTGTCCGGCCACCGGGGGTGGCTATATTGAAAGGAAGATGACCGGTAGTTTGTATGCCATACGTAACCTTTACAAATCCCCTGTCCGCGATGGCGAGTGGTTTAATTATAGTGTTGTTGTACAGGGAAAGACTATCCGTACCTATATAAATGGAGACCTTATGGTCGAATATACTGAGCCTGAAAATCCGTTCCGGACAGAGGATAAAAAAGGACGGGTGCTTTCTTACGGCACATTTGCACTCGAGTGCCACGATCCGGACAGCAGGGTATATTATAAAAACATAAAGGTGAAACCTTTGCCTGATAATACACCGACAACAGGACAACCACCTGATGATTTGGATTACGAGGAAGTGTTGATTAATATTGCGGGTCAGAATATTCCTTTAATGGATTTACATGTTCACCTGAAAGAGGATTTGACAATTGATGGGGCGCTGGAACATGCCCGCAGATATGGCTTTACCTATGGCATAGCCTTTAATTGTGGACTGGGAATGGGATTTGAATCGGATGATTCATTGCGTGATTTCCTGTCTGCATACAGGAAACCTCCACAGACTTATCTTGCCATGCAGGCCGAGGGACGCGAATGGCAAGATATATTCCGGAAGGAGACAGTTGATATGTTCGATTATGTATTCACTGATGCCATGACATGGACAAATGATAAAGGTAAGAGAATGCGCCTGTGGATTAAAGAGGAAACGGAAGTTGGTGATCCTGAAAATTTCATGGATCAGCTTGTTGACAGGATAGTGGGCATGCTGGAAAATGAACCTGTTGATATTTATGTGAACGCGACATATCTGCCTGAAGAGATAAATGCCAGGTATGATGAGTTATGGACGGAAGAAAGAATGGATAAGGTCATCAATGCGCTTGTTGACAATAATGTGGCATTGGAAATCAGTGCCCGTTACATGATTCCAAGTGCAGATTTCATCAGGCGGGCTAAAAAAGCCGGCGTTAAATTTACCTTTGGCACGAATAATACCAGCTCAAAAGACCTTGGCAGACTGGAATATTGTATTGAGATGGTTAAAGAGTGCGGGTTATCGAGCAATGATTTCTGGTTTCCAAGCGAAAAACCTAATTGAAAATATATGGATATAACAATTAAACCTTTAACGCCAGACTTGATAAAGGACTTTTTGTTCTTCTTCGATAACATGACCTTTACGGAGCATCCTCACTGGTCTAAATGCTATTGTTTTTCATATCATTTTACAGGCACACGGGAGGAGTGGGTCAAAGAAAAGAACCGTGCTTCTGCAGTCAAGTTTATTAAGGAGCAAAAAATGAAGGGCTACCTCGCATTTTCCGACGGTAAACCTGTGGGCTGGTGCAACGCCAATGACAGATCAAACTACCAGAGACTAATGAAATATTATAACCTTGTGGATAATCCCAATGACAAAGTGTGTTCGATTGTCTGTTTTTTAATTCACCCCGATTTCAGGAGAAAGGGTATTGCTAGAAAAATGCTTCAACAGATTTGTGCTGACTATAAAAAACTGGATTATGATTATCTCGAGGCATACCCCGATAAAGGAGAATTATCAAGTGAGAAATATTTCAAGGGGCCGTTACGACTGTATAGTGAATTTGATTTCAAAATTGAGAAAGAGTATAAAGATTATATCGTAGTCAGGAAATTATTGCGCTAATTATACTATAAGAAAAAATGCCACAGCTTGTAAAAGGAGGCAAGTATATTTTCGGATGGACGGTTTTAAGGGATGATTTAAGGATAAGGATTCCGGATGAAACATATGATGAGTATAAGCTTATAAGGACAGACAAACTGATAATACTGTCGGGCAGCAAGTCCTCCGGCGGATTCAGCATTTGCAGTCCGCATTCAATCAGTAACCATAAACTGAGTAATAATGTATTCGGATTAATCGGGTACATAAAAGAATCGAACTCCTTCACCAGGGAGAGGCTGGAAATAGTAAGATCCGGAAAGAGGCTGATCAGCTGGACATCTTTGGATAAAGACAAGTATTTCATATTTTCAAAAGAACTTGTTAACTCTCTGGACCTGGAAATTGGCTGCAGACTTCTGGTTGGCAGAGGCAGTGGAATGGGTCCGGCTTTTATAAATAAAGGGATTATTTATAATGAAGCATTGAAACATAAAGATCTGCTCGAATATCAATAATCAGCTTTTTTGTATCTTGTCAAACTCAAAAAATAGTAAAAATGAAGTCAAAGATTATATGTTGCTCTATACTTATTTATATTATTAGTTTTCTGATATTATTAATAAGCTGCAGCAAGGAAGAAGAAGAAAATCAGGTACCAAAGCCTCCGGGTTCAAATCAACCATCTCAATATGGCACTCCTTTCCCGGAAGTTCCGGAAACTCCTGACATTATTATGTATGAAATCAATGAAAGGGCATTCAGCGCATCCGGGGATTTTGCAGGCATCACAGAGCGCCTTGATTCAATTGAGTCTTTGGGCGTAAATGTGATCTGGCTTATGCCTGTTCATCCTGTAGGCGAGGTAAATTCAGTCAACTCTCCTTACTGTGTTAAGGATTATTTTGATATTAATCCTGAATACGGCAATTTATCGGACCTGCGGGAACTGGTACAGGAAGCGCACGACAGGGGAATGGCAGTAATACTCGATTGGGTGGCAAACCATACATCCTGGGACAATGACTGGATTTATAATGAATCGTGGTATACGCAGGATAATAACGGAGATATCATTCATCCGGCAGGGACCAACTGGGAAGATGTGGCTGATCTTAATTATGACAATTCCGAAATGCGCCTGGAGATGATTGAAGCGATGCAATACTGGATACTCGTTGCAAATGTTGACGGATACCGGTGTGATGCAGCAGATTTTGTACCATATTCATTCTGGAGTCAGGCAATAGATTCACTGCAAAATATACCTGGCCGGGAAATTATATTGTTAGCAGAAGGAGCACAGACCAGTCATTTCAATGCCGGTTTTCAAATGACCTTCGGATGGGATTTTTATAGTAAGAACAAGAGTGTGTTTATGAATAGTCAGCCAGCGACAGGCTTTTACCAGGTACACCAGAACGAATACAATAATGTGCCGGATGGAAAGCACAGGTTGCGTTTTACATCCAACCATGACGAATGTGCCTGGGATAATACACCACTTGTATTATTTGGAGGAAAAGAAGCCTCGATAGCAGCTTTTGTTATTACAGCATACATGGGTGGTGTACCGCTGGTTTATAACGGACAGGAAGTCGGTTGTCCGCTTAAACTGCCAATTTTCAGCAACTCACAGATTGACTGGTCCATTAACGCCGATATGTTTCATGAATACAAGAAGATTTTAAGTCTGCGCAATTCCAATACAGCACTATGCAGTGGGACGCTGGAAGATTTTTCAGATAAAGATATTGTTGCTTTTACCCGTGAGTCATCAGGCAATGAGGTTCTGGTCCTGGTTAATACTCGGGCCGAAACAAAAACCTTTGATTTACCTGCAGATTTTCATAATACAACATGGCAGGATGCTATTAACAGCACATCAGTTACATTAAATGATACCATGAGCTTCAATGCTTATGAATATTTTGTTTTTATAAAATGAAAAATACTCAACAGCATTGGTAACATATCCACAAAATAGAATACTATGGAACTGAAAGACATTGAATTACAATGGAAAAATATTTACAGGATTGGGGCTGTTTGTGTTTTTGCAGCAGCGCTTGTTATGATTACTGAGATTCTTTTGACAGCACATCCTGAAGGTGCCAGGATACCTTTAAATATTAGAGAGCTCTTTGAAATGTATGAAAGGAACTGGTTTATGGC
>CAZHQW010000051.1:10057-24022 GCA_964534745.1 uncultured Bacteroidales bacterium
TTTATGGCAGATAACAGCTCTTTTGCATTACTGAAGCTGTCAGGCAAATATGAAATTGCATCAACGGAAAGCATAAAATCTTCATTGATTGCTGCCGGCGAAGCACTTTTTGTAAAAGGGGCAAGTCATACACCAGGCACATTTCCCGGATTTTTTATCAGTGAGCTGTCATGTATCCTGTTCTGTGTCATAATATTAAAGGGCAGGGTATTCAGTAAAATAACCGGAATTTTAGGAATTATAGGATTCTCATTCCTGTTTGTTTTTGAAGTGTGCTCATCATTTATTCCATCTTTATTCTATATCTCAATGATATTTGCTATGATTGGTGGCATCTCAACAATTACGTGGTATATACTGGTAGGGTTGAAACTACTCAGGGTATAAAGAATTGCAGCAGATCTGGATACCATATGAATAACCGGGAAAGATTACTGAAAGTAATGCACTGGGAACTGCCCGACTGTGTTCCTGTTTGTCCGGATATCTCGAACATGGTACCGGCAAGGCTGACAGGGAAGCCATTTTGGGATATTTATCTGTACCAGGATCCCCCGCTCTGGAAAGCATATATAGATGCAGTAAAATATTTTAATATTGACGGGGGATTTGAATTATACGAGTTTGGGGATTTATTCGAAGATGAAGAAGATAAGCGGGAAATAAGAATCGTATCCAGGGATGAAAACAGGATTATAACGCAGGACTTTTCAGAAAAGACAGGCGAATGGAGCAGGTTTGTTGTTGTACATACAAAAGATAATCCTCCTGCTACTGATATACTGCCTGTGCAGGTCGGATTAAATCCTGTTCCCCATACCTGGGAAGATATAAAAGGTGTTAAAGAATGGCCCACGGGCATGGAATTGTGGAAACTGATCAGGAAAGAAATGGGTGATTATGGAATTGTAGGTATGCCAAGCGGAGTGGAAACATTAATCCTTAAAAGGCCTGAGAATATTTATGAGTATTATGATAATCCACATAAATACTATGAAATAGGGGACAGGATGATTGAAAAGATGGAAAAAAGAATAAAGATTATATCTGCACTTGAAGAGAAACCGGACTTCCTTTTTTGCGGGGCATCGGGATCCCTTGTTTTTCAGTCTCCCGATATTTTCAGGGAGCTGGTCCTTCCTGCCCTGAAGAGAGTAACAGAGCTTGCGGCAGATATCGGAATTCCGACCCATGTGCATTCGTGCGGACCGGAAACGGAGCTTGTTAAAATTGCTGCAGAAGAAACCAGTCTGACTATTATTGATCCGCTGGAGATTCCACCCATGGGTGATTGCAATCTTGCAGAACTTAAAAGGCTTTACGGAGATAAAATAATCCTTAAAGGGAATCTTCATACAACATCAGTCATGCTGAAAGGTTCAAAAGCAAAGGTGATAGAAGCAAGCAAGAGAGCTATCGATGATGCGGCAAATGGCGGCGGCTTTATCCTGTCAACAGGAGACCAGTGCGGTAGAGATACACCGGACGAGAATATCTTTGCCATGGTCGAAACAGCAAGGACCTATGGCAGGTATTGACCGCAACGGGAAGTATCCTTATTGCTTAAACTGATTTTCATATATTTGTAAGTACGGATAACCCTGATTTGAATACCAGGTGTATGATTTTAAACTGATAACTTCGATATTTAAATTAAAAAATAAAAAATGATGAAAAAATACCTTTCATTGGCAGATATGCTGGTAATTACAATAACTTTCATGTTATTTATAATTGCCTTGTTTGTAAAAGGATTAACTCATGATATATTACTGGAGGCAGGTGTATTATTAGTATCAATCAAGATTATTATGATGAGTTATAAGAATATATTATCAGTTAATACGATACTGAAGGAATTGAATGAAATAAAGGAAACCCTGTCGGAAATAAAAACAAATAAATAAGGGAATGAGATTTTTTATATTAATCTTTATAGTTGCTTGTTCCTGCATGAATACGGGCAATGAAGGGAACAAAGATTCAAAGGCGATTGACAATGATAAGTCACTGATTAGGTTAAACATAAATGATATAAATAATATCGAACTCATACTGTCAAGAGGTGCTTTTCATTACGACAGATTTGAGCTGAAAGGGGATGAGCTACGGTATATTCCTTCAGAAAATAAAGCATTGAGTAACCATCCCGAATACATGGAAGAATCGGTGGTAATGCTTGAAGATAGTGTGGTACTTGGCATTATAAACAAACTGATTGATAGTAATGTATTTGAATTTGACAGTGTTTATCCTGCTGTGGAAACTGACAGTGCAGGAGGCATGATGGAATTTACATGTAACAGTTCACTGGAGGTGAAGCTTAAAATTTATGATAAGACCGTACAGATTAAATGTCATGATTATCAGAAAGGATGTCCGGCTGTACTGACCGATTTGGAAGAAGAGTTAATTAGGTTGCATGGCAGAAACCTGATAAGAAGAGTATTACCAGGGTAAGTATATTAATAAACAAATGGCAATAACAGTTATGAAAATAAAAACAAGTGTCATAATAATTACAGTGCTCCTATTCTTAACTGGTTGCGGGAAGAAGCCTGCAATTCAGGAACCGGTAAGGCTGACAATTGATCAGGCTAATAACCTTGCAGAATTGCCGCTGGCCTGCCTGCAAAACGAATATCCCAATAAGCCGGGACAAACTTTAGGAACAAAAGAAGATATAAAAGAGCCGCACGGGTTGCATCCGGCATTCTATGGCTGTTTTGACTGGCACTCTGCAGTCCACGGCCACTGGTCGCTGATTAAGCTATTGAAAGAATTTCCTCTGTTGAATAATGCCGGGCTGATCAGGCTTAAGCTCAGGGAAAATATATCAAGTGAAAATGTCCGGAAAGAGGTGGCTTATTTCCGGGTAGAATATAATAAGACCTATGAAAGAACCTATGGCTGGGCCTGGCTGCTCAAGCTGGCCGAAGAACTGCATACCTGGGATGATCCATTGGCCCGCGAACTGGAGAATAATCTTCAGCCCCTGACAGATATTATCGTTCAGAAATATATAGATTTTCTGCCCAGGCTAAATTATCCTGTCAGGGTAGGTGAACATGAAAATACTGCTTTCGGATTATCATTCGCCTGGGATTATGCCAATACAACCGGACATAAAGAATTAAAAACCGTCATTGAATCCAGGGCAAAGGAATTTTATTTTAACGATGCTAATTGTCCGCTTGACTGGGAACCCGGGGGATATGACTTCTTATCACCATGCTTTGAGGAAATAGACCTTATGAGAAGAGTACTGAACAAAGATGAATTTGGCAGGTGGATAAATAATTTTGCGCCACAGCTTAAATCCAAAGACTTTGAGATAGAAACGGGAGAAGTGAGTGACCGGACAGACGGCAAGTTGGTGCACCTGGACGGACTTAATTTCAGCAGGGCATGGGTATTATACGGACTGGCAGCCCAGTATCCCGAATACAGGCACCTGGTAAACATTGCAAATGAACATGTCAGGTATTCCCTTCCTAATCTCATGGATGATACTTATGAAGGAGGTCACTGGCTGGGCTCTTTTGCAATTTATGCACTTGGCAATATTCAGGCTCCTGCAGACCCGGAACAGGAGTATAAAGCTTATGCGCTCAAAGAGTCGGACAGGGTTATTTCCAGGGCCGGGTACATGGATAAGATGTATGGCTTCTGGCTTGGGCAGTGTATTGCAAACTGGACCGGACTGGTAACGGAAATGGACAAGATCGGTAACATCGGCGAGATTAAGACAGGGGACTTTTATACCAGGTCAGACTGGGGAAAGCCCGACCAGCCAAGTATCTGGGGGGGAGGTAAACCAAGCGATATATCTCCAACGATAGATTTTGTTTTTGAGGACGAAGGCGGCGTATGGGGTGCAGACGATGACACGGACATTGAATATATGTACCAGCATCTTTTATATACCAATAAAACAAGCGTTTTAACAGGCCGGCAGATAAGAGACGGGTGGCTAAAGCATATAAAGGCAGATGAGGAGAATTTTTTGTGGGTATCAAACCAGAAAGCATTTGATCTAATGAAGAAGGGATTGGTGCCTCCCCAGACAAGTGATCCTGACAGGAATCCGGATTATGAAATGATAGATGCACAACTTACGACAGAAATCTTTGGCTTGTTTGCCCCGTGCCGTCCCGATATTGCATTGAAAATGGCATACCTTCCAATACGCACGACAGCAAGGGAAAATGCGGCATGGATTTCAGAATTCTACGTAATAATGCATTCACTGGCATCATGTGTTGATGAAAACATGTCAATGAAAGATAAGATACTCTGGATGGCTGATATGGCACGGCAACGTCTGCTTGATAATTCTTATTCTGCCGGGATGTACGATTTTGTCAAAGCAAGATACATCGCCGGTGTACCCTGGGAGCAGGTCAGGGATGAAATTTATCTGAGGTACCAGGTTAACCAGGAAGATGGCTATAATATAACATCGAGAGGAATGGAATGCAATGGCTGCTTTGCAGCAGGAATTAATTTTGCTTCAAGCATAGTGAGCCTCTTATACGGTGAGGGCGACATAAAAGAAACCATCAAAATCGGTACACTGGCCGGCTGGGATTCCGATAATCCGACAGCTACATGGGGCGGACTCCTTGGTTTCATGATAGGCAGGGAAGGAGTAGAAACTGCTTTTAACAGGAAGTTTGCAGAAAAATATAATATACACAGAACACGGCAGAACTTTCCCGGTAACGGCATAGATACATTCAGTGAAATGGCAAGACGAGGCATTTATATCATCGACCGGGTAGTACAGGAAGAAATGGGTGGAGGAGTTGACCTTCAAAATAATATCTGGTACATTCCTGATAGCGGATTAAATATTGCTCCGGCCGAATAAAATGCTAACTGTTGATACATAAAAAATAATTTTAGCAAGTTTTTTGTAAATTTATTATCATTAAAAATTTATTAGCTATGCTTAAAAATAATTTTGTATACCTGGTTTTAATATGTCTGGTATTTGCCGGATGCGGCAGATACGGATTTGTTAACCTGAATTATCCGCAGGAACCGCTGATTTATCTGCCAGATAATGTAAAATCGATAGCCGTAGTAAACAGGTCTTTAACAAGGGAAGAAGACAAGAAAAGCAAGGTTATTGAGTCAGTAACAACAGGAGAAATTGCAGGTTCTGACCGCCTCGCATCTGACGATTGTCTTAAAGGGGTATATGATGGCATACATGGCGTAGGCGGATTTAGTGTTTTGTTCCCGAAAAAAAGCAGGATGTATGGTACAGGTACACGTGAAACACCCGATCTGCTGGATTGGAAAAGGGTTGAAGAGATATGTGATTCAACAGATGCTGATGTCCTGCTGGTGCTTGAAACCTTCGATTCCAATACGGATCTGTTATTATCTACAGCGGCAGAACAGGTTACATCAATCCTGGCAACCGGTGCCCCGAAGCCCGGACTGCCAAACCAGATCAGGATGAACATATTGTGCTACTGGAGGATGTATGATCCGGTATCGAGAACCATCATTGATCAATTTCAGCAGAAATTTTATATGATGTTTGATACCGAAGGCAGGATACCTCCGCCAGATGCTCTGCCCCAGACTGCCTACGCAGCGGGACTGGAATATGTAGGGCGTTTTTTGCCAAGTTATTACACTGTAAGAAGAGACTTGTATAAGAGGACCAAAGGATCAGCCAGACAGCAGTTCAAAACAGGGTTCCGCCGTGCAGAAGTAGCCAATTGGGAAGGGGCAATAGAGATATGGAGCAAATTAGCAGAGCATGCAAAGCGGAAAACAGCTGGAAGAGCATGCCTGAATATTGCTGTAGCATATGAAGTATTGGGGAAAACAGACCTTGCACTGGAATGGGCTAAGAAGTCATATGAGGATTATAATGACAAGCTTGGACGGGATTATGCCAAGATACTATTAAGACGGAAAAGCCTGGAATACTAGCATCAGCATGACCATACTCAATTAGAAAATTATGAAAAGCGTTTTACTGTTACTAATTATACTGAGTTATACAATTATACTCAGTGCCCAGCCTTTTGGGGATGCCGGACCGGACTTCAGGGTTATAAGGCAGGATTATAATAACACAAGCGGAGAAAAAGGATGCACTTATTTTAAATACGATAATAACGGAGTACTGTTTAAATCTCTATGGATCCTCGATGATAAAAGCAGGAGCTCATTTAATTATTACGGATATGATCTTGAAGGACGGCTAATCTCTGTCTACAGGGAATTCTCTGACAGCCTGACTTCTTTTGAGCTTTATTCCTACGATTCACTTGGTAATAAGATATCTGAACATTTTTTCAGGTCCGACAGTGTAACGGGACTTGCAACCTACTATTACAGCGATAATAGAATGATTAAGGCTGACCTTAGAAACTACAAGGGGTGGGTAAATGGTACCCTGTTTTATCAATATAACGGAAAAGAAAAGAAGCAGAGTGCAGTATTGGAAAGAGGCGGCAAACCCATATGCAACATCAGTTATGAATATGATGATAAAAATAACCTGGTAAAGGAATTCTGGAATTTCCAGGGGAAATGGAGCCAGACTTTTATTTACTGTTACGAAAAGACCGATGCAGTCAGGAATTATTATTCAAGTCCGCTCCTAACAAATACAGGAAGATACAGAATCAGCAAGGAAAATTATACTTTTAACAATAAGGTCGGAGGTCCTTCTTTTTATTATTATAACGGGGAGGGACTGCTGTATAAAAAGGTGTTCAGACGCTCTGACAGCCTTGTTACAACTACATTTTATGAATATGATCATGAGCGGAAATTGGTCGCTTCAAAACGTCATTATCCGGATGGAAGCACTGCCCTGTTTAAATATATTTATGACAGCAATAAAAATCTGATATTGCGGTCTTGTTACAGGGCAGATACGCTCGCAGGATTTGAATCCTACCTTTATAATTCTCAGGGAAACTTGTTCAAGGCATATTTTAAAAATTTTGATGACTGGCTGACAGGAACAATAGACTATAATATTAGTGATCCGGGGCTCGTTACAGGTGGTGAATACAAGGGAAAGAACGGATTCGATGCCTCGATTTCCTTTAAATATAATGATGAAGGTCTTCTTTCAGAAATCATCTGGGAATTTTCTTTTGGCAAGTTTCAGAAATATAATTTTGAATATGTATTAACCAGCTCACATTAACTATAACATATAAATAATCCCATATGAAAAACACTGGTCTTTTTGTTTTAATATACCTGGCATTAGCTGGTTTTACCGCCTCAACCGTATCGGGCATAAACAACAGTTCGATTTATACCCGTCGCCTGGAAGATCCTGAAGCTGTTTATTTTACACCCGGGAATTTTAATATAAAAACAGATGGTTCTGTTGATGTTTCGGATGAGCTTCAGAAAGCCATAAACCAGCTTAAAGAAGAAAAAAACTTCGGGATAATTTTTATTCCCCGGGGCATATACAGGATATCCAGGACCATTTATATTCCAAAAGCTATAAGGTTAATTGGTTATGGTGAAGAACGCCCTCTGATAGTGCTGGGGAAGGATTCTCCCGGATACCAGTTACCGGTAGAGTCTGATAAGGGAAAGGCAAATTATATGTTCTGGTTCACAGACAGGGTGGTGGAAGAAGGAGAGGAGCCAAGGGATGCAGGGGCGGGCACATTTTACAGCGCACTTTCGAATATAGACCTTAAAATAGAAAATGGCAATCCCTGTGCTGTCGCCCTGCGCACACATTTTGCACAGCACAGCTATATTGCTAACATGAATATTTATATAGGCAACGGGAAAGCCGGCATTTTTGATGTGGGTAACGAGATGGAAAACGTTTCGTTTTTTGGTGGCGATTACGGAATATATACTACAAAGACTTCCCCTTCATGGCCTATGATGATGGTTGACACCTATTTTGAGGGGCAGCGCAAGGCAGCAATAATGACAAAGGAGGCGGGACTGACAATTGTGCGGCTTAAAGCCTGTAATGTGCCAACTGTTATTGAAATTGAAGAAGGATACAGCGACCGGATTTTTATGGAGGATTGTACGTTTGACAATGTAAGCGGACCGGCAATAATTATCAGTAACGAGAATAACCATACAAACCAGATCAGCCTTTGCAATATTTGTTGCAGGGATGTGCCTGTCATGACCCGTTACCGAAAAAGCAATACTGAGACATCAGTAGCAATAAGAATATATAGAATAATAAAATATACGCACGGGCTTCATATCGATAGTATGGACGCTGGGCCCGAGACAGCAACACGGCTTAGTTTTGAAGCACTGGAGGAACTTTCCGGTCCTCCGCAGGGTGACATACCTGCATTACCTGATGTCAGTACATGGGTGAACATTGCTGAACTGGGTGCCGTGGGTGATGGCATCACTGATAATACAGAGATATTCCAGCAAGCAATCAGGAATCATACTAATATATATGTTCCCCAGGGATGGTATGTGGTCTCGCAGCCTTTGAGGCTCAATGCGAATACCTGTATAATCGGACTCCACCCCATTGCCACGCAGATAAAACTGCTGGAAAGTACCCCTGCTTTCAGCGGGTTTGGCGCACCGCAGCCCCTGATAGAGTCATCTCCCGGTGGCAGGACAATCATTACAGGCATAGGTATCAATACAGGGGCATATAATTACCGCGCAGTGGGATGTAAATGGATGGCAGGGGCCGAATCGTATATGAACGATGTAAAATTTGTAGGCGGACACGGGTCCATGTCACGAGAATACGGAAGGCCATGGTGGCGTGACCGGACAACGAAAATCAGCAGTCCGGACGACCCCGTAACCTATATGGGAGCGGACAGGGCATGGGATAACCAGTACTGGAGCCTGTGGATTACCAATGGCGGAGGCGGCACTTTCAAGGATATATGGACAGCCAGCACTTATAGTGCCAATGGTATATATGTTAACAATACCTCTACTGAAGGGAGGATTTACGCAATGTCAGTTGAGCACCATGTCCGTAATGAGGCACGGTTCAAGAACGTATCAAACTGGAAAGTCTATGCTTTTCAGCTGGAGGAAGAAAACCGCGAAGGCATGTTTTGCCTGCCTGTTGAACTCCAGGAATGCAGTAATATGGTCTTTGCCAATCTTTACATGTTCCGTGTTATCCGTTTTAATACGCCTTTCCCTTATTCGGTAAGGACATGGAATTGCAGAGATCTGGAATTCCTGAATGTGCATAATTATGCACAGATGAAATTTCCAACCGATGTTCCTTTTTACGATATTAACAAGGATATTGATGTCCGCCCCCGTGAATTTACAAGGCTTTATATCTCAGGTGAAGAAAAACGAGCAACGCCACTGGCATTTGACAAAGGGAAAGTTGAAAAGCTGGCCTCAGGATTCGAATTTGCAGAAGGCATAACACGCGACAGTAAGGGCAATATTTACTTCTGTGAACAAAGATTGCGCCGCATCTATAAATGGGATGCCGAAACCGCGACTTTGACCCTTGTTGCCGATTTCCCGTGGGAGCCTCTTTCACTGGGATGCGATACAAAAGACAACCTTCTGGTAGTTTTTAAATACAATCCCCAGTCCGGTTACAAGATTAACGGGGAACAGGAATCGGTGCCGGTGCTGCCCGATGCAGCGGGCTCATCATTCAGCGGCTGGGGCAATTCCGGTTTCGCAACCTGGGTGTACTCGGTTGACCCTGTAAATCCTGAAGAGACAATATTCCTCCTGCCCAGGGTTTCAATGGATTCGATAAAGAATATAGCCAAAGCACTATATCCGTCCAACAGGTGGCGCGACTCACATGATTTTGACGTGGTAGCCGTGGATACACCTGCCAGTTGCTTCATTGCTCGGGACGGACTCACAATTATTCCTGAGTGCTATGACCTTGCCCGTTCTTTGTCAGTTCTCGAAGCTGTTCCCGGAAAGCCCTTTTATTGCTCGGACGAATATGAGAAACGCCTTGTTAAAATGGAGGTCAGTGTTGATGGGAAGCTCTCAAATCCCGAGTATTTTGCTGAAATGGCTGAATTTGGCTCTGCAGTGGATAGCCAGGGAAACGTATATATTGCTGACGGTCATATTTATGTGTTTGATAATACAGGTGAGAAAACCGGCAAAATTGAGGTACCTGAACGCCCGTCTTCAATACAGTTTGGTGGCCATGACAAAAAGACCCTTTTCATAACAGCCCGGTCATCTTTATATGGAGTTACCCTGAATGGCAGATAAATAAATTATTATATGGAAAATGAAACAGCATCAATAAATGAAAATAAATAATTTATAATATACTCATGGACAAATATTACAAATGGACTAAGAAAGACAGGCTGCTGTATTTTATTTCATTGGTTCCATTTATTGCTATGCTTGCAATGACATTATATATATTCAGCAACCTTTCAATATTTATTTTTATTATATGGATATCACTATACCTGCTCGTCAATATTTTTCAGGCCGGATGCTGTGTTGGCTGTCCATACAGGAGCAGATACTGTCCGGCTTTTTGTGGTGTTTATCTGGGAAATATACTTTCAGGAATTATTTATAAAAAGCGTCAGTTTGATCCCAAATTCTATAAGAAAAATGCACTGGCAGGCGAAATTACGCTCTCTCTATTTCTGGTATTTCCCTTATACTGGATTTTTCTTGCGAACTGGTATTTTGTCCCGATATATATAGCACTTATAGTTGCTCATATTATTTTATTTATGCCACAACAGTGCAGTAAATGCAGCTATAATACAGTGTGTCCGGGAGGGATGGCCTATCAGAGTTATTGCAGGGTATTTAATAAAAGTGAAAAGCAGCTTAAATGAAATCTGAAACAGATAATAAGTTAACAGTAAACAGTTGTAGAATTTATTTGTCTTTTTTCACAGTGGCTATTACAATAATTATATTTTGTTCATGCAAAAAAGAAGGCAGCAAACTGGATTACAATATTATGGCGGAGAGTAATTCTTTTGAAAATGTGCAGGCTGCAGTTGATTCCGCTGAGAATGGGGACATAATAAAGATACCAGCCGGCAACAGTACCTGGACAACAACACTGGTGATACCTGATGATAAAAGAATAACCTTGCTGGGAAGCGGGAGGGATGTTACTGTCATTTCATCTGACACCTCCGGCCCCGGCAGTCTCATAAACATGGGGAGCTCAGGATCAAGGATTACTAACATGGGGTTCGGCCTCGCCAATAATAACGGCGATGGAATAAGAGTAAGGGGAACGGACTGGCGTATAGACCACTGCCGGTTTGAAAATAATTTTGACCAGATAATCGAGGGTGTCCATGCCCGCGGATATCCGTCAGATGAAGGGTGTCCAGCCGGACTAATAGATCATTGCGATTTTATTAATACAAGGGTCCTTGTTACAGGTGATGCCGGACTTATGGCCAATGCCATATGGGCCGAGCCACTCGGACTTGGCACCAATAATGCCGTCTTTATTGAGGATTGTAATTTTAATTATACGCAGTTCAGCAATGCTGTTGATGCCAATTATGGAGGGCGTTATGTCTTCCGTTATAATACGGTCAATGATGCCTATATCGAGGCTCACTCCCTCCAGGGAACACACAGGGCAACAAGGAGCTGGGAGATTTATTGCAATACAATAAACCAGGTGAACAGGAATATGTGGGCTCCCTTTTTCCTGCGTGGAGGGACGGGTGTTGTATTTGATAATACAATAACCGGTGACTGGTCATCGGGACCGGCAATTGTTGTTGATAACCGGAGGAGCTTCGAGGCGCTGGGTGAAGGAGGGCTATGCGACGGCACTTCTCCATGGGACGGCAATGAAGAAGATAACGGGTATCCGGCACGTGACCAGATTGGCCGCAGCACTGACCAGTGGCTATGGACAGACGCAAATCCCTATCCACCCCAGGAACTGGATTCATTTTACCAGTGGAATAACAGCCATAATGGGAATGCCATATTTGTCTATGTTCACAATAACTGTGATGTCCATATTAAGGAAAACAGGGATTTTTACAATAATACGGAAAGACCTGGCTATACGCCATATAATTATCCGCATCCGCTGATAGATTCATGGGATTAGAGTCATAATCATATTTGTAAAACCGTAACAACAATGGCCATTAAACAAATTCTTAAATTAATTCTGCTGGTTGTTTTTCTTCTGTCATGCAAAAGCAGGGACAGGCAAAAACCAGACGATGAGCTTTGGAAGGAGGCTCTTAATATCTGCAATGAGAATATCATTCTGGATTCTCATATTGACTGGCCGGAGAGGCTTATCAGATATCCCGGAGATATTTCAGAGAAAACATCTGAAGGTGATTTTGACTTTGTGAGGGCCAAAAGAGGAGGATTAAATGCTGTCTTGTCAGTAGTTTATATTAATTCAGGTTATGGAGTTGATGAAGGCCGTATCATGGTTGATTCTATGCTTGGATCAATCGCCTATTATACGAAAAACTACCCTGATAAATGTGCTGCGGCCCTTAGTCCGGCCGATGTAAGAAATAATTTTAAAAGAAACCTGCTGTCTCTGCCGGTATGCCTTGAAAATGGCACACCTATCGGAAATGATTTAAAATATTTGAAATACCTGAAGGATAAAGGAATTGTTTATATTACCCTTAATCATGACAGGACAAACCAGATTAGTGATTCCAATTTTGATGAAAACAGGGCATGGAAAGGATTAAGCCCATTCGGAGTCGAAGTGATAAGGGAGATGAATCATCTGGGGATCATCATAGATATTTCCCACTCAACAGACAGTACTGTCATTCAATCTCTGCGCTATTCCAGAGCACCCGTCGTAGCTACCCATTCATCATGCAGGCATTTCACTCCCGGACTAGAAAGGAATTTATCTGATACTCTGATTAAAGCCATCGCTGCCAGGAACGGGGTTGTTATGGTAAATCTGGGTTCTTTTTTCCTTGATTCAATCTGCCTTAAAAATTGGGACTACCTTTATTATAAATGGCAGGATTCAACCGGAATTGATATTTACTCAAAAGAAGGTATCGATTTTACAATTGAGTATGGTAAAACTCACAAATTGTATTCAAATTCAAGACAGTATGTTGATCATATTGAACATATAATCGGGCTGGTTGGGATAGACTATGTTGGAATAGGCTCCGATTATGACGGTATAGGACTGGCAAAACCTGTTGATTTACCTAATGTATCGTGTTACCCTGTAATAGTATTTGAGTTGCTCAGGCGTGGCTATACAGAAGATGATATTAAAAAGATATTATCAGAAAACTTCTTCAGGGTCTGGAATGATGTAATTGAAATTGCCGACTCCTTAAATAGAATTACAGACAAGCGGCATATATCACAATTATGATAAAATCTGGTTTAGCTTAATAATGAAAATATATTGAAAGACATGCTTGCTGAAAATATTAATTATCTTTGAAAAATAACTAAAACTAAAGGAGGGAAAAATCATGAAACAAAAAATTCAGGAATGTGGTCCTGCAGCAAATGCAATATACGGACTTGGATTTATAGGTGCAGCAATTTATTTTATTGCACATGCCACCAGTTTCTGGATGGGTGTGCTGGGTTTTTTAAAGGCTATTGTATGGCCGGCTTTTCTTGTTTATCAAGCTTTTAAACAATTGGGTATGTGACACTGGAAGATCTTGGATATAATAATATACTTGAAGAATTCAGAACCGGACAAAACCTGGAAAATTTTCAGGCAGGACGGATTATTGCAGAACATAAGGAAAGGTATATTATAAGAACAGAAAAAAGAGAGTTTGAAGCACAAATCACCGGTAATATGCGCCATACGGCAAGAAGCCGTTCAGATTACCCTGCTGTTGGCGACTGGGTGGCTTTTGCGTCATATGACCCGGGCACTGCTATAATATACAGTATCTTCCCGCGTAAATCAGTAATTGAAAGGCAGGCGGTAGGCAAATTCGGAGAGAAGCAGATAATAGCGGCAAA
>CAZHQW010000052.1:0-23842 GCA_964534745.1 uncultured Bacteroidales bacterium
ATGGATTATATGCATGGTATGTGACGCTTCTGAAAGGGACTGCCTTATTATCAATGATAGTGGTTATTTTGAGATGGGCGGACTTAATGTAATAGTATATGACGACAGCTATCCCGAAGGGCACCAGGGCGGCATAACCATTATTCAAAACGGGGTGAGAGTTGCTGCAAACGGTGATTTGAGGCTCGAGGCAGCACCTGGACAGTGGCAGCCCTTGCCGAAAACAGAAATGAAGCTGGTTGATACGGCCGATAATTCGGTTGCCGTAACGTTGTATTTTCCTGACGAGGAGCAGTCAAAGAAGCACTTTAATCCCCTTCCCGGTCCGGATATTAAGCTGCGCTATCATGTAAAGGTTAAGGCGGAATATGAGTCTGTAAGGATTACCATAGATCTCGATGAGCCCTTGCCGGAGAAGTGGATCGGCAAAGTAGGTTTCAACCTAGAGCTTTTCCCGGGTACATTGTTTGACAATGCCTATTATATGGATGGCAGAGCAGGTTTTTTCCCGAGGCAGCTTAACGGTCCATTATTAAGGGATGACACGGACATGCTTCATATTGAGCCCCTGGCCGAAGGGAAAAGCCTCACTATTGCACCTGAGACAGCGGACCGGAGAATGACAATAACTGCCGTCCAGGGTAAACTTCAATTGCTGGATGGCCGTGCCCTGCATAATAATGGATGGTTCATTGTAAGGACCGTTATATTTCCGGGTGCTACACGTAATGCTGTTGAATGGCTGATCAAGCCGGATGTTGTTCCGGGATGGAAATATGATCCTGTTATCCATATATCACAGGTAGGATACCACCCTTTGCAACCAAAGGTTGCTGTTATTGAATGTGATAAAAGACATGTAAGCACACAAAAGGCATACCTGAAACATATTATGGAAAACGGTGAAAAGGTAACTGTTTCCGAGGGTATTCCAGAAAGGTGGGGAGAGTTCCTGAGATACCAGTATCTGCGGTTTGACTTCTCTGCTGTTATACAGTCCGGTTTATATATCCTTGAATATGAGAATTCAGAGTCAGGGACTTTCAGGATTGACAGCGATATTTTTGACAGGCATGTATGGCAGCCCACGCTTGAGTATTTTTTGCCGGTGCAGATGTGCCATATGAGGATAAACGACAGGTACAGGGTGTGGCATGGGCTCTGCCACATGGATGATGCATTGATGGCCCCTGTTGATACCATTCACATTGACGGGTATTTCCAGGGGGACTCAACACTGACGCGCTTCAGTCCATATGAAAATGTACCCGGACTGAATGCGGGGGGATGGCATGATGCAGGTGATTATGATTTGCGCGTTGAATCGCAGTCCGGTACCGTTCATATGTTAAGCCTTATATATGAAGAGTTTGGTATTGACTATGATGTAACTACCGTAGATCAAAAAGGCCACCTTGTTGAACTGCATGTGCCTGACGGGAAGCCTGATGTACTGCAGCAGATAGAGCACGGCGTAATCAGTATACTGGGGGGCTATAAGAACCTGGGCAGGTTGTACAGGGGTATAATAAGTTCGACTACAAGGCAATATGTTCTCCTGGGTGATGGAGCGAACATGACAGACAATGATATATTACTGTCTGCTGATAACCGCTGGGTGTTCACCGAAATTAATCCACGCAGGGAATTATATGTCAGCGGGTGCCTTGCCGCTGCCTCGCGGGTGCTTAGAGGATATAACGACTCGCTGTCATTGCAGTGCCTGCAGGTGGCTGAAGAGCTTTGGAAAAAAAACAGGGGCGGGGAAAAATATATAAGGTTTGCTGCCGAAGCCCTGGCAGAACTTATTATTACTACAGATAAACAGGCTTATAAGCAGCAGCTCCTTGAAATGTCTGCAAAAATTCCCATGTCCGCTGCAGGATGGGCAGTAAGCCGTGTTGTACCTGTAATTGACGATGAACAGTTTAGTGAGCTTGTAAATGATTCTCTAATAAATTATCTGGCTAGGGTCAGGAATGAGCTTGATGAAAGTCCCTTTGGCGTACTATACAGGCCCCGCATATGGGGTGCCGGCTGGCAAATTCAAAGCATAGGGGTCAGGCAGTATTACCTTTACAGGTATATGCATGATGATGCTTTCAAGGAGTATATGTTTAATACATTGAATTTCGTTCTTGGATGCCATCCCGGTGATAATACTGCCTCGTTTGTCTCGGGAGTGGGAACAAATTCAGCCATAGTAGCTTATGGGGTGAACAGGGCGGACTGGTCCTATATACCGGGAGGCGTTATATCAGGTACTGCACTTATAAGACCCGATTTTCCCGAGCTTAAAGTATGGCCCTACCTGTGGCAGCAGACCGAGTATGTTATAGGCGGCGGTGCGACAAAATTTATGTTCCTTGTCCTTGCTGCCCGCCAGATCCTGGAAGAAGAATAATGCTATTCCGTTATTTCAACAGTCTTGTCCAGGGGCATGCCAAGAGATTCATACAGGCCTCTCCTGCCTTTTTTGTCTTTATTAAGTATTTCCCTTGCATATCCGGCTACTTTCCGCGCATGTTCCCTTGGTACTGTAATTACACCATCACCATCAGCAACAATAACATCTCCGGGCCTGACCAGTACTCCTCCTATTGTAACCGGCCTGTTGACCGATTCTATCTCATTTCTTCCGGGCCTTATTCCCCTGCCTCTTTCCATATAATCAAGGTAGACAGGTATACGCTGCTTGATTATTTCATCCGTGTCGCGGATACCGCCGTTTGAAATTATTCCCCTTGCTCCCTTGCTGACCCAGGCAAGCGAATTGAATGATCCTACCGAACCCACATCCCCGTCACCCTGGACATCCAGGACGATTGCCGTGCCCGGCTTAATAAACTCAACAAAAGGTTCGGAAGAGTAATTGTTATACCAGTCACCTTCCCATTTCCGGAACTCCTCTTTCTCCATGGGATTCTTTACGACCTTATTTGTGGGGACATATCTTGCTGTAATAGCTATCCCGCAGAATACGTGCGTCATATTCTCCGTATCTTTCCAGAGAGCTTCAATACGCGTGTCCATCAGTCCGGCATCACGAAGGCCCACCATGTCCATTCCGTCACATACATCAGCAACACGCAGTCCCTCATATAATTTAAGTATCTCGTCATCAGTAATAGTATCCTGGGCACCTGCAGGACAGAAGGATTTTATCAGGGCCATCAATAAAGATACCTTTAAAACCCGCATTATCTTTTTCATAATAGTTGCTTTTGGTTATTTTTAAATAGGTTAATTAAACATTGTCTTATTCTTCAATATGGTAACCAGGGCGCATAACGCATTAAGTGCCCCCAGTGTTATTGCTGTCCATAATATTCCTGTTACCGGTATGAGCAGCACAGAAGTAAATAAAGCACCCACAGCGGCCCCGACAAGATCAACGCTGTAAACCTTAGCCGATATTTCAGATATAGGAGCCTTCTGCAGTAGTGTTGCCATTGAAAATAGAAGTCCGGTTACAAAAGAAATAACAAAAGTAAGGATAAAAAATATGATATGGACCAGGTTGGGATGAACTGAAAGGCTTGAAGTAAATATTATTATAAATGGCAGTATAATAGAGTATATTGCCAGCAGAAATTGCAGGATAAAATAGTGGCTGGTCCGTGGAGAACGGATTATCGCATTTCTGAGCAATGCCCCGGTGGCAAGGCCTGCCATAAAAATTGTTATGATAACACCCAGGGTCTGGTATACATATCCGTATATAATCTGGAATGAGATAATAAGTATTACCTCAATTGAAGATGCGGTGAATCCGGCAGTGAACATACCCAGATTTATTGCATTGAGCCTGCTTATTAAAATAATAAGAACAGATAGTATAACAAGGCTGACTGCAATAACTATCTTTAAATCTATCTTGAACTGGCTTATCCACAGGAGCAGCTGGTTGAAATAGGAGACGGGCCTGAAGTCGGTATTAATATTCTCGTTTTTATCGATACTGGATAAAATGTAGTTACTTCTCTCCCTCAAACTGGCATCATCAAGATAATATTGATTCACATAAACATTTTCAATCCCATTTTCTTCAACAAGTTTGCCTATGTTTATACTCAGTTTGCTGTCCGAGATAATGAAGAAGTTCCTTTCTCCGGGAATTATCAGTACTTCTTTAAATACTCTCTTTATGGTATTGTATATTGAAGAGTTTACCCGTGCTTCTTCTTCGCTTATATAGTTAATTGTTGAAGGGAGGCTCAATGATACTACCGCTTCCCTGTTAAGTCTTTGCTTCAGCAGCCTGAAAAACTCTATGGTATAGTACCTGTTTATCTGGGCTGTTGAAGGCTCCGGCAGGTTGATAAGCACAATGTCGTATTTGCCGGAGGTGTTTTTGAGAAACAGACGGGCATCCTGCTCAATAGGATTTATCCTCCTGTCCTTCAATGATTCAGTAAATTGCCTTCCAATCTTGAATATCCACGGGTTAAGCTCCACATAGTCAATTTTATTTACGTTATATTTCAGTATCTCGTCGGTAATACCTGAGATACCTCCTGAGATTAACAGGACATTCTTTGGATTCCTGTGCTGTAACATCGCGTAATGAACAGATTCCTCGTTTGCTATGGTATTGTATGTATTGAAAAGCAGTATATTGTTTTCATAGAAGTTTTCCTGATCTCCTGTTCTTGTTATGGCTATATTGCCATAGGGTGTATCTTTCAGAAATATCAGCTCCTGGTTTTTATATAATGCCTTTTTTGAAAAAGAATCAACGTCGAATACAAATATCGTAAAAATAAGAGCTGCGCATATAAAGACTGAAATAATCTTTAAAATGGTCATTCTGGATTTTATTGTAATTGTGAATGCGGCTAAAGCATTTATCAGTAACAATATGCCAAGTATCCGGTAGGTAGTTAGGAAATATACCAGAAGGAAACTGAACAGTCCCCCCCCTAATATACTTCCTACAGATTCAAAGGCATATGCTTTTTCTATAAGGTTGGTTTTTAAAGACACGGATAACCTTGTAGCCAGCCACGTAAACATAAATCCTGAAAGCAGGCAGAATGGCAAGAGTATCGTGAAAGTGCTTATTATTATCTGAAATAGTCCTATAGCAATGCCAGGTTCAAATATTATATTCTTTAAATTATTAACCAGGAAGACAGTAACCAGTGGTATGAAGCCGAGCAGCACCAGGGCATAAAAAACAAAATTTCCTGCATTGCCTTTGCCCTTTGCTATTCTCCCTATAAATGCACCGGCACCTGTAATGATCATCCAGTTTGCCAGTATCAGTCCGCATACAAGCTCGTTACCGCTGAAGACAAGAAGGAATTCCCTCAGCAGTATTATCTGTGACAGTATAGCTGAGAATCCAAGTACTATCAGAGGAAGTATCCCGGGAAGACTGATTTTTGCATGTCCGGTATAGATTTCTTTAATTTCTTCATTATTTACTCTTGTTTTTTCACTGGCCTTGCTATCCTGGCTTTTTCTTTTAAAAAGCTTTAGATAATAATTCCAGTGCCACAGGAAATGAAATACTGCTATAGCAGTCATTCCAATGCCAAAGTTGACATGCAGGGAAAGTAGCTGTTTGACATAGGGGATCCTGATCTTGTAGTTAACCTGTATTGCCAGTATGAGTCCCAGCACTGCAGTAACAAAGAAAGTAATAAGCAGGAGCACGTTCCACATTTTCCTGTGTGTGACACGCTTTATTATTGCAAGTCTGGACAGGCTGAGTGTCGTCAGGTACAATATAAGAGCAAGAATGCCTATTGGAAATATAAGGTATGGGGAATTCATAAAACATCAGGTATTTAAAAGCAATCAATGTTTTACCTCATTTTCCGAAAATATTATTGCTTCATAAACATATATATCTGCATCTTTCCAGCCTTCCCATCCTATACCGGCCTTATCACGTGAGCAGTGGCCCAGAAATTCTTCAAGATCCCATCCTGTCTGTGTTGCCACTTGAGGCAGGAATGTGCCCGAGCTGTATCCCTTTTTTATGTATATGCCATGCCTGCCCAGTTCTATCTCGTCAACAGAGTCTATTTTTCTTAAAGGTGTAAGCACAGATATTTCAATGTCTATATCATCGAGCTCATCAGATTTGACAGGGGTAAACCTGAAATCTCTTGTGGCTGCCGAAACAGCCATCTCCTGCACAACCTTGTACAATGGGATGTCGGGTTCGAATCTTCCGATGCAGCCTCTGAGGTTACCTTTCTTGTGAAGGGTAACAAATGCACCTGTATTGGTAAGCAGGTTAGGGGAAAAGCCCCTGGCATCCACGGGGGGTATTTCCCTGTTTTCAACATATTCCTCAACTGTATTCCGCGCTATATCAAGAAGAATCTTTTTATCTTCCGCAGTTAATTCAAAGTCTTTTTTTTTTGGATTATCCTTGGTTGCTTCTTCTGTGGACACTGTCTTTTCAGGCTCTTCCTTTGCCACGGCTATGGAATAGTATCCTACGACTCTTGATTTATCTCCATAATAACGGGCATCACCTGAGTTTTTATAAACCACCGGATAATAATTCACTCCCGGCATGTCTTGGGTCATATACATCAGGGTCAATACCGATGTCCATCCGCATATGCTTGTTGCCAGATTGGGAATGTTCATTTGTGAGTTCTTTTTAAGTGTTTTCAGCAGCTCATCCGGATTATTGGATATTATTGCGCTGGCAGTTAAATTATCCACCTTGCATGCTTCTTCGTATGGCGGATAATGTGAAAAATCAGTGCTTATGACAAAAAGGTTGTCCGTAGTGAAATAAGGCTTAAGTGCAGCGGCGATCTTTTTACATGTCTCAGCATACTGTGTGCCGATAACTATAGGAACAATTTTAAACTCGGTTTCCATGATATGCTGAAGGAAGGGCAGCTGTACCTCGAGGCTGTGCTCATATGAATGGGCATCTGGCCTGTATTTGAAAACATCATATTTATTGATAAGGTTGTTTGCAGTTTTCAAATCTACATTCACAGTGCCCAGGGGTGTTATATAATTACCCTTGTTATAAATTGAGGCACCTTCAAAAGCTGTTCTGTGGCTCGACCCTATAACAAATATTATATCATATTTTTTTTTGGGATTGATCTGGTTAAAGCTCGATGCAGCGACTCCGCCGGAAAAAACATAACCTGCATGGGGAGACAATATGGCCATCACTTCTCCCTTAACTTTTCGAGGCTCTGCTTCAGAGAAGAGTTTTATAAGCTCGGCATTCAGCTCATCCGTCCGGCCCGGATAAAACTGTCCGGCCACAACAGGTTCACGATCTGTTAATTCCTTATATGAATCTTGCATTTGTTGGTTTTTAGTGTTTTGTGAATTACAGGAGGCAAAAAAAGATAACTGTATTAGCAGTGAAAGCAATATATTTAAGTTTTTAAATATATAATCTTTATTCATTTAGTTAGAATTTAATTATAAAACTTATTACCAAATTTAGTAATAATAAAAGAGTTATTTTTAAATTAGAATAAAGAATTAATTATTTAATACCTTTAATACATCATACAAAACTGAAATTATACACAATTAAAACCAAAACACCAATTATCATGATTATAGTGTCAACAGAATCCATTACTGGCCGCGAAGTTTCAGAAACTTTGGGTATAGCCAGGGGAAGCACGGTAAGGGCAAGGAATATAGGAAGGGATATTTTTGCCGGACTGAAGAACATAGTGGGAGGTGAGATATCTGAATATACAAAGCTTCTGGCAGACTCCAGGGAGCAGGCTATTGAACGCATGATATCTGATGCAAAGCGGCTTGGTGCCGATGCTATTGTAAATGTAAGGTTTATGACCTCGGCAGTTATGGCAGGTGCCTCAGAAATGCTTGCTTACGGGACTGCTGTGAAGTTGAAGTAAAAAACCGGACTGAAATGCTTGCAGCTGGAATATATTTATTGGTCGGCATAATTGTTTTAATATTAATCATTTATGTTATTGTCAACAGGATAGAGGAAAAGAAAAACGAGAGATTTGAAAAAAGGGACTTTTGAAATTTTTATATTTGCAGCAGCGGTTCGTAGCTCAGCTGGCAGAGCACGTGACTCTTAATCATGGGGTCGAGGGTTCGAATCCCTCCGGACCGGCTAATTTACTATTGCCATTTTCCTTTAATTAAAACATATTCGGATAAACCATGACAAGAACCTTTTCCGTCCCGTTGTTACTGTTTTTTTGTTTTTATGTAAACGGACAAAATAGCAGGATAGAATTTAACGGTCAGGAGTTGTTTTTAAATGGATCCAATGTTGCATGGATTGAATTCGCCAGGGATATAGGAACGGCAGGTGTTGATTTTGAGCAGTTCGGCTCCATATTCAGGATGGCGCACGACTACGGCGCCAACTCCATGCGCCTGTGGCTGCATACTACAGGTGAATATACCCCGGAATTTTCAGGTGACTCGGTTATTGGTCCGGGCGAAGGAGCAATAAGCGACCTGGAACAGATACTGGACAGTGCTTACATGAATGATATCGGACTGATACTGTGCCTGTGGTCTTTTGATATGCTGCATGAAAGCCGGTCAGTGGCCGAGCGCAACAGGAGGTTTCTTCAGACAGATTCTCTGGCAGAGAGTTATATAAATAACGCACTTATACCTATGGTAGATTCCCTGCAGGGACACCCCGGAATAATAGCATGGGAAATATTCAATGAACCTGAGGGTATGTGCAATGACATACTTTACGGCGGCTGGGGTAATGTCCTGCATATTTCCATTGAGGATGTGCAGAAGTTCATTAACAGGTGCTCGGGGGCAATACACAGAACCGATGCATCGGCAAAGGTAACAAACGGGGCATGGTCATTCATATCAACAACAGATGTGGGTACCAATACAAACTATTATACAGATTCACAACTGATAGATGCCGGCGGCGATGCTGACGGAATTCTTGATTTTTATACCGTACATTACTATGACTGGGCAGATGATTCGCCCTTTGAACATCCGTATTCTTACTGGGAGCTGGACAAGCCGCTGGTGGTGGCCGAATTTTTCCCGGACTGCAACAGGTGCGGAGATTTCAGCAATTATGAGAACCTTTATAATAACGGTTATGCAGGTGCCATGGGCTGGCAGTGGGCAGAACAGACAGCCGATAATATAAGAAAGGAAATGCAGTATATGTTTAACCATCATACCGAAGATGTTGACATAGACAATTTCCTGGGTGACGCACCGTCACTCGATTTATTGTCGCCGGAGAGCGGTGCCCGGTACGAATCGGGCGAAACAATCGAGTTTGATGTTGACGTATACGATTCTGACGGGACAATTGACAGGGTCGAATACTATATTGATCTGTCATCAGGAAAAGATTCACTGCTGGCATTTGTTGAAGCCGAGCCTTTTGATTATAGCTGGACAGATGCCGGTGAGAATATCTGGAAGTTGTACGCTGTTGCCATAGACAATGACGGTATAAGAAAGCAAAGCAGTCCGGTTGAAATTATTGTCGGCAATCCCCCGATAAAGAAATACGAGGCCGAGGAAGCTGTCCTTTCAGGTACCCCTGTTGTGGAAAATGACGCGGAGGCAAGCAACGGCAAGTATGTACGGTTCGGACAGACAGGGTATATCGAGTGGACCATCCCCAATGTGCCGGCAACAGCGCCTTATGATGTAGCTTTTGCATACAGGTTGTTTGGCGGGGATAAAATAAATGATATTATTGTTAACAACTCTGAAGATTTTATAAGCCACCAGTTTGCAGGAGAGGCAAATGTCTGGCTTGTCGATACCATTGAGCTGGAACTGACGGAGAATGCATCAACAATTAAGATACAGGCTTCGTGGGGATGGATGGATTTTGATTATATTGAATTACCCTTTGCCCGGCCGGTCGGATTATATGATAACGTGCAGACGGACGGACCCTCATCTCATATCTACCCGAATCCTTTTACAGATATAATATGCATTGAAACAGGAAACGAGGGAAAGGCAGGAATAGAGGTATATGATACAGGAGGTAAGCTTATATTAAGCAGGGAGCTTAATTCAGGCATCGAAAAACTTGACCTTTCAAAATTTCCTGACGGGGTATATATCATGAAGGTGGTTACAGGCAAGAGAACTGATATGCTTAAGGTTATCAAGATAAGCATGTACTAACCAATACATATACAGCATAAACCTATGAAAAAACCATTACTGAGCTTCTGGCAGATCTGGAACATGTCGTTCGGGTTCCTGGGTATACAGTTCGGTTTTGCACTGCAGAATGCAAATGTAAGCCGCATATTTCAGACATTGGGGGCCTCGGTGGAGAATATTCCCATATTGTGGGTTGCCGCACCGGTAACCGGACTCCTGGTGCAGCCGGTCATAGGGTATCTGAGTGATAAGACATGGGGCAGGCTGGGGCGCAGGCGGCCTTATTTCCTTGTTGGAGCTATACTTGCATCATGCGCCCTTTTCATTATGCCCAATTCTCCGGCATTATGGGTAGCTGCAGGCATGCTATGGATTATGGATGCCTCGATAAATATTTCTATGGAACCGTTCCGGGCTTTTGTAGGTGATATGCTACCCGATGAACAGCGCACCAGGGGGTTTGCCATGCAGAGTTTTTTCATTGGAACGGGTGCTGTAATTGCTTCAGCCCTGGCCTGGCTGCTGACAGAAGTTTTTCACGTTTCAAATGAACCGGCAGGAGGAAGGCAGGCTGATTCTGTAACTTTCAGTTTCTATATAGGAGCAGTAGTATTCTTACTTGCTGTAATATGGACGGTATTCTCAACCAAAGAGTATCCACCTGAACAGCTGGCTAAATTTGAAAACAAGGATGACAAGGGTCAGCAAAAAAAGAATTATTCCAGTCAGGGAGGGTACTCAAAAAAAATTGACTACTTAACAAGCAGCATACTTTGGATTATAGCAGGACTGGGAATTTCCTTCTGGTTTGTTATAATGAACTGGGAAAAGGAACTGTATATTCTTTCATTTGGATTTGTGTTTTTCGGTATCATTCAGTTTATAACCTGGATTTTTATGAGGAATAAAAGGGTAAACGGACTGGTAAATATTATAGAGGATCTTTTTCATATGCCTAAAACCATGGCGCAACTTGCTTTTGTGCAATTTTTTTCATGGTTTGCACTGTTTGCAATGTGGATTTACAGCACACCTGCCGTGACAAGCCACATTTTCGGGGCTACCGATACGGCATCTGCGGCCTATAACAATGGCGCAAACTGGGTGGGGGTATTAATGGCCGTATATAACGGATTTGCTGCATTAATGGCATTTTTGTTGCCCGTGCTGGCCCGTCAGACCAACCGCAAGGTAACCCACCTTATTGCTTTGGCATTCGGAGGAATCGGACTGGCTTCCTTCTATTTCATTAGAAATCCGAACCTGCTTTTAATTTCTGAACTTGGTATCGGTTTTGCGTGGGCAAGCATACTGTCTATGCCCTACGCTATCCTTACAGGGGCATTACCCCATAATAAAATGGGTGTTTACATGGGGATTTTTAATTTTTTCATTGTCATACCTCAAATACTGGCCGCAAGCATACTCGGAGCACTTGTACGCCACTTATTTAAGGGCGAGGCTATTTTTGCCCTTGTTCTGGGCGGTGCTTCCATGGTTATTGCCGGCATTATTACATTGTTTGTGGAAGATAAAAAGGGCTGATTATGAATATAACTACATGCATATTCGATCTTGACGGTGTTATCGTAGATACCGCCAAGTACCATTTCCTGGCATGGAAAAGGCTTGCCAGGGAGCAGTTTAACAGGGATTTCTCAATCCACGATAACGAGCAGCTGAAAGGCGTGAGCCGTGTTGAATCGCTTAACATACTGCTGCGCATATGTGAACAGGATGTTCCTGAAAATGTAAAACTGTTACTGGCAGACCTTAAGAACAAATGGTATGTCGAATATATCAAAAAGATCACTCCTGATGAGATACTGCCGGGCGTGCTCAAATTCCTGGAAGAGTTAAAAAGCCAAAAATTAAAAATAGCACTGGCATCAGCCAGCAAAAATGCCCGCCTGCTGCTGGACAGGATTGAATTAACAAACATGTTTGACTGTATTGTTGACGGAACGGTAGTCACACGCGCCAAGCCCGATCCGGAAGTATTTCTGAAATGTGCCGAGGACCTTGATATGGAGCCGGAAGGCTGTGTTGTATTTGAGGATGCCATTGCCGGCATTGAAGCGGCACATGCAGGAAATATGTATGCTGTGGGTGTGGGGGACAGGCATATATTATATAAAGCAGATATGGTAATATCCTCCTTTAAGGAAATAAATATTGACAGTATATTGAACCTGCCAAACCTTAAAAAATATGAATAAATACCTGACAGTTGATCCGTGGTGTATTATTGAAGACAAGTTTAATCCTGCAAATCAAAGGGCTTCGGAAAGCATTTTCAGCCTGGGAAACGGAAGAATGGGACAGAGGGCCAACTTCGAAGAGGCTTATTCTGGCGATATGCTTGGTGGCTCATACATAGCAGGGATATATTACCCCGACAAGACAAGGGTAGGATGGTGGAAAAACGGGTATCCTGAGTATTTTGCCAAGGTATTGAATGCCCCGAACTGGACAGGGATAAATGTTATGGTTAATAGTGAGATGCTTGATCTTGGAATATGGAAGACCCTCAGATTCAGGCGCATTCTGAACATGAAGGAAGGCACACTGTCAAGGTCATTCACGGCTGAAAGCAAAAAGAGTGCAAAAGTCGAGGTTGATTGCATCAGGTTCCTTAGCATGAATAATCCCGATTTGTGTGTTATCAAATATACTGTTAAACCGCTTGGTTCATCAGCCACTATATACTTTGCACCTTTCCTTAACGGTGATGTACGCAACGAGGATGCAAACTATGACGAGGTATTCTGGGATATCTGTGCAACGGACTCCTCACAGGGAACAGCATATATTGAAGCAGTTACAAAGAAGACAGGTTTTGCCGCCGGATATGCCATGAGGTATGAAGTTCTTGTGGGAGGAAGGCCTGCCGGCGCGAAAGTGAAAGCTTCAAAGACAGATAAATATGCAGAAAATATGGTATCGGTGAATGTGGATAAAGGTGAACAGGCTACAATAATCAAATATGTGGCAGTGGTGAATTCGTTGTACTGCAAACCTGAAAAAATTAGAGAGCAGGCACAGTCCAAAGCTGCCATGGCCATGGAGAGCGGATTTGAAAAGCTGCATAAGGAGCATGTGGAAGTATGGGAAAACATATGGGAGTACAGTGATATAAAAATTGAAGGTGATATTGAGGCGCAGCAGGGTATAAGATTCAACATCTTTCACCTGAACCAGACATACCGTGGTGATGATCCCAGGTTAAATATAGGTCCGAAAGGATTTACCGGTGAAAAATACGGCGGATCGACATACTGGGACACCGAGGCCTTTTGTATACCCTTTTTCCTGAGTGCCGCCCCTGCTTCAGTTACGCGTAACCTGCTGATTTACCGGTATAAGCACCTTGAGAAAGCCATAGAGAACGGCCGGAAGCTGGGATTTACCGGCGGAGCAGCATTATATCCCATGGTAACCATGAACGGTGAGGAATGCCATAATGAATGGGAGATCACGTTCGAGGAAATCCACCGTAACGGAGCAATAGCATATGCTATTTATAATTATATCAATTATACCGGCGACAGAGAGTATATGGCCGAATACGGACTGGAAGTGCTGATAGGCATATCACGCTTCTGGAGCCAGCGTATTACCTGGTCGCAGGCAAGGAATAGATATGTGATGCTTGGAGTTACAGGTCCGAATGAGTATGAAAATAATGTTAACAATAACTGGTTCACAAATACAATTGCAATATGGTGCCTTAAATATACAATAGAAAGCATTGAATTTTTAAAAAAGAACGCTTTGCAGCGCTATAAAGAGATTTCGGAAAAGTGGTCATTTGATGAAAAGACAGAGACCATCAGGTGGAAGGACATAATTGGTAATATGCATTTCCCGGTGGATGAGAAGCTTGGCATATTTGTCCAGCAGGACGGCTACCTTGAGAAGGAACTTAAAACCGTAGATGACCTTCAGGCCGGAGAGAGACCTATAAACCAGCACTGGTCATGGGACCGTATCCTGCGTTCATGCTTTATAAAGCAGGCCGACGTGCTGCAGGGTCTCTTTATTTTCAGGGATCGCTATGATGCTGACACTATAACAAGGAACTTTGATTTTTATGAGCCACGCACCGTTCATGAATCATCCCTGTCTTCATGTGTACATTCCGTTATCGCTTCCCGTATATCCAAAGTTGAGAAGGCCTATGAGCTCTACCTCCGTACATCAAGGCTCGATATCGACGATTATAATAATGAAGTGCGTGAAGGACTCCATATAACAAGCATGACCGGCACATGGATGGCCATTGTGCTGGGGTTCGGAGGGCTCGGCGTAACTGACAATATTCTTTATTTTAATCCGCGTATACCTGCTAACTGGAAAAGTTACTCATTCCGTATTTTTTTCAGGGAAAGCATAATTGAAGTGATTGTTACAAAGGGGAAGGCCATTTTTAAAAACCATTCCGGCATTTCCGTCAGTATGAAAGTTTACGATAATGATTATAAACTTGACAAACAGCTGGAAATTAAAATATAAAGTCATGAAAACTGCAACCCGATTTATTAGGGCCGGCGCACCGGTGTATATGTGCCTCTTTTGCCTCTGCCTCTTTTTATTGAATTGCGGCCATAACAATGAAAAAGCGTCAACTGTATCACAGCTTGAATGGACACGCGATGCTGTCATATACGAGGTGAACATAAGGCAGTACTCTCCTGAAGGCACGTTTAAGGCTTTTGAGAATGATCTGCCACGCCTGAAGGAGCTGGGTATTGATATAATATGGCTGATGCCGGTCTTTCCGATTGGCGAACTGAACAGGAAAGCTACACAGACACTTATGGTTGACGAAATAGATGATCCTGCTGAGCGGGCAAAATACCTTGGCAGCTATTATTCTACAAAAGACTACCTTTCTGTTAATCCTGAGTTTGGTACACTTGATGATTTCAGGTCGCTTGTGAATGAGATTCACAGGCTGGGCATGTATGTTATTCTTGATATAGCAGTAAACCATACAGCATGGGATCACCAGTGGGTAAAAACGCATCCCGAATACTATACAAGGGTTGAGCCGGGAAGAAGGCCATGGAATAAAAAGTGGATGGATGAGCATCCTGAGTATTTTAAAAGGCTGGAAGAGCTGCATATGACATACCCCATCTATTATGCGGAAACTGACTGGTGGGATGTGGCAGATCTGAATTTTGATAATCAAAACCTGCGCAACGAGTTTAAAAAGATTTTCAGGTACTGGATAACCGAATATGATATTGATGGCTACCGCTGTGATGCTGCCGCCTGGGTACCATTGGATTTCTGGGATGAACTGCGCACATCTCTCGACAGCGTGGGCCCTGTTTTCATGCTTGCCGAAGCAGATATTCCCGCGCATCATAAAAAGGCATTTAACATGAGCTACGACTGGAAGCTGCATCATATATTTAATGATATAGCAAAGAAACATAAAAGTGCTTACAGCATAGCCGAGCATTACCAGTGGGTAGACTCCGTATATCCATATGACTCATACCTTATGCAGTTCACATCGAATCATGATGAGAATTCCTGGAACGGAACAGAGTTTGAGAGGCTGGGGAATGGCGCCCGTACGTTTGCAGTACTTTCAGCAACACTTCCTGATATGCTGCTTATTTATAACGGACAGGAAGCGGCTTTTAACAGGAGGCTGAAGTTTTTTGTTAAAGACAGCATTACATGGGACGACTACAGGTACAGCAGCTTCTACAGGTCGCTGAACGGACTGAAAGAACGTAACACGGCTTTGCGCAACGGGGCAGAAGGAGGAAAGCTGGAGGTTATATCAACACCGGCAGATAGCAGCATTTTTGCGTTTGTAAGGCAGAAAGGGGATGATAAAATACTTGTTATATGTAATCTGAGTGATGAGATACAGGATTATACACTCTCGCTGAACAGGGAACTGGGTCCCATGAAAGAGCTGTTTACTGATTCAACCACACTTTTTGCATCCGGTTTCGGACTGACATTAAATCCCTGGCAATACATGGTTTTTGAAAGTACGGGCACAAAATAACAGGGATTTTTTTAATCCTGGCTGCATTAATTTCCTGGCAGATTTTTCTTTTTTTCAATCATTATTCGTAAATTAATAATTGTTTTATAATTATGAGTTATCTCATGACAAGTATCAGATTTATTTTGACATTAATTAATGCAATGATTCTTTCTGCACTGGCCTTTTCACAGATCCCTGAATTCAAGTATTATGAGATAGGTACTGTAGAGGACGGACTGCTGGGGCAATCGTCCCTGGCTGATATTGACAAAGACAACGACCTGGACCTTATAGTCGGTGTAGGTGGCAGGTCAGTATACTGGTTCGAATACCAGGATGCTGACAGGTGGATAAAACATCTTGTTGGGGAGGATGCGCTTACTGACAAAGGTGGCGTTGCTTTTGACGTGGATGGCGACGGATTGATCGACCAGGTTTCAGGCGGCACATGGTTTCGTAATACCGGTGATCCTGACAAAGGATTTGAAAGGTTTGAAAACGGGGCTATAATTGCCTATGATAATATCACCGGAGACATCAACGGTGACGGGAAGGCTGACCTCATCTCCTTGAGTGAGCAGGAAGGGCTGTACTGGTACGACATACCTTCAAATCCTGAGAAGAAATGGAAAAAGAATAAAATAGGAGAGGGGACACCGGGAGGTATATTTCCAAATAGCATCGCCGACATTGATAATGATGGTGACAATGATATTGTAAGGTCAAATGTATGGTATGAAAACCTGAACAGCGACGGAAGCAAATGGCTGGTGCACCGGACTATCAGCTTTGTTGAAAGCAAGGGACCCTATGCAAACTCATCGAGGGTGTGGACTATAGATTTCGATAATGACGGTGACATTGATATTATTCAGGCGGAATCAAACAGTACCAGCGGGAAAATAGCATGGCATGCCAATAAGGACGGGCTGGGAAAGAACTGGTTTTCCCACAAAATAGACTATGAAACAAAACAGGACCTTCATTCACTGTGTGTTGCCGACTTTGACAATGACGGCGACCTGGATATTTTTTCAGGGGGCGGACCGCGGACCGGGGAATTGCAAAAGAAATGCTTTATCTGGGAAAATGCTGATGGCAACGGGCTGGAATGGACAAGGCACGAGGTGCTCTTAAAAACGGAGTGTTTTGATGCAGTGGCAGGAGACGTTGATGGTGACGGCGATATTGATATCTGCTCCAAGCCGGGGAAAGGAAAAACAAACTATTTCCTCAGAAATATGTTAATAGAAAACAGCAGGTAAAAACCAAACAGATAAATATCAGTTAACAAATAAAATATTTTAATTAAATCTGACATATTAAATTGAATTGATTAAATTTGCATTCAGAACCCTGTAGACTTAGTACTAATTATTCTTCACTCTTAAATCATGTGTTTCATAGATTATTTATGGAATAATTGTTATTTGCTATATGATGAGGAAAAATGAATCTTTAGAAGAAATGGTTACCAGGCGTAATAAGAGACTTAAGAGTCTTTTTTCACGGAATGGTATTAGTATTCGCCTTGTTGGCGATGAAAACAAACCAGCGGTAATCCGTGATGAGTCTGTTGTTTTGTCGTGCTATGTTAAAAACTTTAACCTGCATTTCACAAAAGAACCTTTCAGTGATGAAATTGTAAAAACCATCAAGCTCAAGCAGGAGCCTGACATAAGCAAGTATGAGTTGCTTGAGGTGCTGGAAATTTGCAAGCACAGGCCTGTATACAAGCTTAAGCTGGGAGGCACTGACCTGTTTCTTGTTGGTTACAATTACCTAAACTCTGAGGATGCTGTTGGCAGGTACCCTGTTTTTGCCAAGCACAAGCCCAAGGTATATTTTGACTTTGAATATGCACAAAGTGTTGCAGACAACCTGCGCAGCGACGGATATACTATTAGCATAGAATAATTGTAGTCCTTTTCCCGGATAATTTTTTATTTTTGACCAGGAATAAAAATATCCCGGTATAAAAATGAGAATTCTCCTGGTAAATCCCAACCGTTATCATTACCCGCCGGTTATACCGTTAGGGCTGGAATACCTTTGTGGTGAGCTGTCGAAGTCCGGTCACAAATCCTTTATTCTGGATCTGTGTTTTTCAAAAAATCCCGAAAAAGACTTAATAAGGGGCATAAATGAAGCCAATCCCGACATTGCCGGCATCTCCATTCGCCATATTGATACCGTGCTTTATCAGGACAACAGGTTTTTTATTGATGAGATAAAACAGTATGTCGCCATATGCAGGAATATGAACCTGAAGGTTATACTGGGAGGAGTAGGATTCTCCATTTTGCCCGCAGAAATATTGAAATACACTGGAGCTGATTTTGGCATTTCAGGGGCCGGAGAAATTGCACTTACCCGTCTGCTTGATCATATTGAAAGAGGGGATGGCTGCCCGAAGCTAACTGACGGATTCAGCTTTTTCAGCGGCACCAGTTATGAATTTTCACGTGCAAACGTACTTGATTACTCAGAATACATATATAATGACGGCATAGTAGGCTTTCGCACACAAACAGGATGTACTGCCAGGTGTTTTTTCTGTACCGAGGGGGGTATGCATATAATTTACAGCAATCCGGAATCTGTGGGGCGTGAAATTTGCGTACTGAAGCAAAGGGGCTATACCTGTTTTCATCTGTGTGACAGTGAGTTTAATCTCAACCTGCAGCATTGTATCGATGTGTGCAGGGCAATCACAGAATATGCCGGTCCCGTTAACTGGACCCTCTATATGAAGCCCGAGCCTTATTCCGAAGATTTGTTCATGTGGCTAGGGAAGTCCGGGGCGAACCTGATAACATTGAGCATAGACACAAAAACATCACAATCGGCCTCTTTCAGAAGGCTGGCAGAGTTTTTCAGGCTCGCCGACAGCAGTAATATCAAGGTAGCCATTGATCTGTCAGTAGGCTATCCATATGAAAATCCGGAAGAAACGGTAGAAATGATAGAATTCCTGAACAAGCAGCCGGTAGAGACTGTTGGTATAAATTCGTGGTACAGGGTATACCCCGGAACACCATTACATAAGATAGTTACCGGCGACAGCAGCCTGCAGAAGTATATGGTTAACTTTACGCCGGGAACAGACTTTTTATTACCCGTATTTTTTAATTATTTTTCTTTACAGCAGGTCAGTGAATGGATAGAAAAATACCCGAAGTTCAGGATAGAGGGGTTTGATATGAATACCAATTACCAGAGGGTCAGGTAATGTCAAAGGTCCGGTGACCACTTCATAACATTGGCAGGAGCGCGTTTGTTACGTAGTTCCCCGGCCATAAAATTCATATACGGAGTAACATGGGTATAAAGTTCTTTCAGCCCGCTACAAAGGTAGTTAAGTCCCTTTTCAAATCCGGGTTCTGCCTGTACCCTGTTTTTGGGGCATCCGCCGTTGCATATTTCCAGAAAGGCACAATTCAGGCATGTTGGGGGCAAGGCAGCTCTCTTTGAAGCGCCGAACTTCTTCTGCATGTCTGAAAGCATCATACTGAGCAGAGGTTTGTCCAGGATATTTCCCAGGAGGTTTTCAGGATACACAAAATGATCGCAGCTGTACAGATCACCGTTATGTTCCAATACTGCAGCGGTGCCGCAGGTCTTATCGTACACACATAATCCACAGGGCTCATTTATCCAGTTGGCAAGCATAACATCAAACATCTGCACAAAAACAGAGCCTACATCATTCCTTACCCACCGGTCAAATATAGTGATGTAGAAGTTACCGAATTGTGTGGGACTGACGGACCAGTCCGTAATATGGGTTCTGCCGGTATAGTCAGGAGACACCAGAGATAAGGGATAATCACCGCCATCTGCGGCTTCCTGTTCAACTATGGGTATATACTGGTGAAACCTGCTTCCGACACTTTTCAAAAATTCATACACCTCAAGAGGGTGGTTTGCATTATGGTCATTTATTACTGTAAGTGTATTAAAGTCAACCTTATAATTTTTCAGGAGCCTTATACCCTCCATCACCTTATGCCAGGAACCGGACCCGTGCTTGTCGGGCCTGTAGTGGTTGTGTATCTTTTCGGGCCCGTCAACAGATACGCCTACCAGGAAATTATGATCCCTGAAAAATCTGCACCACTTCTCGTCTATTAAGGTGCCGTTAGTCTGGAAGGCGTTAATTACTGTTCTGCCAGCGGCATAATACTTCTGGTAGTCAACGGCTGTACGGTAAAATTCCAGTCCGGCCAGCATGGGCTCTCCTCCCTGCCAGACAAAGGAGACTACTGGTGCTGACTGTGACTGGATATACTGCTTAATAAAATTCTCAAGCACATTATCAGTCATTATTGATATATGGCTGTCACTATAAAGGTTTTTCTTTTCGAGGTAGTAACAGTATTTGCAGTTTAGGTTGCACCTGGCACCAACGGGCTTTAACATTACGTTATATGCTATATGGTCACCCAAAAAATAATCCATGGCAGTCCGTTTACTCAATTGTGAACTCTGAAGATGCTTCTTTGCTTTCTTTATATCCGTAACGTATTGCCCTGGCCCGCACCAGAGTTTTACCCATGCCTAATTTTATTGGTCCGGTATACAATTTCCAGCAGGCATTTTCTGAGGTGTCGGTGGTATAGGCAATTGATGCTCCCTGTGTGGCACAATAGAGAGAGACCATACCCGGGTATTCATTACCGTAAATTAAGAATACGGGCTCCGCCGTGACAGGCTGCGCTCCTCCGGGCCACATATTATTAACCATCTCAGTTTCTGATATGCTGCCCATATCTTTGGTTTTGCTTATCCATCTGTCGAGCCTGGTGCTCATTCTTTTCAGGATAGCTTTATATGCCGGGTTATATGCCAGGTTATTTATCTGCCAGGGGTCTGTTTCGCAGTCATAAAGTTCTTCAGGCGGACGTGTGTCTGCGAACCATAGTTTCTGGGGCCCCTCGAGTTTACCCTCTGCATGAAACCTGAGCAGTTCCTGCATTATGGGCATGCGGTCCCTGTAAGGAACCCATAATACATAAGGCTTTAACGGATAATAGTTACGTATATACCTGTATCTGTTGTCCCTCACTGAACGCACCATGTCATATGACTCGTCTATACGGTCACGGGCAGAAAAAACATAGTTCCGCGGCGCCTGCACCTGGCTTCCAATGAAAGGTTTTCCCTGCATATGTTTGGGAACAGTTATACCGGCCACGGACAGGACTGTTGGTCCGAAATCAACTGAACTGATGAGCCTGCCGCTCACTTTGCCCTCATTTATATAACCGGGCCACCTTATGATAAGCGGTATTCTTGTTCCTGCATCGTACAGCCACCTTTTTGCCCGTGGCAGTCCGTCCCCGTGGTCGCTCCAAAAGAACACTACTGTGTTTTCGGCAAGACCCTCTTCCTCGAGCTCTTTGAGGATCTTACCAACTATGGAATCAAGCTTTGCTATATTATCATAAAGCCTTGCAATATTCCTCCTCACAGTTTCATTATCGGGATAATAAGGGGGCACCTCTACCAGGGAGGGGTCGGTGGTTACAGGTGCAGGTGCATCCCAGTTTTTGCTTTCATGCGTAACCTCTATGTTAAAAACCGCAAAAAAGGGCATATCTTTCAAGGGGCGGTTTTTATAATGTGCAGTCCTGCTGCATTCATCCCATGCGGTCAACGGTGCGGCAAACTGGTAATCGGTTTTAAAGTTGTTAGTGCAATAGTAGCCGGCAGCTCTCAGGTATTCGGTAAACGTTTTTACATAGTGTGGGGGTACTGCTTCGTAAGGAGTAGGGAGGTTCTCAGCTTCATGGGATGTTCGCATATGGTGAGTGCCAATAGTTGTCTGGTACATACCCGTTATTATTCCTGAGCGGCACGGAGCGCAAACAGGTGCACTTGTAAACACATTTGTATACCTTATGCCTTTGTTTGCCAGTCTGTCCAGGTTAGGTGTCTGTGCCAGGCTGTCGCCGTAACATCCGAGGTGGGGACTAATATCTTCACAACTGATCCACAGGATATTCGGATGCCCGGGGAGCGGACTTTCCGTCATTTCAGGCTCATTAGCCTGTCTGCAGCTGATGCCGGATAATACCAGTCCGGAACCTGCTGTAAGATATACAAGAATGTTTCCTTTCATAATATCCCTGTTAAATGTTTTTATAGTATATCTTAATATAAGCCGGTGTTTCTGTAGTCTCCCCTGAACCGCGGTCCGGTTGGCCGTTTCAGGGGTATCTGCATGCCCTGTGTATTTTCCAGCCACAAATAAAGTTCACCGGCCATTTCTTTAATGATTTTCTGGTGAGACGGACTTGCAATAATATTATTCATCTCATAAGGGTCTTTTTCAAGATCATAAAACTCATCCGTGTCCCATATACCCCAGTATTTTATATACTTGTACCTGTCTGTGCGTATACCGAAAGTTGTTGGAGTCTGCGGAAAGTTCTCCTCCCAGTAATATTCATAGAATATTTTATCGCGCCACTCAACATCCTCCCCTTTGAGCATTCCCAGGAAAGACATACCCTGCATATGCTTGGGCTTGGTGATCCCGAATACATCAAGTATTGCAGGGGCGATGTCTATATTCTGGATCATCCTCTGCTCTGTACTGCCTCCCTGGAAAAGTTCCGGACAACAGACCAGCAGGGGCACCCTGGCCGACTCTTCATAAAAGTGCCTCTTGTCTATTAATCCGTGCTCACCAAAGGAAAAACCGTTGTCTCCCATGTATATTATGAGTGTTGACTCATACATGCCCTGTTCCTTAAGATAACCTATGATGGCTCCTATGCTTTCATCAATTCCCAATAAGGTCTCGCAATAACTACGATAGAAGGTTTCAAAATCCATTTCGCCGTTGTACATGTAATCCACTCCATGCCAGCTGAACCGCTGCTCCTTTACCCAGTCCGGCATCCTGCCTTTGCCGTAACTGTAATCAGGATTGCCTTCATTGGCCATTTTTAGGGGCTTTCCTGCATACTCGAGCATCTCTGGATTTGTCAGATCAAAGGAGGGCGGGTACTCAATTGTCTTGCCTGCATATTTTCCCCTGTGTCTTTTTGCAGGACTGAATTCAGCATGTACGGCTTTATGCGAGAGATAAAGGAAAAAAGGACTGTCAGATTTCCTGTTCTTCATCCACTGAATGGCATGTTCAGTCAGCAGATCCGTAATGTATGCCGAGTCACTGTAGGTTACATGTTTGCCGTTTATATTAAGTGTTGGATTGTAGTATACGCCCTGGCCCCTGAAACTCTCCCAGTGGTCAAATCCGCTGCGCGGCTCATCACTATCATCTCCCATATGCCACTTGCCAAAAAATGCAGTTTCGTATCCCCTATCCTGTATATATTCGGGAAAGTAAACAAGGTTTTCCGGGTCAGGTGCCGAATTATCAACTACCGTATGCGAATGGGCATACAGTCCGGTCAATATTGAGGCCCTGCTTGGTGAGCTCAGTGACGTAGATACAAAAGCATTCTGACAGTATATGCCGTCCCTTGCCAGGCTGTCCATGTTTGGTGTTTCCAGCCAGGGTACCTTTCCTGTAAAACCCATGAAGTCATACCTGTGATCATCGCTTAGTATGAAAATAACATTCCTGGGTTTTATCCCTTCAGGGCGCTTTGCTGCCAGCCTGTTCTTTCTGGACCTTGAGCATGAGAAAACTATTGCTGCAAGCGCCAGGCAGAGGATTATTATAAGTTTTCT
>CAZHQW010000053.1:0-11343 GCA_964534745.1 uncultured Bacteroidales bacterium
ATTTATTACACATTCATCTGATGCTGAATTACCACCCTTGTCTATTGCAAGAGCCCTGATAGTATGAAATCCAGGGGACTCATTTGATGTTGGCCACTTTAACTGATATGGTGCTATAGAGAAGGAAGACTTTACTACATCATCGATATAAAAATATACCATCTTTATAAAACTACCCGAATCAGTAGCTTCCGCACGAATATTTACTATATCCCCAATCTGAACCCTGGAACTATCAGCAGGCATAATTATGCTGCAAACAGGAGGCATAATATCTTCTTCTTCATCTTTCTCACAGCAATTAAATATTACAGGCAACAGAACAAGAAGAAATCTAAAGAAAATATTAAGCTTATTCATGATCAAGAAAATTAATAGTTAACCTAAAAATTATTATTTATCATCTTGTCTTATTCGAGTTCTGCTGACATTAAAACCAATGGAAAGGCCAATATACCATCCCTCTTTATCCGGACTTATATAGGCATTAACAGGTATATTAAGATAACCTGATTTAAAAGTTTTGCCAATAGCCCATATCCAGCCTGTACTAAAATTTATACCTCCCCTGTTATCCAATTGTTCTTTAACTTCATAGGGATTAGCAATTTCCTCTCCCCGAAGTTTCACCCATTCCTCTTCCAGATACCATTTGTCTTTATCATTACTCAGAAGCCCATTTTCATCATAGAATCCCATTGCCGTCTTTCTCAAACTAACGGAAGGGCCAAATGCAATTTCCCAGCCGCCTTTCCCCATTCTGAAGCCATTCATAAAGACAATATTAGGATTGAAAAATTGTTGTTCCAGACCGCTGAATACAAGTAAAAACTCAACAAGAGCCTGAAAATTACCTGCACTTAAATACTGGATTTCATATTGATACCCGAACTGGCTTAAATACGGATAGCCATCAAATCCGCCTTCTTTTGTCGGAGCCTTAAGCCTCTCAGCTCTATCACCTGTTATATAGGCAATACCCATCCTGGGGCCATTTAACTTTAAATTTGTCCTTGTGCTAATAATTGGATCTTCGTAATTCACTAAAAGATTCACCAGGTTGGGATCAATATCCAATCCCAGTAGCCTTTTAACCGAGATCTCGGTCATAATCTGAATTTCTTCCGGGATGTACTGGTATTCAGTTACATTTGTTTTTTCTATCAAAGATGATTCGACATCAATTAACCATAAGTTAATTACAATTTTATCTCCAAAACGTTCAGCATAACCAGTAAGTAATTTATCTACCTTCAGGGTTTTAGCTATTTCCATAAGGCAGGTTTTTCCATAACAGTTATTGATGTCAAGACCTTCTTTTTCTATAATGTATGCAGCCTCATATTTATCCATAACACTGTATACTTTGGTCTTTTCCAGTTCCAGGCGTACTAAATTACCCATGGCAACAGGATCCAAATCAATATTTTTAGTATCAATATTTAATACAGCTACGGTCTTTGGAGTTTGACCATTACTGGTGCCCCCCGCCAAGCATAACAGGGCTAAGATTGCAACCAGTAATATTTTAAATTTTACTTTTTCTGGTATTAACCAGTGTTTTTTAATTGCTTTCATAATTTTTTAGTTTTTTATCTGCCCTGAATTATCAGAAGCAAATGTGATTAATAAAAAAAATCAGATCAAAATTACAGGGCAAAAAAATAATAGTGAAACGGATTTCCGCTACTGGCAGGAGCTATAGTGGCAAATAATACTAAAATGATTAAGAAATCGCGATTCTTTTATGGAGAGTTATTAAAAATTGCAATCGAATAAACTTATTTTTCAGTTATTGCTAATTTTTTCCTTTTTATAAACCTTGTTTTGGCTTAATCTGCAAAATTTTATCCTCTCATGAGTATAAAATTGATTTCATTCATGTTGTATAATAATTAATCACTATTATTGCCAATTAATCTTTGGTAATTTATTCACGCAGAAGGGAAAATTTTAAATGTGCAGAGGAAAAACTAAGTGTTGGGGTCTTATCATTTTGTTTTTCATTAATTTTCACTACAGACTTTCCGCTCAAAGCATAGATTCTCTCTATTTGTCAGGAACTTATACAGACATCGCTCTTACTGAATTCCTTTCAGATCTTGAAAATAATTTCCCCGTTACCTTTTACTATAAAAGCACCTGGTTTGCCGGTGAAATTGTAAATCTTGAATGTACTGACACTCCTTTATCCGAAGTACTTAATAAGGTAACAAAAAGCACTCCCTATATGTACCAGGTTATTCAGGGTAACATGATAGTATTTATGCCAAAAGAAGATTTCGCCCTCTTAATGGGATTAATGGTTGACCTTAGCAGGGATACAAAGGACATCACCATTATTGATATCGGCGATCCTGCCGAAACAGGAAAATACAAAAAAGCTGTATTAACCGGGACTGTAAGTGATGGAAAAACTGGGGAACCTCTGTTTGGCGCTACATTACATATCGAGAACACTACTAATGCCGTCATCAGCAACTTAAGCGGAGAGTACTCACTCGAGATGGTCCCCGGAATATATACGCTGGTTGTGTCCAGCATCGGATTTGAAACGGCTGAATATAAAATAAAGATTATCAGCAACGGGAGCCTTGACATCGAGATATTTGAGAAATCCCACAAAATAGATGAGGTAGCTATATACGGACAAAGGACTCACGAAAATGTCAGGGGCAACCAGATGAGCCTCATCCAGATGGATGCCAAAAACATAAAGCAGCTTCCCTCTATTATCGGAGAGAAAGATATATTAAAAAGCCTTACCATGATGCCCGGTGTAAAATCAATAGGTGAATTCGGCTCAGGAATTAATGTCAGGGGAGGCGGTGAAGATCAGAACCTGTATCTGCTGGAGGGAGCCCCAATATTTAATACTTCGCATGTATTCGGACTTCTTTCTGTTATTAATCCCGATGCTGTAAACAGCATTACACTTTACAAGGGACACATCCCATCGGGATATGGAGAAAGAGTATCGTCTGTAATGGAAATAAAACTGAAGGATAATAATATTGATAAGCTACATGCCAGGGGCGGTATAGGGCTGTTCAACAGCCGCCTGATGCTTGAAGGTCCTGTCTTTAAAAAAGCCTTGTCTTTTAATATAGGCGGAAGAACGAGCTACTCAGACTGGCTGCTGGGAAGAATACGTGACTACTACCTCCGGAAAAGTTCCGCTTCATTTTATGATGTAAACGGACTTCTAAAACTAAATATTAACAACCACCAGTTCACCTTATTCGGTTATACCAGTCATGATAAGTTCAGGTATGCTTCAGAGCTTGATTACGAATATGAGAATATTCTGGGATCATTCAAGTGGAATCACGCAATCAGTTCCAGCCTGGCCTCTTCTCTGACAATATCTCTTAGCAATTACAATGTGAAGAAAGACGATATAAAGCCAGGATATGAACAGAGCAGTATAACTTCGCAAACAAATTACCTTACCGGCAAGTATAATATCTTTTTTTCGGGATTCACCAATAATAATATTGATATTGGTTTGCAGGGTATCCGGTACGTTATTCAACCAGGGGAAGAAATGCCCCAAAATGACACCTCTTTAATCATACCCGAAACACTTATGAATGAGCAGGCATATGAAGGTGCAATATATGTAAACGACTTATATGATATTACAAATAATATATCCGTCAATGCAGGCATACGATATTCCTGCTACTTTTTTACAGGCCCCCTCAGTATCCCTGTATATCGGGAAGGGGGACCAATAAACGAGTTCTCGGCAATCGATTCCACAGTTTATGGCAAGGGTGAAATTATAAAGCCTTACTATAACCTTGAACCGCGTATTTCGCTGAAAGTGCAGCTTAACAGTAATAATTCCATAAAGCTGAGTTATAACAGAAACAACCAGTATATTTCAATGATTTCATATACATCTATACCTACCCCCGATGATGTGTGGAAACTTTCGGATACCTATATAAAACCAATACTGGCCGACCAGATTGCTATAGGCTATTACCGTAATTTTCTGGAGAAGAGCATAGAAACATCTGTTGAACTCTATTACAAAAAGCTATCCAACCTGGTTGAATACAGGAATAACGCAAATATTGAAATGAAACAGCATATTGAGACAGAACTGATAAATGCTTCCGGCAAAAACTATGGTATTGAATTATTCCTTAAAAAGAAAACAGGAAAACTCGAAGGCTGGGTGAGTTATACGTTTTCCAGGACATTCAAGAAGACAGGAGGTATTTACAGCGATGAAATTATCAATAACAACGATTTCTACCCCTCATCATATGACAAACCCCATGATTTATCAGTCTTTTTTAATTATAATATAAACCGCCGCTGGCGGATATCAGGTAATTTCACATACGCATCAGGCAGATCTGTAACTCTTCCTGAATACAAATATAAAACAGGAGCTGAAGAGATTATTTACTATTCCGACAGGAATAAATACAGACTCCCTCCCTATCACAGGCTTGATCTTTCGGTAAGCCTTGACGAGAGCCTGAGGATAAAGAAAAAATGGAAAGGCAGCTGGACATTCTCATTATTAAATGTCTATGCCCGCAAGAATGCATATTCGGTATTTTATAAAAAGGAAGCCCCGGATTCTGAAAATGATTATAAAAGATTCAACCTCTTCAAACTATATATTATCGGGAGGCCTTTACCTACATTAACCTATAACTTTATTTTCTGAACAATAAATAGTGATGGCAGCATATAAAAAAATACTAATTCTTATATCTTTTGCACTTCTTGCAGCATGCCAGGAAGTGTATAATCCCGATGATATTGATGCGGATCTGAAAATACCTGTGATCGAGGGTTATCTTCATGACGGCCCCGGCCCTTACAGGGTAGAATTATTCTGGGCTGCAGCTTTCTACGACAGAAGTTATACTCCCATATCAGGAGCACTTGTTACTATTTCTGATAACGAGGGGAATAGCGAGATTCTCACTGAATCCGGCAACGGAAGATATTACACCGATAAGAACGGCATCAGGGGCACCGCAGGCAGGTTATATACGCTTCATATTGAATTGCCTGACGGCAGCATATATGAATCTGCTCAGGTACTAATGCAAGCTCCTGAAGAAATTGATACAATATATGCTGAAATTGGGAAAAAAGAATATACCTCGAGAAATCTCTATGGCGACCTGATAATTAAAAGGAAAGGTGGCCTGTACGTATATGCTGATATAAAAACAGAACCCGGTGAAAATCGCTTTTTCCGTTTTTACAGCAGGGTAATTACACAAACGCAGTATTCTGTATTATATGAGTCTTTAGGAGCCATTTCCTCCGTCTATGTTTATTGCTGGGATATATGGAGCCTCAACGAGATTGTAAACGTCAAGTCTACCATTTTGAGCAGCAACGAACAGGTGATAAAAAGGCATAATCTTGGTTTTCTTCCCTATTCATTTAATCCCAGACCGCAGGATGATACTACGGGACCTATAATTCCGAGTGGGTGGATTGTTTCCACTACAGCATACTCAATACAGGAAGATGCCTATGAATATTACAGCTCCGTAGTGAAGCAGCTTGAAGCCGAAGAACGGATATTTGATCCTGTGCCTTCCCAGGTAACAGGCAATATTCGCTGCCTCAGTGATACAGACAAACTGGTATTGGGACTGTTTGAGGTGGCTTCTAAAACCATTAGACACACTGCCCTTGACTGGGGAACGGGAAGGAATTACTATTCTATTTTGAATTTACCTGAATACAAAGCTCCGGCAATTGACTCATGCCAGGATACTATTATGCCGGACTTCTGGATTACTTTTAACTGATCTGAACAAAAACCAGGATGAGAACTTCATTTTCTATATTACCTACCATGTTATTGACGGTTACATTATTATTCACGTCTGTATACGGACAACCTCCTGAATTTCATACCGAAAAAAATGATTGCTTCCTGGAAAGGAATGAAAAAGTATATGTGCATCTCGATAAATACACTTTTATATCGGGCCAGTCATTGTTCTACAAAGCATATGTAGTTAATGCATCCTCCCTGAAAAAAAGTAAGCAAAGCAGTATTATTTACTTTGAAATAACAGGCGATAATAAAAAACCTGTATATAGCTGGCGATCCAATTTAAAAAACGGGCTCTGCTACGGATCAGTAATTATCCCCGATACTATTTCAGGCGGCATTTATACCCTCAGGGCATACACTAACTGGATGAGAAATACTTCTCCTTCTTATTATTTTAATACAGGCATAGTCATTACAAAAATAAATGAATCAGACCTAAGCAAGTTAACGGGCCTGCCTGCTAACCATAATAAAATGGAAGAATCAGAATTAATACAGGCAAAGGCTGCTATGGCAGTTTATATACTCGATGTTGAAACCTCAGAACCCGGTGATATAAATATTAATATAAGAACGAACCAGGAAATGATTTCCAGTAACCCGTTGTTTTATCTTATTCTACAGTCGCGCGGGAAAATTATAAAAAAGCTGCCCGTTACAATAAGTAGCGGTAATGCAAAAGTTATTATTTCGAAAAATATTATTCCTGCAGGAATACTCAACATTATTCTTTTCAATGCCTATAACAATCCGGTAGCTGAAAAGCTCATATATGTACCTCCCGAAAACTACCCATCCCTTCAAATAAATACCTTAAAACAGGACTATGGCAAAAGTGATAAAGTCACGGTTGAAATAGAGCTTAATAATACAGAAATAACCGATACTGCTTGGCTTTCAATTTCTGTTTCTGAAAAAACACCTTTTGATACTGTATTAAATAGTCCGGGTATCGCATCATCACTACTTTTTTATTCTGAAATTGAACCGGGTAAATATGCATGGGACCTGCTGTCATATGATAAAAGCAGACCATGCCATTATATCATAGAGGACAGGGGATTTATACTTGCCGGCAGAGTACTGTATAAACAAAGCAGCAATCCCATTATAAATAACCTTGTTGTTTTATCCTATGCAGACAGCATTGCTAATCTAAAATACTGCTATACGGATTCAAGCGGCAGTTTCTATTTCCTGCTGGACCAGTTCTATGATAACAGGGATCTAATACTTCAGCTCATTAATGGTAACAGAGGGAACAATAATGTGGTCTGGGAAATAGACAATAAATACAGTCAGGATTTCTCAATGAAATACAGTACCCTGAATCTGTCGCCTGAAATGAAGGAGTACCTTGAATACGGCAGAAAAATTAGCCTTGTAAACAATATATATAATCCTGGCATGAAAAAGGACAGCATCCCCGCAGTCAGGGCCGGCATATCCGGGCATCGTAATTTTTGCGGAAAACCTGATTATAAGATATTTCCGTCAGATTTTGTTGAACTGAATGACTTCAGGGAAATATCAGAAAATATTCTGCCAGGTGTAAAATTCAGAAATAGAGGTGATATATATTTTGTACAGATTTATGATTATAAAAACAGTATCATCATGCCCCCCCAGGCAACCGTCTTGTTAAACGGAGTGCCATGCACTAACCTTGCCTATATATCTTCATTGGGCTCAAAAGATATCAAGCGTATCGACGTTTATCAGTCACTAATTATGTATGGAGAACTGTCTTTTTACGGAATATTGTCAATTTACACATACGACGGGAAAATCCCGGAGTCATATCTTGACAACTTCGCACATATTTATAAAAATGAAGTCAGGTTGCCTTATCCTTATGAAGGAAACAACATTAAAAATAAGCCTGATTTCAGGCATACACTTTACTGGAATCCCGGGCTTAAAATAAGCGGACATAACAAGGCTACAATTGAATTCACAACATCCGAACTTCAAGCCGGATACGAAATAATGGTACAAGGCATTACATCCGGAGGTTTTCCCATTGAGGCAACCAGTGAAATAGCCGTCAAATAGTCAACAATTTTTAATATGAAGAACCTGATAATATCAATAATCATTGTCTTGTTAACAAATGCAGGACTTCTATCGCAGGAATACTACTGCAACTGTGTTGAAGATATCAGCATGACAGAAAATTTCCAGAAAAGACTATCGGGCAGATATTTTGTCAGCAGGACTATGAATTATGGTTCACAATTCTACTATAAATGGGCAAATGGGGATGTTATTATGAATGACGGGCAGATCATCAGAAATAAGTATATCCGCTATAACCGTTATTATGACGAACTTATATGGCTGCGGAAATCAGATTATAAAACTGCGTTAATGGAAAAGGAGACTATTGATGAGTTTATTATTTATGCTGAAGATAATACACCTTATGCACACTTCATTAAGACCAGAATAAAAAAATGGTATCAGTTCGATTCAACCGATGTCTTTCTGCAGGTTCTTACAGAAGGATATATATCCCTCTATGCCTTTCGCACTGTGACAGTTATTAGAAATAAAATTGAGATATATGACAAGGACATTTATTATCTTTTGATGAACAATGAATATTACAGGATTGATGCCAGCCGCCTGGGCTTAATGCGGGCACTGCCCCAAAATAAGACAGAGCTGAAGCAAATTATTCGAAAAAATAAATTAAAGGTAAAATCAGAACCACATCTGATCAAGGCAATAGAACTATTGAATAAAGAATATTATTCAACTTTTTTATAACATTTTACCCAGTCAATTTCCATTGATGCGGGCAGATTATTTCCTTTTATTTCTTTATGAAGTCCTGAACTTAGTATTATATACATAGGCTCCTGCGGGACACCCTGGGAGGAGGTTGCTACCATTACCCCGTTTATTTTCCAGCTAAGCTTATTTTGTGACCATTCCAGGGAATAAATATAGAAATCCTTTGAATACCTTGATAATCCAAGTCTTGAAATCTTCTTCCTTATTCCTCCCCTTGTACTTATGTTACCCCAGAAATTGCTCATCATAAGCTTGTTGTCTGCTTTGGCTATATCTATATGAGGTAATATCTGGTCAGATAGCATCCAGAATGCATGAGTTACCGGATAGCTTCTGTTAAACCTTATCTTGGCCTCGAATAATCCGTATATCTGCCTGTGACTATTTCCCGTGCTTATTAATCCCGATGTATAATCAAACTCTTTCGGAAAAAATCCTATTTGCGGATTCCATGCTTTACCTTTGGCTTTTTCTTTTTTTGTCATAATCTTTAAAATTCCCTTATCAAACTCCAGGTTTTCTCCGTCAGTAAAAAAATGTTTGTCATGGGCAAGTGAGTAATTGTCTTTTAACAGGGCATCACCCCAGAAATACCTGGTCATCCATTTCTTACGGTCAAGTTTGCCTGATGTAAAATCATCCTCAAAGCTTACCTCCCATTTTTTCAAATCATCAAACTTGGTTGAATCCTTAAGCTGAAAATACCATACGAATTTTTCAGAGGCTTTCAATTCTTTATATTTCTGCTCTGTTTTATATTCTTCCGACAATTCGAGCTTTTTTGCAGGCGGAAGTAACATATATTCCTTCACTTTCCGGAAATCATCAGATTGAATAACTTTCTCCAGTTTTTCCACATGGTCGATCCTGTCTGACCCTTCAAGGCTAAGATAGTTTGCATATAATGCAGATGCCTTAAACCTGAAATTATCCTTGAATCTCTTTGAATCTTTCAGCGCTTTATGCTCCTGCTGCTTACGATACTCATCCGTATCCTCAAATTTCTGGCTTTCTATCTTATTCTTTTCCGCTTTGTATTCCGGCGAATTAATATATTTTTCCAGTTCAATATAAGCTTCCAGTTCGTGCGAATCATGAAGCTCCTTATAGTCAATGAAACCCGGCAGTTTTATAAGTTTATAGTAATTCTTAAACTCTTTTGACTTTTTAAGTCCCTCATATTGCTGCATTTTCTGATATTCGTCAGAGAATTTGAAATCGTTTTTACTCATAGACCTCCTGGCGGATATAAATTCTCCTGATTTCACAAAATCTCTGAGTTCTTCAAAATCCTTCAGCCTTTTTGATTTGTAAAGGCTTTTAAAATCTGCGTACCCGCTCAGATTAACAAACTTGAAATAGTTTTTAAATTTTGTTGCTCTTTTTTGTCCCAGGTATTGCTGAAATGTCTTGTACAGCTCTGAGCCTTCAAATTTCTTTTTGGGGGATAATGCCATGTAATCTTTAACCTTCCTGAACTCCGGCGATTTTAAGAATTCTTCAAGCTTGTGATATTTTTTAAGTTCATCTGATTTCTCAAAAGCAATAAACTCTTTTAGCTCATTTGATTCCTTGATCTTATAGTAATTCTTTATATCCTTGGCACTTCTGAGTTTATTATATTCCTGCTCCTTTTTATACTCATCGGTATCTTTAAATTTCTGAGCCTGTATTTCCTTCTTTCGTTGCGCAAATTCATCTGACAATACACGGGCTTCCAGTTTTTTAAAGTCGGAAAGTTCTTTGGATTCAGAGAATTCTAAAAATGCTTCATATTCCCTTTGCAGAGCTGATCTTTTTTCTTCTACCTCCGATGTGGCGGGAATTAAACCAAGTATAGCCTTTAAACTTGCCATTGCCAGTAATTTAATATTTATTAACTAAATATAAAACTTAAATCGCTTAAAAAGTATTGTGTAATAATATTTTATTTATTAGTTAAAGATATAAAAAAAACATAATACCTAATATACTTTAAATCCTGTGAAAGTGGCGGTACCGATTTCAGTTGAAGCTCCCGAATTTACAACCATATTTACCTTGTCATCCGCGGTCAGATAAAGCATAAATGCATACCTGACTTTTGCATCAGCTGGAGCTGACTGCAGCAATATATCATACACTCCGTTATTTATATATATGCTTACTCTCTGTGTAGTTTTCGCATTATATGTAAAATAGAAAGAATATAAGCCTGCAGTTAAAGCATTAAAATCCCCGCTAGTATGATTGTAAGTGTTTCCCTGGTCAACTTTTTCTTCATTGAAAATCAGATAAATATCAGAAACAACGGGAACAGGACTTGTTGTAGTTGTTTTTTCCGCATAGAAGTAAATACTTTCCGGATTTTTCAATTCTGTTATATAAACTGCATTTCCCCCTGATATCCTTATTGAGTCCTCTTCAAGGATAAGTGTTTGTTTATCGGTATTATCAAGATAAGGTGTCAGGCTAATCGGATTTGCCTCTTCATTTTTTGTGATTGTTAAAATATTATTATTTATTGCCAGATCCTGGATTTCATTCCCTGGTTCATAGTCAATCGGTAATGAACTTTGTTCCGAACCATCCGAATTAATGAGCAGGAGCTCATTATCTTCAGTGTTTATTGAAAGGGACTGTATTTCATTTGTGGCATCCTTATCATGATCATCGGGGTCTACCGGTCCCCCACCTGTTCCGCTTGCAGCATATTCGGCATACAGGGCATA
>CAZHQW010000053.1:11443-18777 GCA_964534745.1 uncultured Bacteroidales bacterium
TTGGCTAACTCCTCGCCTGTAAAATCACGCGCTACAGCCTGGTAATTTATGCCCTGTGGGACACCCTGCGAATAAATATTCAAATCAGCAAGGCTGAATAACCATAAAAGGGCATTTATATAGAATATCCATTTGATTTTCATCACTATAATTTTATTATCTTCCCTGTCTTTATTAACTTTTCATTTGCGGAATATACGAAAATCAGATATATACCACGGCTAAAACGTGAAAAATCAATTTCCATTTTATATCCTTCAAAAGCACCTGAAATATCATATTTTTTAATAAAAACACCAACTATTGAAAATAACTCCACTGTATATTCAGTTTCTTCCTCATAATTAAACACCACTATGAGGTCACTTAAGACCGGATTAGGAAAAAAATCAACCGAATTACTGGAATACTTAAATTTTTTTGTTTTTAAACCCGGCTGCTGAAAGCCCTGCGTTAAATAGAAATATGAACCATCGTAAAAAGTTTCTATTACAGATTCCCCGACAGTTGTTTGTACAATTTCAAAATTATTATCATATGAACTTCCCATGCAGGATATAACGGAATGCGAAACAGACTGGCAATTTACCGAACCTGTCAATAATATTAAGAATACAAAAAACTGACACTGGCGTACCATTTTTAATTAGCTTGTTTGTCCCATGTTAGCAATTTAACCCCAAATATAAACATATTTGCCTAAAGGGAGAATAATTTATTGGCCATTGTAGCTACTTCACTATCATTAATATCAACCATACATTTAAAGTGGCCCCTGGGGCATTTCTTAAATCCCAGTTTGGTGCAGGGGCGGCAGGATAGGCCCTGTACCTGAAAGATAACGGATTTTTTGTGTGGTTTGTAGGGATACATTCCGAATTCCGGTATTGTATTTCCCCATATTGATATGGTTTTTTTATTAAATGCTGCGGCTATGTGCATCATTCCTGTGTCGTGTGTAATTACGAGCTCTGACTGTATAATGAGGGAAGCGGACTGGTTGATGGTCAACTTGCCGCAATAATTGTATATTTTCCCGGCAGCAGAATTTTTGATTATTTCACCCTTTTCATAATCCTCATTACCGCCGATCAATACCAAAGGATATTGAATCTTGCTGCAAACAGAGATAATTTTATCCACAGGCAGCTGTTTTGTATAGTGCCGTGCCCCGATAACGAATGCAACATATCCTTTCGCCAGCTCTTTATGCTCATCTGCAATATCCACATTATCACTTTCATCCATAAAATAGTCCAGCCCTTTATTATCATATCTGACATCGAAAACTGCGACCGACTTGAAATACCTGTCAACAATATGTATATCAGGGAGCCTATTAATTTTGAAGTTCACCATTATCCATTTCTCGATATTAAGCTTGTCAAATGTAAAAGATATTAACCTCAACCTGCTCTTAAGCCTGAACGTTCTTATGTTTTTATGCAAATCTATAATGTAATGATAGTTTTCTTTTTTCAGTTTTTTTACTGTCTTATTAAAATCATTGTCAAGCGTGTATATCCTGTCTATATAGGGATTGGCTTTTATTACAGGTTCATATTGTTTTTTCAGCAGGTAATGAACCTCAGCACCCCCGACCTGGGTTTTCAAACAACGAATAACCGGGGTTGTCAGTACAATATCACCTATAGAGCTGAATCTCACAATAAGAAATTTAACCATGCTTCCAGTTCCTTATTTAATTTTTCTGAAAAACATTAATAACTCCAGCCAGCATTCCCTGCTTTCTTTATTCGACTCCCATAATACTTTCGCTCCATGGGTATCATTTCCACCTTCATGCCTGTATATTGTCTTTATACTATCAGGTATATCTTCCAGCATTGCAATTATATATGGATATTCATTCCCTGATGAAGATACAAACAGAGGTTTGTTAAAATTCTTTATTTCCTTCTTAACTGATATTTCCGGCTCAAAGTATTCTCCCGGACTAAAGGCTACGACTGCGCTAACCCTTTCATTATTCATTCCCTCCAGCATACATAATGAGGCAGAAAATGAACTGCCAAAAAGTATTACCGGTTTACTGTTAATGCTCCCTGCATAATCAATTGCAGCTTTCACATCCTTACGGGAATCAATAAGCTTACAGGAAAAATTATTAGCCTGTGCCCTGAAAGCCGTTTCATCCCTGATGTAATTTACTTTACCTCCTGAACGTAAATCTACTGCCAGACAATTATAATCAAGGTTAAGTAATTTATCGGCAATCCCAGTGTATTCGCCCCTGCTGTATCCGTTCTGGTGAAACAATAAAATAAAGGGAAAGTTATAATCATTAAGGTAAAGATCAGCAGTAACTCTCAGGCTATCTGATGCTAAAAAAGACACTTTATGCTGACAGATTCCATTACATTTAAGTATATATATGAAAAAAAATAATACCCAATACCTCATCAATTATACTTTGAAAAATCCTAAATAATCAGTCAATATCTGCCAACACCACAATTTTGTTTCTGTTCACTTCAATAATTCCACCTGATATTTTAAAAGAAGAGGATTCATTCTCCTTGCTTATAATCTTTATTGTCCCCCTATCAAGTATTGAAATTATTGGAGCATGGTTCCTCAGAATAGTAAAAGGATCTTTTATCCCGGGCACCTTGACAAGCCTTACCTCTCCTTTATATAAGTTTTCTGAAGGAGTAATAATTTCCAGGTTCATTGATGACAGTTTTTAATTAACTTTCGTCCTGCTTTGCCTGTTCAATCAGTTTCTTGCCCTTTGCCACAGCATCCTCAATAGTACCTACCATATGAAACGCTGCTTCCGGATATTGATCAACCTCTCCGTTCAAAATCATATTAAATCCCTTAATGGTGTCCTCAATAGAAACCCATACGCCGGGCATACCCGTAAATTGTTCAGCAACATGAAAAGGCTGTGACAAAAATCTTTGTACTCTTCTTGCCCTGTGAACAACCAGTTTATCCTGTTCAGAAAGTTCATCCATGCCCAGAATGGCAATGATATCAAGCAGTTCATGATATCGCTGTAATATCTCTTTTACATTCTGTGCCGTATTATAATGCTCTTCCCCCACAACTTCCTGGGTCAGTATCCTTGAAGTGGAATCAAGCGGATCAACGGCAGGATATATCCCAAGTTCAGAAATCTTACGGCTAAGAACAGTCGTTGCATCAAGATGGGAAAACGTTGTGGCGGGCGCCGGATCCGTGAGATCATCGGCAGGCACGTAAATAGCCTGTACAGATGTTATCGAACCTCTCTTTGTCGAGGTTATCCTTTCCTGCATAAGCCCCATTTCTGTTGCCAGTGTAGGCTGGTATCCCACTGCGGAAGGCATTCTTCCGAGAAGAGCCGATACTTCTGATCCTGCCTGGGTAAATCTGAAAATATTATCAACAAAGAACAGTATATCCCTGCCTCCGCTTTTCTCATCACCGTCCCTGAAATACTCCGCCACTGTCAGTCCGGATAATGCCACTGTTGCCCGGGCTCCCGGCGGTTCATTCATCTGTCCGAATACCAGCGTTGCCTGCGATTTAGCCAGAGCATCCCTGTCCACTTTTGTCAGGTCCCAACTTCCCTGTTCCATGCTCTTACGAAATTCATCCCCGTATTTAATAACGCCCGACTCAATCATCTCGCGAAGCAAATCATTTCCTTCCCTTGTACGCTCTCCCACACCTGCAAAAACAGAAAGACCCTCATACTTTTTAGCTATATTATCAATAAGCTCCATAATTATAACGGTCTTACCTACTCCGGCACCCCCGAACAATCCTATTTTACCTCCTTTTGAATACGGTTCCAGCAAATCAATAACCTTTATGCCCGTAAATAAAACTTCTGCTTCAGTTGTAAGTTGCTCAAGCTTGGGCGGATCTTTATGAATCTCATAGCCTTTTGATCTATCAAGCTCTCCCAGTCCGTCAATAGGATCCCCAATTACATTCAACAACCTGCCCCTTATCTGGTCACCCACAGGCATACGTATAGAACTGCCCGTGGAAACCGCTTTCATCCCCCTTTTCAATCCGTCTGTCGAATCCATGGCAATAGTCCTGATAGTACTCTCACCAATATGTTGCTGGCATTCCACAACAAGTATATCCCCATCTTCCCTTTTTATTTCAAGGCAATCATGAATCTTAGGCAATTCTTCAACGGATTTTTCGAAACTGATATCAATAACCGGACCTATAATCTGGATAATTTCACCGACAGTTTTCCCCATTGCAAAATTATATTAAAGATATTTTAATAAACATTTTACCTGTAAATGGAAAATTCAATAACATAAATGTAACCCAATTTAGTATAATTACCAAACTGCAATTTACACATTTTTTAAATAGTGATACAATTTGTATATTTGGCTATATAGTTGAAAAAATAACTGCATTATTAATTATCAAATGTTATTACATTTTATACCTTTGCCATTATTAAATAACTTAAAAAATTAACCTATGAAAAAGCTTCGTGTTAAATTGTATTCTATGATTTTGCTGTTGGCTCTTATAGTGTGCCCCGCAATAAAAACCCAATCTCAGGAATTTGAGGTTGGAGACAAATTAATTAATGCCGGTTTAGGAATTGGTTCAACCTTGTATAGTGGCTCCTGGTACAAGACAACACTTCCCCCGGTTTTTGTTTCGGCTGATATTGGCTTGAAAGACGATATAGGTCCTGGTGTACTGGGACTCGGAGGTTACCTGGGAATGTCGAGCTATAAGTATGAATATACTTATTATCTCGGAAATTGGGGATGGAAATATACCTCAATAATTATAGGTGCCAGAGGAACTTATCATATGGATTGGGTCGATAAACTGGATACCTATGGAGGTGTATTATTAGGATTCAATATTATAAGCTCCAAATTTTTTGGAGATGAAGCATGGGCAACAGGCTCAGCTTCAAGTTCAGGACTTGCCTATTCATTCTTTGTAGGAGGCAGATATTTTATCTCGGATAATTTTGGTGTCATGGCAGAACTGGGTTATGGCATTGCATATTTATCACTTGGAATTACTTTAAAATTATAGCCTGAGCATACTGTCATTTAATATTTGTTCATCAAAAAATAATTGTCATTTGCTAGGAATTAGCAGACTTATATCAAGATAAATTCGAGATATTGATTTTTATTACGTATTATTTAAAAAATTAACACTTATATTTTTAATTAATATCGTTGGCCCGGATGAGCAAGAAGCTGATATTTTTTGTTGATGATGACAGGATGATGTTGAATTTAATGGAGTATACCTTTAAATGTAAAGACGGGTATGATGTAAAATCATATTTCTCCGGCGAAGAATGTATTGATAATCTTAAGCTGAAACCAAGCTTAATTGTTCTTGATTATATCCTTGGGGAGGATGACTCCAAAGTAATGTCAGGTCTCGATACTCTTAAAAAAATAAACGAACAGGATAATAAGATCCCCGTAATCATTTTAAGTCGTGAAAAAAACGAAAATCTCATACAAAAATTCATCGAATACGGGGCAAAGAGATATGTAATTAAAGACGACTTTTTTATTGATACACTGATTGAAACTATTGATGAACATTTTTCTGATAATTGATAAGAGCGCTCCAAGTCTTTAATTACTTTCGGGACCTGATTCTTCTACATCCAAAAAATATTAACTTCTTATTCGGGTCAATAGCTGTATTCCTTCGCAGTGTTATTAAATAAGCAATTATATTATCATAAACATTTTGCTTTTTTATTCTAAATAATATTAATACTTTTGCACCACTTTTTAAATAAAAAAATTGAAATCTGATAATCAATATATTATCCGGTTTAAAGGTTTGCCAGAGGGAATTCATAATATCAGGTTTGACATTAATAACAAGTTCTTTGAAGAATTCGTTGAGATAGAGGCCAGGGACGGGAATCTTCAGGTGCTGGTCACACTGAATAAGAAACCTGACTTTATGATGCTTGACATAAATATTAAAGGAACATTAGTTGTACAATGTGACAGATGCCTTGAATACTTTGATTATGATGTAAATTACAGGGACAGTTTGCTTGTGAAATTCGACGAGAATGCAACCTCACAATCTGATGAAGTAATTATTTTGCATCCTAATGAGAGTGAGCTGGATTTGAAACAGTACTTATATGAATGCATAAGCCTTAGCATACCTTACAGGAAGATCCATCCTGAAACAAAAGATGGCATTTCACTATGTAAAAAGGAAATGATTGACAAAATTCATCAGTTTGAAGCGGAAAACAAGGAAAAAAAAGTACTTGCAAACTGGGAAAAATTGAAATATTTATTTGAAACAAATAATTAATCATACATAAAATGGCACATCCAAAAAGAAAAACATCTAAACAGAGGAAGAATAAAAGAAGAACGCATTACAAAGCCATTAAACAAACACTGACTACTTGTCAAAACTGCAATGCAACAGTGCAATACCACAGGGTATGTCCGGAATGCGGGCATTACAAGGGAAAACTGGCTATTGAAAAAGAAGTTGCCGCATAACTTTTAATTCTTTATCCCTGATTTTTTTATCATTATGAAAGTTGGTTTAGATATTATGGGTGGAGACTTTGCTCCTGAAGCTACTGTTAAAGGAGCAATACTGGCTTCTGAGTCAATTTCCCGTGAAGTTAAACTTGTGTTGATTGGAGATGAACAAAAAATTACAGCTACAGGGGAGTTTAAGAAAGTCGATTCTTCAAAAATAGAAATTGTACATACTCCCGATTATATTACAATGGGTGAGCATCCTGCAAAGGCTTTCACAAAAAAGCCAAATGCAAGCATAGTCCTGGGATACAAATTATTACAATCCGGGGAAATTGACGGTTTTGCCAGCGCCGGCAATACGGGAGCAATGCTTGTTGGTGCAATGCATATTGTCAAATCTATTCCGGGAATAATACGCCCCTGTATTACCGTAGCCATCCCAAAACCCAACAACAAACATACGCTTGTTCTCGATGTCGGTATAAATCCGGATTCAAAACCTGATGTACTTTATCAATATGCAATCCTGGGAAAACTGTATGCAAAACATATGTATAATAATCCATCCCCAAAAGTGGGATTGCTAAATATTGGAATCGAGGAAGAAAAAGGCAACCTTCTAACCAAATCAACATACCAGGCGATGAAAGACACTTCAGACTTTAATTTCATAGGAAACGTTGAAGGAAATAATATATTTGATGATGATGTTGATGTTATTGTCTGTGATGGTTTCATTGGAAATGTAATTATTAAACAAATTGAGGGTTTTTATGAAATATTAAGACAGAGGATTCCCGGTAATGATTTCCTTGAAAATTATAATTACGT
>CAZHQW010000053.1:18877-23680 GCA_964534745.1 uncultured Bacteroidales bacterium
CTGGCTGTTAAAGAACTCCTTAAAAAGACCGGCACTTCACCTGAAGATATAGAACTTCTTATATGCGCTACAATTACTCCGGATATGGTGGTGCCTGGTGTCTGCAATATGATTTGTTATAATACGGGACTGAAAAATGCATTCTGTTATGATCTTAATGCCGCATGTTCAGGTTTTGTTTACTCGATTGAGACAGCAAGAAGATTTATCGAATCAGGAGGATATAAAAAAATTATTGTGCTCGGGGCAGATATGATGTCCGCTCTTACCGATTATACGGACAGAACCACATGTCCCTTGTTTGGAGACGGTGCAGCAGCTGTTCTTATTGAGCCTACATCAGAAGACCTGGGCATTATTGATTCTATTCTGGGGGTTGATGGTTCAGGAAGTAAATTCCTGCATATGAAAGCCGGCGGATCCTTAAATCCTCCATCACATGAAACGGTGGACAGGCATGAGCATTTTATTTACCAGGAAGGCCAGGCAGTATTTAAGGTTGCCGTTTCACAGATGGCTGATGTCTCGCTCGAAATAATGACAAGAAATAATATCGCTCCTGACGATCTGGCATGGCTTGTACCTCATCAGGCCAATATGAGAATTATCGATGCCACTGCACGAAGGATGGGAATTCGCAGAGACCAGGTACTTATAAATATTGATAGGTACGGAAATACAACTGCAGCAACAATACCCCTGTGCCTGTGGGATTTTGAAAAAAAGTTTAAAAAAGGGGATAAGATGATCTTTACATCCTTTGGCGCAGGCTTTTCATGGGGCTCAATTTACCTGAAATGGGCATATGACGGAAAATAAATTAAAAATATAAACGTTTTTTGTCCGGTTATTTGTAAAATGTAATTTATATCTTTGTTAAAGAAGAAGTGTTTTTAATTATAGTATAATATTCTTATAAATGGCTAAATATACAGAAATAGAAAACAATGCTATTAATCTGATAGGTGTTGGTACGGAGATTAGAGGTGACATATCTTCCAACGGAGACATACGCATAGATGGTATTCTACAGGGTAATTTAAAAACCAAGGGAAAGGTTGTTATTGGCGAAACAGGATCAGTAAAAGGTGAAATTAAGTGTAAAAATTCCGATGTTGAAGGAAGTATTGAAGGCAAGATACATGTGTCGGAACTGCTGTCCTTAAAAGCTACTTCAAATCTTAATGGTGATATTATAGCCCGTAAACTGGCAATTGAACCGGGATCGAAATTCACAGGCAATTGTAAAATGACAAGTGATACCGAAACCCAAGATGCTCCAAAAGAAAAAATCACCGAAGAAGCAGGAAAGCCTAAATAGCTATATGAAATATACGGGGATAGCCTTTCAAATGATTGTGATAATACTGATAGGTGTCTTTGGAGGAATGAAATTAGACAAATGGCTTAAACCCAGACTTCCTGTATTTACAGCTGTTCTATCAGCTGTTGCCGTAGTGATTGCCATATACCATTCAATTAAGGAACTTATCCGGACTAAATAAATATGTATGAATCATGAACTAAGGAAATTTATTATTAACAGCATTATCCTGACGGGTTTAATAGCATTAGCCGGATTGCTGGCTTTTAAAACTTTCCTTGCAAGGTATTATCTCCCTGTGTTTCCCATCCTTCTGTTATTTATTTTGGTTATTAATATCTTAATTCACTCATTACTTGTTGTTTCATCACACTGGAAAAAAATCAGATTCGAGACCGCCTATTTTATCTCATTCTTTATCAAGTTTTTTGGATATCTTATCTTCTTGATGGTCTATATAAAAACACACAGGGAAAATGCAATTATTTTTGTGGCCGGACTGTTTTTCCTTTATATAGTGTACACCTTCTTTGAAATAAAATCAATACTTACATTCTTAAAAAGATCAACGGGCAATTATAAAAAATCAAAATAGTTTTTATTAACTTTATCATGCTTTATGATGTATTGCAGAAATAATGACTATTAAAGGCTTGGTTGGTTTTAGGTTTTATATTACCTGGATAATATCAGCAATCATTATCCTTAATTCTTCTACAGCATTATGCTCTGATACTTCCGAAACAAAGGCGACCGATCATGAACAGGCAAAAGAAAAAAAATTTAATGCAAAGGAATTTCTGTTTGGCCATATAAGTGACGCCCATGAATGGCATATCTTTACATACAAGGACAAACACGTTTCCATTTACCTCCCGGTTATTCTTATAAGCAGAAGAGCAGGGATAGTTGTATTTTCTTCACGAAAGTTTCATCACGGACAATCTTCATATAACCATAAAGGCTATAATTACAAACTTGAGCATGAAGATGAGAATAAGGGCAAAGTTATTGAATACGCTGCTGACGGCTCCCGGAGTATACCCTTTGACATATCAATTACAAAAAATATTGTATCCTTATTTTTCAGTGTTATACTTATAACATGGATATTTTTATCCACCGCCGGTTTATATAAAAAAAACAGGGGAAAACCTCCAAAAGGACTGCAATCTTTCATTGAACCCATAATTATTTTTGTAAGGGACGATATTGCCAGGCAATCCATCGGTGAAAAGCAATACGAGAGATTTACACCTTATCTGCTCACCGTCTTCTTTTTTATATGGATAAACAACATGCTGGGTATTATTCCTATCCCTCCGGGAGGAGCGAACCTGACAGGTAATATTGCAGTCACCGGTGTTCTTGCATTTTTTACTTTAATGGTAACCAATATCAGCGCCAACAGGAATTACTGGAAACATATCTTTAATACTCCCGGGGTTCCGGTATGGTTAAAGATACCACCACTCATGCCGGTAATTGAATTATTCGGAGTATTTACTAAACCTATTGTTCTGATGATCAGGCTTTTTGCAAACATAACGGCCGGACACCTGATTACACTAGGATTTCTGAGTATTATTTTTGTATTCGGACAGAAAAGTCCGACTATCGGACTTGTTATTTCACCTTTGTCAATTGTATTTATTTTATTTATGATATTTCTGGAATTACTGGTTGCATTTATCCAGGCTTTTGTATTTACCTTTTTATCAGCTTTATATATAGGTATGGCTGTTGAAGAGCATCACTAATTTTAAACCATTTATATAATGTTAAATCAATTTGTTTTTTTAGCTGAAGGTTTAGGAACCATAGGACCAGCATTTGGTGCTTCCTTTACTGCTTTGGCTGCAGCTTTCGGTATAGGACGTATTGGCCATTCAGCTGTAGAGGCGATAGCCCGTCAACCTGAAGCCGCAGGTGATATTCGTACGAATATGATAATCTCTGCTGCACTTATTGAAGGTGTTTCATTATTTGCAGTGGTAGTATGCCTAATGACAATAGGCTGAAAACTTTACGATCCCCAATTAGCAGCGTTTGGCTGCTATTTGGGGATTTAAACTTTGTAACACGATATAATAATTAATTATGGAACTTATAAATCCTGATTTCGGTACGATCTTCTGGTCGACAATATCTTTCCTGCTTATCCTCCTCATACTGAGAAAATTTGCATGGAAACCAATACTCAATTATCTGAAGGAAAGGGAATATTCAATTGAAAATGCCATGCGCTCTGCGGAGCAGGCAAAAAAGGAAATGTCCCGGCTGCAGGTGAGCAATGAAAAAATTATTGCCGAAGCAAAGACCGAGAGCGATAATATTATCAGGGAAGCCCGTGAATTAAAAGAATCAATTCTTCAGGAAGCAAAAGAGCAGGCAATGAATGAATCAAACAAATTGTTGGACCAGGCAAGAAAAAGCATTCAGAATGAAAAGACCAATGCTATGAAAGAGATAAAAAACCAGGTTACGGTTCTTTCTGTTGAAATCGCCGGCAGAATACTTCAGAAAAAGTTAAGTGCCGATAAAGAGCAGCTGGAATACATTGAAAAATCATTAAGAGATATCAAAACTAGCTAATTTATTATCTGTAAGTATAACACAATGAGCCAGAGTCAAATAACTGTTAGATATGCAAAAGCCCTGCTTGCGCTGGCCAAAGAGCAGGATATATTGTCTGAAATAAGAAAAAATGCGACAACTCTCCGTAACCTGATAAATACAACTCCCGAACTTAAAGATTTTTTTGAGATCCCAATTATCAAACCATCGCTGAAGATTGAAATCATAAATAAATCATTCAAAGACGCATTTCATCCCATGATGCTGTCATTCTTAAAACTTATAGTAAAAAATAACCGTGAGCATTTCCTGCCATTAATTTTGCTTGCGTTCGAAGATTTATTTAAAAAAGACAACAAGATCAAGTCCGTTATGCTTACAACACCAAAGCCAGTAAATAATAAAACCAGGACTCTGATAAAAAACTATATAACAAAAGAATTTGATGTTAAAATTGAACTTGCTGAAAGGGTAAACGATAAGCTTATTGGAGGATTCATTTTAAGAATTGAAGATCAGCAAATCAATGCGAGTGTTTTAAATCATCTTAACAAAATTAGAGACGAATTATTAAATACATAAAAATTATATAACCAGATTATGACAATTATAAAACCTTCAGAGGTATCAAAAATTCTAAAGCAGGAGCTAAAGGGTATAAATACCGGAATAGAATTAGAGGAAGTGGGGACGGTCCTTCAGGTCGGGGACGGTATAGCAAGAATACACGGACTATCACAGGTACAGTCAAATGAGCTTATTGAATTCGAGCGGGGTATCCTGGGTATAGTATTAAACCTCGAGGAAGATAATGTCGGGGCAGTACTCCTTGGCTCTTCCGAGAAGGTTGAGGAAGGTGATTCAGTTAAACGTACTTACAGGATAGCTTCAATAAATGTCGG
>CAZHQW010000054.1:0-8116 GCA_964534745.1 uncultured Bacteroidales bacterium
AAAAAAATAATATCAGGTGATTTTGGGCCCAATGCAAAAAAACTACTTAATAAATTTCAGATACAGATGGTGGTTATCCAGGATAATAATACCAAAGTACAGGACATTATTGACAGTCTGAATACCGAATGATCTAATCAAGTAAATGTAATCCTTTTAAAAGAGATAAATATTATGCCATTAAAGATAGCTATAGCAAGCGGTAAAGGTGGCACAGGAAAGACTACTATAGCGGTGAATCTGTATTATTTTATACACGAACTATGGAGTAAAAACATACAACTTATTGATTGCGACGTAGAAGAGCCGGATGACGCTATTTTTTTCCCGGGAGCTGTTAAAGAAACTGAAAAAAACGTTCTACAGTTAATCCCCGCTATTGATAATGACAAATGCACTTTTTGCAGACAATGTGTTGAATATTGTGAATTTAACGCTATTGTGATAATACCTCCGGTTAAGTTTGCAGAAGTTGATGGTAGTTTATGCCATTCCTGCGGTGCATGCCTTGTAGCCTGCCAGTATAATGCTATAACAGAAGAGCCGGCTTCCATCGGCAAAATTTCCTGGTATTTAACCGGTTCTGGCAATGGTTTAATGGAGGGACGTTTAAAAATAGGATCGACCATGCAGACCATGGTTATAAGGAAGTTAAAAAAAGAGCTGGCAAATGGAAATGAGATTATCATATTTGATGCCCCGCCGGGAACAAGCTGTCCCGTTGTTAATACTGTTGCAGATGCAGACTATATAATTCTTGTTACCGAACCTACTCCGTTCGGTTTATATGATTTGAAACTGACTGTAGAAATGCTTAAAACGATGGATAAACCTCATGGAGTGATTGTAAACAAAGCGGGATTGGGCAACAAAGAGATATATCAATATCTGAGAAAGGAAAATATCGAACTTTTAGGTGAAATACCATATAATAAGGAATATGCGGTAAAATATGCTGCCGGCGAATTATTGAACAATATTCCTGAAGAATATAAAGATTATTATAGTGAGATTATTGGCAAACTAAAGCATAAATTATCGTGATATGGATGAAATAACCATTTTGAGCGGAAAAGGGGGAACCGGAAAAACAACACTGGCGGCTGCTTTAACATCGATAGCTGAAAATGCTGTTTTCTGTGATAGTGATGTAGATGCTGCCGATTTACATTTGATATTACAGCCTGAAATAAAAGAAGAATATACTTATGATGGCGGATGGGTAGTCTCTGTAAATAAGGAAAAATGTACCGGTTGTGGAATATGCCTGGATTATTGCAGGTTTGATGCTGTGCAGTATAATGAAAATGGAGAAATAGAAATAAATCCTTTTCAATGTGAAGGATGCCGTTTATGCGAAAGGGTATGTCCTGTTCAGGCAATTACTTCAATAAGAAATAGAAATAATCATTGGTATGTTTCTGACACCAGGTTCGGGCCCCTTGTACATGCTAAAATGGGACCCGGAGAAGAAAATTCCGGTAAACTGGTAACACAGGTGAGGAAAAAAGCAGCAGAAATAGCCCTTAACATGAATGCCCGATATATCATAACCGATGGGCCTCCCGGAATAGGATGCCCCGTTATTGCATCCCTCACAGGAACTGGCAAAGTTCTGCTGGTTACAGAGTCAACAATGTCTGGACTACATGATGCTCAAAGGCTGGTTGATTTGGTGCACATGTTTAATATTAAAGTATATGCCGTTATTAATAAGTATGATATCAATTGTGAGGTAACACGGGTAATTGAAAAATATTTGCATGAAAATAATATTCCTGTTGCCGGTAAAATTCCATTTCATGCAGATATAGTAAAAGCTATGATTAATAAAAAAACAATAGTAGAGTATAAACCGGAATCAGAAGTAACTGGAATAATTCGTGATGTCTGGGGGAAAATAAAACATAATTAAAATCTGAATATACTTAAATAATAAAAAAATGATAAAACATATTGGCTTACAGGTGAGTGAAAAAGATATTGAGTTTTTCTATATAAAATTATTTAACGGGGAAATAAACGGTTCCTTTGTGTTACAGCAGGATTTAGCTATGGCTATTTTTAATATAAATAAATCTGTAAAAGTGTTTCATTTAAAATGTGAAGACATTGAATTTGAGTTATTTGTTAATAACAATACCAGTGTTGAAACATTTCATCATGTTTGCTTATTGCGGGAGGATGCTGAAGAAATATACAAAAAAGCTGTATCAGGAGGATACCGGACATACGTTCATAAAAAAGGAGACAGCAAAACTTATTTTATAAAAGATAAAATGAACAATATTTTCGAATTAAAGATGAGTAACTGACAGATACCCGATACTGAGCCTCAATATGAATACAATAAAAATAATATCACAAAAAGGCGAGAAGCTAGTCCCCATTAAAAAAGGAAATTCCCTGCTGGATATCTTAAGGGGTAACGGATATTATATTTATGCCCCGTGCGGAGGTAAGGGGACTTGCGGTAAGTGCCGAATACATGTAGTTGGTGAAGGTGTTGTTACAGCCTGTATTTATTTTCCTGAATATGATATAGAAATTATTTTACCGGGAGAAAGGGAAGTCCGCGTATTAACTGCGCAAAGTGAATATCTGGAAGAATACTCTCTGAACACCGGAGAAATTACAAAATTAAGTAATCATCCACATGGCTTGGCCATCGATATTGGAACAACAACTATTGTTTTTTACTATGTAAATCTATCTGACGGGAGCGTTTTAAAAATGCACTCTATATTAAATCCACAGGCGGCTTACGGAAGTGATATTATTTCAAGGATAAATTATTGTCAGACGCATCACGAAGGATTACAAAGATTACAAAAAACTATTATACAGGCAATTAATAATGAGTTGCTGTATTTCCGGAAATATGAAGGCATCGAAACAGCTGATATTGTAAAACTGATAATTACAGGGAACAATACCATGCTTCATATTTTATTGGGCGAAGATCCTGTTTCAATTGCATTGGCTCCGTTTACCCCGAAATTTACGGATGAACAAATCAAAACAGGAAAATCATTGGGATTAGTTACTCATCCTGAAGCGGAGATAAGAACACTACCTTCGATCTCTGCTTATGTCGGTGCCGATATTGTTTCCGGAATAGCCGTGCTAAAGCAGAACGAAGGAAAAAGAAATATTCTTTATACTGATATCGGAACTAATGGTGAAATAGGATTAATTACACCTGACAGTCTTCTTGTGTGTTCTGCGGCAGCGGGACCGGCATTTGAAGGTGCCAATATATCATGTGGTATGGGAGCGGTAGAAGGAGCGATATCAGAATATACAAAAGATGGTGAGATATTTACAATTGGAAATACAGATCCGGTTGGAATATGCGGTTCAGGCATCATTGATGTAGTTTCTTATTTACTTGACAGGCAATTGATGGATAAAACCGGTCTGTTGAAGGAATCCTTTGTTATTACCGACACACATACCGGAAAAATTGCGATATCGCAGGAAGATATAAGAGAAATACAGCTGGCAAAATCGGCTATTATATCCGGCATAAAAGTGTTGATGAAAAAAGCCGGACTTACATTTAATGATATTGATGCATTATATCTTGCAGGGGGGTTCGGTAATTACATGAATATTGAATCGGCTGTGAATATCGGATTATTGCCGGCCGAGATTAAAGACAAAGCGGTTGCAATCGGAAACAGTGCAGGCGCCGGAGCTTTGCAGGCATTAATTTCATTAGATTTTAATATAAGAATTAAGGATATTCTTTCTGTTGCCGAATATATTGAATTGTCGGATTCAGATGATTTTAATTTAGAATATGCATTAAATATGAATTTTTAATACCTGCTTTATGGCTAAAACAAAACCATTCGACGAGCATGTAAAGGAATATGAACAATGGTTTGATGATAATTATTATGTTTTTAAGTCTGAATTGGAAGCAGTCAGGAAAGTATTACCTGCCGGAGAAAAGGGAATGGAAATTGGAATAGGGAGCGGTATTTTTGCTGAACCTCTGGGAATAAAAGAGGGTGTTGAGCCTTCATTGCCAATGAGGGAAAAAGCAAATGGTCGCGGTATTTACCCTGTGGATGGGGTAGCTGAAAAACTACCTTGTGCCGATAAAAGCTATAATTATGCACTGATGGTGACTACTATATGTTTTGTAGATGATATTAAAAAAGCTTTTCATGAGGCGCACCGTATTTTAAAAGAAAATGGCAGCCTCATCCTGGGATTTGTTGATAAAAACAGTCCGGTTGGTAAATTTTACCTTAAAAATAAAAATAAAAGCCTGTTTTATAAGGATGCCGTTTTTTACAGCACTGAAGAAGTATACAGGTATTTATGGGAGACTGATTTTACTATTGAGGAGACTTATCAAACTGTTTTCGGGATGCTGGATGAAATAAATGAACAACAGGAGTCCGTATCGGGGTATGGAAAAGGCAGTTTTGTTGTGATTAAAGCAAGAAAATCATGAATTAAGGCATCAAAAAGTATTGTCATATGATAATTAAAGTAAAAAAAAGCAAGTTAAATTTAAGTATTGATATTGTCATGTTTATTGTCATGACAATTATTGCAGGTATAGGATTTATGATTAAATATGTGCTTGTCCCGGGGTTTAAACGCAATGAAATATATGGGAAAGATGTTGATTTATATTTTTGGGGACTTGACAGGCATCAGTGGGGGACTATACACTTGATTTTTGGTTTTGTACTGTTGTTTTTATTATTTCTCCATATTGTTTTTCACTGGAAGGTGATAAAAGTTATATATAAAAGAATGGTTCAAAGAAAGCAATGGAGAAGCGTTTTTGTACTTATATTTTTATTTGCAGGTATGCTTTTTGCAATCGGACCGCTGCTTGTTAAACCGGAAATAAAAGAATCTGCAGCCAGACATAGTAATTATCAAAATCAGCATGATGATGGATATGATTATAATAAAACAGATTCAAATGAAAGTAACCGACAAAACATATCTGACAGTGATGATTATTCCGGGATTGAGGTATATGGTTTTATGACTTTAAAGGAAGTAGCAGATGTATATAAAATTGACATAACAGAATTATGTGAATATTTAGGTATACCGGCATCATATGAGAGAGAAAAGTTAGGCCGGCTGCGAAAAATGTATGGCTTGCATATGAGTGATATCAGAAAATATATTTATTCACAGCAAAAAATCAGAAATCATGATAAATAAATTAAAATCCCGGTTTGGGAAAAGATGTTCCGGCATAAAGATTAATCCGCCCGAATTAGGGCGTGTAAATGTTGCCGAAAAGCAAATGAAATTTTGTGAAGCTGTTTATTATTCCTTCAAAGTACCGGTTCAGATTGATAAGAACAATATATATTGCGCAGGGGCAAAAAGAAATTTAGGTTATGGCGGTAATGATGATTCGCTTGCAAAGAAAATTGCCGGCAATAACAATATTCCTTTGAACTTTATTCTGTCCGCATTACAGAACATTCCCGCATTAAAAAAAAACGAATATAAAATTGTATTGGGCATTACAGAAGAAATGGAAAAATTTGTTCAACCTGATGTTTTTATAATTTATGCAAAACCTGCCAGCATTATGCAAATTATTCATGATTACGCCAGAAAAGAGATTAAAGCGGATATTTCACCATATTCATTGCTTTCAATATGCGGAAATGTTTTTATAAAAAGCTATATGGAGGGTAATATAAACATTTCATTTGGATGCCCTGAATCCAGGGAATTCGGAGGAGTAGATAATGAAGAAGTTATAATTGGCGTGCCCTATAAAATGGCATTGCTCATTATTTCAGAAAATAAGGCTAATGATAATAAAATTCAATAATAAATGAGAGTATTCGGACCGATACCATCGAGAAGACTTGGCAAAAGCCTTGGCATAAATAATATTCCGCATAAAATATGTACGTATTCCTGCATTTATTGCCAGATAGGTAAAGCAATAAAAATGCAGGCTACCAGACAGGAATTTTATAAGCCTGATGAGCTAGTAAATGAAGTTAAATTCATACTTGGAAATCTGAGGAATAGTATGGAGTATCCCGATTATGTAACTCTTGTGCCCGACGGAGAACCGACCCTGGATATTCACCTTGGTGAACTGGTAGAAAAACTGAAGAAAACAGGTATCCCGGTTGCAGTCATTACTAATGCATCACTAATGAATCTTAAGGATGTGCAGGATGAACTGTTAAAGGCAGATTATGTTTCGGTAAAAATTGATACTATAAATAAGAAAACATGGCGAAAGATAAATAAACCATATAAAACATTGAAACTTGACGATATTTTATACGGTATACCTTCCTTTGGGAAAAGGTTCAGGGGTAAACTGGTTACGGAAACCATGCTGATTAAAGGTATAAACGATACTTCGGATGAATTTGAAGCTATAGCTGATTATATTAAGACTATTCGTCATCATACAGCTTACCTGGCTATACCTACAAGGCCTCCTGCTTTTAAAGCTGCAGTACCAGTTGATGAAAGTAAGATAAATGAAGTTTATCAAATATTTTCCGGGAAGCTTGCATCGGTTGAATTACTAACCGGCTATGAAGGAAATGCATTTTCATCATCTGGTAATCCCGAAGAGGATATACTTAGCATCACTGCTGTTCATCCCATGCGGGAAGACGCTGTTAAAGAACTTTTAAATAAAAATAACACCTCGTTTAATTTGATTCATAAATTGATGGAGAAAAATTTAATAAGGAAAATCATATTTAACGGTAAGAATTATTATCTCAGGAAATTCATTAAATAATAAAATTATAAAATATTTAATAAGCTTTCAATTAATATATTATAAGATAAAAGAGGACTTAAATCATGAAAAAGTATTTAGTAGCATCATCAGGTGACACATTAGATTCAAAAGTATCGGGAAGATTCGGACATTCGCCGTATTTTCTTGTTATAAACCCGCAAACCATGGAGTTCAAGGTTTTTCAGGGCATTGGCAAGGATGAATATATGCAGGGTATTGGAAAATATGTTAATATGGGGATTAAAAATGTCATTGTTGGCAATATCGGCCCTTCGGCATATAATGAGGTAACCGCATCGGGTTGTTCAGTTTATATTTGTCGTAATATGCCTGTTCGCGACGCAATAAAGAAGGTTGAGAATGGTGATGTTCCGGAACTGAAAGAGCCGACTATAAAAGAAAGTATACATTCGGCAAAAAAAGCTGGCGGTGGTAGAGGTGGACGCAGAGAAGGCTTTGGAAAAGGAAGGGGCCTGGGAACAGGTCCCAGGGATGGCACTGGCATTGGAAGGGGATTGGGAACAGGACAGGGCAGAGGAATGGGTGGTGGCAGAGGCAGGGGAAGGCAATAAATATTTTCTTAGGAGGGAAATAATATGCTGAAAAGTATTTTAAAAGAGCTGGAAAATTATGCACCATTCAATATCCTATGCACGTTGTTCTCAGTTGGATACTGTTGTTGACTGGTTACACCGGTTCTGTTTGTCAAGGCGAATGAAGAAAAAAATGGTGAATTATGATAAGAATGGAAAAACAAGATGCACTTAGGCTTCTCAATCAGCGAATCAGGACCTGCGAAAGGTGCAGGCTATATCTTACCCGGAGGCACGCACTGGCAGGAGAAGGGAATGTTAATGCTTGTATTATGTTTGTTGCTCTTTCACCAGGAAAAAAAGAAGATATGGAAAACAAAATGTTTATTGGGCCCTCAGGGTATATTTTTGACAGATTATTAAATGCAGCCGGGATTGAAAAGGGGCAGTGCTATATGACCAATCTTATTAAATGCATTTTGCCGAAAAACAGGAAGCCTGAAATGGATGAAATTGAGTTTTGCAGCCGGTTTCTGGATGAGGAAATCCTGATTATAAATCCTGAAATAATAGTTCCTCTGGGATATTATGCAACACGAACGGTATTAACAAAATACCATGCCTTCCTTCCCGCAGAACGTGAAAATTTTAGAGAGGTATATGGCAAATTGATCTTTACAGATGAACAGAAAATTTTTCCATTGCCACATCCGTCAACCCTTTTATATAATCCCTCATTTGAACCGGGGCTAATAAAGAAATATAAGAAACTGCAGATTCTTATGCATGAATGTAAATGGTTCGT
>CAZHQW010000054.1:8216-23076 GCA_964534745.1 uncultured Bacteroidales bacterium
ACAATATCACTGGCCCACATGCTTCATGATATCTATTCTTCTTTTCTTGCACCCGTTTTACCCCTGCTAATTAACAAATTTAATATATCATTTTCTCTTGCCAGCCTCTTAAATGTCCTCCAGCGGTTACCTTCTGTAATAAGTCCTTTTATCGGACTCCTGGCAGATAGAATAAGTCTGAGGTATCTTGTTATTATTTCTCCGTCTGTAACAGGGATAGTAATGAGTTTACTTGGAGTTGCCCCAAATTATATAGTAATAATTATTCTATTGATTGTTATGGGTATTAGTGCTTCTTTATTTCATGTTCCTGCACCTGTTATGATCAGCAATTTAGCAGGAGATCGCAAAGGAATGGGGATGAGCTTTTATATGCTTGGTGGCGAGATTGCACGTACAATAGGCCCATTAGTTATTGTAGCGGCTGTTTCTTTGTGGACCTTTGAAGGGACGTGGCGCTTAATGCCTTTTTCACTGTTTTGCTCTTTCATTTTATTTCTTAAACTCAGGAAAATAAGACCAGATAGTAAATTTGAAGACAGGAAGGAAGTACAGAAAAAATGGAGGACCTTCAGGTCATTTCTGCCATTTCTCATTCCCCTGACCGCATTTTTATTTTTTAATACATTTATACGGGAAACATTGAGATTTTACCTTCCCACGTACCTGAACATTCAGGGTGAAAGCCTTTGGATAGGCGGGATTGCTTTATCTGTTTTTCAGATTGCCGGAGCAGGCGGATCTTTAATAAGCGGCACGTTTTCAGATAAAATAGGCAGGACAAGGACACTTATGATTATGGCACTTCTGTCTCCTGTACTTATGCTCCTTTTTATTTATATCCCGGTCAGACCTTTAAGTTTTATATTCCTGGCCGGACTGGGAATATCGTCGGTAGGGCCGGGACCGGTACTTCTTGCTTTTATTAATGAAGTCCGTACCGATCGTAAAGCTTTTTTAAACGGAATTTATATATCAATTTCTTTTCTTACGGGTTCAGCAGACATAATGGTTGTAGGAGCCTTAGGTGACTGGCTGGGACTTGAAATTACATTCAAAATTTGCGTATTTCTTGCAATTTTTGCAATTCCTGCTGTTTATTATATTTCAAAAAAAAATAATAAAAAAAGAAAAATTAGAACTTAAAATAATTTTTAAATTTTTATTTTAGAGCTTTTAAAAAATCAGCGATAAGAAAATTGAGAAAACCAAATGTCTGATAAATTGGAGAGAATCAATAATATAAAGGACTTTATTTATCTATTTTTCATTCTCATGATTATTTGGCTCGCTCTCACCCTGAGTTTTAATAAAGTGGAGTTAATTACGGGAATTATTGTCTGTCTTATACTTTCCTCAGTATTATTTAGAAATTACCATAAAATAGGGTTACCAAGATTTAGCTTAAAGCGGATCATTTATCTTTGTATTTATATTATCGTTTTATTCAAGGAAATAATTATAGCAAATTTCGACGTTGCTTATCGGGTAATACATCCAAAGTTGCCTATTAAACCTGGAATTGTAATCATCAAAACCGAATTAAAGAATGATCTGGCTAAAATGATTCTTGCAAATTCAATTACGTTAACACCGGGCACCTTCACTTTAGATATAAATGATGATAAGCTGTTAATTCATTGGATAAACGTAAAGACAGACAATACAGACGAAGCCACGAAAATTATCGGGGAAAGGTTTGAAAAATATTTGAAGATCATATTTGCATAAAACTATAAGAGCTTTTAAAAATTGGAGAGAAATTTTGAACAACTGGCAGAATGTATGAGGGCTTTGGGGCATCCAATGCGCTTGCGGATTGTGAAAGGACTGATCAACAACGAATGTAATGTTACCCAGATCCAACAAAACCTGGGTATTCCGCAATCTACCATTTCCCAACACTTGAAAACTCTTAAAAATGCCGGTATTATTGAAAGCAGAAGAGAGGGAACAATGGTTTGTTATAAAGTGCTTGATCATTGGGTGAAAGAGGTAGTTGCCAATATGTAGAAGAAAAAATTTTTAATTAAAACATCGTATTATTTGAATATACAAATAATAAAATATAATTAAATATGTAATGGTTGCAAAAAGACCAGTTTTATATAAAATAGAGAAATTATGAAAGAATTGATATTTATATTCATCATTGGTGTTGGAATTATTCTCTGTATCATTCGTATGATAATAGGGCCTACAGCAGCAGACAGGGCAATAGCAATGGATACAGCTACCACTGTTGCTGTTGCCTTGTTGGTATTACTTGCTTTTGTTTTTGACAGGTACGTGTATTTGGATGTTGCCCTGGTTTATTCTATCATATCTTTTGTCGGACTTATAGCTATTGCCAGATATCTGGAGAAAGGAATATAAACTATGGAACTATTCGGTACCATTATAACCGGTATTGGAGCTGCTTTTCTTTTCATAGGCAGCCTTGGCATCTTTAGAATGCCGGATGTTTATAATCGTGTCCAGGCAGGAACAAAATGTACCACATTAGGTGGTTTCTTGACTATTATAGGGGTAGGCATCATGCAACCGGAATGGTTTTGGAAAACATTGATCATAGCATTATTTGTGCTTATTTCAAATCCTGTTTCAAGTCATGCACTTGGAAGAGCTGCAAGAAAAAAAGGGATTTCATTATGTGATAAAAGTGTAGTGGATAAAACTGAAGAATTCAACGGACAAAAAGACTAATTATGGAAATAATACTAACCATACTCGTATTATTAATGATTGCGTCGGCGATAGCAGCATTAATTTTTAAAGATTTAATGAGTGCAATAATTGCCTCATGTATTGTAAGCCTGATAGCGGCTATTTTGTTTTTTTGTCTTCAAGCGCCTGATGTGGCTATGGCCGAAGCAGCTATTGGCGCTGCCCTGGTCACAGGAATATTTGTTATTGCTGTTAAAAGAACAAAAAGATTTGAAGAATGAAAAAGCTGGTTGTTATAATATTATTGGCAATAATTGCAGGGGGCATTGCACTATCGTTAAAAGAAATTCCCTTTGGTATACCAAAAACAAAAATAGGGGAATATTTTATTAACAAAGGAATAAAGGAAACCGGGGCTATAAACATTGTGACTTCAGTGGTAGTAAGTTACCGTGGATTTGATACTCTGGGAGAAATTACTATTCTTTTTACGGCAGCGTTAGGTTTAGGAGTTATTTTCGGTACATTAGGAAAAAGAACAAATAATAATAAAACAGAACCGGCAAGTTTGATTGTCTATACCGGATGCCGATTTCTATTTCCTATCATTATGCTTGTGGGTATTTATATCTTTATTCACGGTCATCTTACTCCGGGAGGCGGATTTCAGGGAGGAGCAATTATCGCCTCTGCTTTTCTTCTTATGTACCTTGGCTGTAAGGAAAAAAGAATAAAGGAAAATGTGAGCAAAGTAGTAGAAATATTGGGGGGATTAACATTTTTAGTAATAGGAATAATAGGCTTAACAATAGGAAAAGAATTTCTTTTTAATTTTTTACCTAAAGGCGAACCCGCAACTCTTTTTAGTGCAGGTATTATTCCTATAATTTATATAGCTATCGGATTAAAAGTCGGTTCGGAATTAGCAGGTATTATTGATAACTTAATAAAGGAAAGCTAATGAGTTTTTTACATGATTACATTTATTATATTGGAGCTTTAAGCCTCATTTTAATAGGACTATATATCATATTAGTCAAAAAAAACCTGATTAAAGTAATTATTGGATTAAGTATTCTTGATACCGGGATTTATTTATTACTCATTTCTCTTGGCTATATTAAAGAAGGAACAGCTCCTATATTCTCAAAACCCGGACTGAAAGCTGAGAATATGGTTGATCCGGTACCCCAGGCCTTAGTATTAACAGCTATTGTAATTGGAGTTGCTATTATGGCCCTGGCGCTGAGTTTAGCCGTTAAACTCTATAAGCATTATGGTACTCTTAATTTACGTAAAATAAAAGAACAAAGATGGTAAACCCTGTACTTTTAATTATCATACCTTTAGGTCTTGCTTTTATAATTCCGTTATTCGGATTCATTTCAAAAAAAATTGAAAAGTTTATTCCGGTTATTGCTCTTCTTTCCAATCTAATTATCTCTTTAAGACTTTTACCTCAAGTTTTGGAAGAACCTATTCATGTTAATATAGGAGGTTTCTCTACTCCATTTTGTATTAATCTTGTTGCTGGACCGGTAGGAATTTTATTTTCTATGCTCATTGCACTGGCAGGTCTTTTAATTTCTGTTTATGCTTTGGATTATATCCGGGAAGGTGCAAAGGAAAAATACCATATATTATACTTATTGCTTATTACCGGAGCAACAGGTGTAGTTCTTACCGGGGATATATTCAACCTTTTTGTTTTTTTTGAAATTCTTTGTATTTCTTCTTATTCTCTGGTGGCTTATTTTGGAGATAGAGCCGGGGTCGAATCTGCTATTAAATATCTTATCCAGGGGGCACTAGGGTCAAGCCTTATACTCATTGGTATCGGCTTGCTCTATGGGCAATTTGGAACACTTAATATGGCAGATATAGCCAGTAACATCCATTCTGTTCAATCTATTCCGGTTTTTATTCCTTTGGTTTTATTCATTACAGGTTTTGGTGTGGAAGCAGCAATTTTTCCGTTAAATGCATGGTTGCCTGATGCGCACTCATCTGCGCCTTCTTCTATAAGTGCTATTTTATCAGGAATAGCTATTGAAGTGGGCCTTTATGCAGTAGTAAGGGTTATCTTTACTTTATTTGGCGCTTCAAGTATCCTTACCTTCCTCCTGTTTTTGGGGGTTATTACATTATTAATAGGAGAGTTGTGTGCTTTCAGCCAGGAAAATATTAAAAGGATGCTTGCCTATTCAAGTATAGGGCAAATTGGCCTTATTGTATTTGCTTTGTCCATAGCTTCATCATACGGGATAACCGGAGGGTTATTCCAAATAGTAAGTCATACCTTTGGAAAGGCATTGCTTTTCTTAGCCGTCGGATATATGATATACCGGACTGGATCCATGAATATATCATCATTTAAAGGAATGGGTAAAAAAATGCCTTACACTTCATTTGCTTTCACAATTGGCGCTTTTTCACTGGTCGGATTACCGCCCTTCATAGGTTTTCCAAGCAAATTTATGATTGTAAAAGCAGCATTACTCAGGCATGAGACATTATTTACCCTTCTGATTATTCTTATCCTTCTGGCAACTATTATTGAGGGAGCTTATTTCTTCAAAGTAGTGCAGGTAATTTATTTTAAACAGGGAGAAAATAAGCTTAGCCAGAAAACGGAGACAGCCCCACTGAGTGTGTTAATACCTATATTCATTTTTGTTGGTCTAATAGTGGTTATAGGTATATATCCAAAACTGATTACAAATATTTTGAATTCATCTGCTTCAGAATTATTAAACAGAATTGATTACATAAAGAATATTATACCATGAATTTGGAAATTTTACTGGGAATTGCTTTTGGGGGTGCATTTTTAACTTATTTGTTAGGAAAAATATCATCTAAACTTAGAAATGGATTTGCCGTACTGAATGCGTTAGCTTTAGTAGTAGTAACCACTTTTTTTTATGGACATAATATTGAAAAACTTATTCAATTCAGTTTTCTTGATTTACCGTTTATTCTGAGAATGAATATGGTTTCCTGGTTTTTTGCTATTACGATTGTTGGTATTGGCCTATTATCGATTCTCTATTCTCTCAAATACATGGAAAATGAAAAAAATTTGAATTACTATTACTTTACTATCTTATTTATCAATGCCAGCATGCTGGGAACGGTAATTTGTGGTGATTTAGTATCATTTTTTATATTCTGGGAGATTATGAGCTGGAGTACTTATCTCTTAATAAGTTATAAAGGAGGTGATAAGGCTCTTTTTGCTGGAATGAAATATATTATTATGGCTATTATCGGATCAATGGCTATGCTATTGGGAATAATAAGTTTATATGTTAGTTTTGGAACACTGGAGATATCTTCTTTAGCCATTCAGATACAAAGTGCATCTCAAAATTATATCCTTTTCATTTTAATTATGTTCTCTATAGCTTTTATAATTATTAATGCATTTTGGCCCTTTCATTCCTGGCTGCCTGATGCTCATGCAGAAGCAGTAACTCCTTTCTCATCAATACTATCTGCAGTATTAGTAAGAAAAGGAATGTATGGATTGTATCTGTTTATGTATATGATACTGGGATTAAATATCCTGAATAAATTAAAATTCGGGTTTATAAGTTTTAATGGAATATTATGCTGGATAGGAGCTATTACTATCATATTCGCAGCATTGACAGCTTTATTGCAAAACGATACAAAGAGGATTCTTGCATGGAGCACAGTGGGACAAGGTGGGTATATGATTTTAGGCGTAGCTTTTGCAACAACTTTTGGTATGGCCGGGGGTACATTTCATATATTAAATCATTGTATTTATATAGCATTACTTTTCTTTGTAGCCGGAGCAATTGAATACCGTACTGGTGGAGTTAGAGATTTAAATTCTTTAGGTGGGTTGATAAAAAAGATGCCAATAACTTTTACAGGAGGAATTATTGGCATTTGTGGCTTAATTGGGCTGCCATTAACTAATGGATTTGTTTCTAAATGGTTAATTTACAAGACATTAATAATTGAAAATCATCCATTTTTAGCTTTTTTTGCATTTTTAGGTACATGGGGTACAATTTTATATGGATATAAATTTATTCATAATATATTTTTAGGCCAGTTACCGGGAAAATATAAAGATATTAAGGAGGTTCCTTTTTCAATGCAATTACCTATAATAATATTATCGATTATGGTTATACTATTTGGGATTTTGCCCGGCATACCTTTAAAAATGATTAATGTTGTAGATACATACTTAGGATTTAAATCATTAAATATTACTTTAGGTGGAATTGCATCAGAATCCGGTATATTAAATACTATAAACATTTTTATGGCTATTACTGTAATTTTTATAATTATCTGGGTAATTACAAAAAAATCAGGAAAAACAGTAAAAGTCGATCAATATGATACTTATGCGGCAGGCGCAGCTATCCCCGAAGATAAATATCAATATACTGTGAATTTTTATAATCCTTTCTACAGGATGGTTAAACCTTATTTGAAAGATTTTATTGATGAGTTTTATATCAGGGTTGCCCTGAGTATTAAAAACTTAGCCAATGGAATAAGGCAAATTTATACAGGGGATGTTGGATATTATGTAATGTATATCATACTGTTTCTGGCACTTCTAATCTTTGTTCAATTAAATTGGAAACCATGGTAGTGACTATACTCGAAATTATTTTAACCATATTTTTAGCTGGTATCATCGGATTATTTTTCCTTGGATTATCACGAAAAGTAATGGCCAGAATGCACTGGCGATACGGTCCCCCCATTACCCAGCCACTTATAGATATCATCAAACTATTCAATCAAACAAATATAAGTCATGGAGTCTTATTTAATTTTGGAATCATTTTCTCCCTGGCTGGTTCTATTGTTGTACTTTTATTTATTCCCCTGGGGAAAATATGTCCTTTAAGCAGCTCCGGCGGATTGCTGGTTATACTCTATCTCATGCTTATCGGACCTTTAGGATTGGCCTTAAGTGCAGGCGAAGCCTCTAATCCTAATGCAAGTATTGGTATATCCAGAAAATTTCTTTTAGCTATGAGTTATGAAATTCCTCTGTTACTTATTCTTCTCACGGTAATGACACATTACAAAACCATTTCCATAGTTGAAATAGTAAATACACAGCTTCAGACAGGATGGTCTTTTAAATACCTCCCCCTCATATTCTCAGGAATTGCTTATATTTTAATACTTCCTGCTATATTGGGAGTACGTCCTTTTGAAATGGTACAGGCACCCCAGGAAATTTCTTCAGGGCCTTTGGCCGAATATAGTGGCAAATATTTAGCTCTTGTTACAATACAGCATGCTTTTAATGTATTTATTGGCATATCGCTTTTTACAAACTTATTTTTAGGAGGAGCTGAAAACCCGGGATACCTCTTCTTAAAAATGCTCGGGGTGTTTATTATTATACTTTTAGTAAACGCTGTTTTCCCTCGTTTCAGAATAGAACAGGCAATCGGGTATTTGTGGAAATTGCCGACTCTGCTGGCATTTATTGGATTAATCGTGGTTTTAGTGACATAAGTTCTTTTATTTTTTGAAATATCTTGAAAATTGCCAATTGCCAACTCAACTGTTGATTTGTCAACAACATATATTTATAAGAATATAAAACGTCTTCCGTATGGATAGAAATAAAATAGGAAAGTGGCTCAAATCGCCGGGTAAAATGGGGCAGAAATATTCGCTTCACGCGTTGTATTTTTGCACAGGTTGCGGAATTATTGAAATACCTCCCACCATAACAGCTCGCTGGGATGCCGAGAGGTTTGGTGTTATTCCTGTTGCCACGCCAAGGCAAGCCAATTTGTTTTTAATTACAGGATACGTTTCAGTAAAAACATTACGATACATTATCCGCTCCTATGAACAGATGCCCGAACCCAAGTTCACGGTAGGATTTGGTTCCTGCCCAATAAACGGAGGGATGTACTGGGATTCTTATAACACCATTAAACACCTGGATAAATACATTCCGATTGATGGCTGGATTGCCGGGTGTATGCCCCGGCCCGAGGCTGTATTTATAGCTGTCACACATTTATGGACCTTAATTGATAAAGGAATGGCCAATGGTTATAAAAAATACAGAGATAATTATCAATATTACAGGAAAAATCAGGAACAGGTCCTTGGGAAACTGGAATGGCCTCCATTGTTTTCAATAAAAAATTGAAAAATGAATAATACAGGTATATCGCTTAAGGAAATACTTTTATCATCGTTTGATGACATTCAGGCAGAAGTTACTGATGAACAAAGGCTTACTGTCAATTGTAAAAAAGATTCGGTTGTTACTGTTTTAAGTTCACTAAAAAACAGGGGATATAATCACCTGGCACTTATATCCTGTTTAGACTGGATAAAAGATAATAAACTGGAACTTATATATATTCTTACTTCCTACACAGAGGAAAGCGAGAAAGGGAAACTGAACATATTGGTTAAAACAAAAATAGCAAGGGAAAAAGCTGAATTGCATACCGTTACGAGCATTTTTGAAAATGCCGAACCTTATGAACGTGAATTGCATGAGCTTTACGGCATACATTTTACAGGCCACCCCAGGTTAATTCCGCTTTTTCTTGAAAGAGAATATAAAATACCTCCTTTCAGGAAAGACTTTGATACAAAAAAATATGTAGAAGATGTTTTTGATCAGGTTCCTTTTATTAAGGATAAAAAAGGAAAAAAATGAGAGAACTTGAACTATATTTTGGCCCACAGCATCTGGGAATGGTGGGTAACTTCAGTATCACTTTAAATGTTGAAGGGGATCGAATTATTAAAGCAACTGCGAATCCCGGGTTTCTGCATCGCGGATTTGAAAAGCTCATGGAACAACGAACATGGATACAGAATTTTCCTTTGGTTTGTAGAATAAATGTTGTAGAACCCGATCACATGGAACTAATGTATGCCATGGCAGTCGAAAAATTAGCCGGCATTGAAATCCCGGAACGGGCACAATACATAAGGAGTATCTATCTGGAACTTGCCAGGGTTGGCTCTCATTTATTTGGTTTGTGGGCATATGCCAATATGCTGGGCTTCGATACCGTGGCAAACTGGGCCATGTATCATCGCGACCTTATACTGGATTTATTTGAAGAACTCACAGGCGGCAGGGTTTATCATATTTATATATGGCCGGGTGGCGTAAGGCGTGATTTTCCGGAAGGATTTAAAGACAAAATAATTAGTACATTACATGCTATTGGGAGTTGTGTACCCGACTATGATAATACATTTTTTAATAACCGGATATTTTACAAACGTGCCAAAAATATAGGAAAAATAACCCACGAAGAAGCTATAAAAATGGGTGCTGTCGGACAAGTGCTCAGGGCCACCGGCATGAAACAGGATATTAGGAAAATTGAACCCTATGCAGCTTATGACCAGGTAGAATGGGAAGTTCCTACACGAACAGACGGGGATGCGTACTCCCGGATATGGGTAGTGCGGGATGAGATGATTGAAAGTGTGCATATGATTTTTAAACTGCTGGATAAAATGCCACAAGGTGAGGCCTATACAAAAATTCCCAATCCATTCAAATGGAAAATACCTGGTAATGAAACTTATGTAAGATGCGAATCATCAAGAGGTGAACTGGGGCTTTACCTGGTAAGCAATGGAGAAGACAAACCTTATAGGGCACACTTTCGGACACCCTCTTATAATCACGGACTGACTATACTGGAAAAAGCCCTTATAAATGAAAGTATTGCCGATGTTGGGAATATCATGATTAGTTTATATATAACTGCACCTGAAATTGACCGGTAAAAAATGGAGGTTAAAAAATAATGAATAGTAGTATATTAACTCCTTTTAAAGCAATAAAATTTCTTTTTACTAAACCAAAGACATTAAAGTACCCTTTTGAAAAAAAAGAACCTGCCCTAAGGTACAGGGGATTTCATACAAACGATTGGGATAAATGCACAGGCTGCGGCAACTGTGCCGATATTTGCCCTAATGATGCTATTGTCATGTCAGAGATTTCCGACATAGAGCCAAAGGAAGGTGAAAAAAATGAACGTCCGCAACTGGATTATGGCAGGTGCTGTTTTTGCGGATTATGCATTGATATTTGTCCTCCCGGCTCGCTAAAGCTGACCAGGGATTATTTTCATATCCACTTTGATACTGGCACTTTTGTATTTATTCCAAAAGATGAAAAAACTGATAAAGGGACTTTTCTTCCTTCGGAAGAATATTCAATATTAAAGGCAAGTCTTACACATCGTAAAGAAAATTATGAAGGATTTACTTCTGATCTTAAATATGCCCTGTTTGAACCTGAACGTATACCTATGTCAGAAGTTTCACCTGAAGAACGTAAGTTTTCCTTTATAGAACAGGTAATAGGTTATAGCAAAGAAGATGCTATCAAGGAAGCCTCAAGGTGTTTGGAATGCAAACTTTGCGAAGAAGCATGCCCAGCACATCTTAAAATATCTGACTATATTCAGGCAATTTATGAAAATAAACCGCAAGAGTCTCTGAAAAAAATATTTGAGGATAATCCGATTCCTTCTATTTGTGGAAGAGTATGTATGGCACACTGCGAAGCTGCCTGTTCTTTAAGCATAAGAGGCGAAGCTTTATCAATAAGATGGCTTAAACGGTATGTAGCCGATACAATTAAAGATTTTAAATCCGCACTGGAATTAAACCCGGGAGCTCCCACTGGTAAAAAAATTGCTGTTATCGGAGCTGGCCCAAGTGGATTATCGGTTGCCTATTTTCTCACATTAAAAGGGTATAGCGTTGTAATATTTGATACTTTACCCGGAGGCGGAGGCATGATGAGAATGGGACCTCCAATTTACAGGTTACCATTGGAAAGCATTGATAAAGATGTTAACTATATTGCTTCCCTGGGAGTAAAATTGAAATTCAATACAAAAATTGGTGTAGATATTCCATTTGAAAAACTTATGCATGATTTTGATGCTATTTTCCTGGGAATAGGAACTACAAAAAGCCGTTCCACTAAAGTTAAAAATTCAGAAAAGTGTTTATTAGCTCTTGATTTTTTGCATGATAATAAGATCGGAAAACAAAGAAAGGTAGGTAAGGAAGTAATAGTAATTGGCGGGGGAAATGTAGCACTTGACGTGGCAAGAGAAGCATTAAGACTTCAAAATATTCAATATCCGGATGATAAAGTTGTTGCTAAAACCGTTTCTTTAGAGGATTGGGATGAAATGCCGGCAACAGAGGAAGAAATTAAAGGAGCAAAAGAAGAAAATATACAGTTCAATCCTGCCTGGGGGCCAAAAGAAGTTGTTGTAAATGAAAAAGGAGAAGTAAAAGGACTTTTATGCAAAAAGGTAAAGTCGGTATTTGATGAACAGGGCAGATTTGCTCCGTCCTTTTATGAAGAGAAAGAAATGTTCATAGAGGGAGATATGATAATTGAAGCCATTGGTCAATTATCTGATTTTTCATTTATTCCCGAATCACTTCTTGATAAACTCGAATTTACTAAAAGCAATAAAGTGAAAGTTGACGGGAATGGAATGACTTCAATTCCTAAAATATTCGCAGGGGGAGACATAGTAAATGCAAATCTGGATGCAGTTACTGCAATTGCAGATGCAAAGGTGGCTGCAGAAGGTATAGATATATTCTTAGCTTAAAAATCATAAGAAGTTTTTTTATATAACAAATTTTTATATATTTGAGATTGAGTTTCAATTTCATTTAGTAAAATGAATAAAATTATTGCTAAGTGTAAAGCTAATTTTAGTAATAGGGGGCTTAAATATACAAGACAAAGAGATCAGTTGATCAGGCAAATCTTGAATTTAAATGATCATTTTAGCGCAGATACTCTTTATATTAAATTAAAAATCAAAGGAATAAATATTTCAAGAGCTACAATATACAGGACACTCACCTTATTTGAAGAATGTGGGATTATTAAAAAGGCTTTAAAAGATGAGGATATAAGTTACTATGAAGCAAGTGAAATAAATGAGCACCATGATCATTTAATTTGTGTCGAATGTGGCGAGATAATTGAATTTTGCAGCGAAGAAATTGAAAAAATACAAAAAGAAATATATGATAATTACAACTATTTACCTGCCAGCCATCAGCTGATTCTAAAAGGTATATGTGAAAAATGCAGGAGAAAAAAAGATGGAAAGAACATTACTTAATCTTACAAATAACGAGGAAGGATTTATCCTTTCAATAGAAGGGGGCCATCATGCACGGAATAGATTAGAGTCACTTGGGATACGGCCAGGCAAAAAAATACGAAAAATGAGTTCTCAGTTTTTCAAGGGCCCTGTTGTGATCAGTATTGACGGAAGAGAAATTGCTTTAGGACATGGCCTGGCCAGAAAAATTATAATCAGGTAAATACAAAGATATTTTTTGTGGAGTGATTATAAATGAAGAGAATTGTATTAGTAGGGAATCCGAATACAGGCAAAAGTACTGTTTTTTCAAGGTTAACCGGTGCAAATGTAATAGCATCAAATTATCCGGGTACTACCGTGGGATATAGCAAGGGAATCATGAGGATCCCCAATAGTGAAAAGGCAGAAATACTGGATATTCCCGGAATTTACACACTGGAGGTGGTATCCAGGGCAGAAAAAGTTGCCATGGATATGATCAGTGAGGCTGATATAATTATAAATGTTATTGATGCTACTAATCTGGAAAGAAATCTCAACCTTACAGTCCAGTTATTCAAAAAGCTGCGAATACCTGCAATAATTTTGCTAAATATGGCAGATGTCGCCCGTCAGCACGGGATTAGCATTTCTACTGAAAAATTATCAGAAAAACTTGGATTACCTGTAATACCAACTAATGCATTAAGTGGCGAAGGATTTAAAGATCTTGCCCATGAGCTTATAAATGCGTGCATCCCTGAAATTCATTATAAGGAAAATGAAAAATGGAATTATATCGGTGCTATAGTTGAAGATGTTCAGAAAACCGAACACAGGCACCCGACTTTGTCTGAAAAGCTATCCGGCATTTCTGTACATCCTGTATTCGGATTGGTGTTTGCGGTTATTGTTTTGATGGTTTCTTTCTGGCTGATCAGGTTTATCGGCGAGAGCCTAATCAGATATATTATGGAACCGGGATTTAATATTCTGTATAAGCCTTTACTATCAAATATATCAAATGCCTTGGGTCCGGATACACTTCTGCACAGGATTATTATTGGCAATTTAATCAACCATGAAATTGATTTCAGGCAATCATTCGGATTATTGTCTACCGGATTTTATATTCCTCTTGCTGAAGTCCTACCTTATGTGGTTTCATTTTACCTGGTCCTCACTATACTTGAAGATATAGGGTATCTTCCCCGTTTGGGAGTTCTTTTGGATAATCTGATGCATAGAATCGGGTTACACGGATTATCTGCAATCTCAATGTTTCTGGCTTTTGGGTGCAATGTGCCGGGTGCCCTGGCAACACGAATCCTGGAGACACGTAAAGAGCGGTTTATAGCATCAACGTTAATGGCAATTGCAATACCTTGTATGGCTCAAATAGCTATGATCAGCGGATTGCTGGGAAAGTTCGGAGCCTATGGATTTTTTACCTTGTTTGGAATTCTTTTTTTAGTATGGATAGGAGCAGGTGTAATCCTTAAAAAATATATTAAAGGCGAATCTCCTGAGATACTGGTTGATATACCTCCATACCGTTTTCCTTATCCTAAAGCAATAGTTAAAAAAGTGTGGATGAGGACCAGGCATTTTATCATTGAAGCCATTCCCTTTGTATTGCTGGGAGTACTTATAGTTGACATTTTGTATATAGTGGGATTTCTGGAATTTATGGGTAAGATTTTTGCCCCGGTTGTAACGAAATTATTCGGACTTCCGCCGGAAGCTATATCAGCTTTGCTGGTAGGATTTCTGAGGAAGGATGTAGCTATTGGTATGCTTGCACCGCTGGGACTTAATTTCAGGCAACTGATTGTGGCATCTGCTGTTTTAACTATTTATTTTCCATGTGTAGCTACATTTATTGTCCTGTTAAAAGAACTTGGAATAAGGGATATGATAAAATCAGCTATTATAATGATTTTTACTGCCCTGGTTGTTGGAGGGGCCGTTAACTGGATAATGATATTGCTGGGTTTATAACCAGATGATACTAAATTCCACGGATTATAATATATTTGCGCAAG
>CAZHQW010000055.1:0-7556 GCA_964534745.1 uncultured Bacteroidales bacterium
CTGGGAGATTAATGAGTTTTTGTCAAAAAGATTATATATGAGCAATTATAAAGAAGATCTGCGGAGTATTAAGGCATTTGTTTTTGACGTTGACGGCGTTCTTACCAACGGTAGTATATTCCTTGACCCCGGAGGTGAGTTTATAAGAACAATGAACATTAAGGACGGTTATGCCATACAATACTGTATTAAGCACGGCTATCCCGTGGCTGTCATAACCGGCGGAAGCTCGAAGACAATAAGGAAGAGGTTTGAAAACCTCGGTGTAAAAGATGTTTACCTCAGATCTGCAAATAAAATAAACGACTATGAACACTTCAGGACAAGGCATAAACTTGAACATAAAGAAATCCTCTTTATGGGTGATGACATACCGGATTACGAAATAATGAAAATTGCCGGGGTCCCTACATGTCCGGTTGATGCGGTTGAAGAAATAAAGCAGGTTTCAAAGTATATATCCGATAAAAAGGGAGGGGAGGGATGCGTAAGGGATGTTATTGAACAGGTGCTCAGGCTCCATGGCAAATGGATGATTGACGGGGCATTTTCATGGTAAAATAATAATCGCAGGAGTAAATGAATAAGCTGCTGCTTGATCAAATATACGCTTTTTTCAGGCTAATACGCTGGCAGAACTTAACTATTATAGTAATAACCCAGCTGCTTGTAAGATACTGTATTATAGCTCCCATACTGAAATTCGTTGATCTTTCACCCCAATTGAGCGGATTCTTTTTTTTCCTGGTGGTAATGTCAACAGTTATGATAGCGGCTGCCGGGTATGTTATAAATGATTATTTCGACAGGAAGACAGATCTTGTAAACAAACCAGAAGCGGTGATTGTCGGCAAAAGGATCAAAATAAGATCTGCTATGGCCTTACATATAATATTCAATATTATTGGGATAGTTACAGGATTTTACGTGTCTGTTAGTATTGGTGAGCCCTTACTGGGTCTGGTCTTTGTAACGGTGGGCGGATTACTGTGGTTTTATTCAACCAGCTATAAAAGGCAGCTGTTAATTGGCAATCTTATTGTTGCAATTCTTACAGCACTGGTACCGTTAATTGTGTTTTTATTTGAATACCCCCTGCTCAAGAGTGTATATGGAGGATTACTTACAGTCTTCGGATCAATAATTAAATATTTGACTGCCTGGGTTCTGGGATATTCGGGATTTGCATTTGTTCTGACCCTTGCCAGGGAAATAATAAAGGACGCTGAAGATTTTGAAGGAGATCACGCCTATGGCAGCCAGACAATACCAATAGTCATCGGTACTACCTGTACAAAGGCTATAATAGTGATATTATTTGTCATTACTCTTATTGCAGTATTTTATGTTTATTTAATGTATCTGAATAACAGGTTTACCTTGTATTTCATATGCATTATGCTGGCAATTCCTATAATATTCAATGTTTATAAGGTCATTGGAGCCAGCAGCAAGAGGGATTATAAAATTGCCAGCCTCATTACCAAGATAATATTGATTAACGGACTCATATATGCCTTGCTGGCTAATTCTGTAGTCCCGGGATTTTAAAAAGGATTATTGTGGATATAAGTAAAAGATTCAGACAATATAACATTATACTGGCATCAAAGTCACCCCGCAGAAAAAAACTGCTTAAAGAACTTGGTCTAAAGTTTGAGGTTATTGCGGAGATGCCCGTAAAAGAAGAATATCCCCCAACTTTGAGCTGTGAAGAAATACCTGTTTACCTGGCACAACTTAAGGCACATTCATGCATAGATTATATTGGTCCCCATACCATACTTATAGCAGCCGACACCGTAGTATGCCTTGATAATCAGGTACTGAACAAACCCAGGGATTACAACAATGCTTTCAGTATTTTGAAAAAACTATCAGGCAGGAAACATAATGTAATCACAGGGATCTGTCTCAAGTCAGAACATAAAGAGGCAGCCTTCAAATCGGTATCGGATGTTTATTTCAGAGACCTTGCCGATTCGGAGATAGATTATTATATTAAGGTATATAAACCATTTGATAAAGCAGGCTCATACGGGATCCAGGAATGGATTGGCTATATAGGCATTGAAAGAATTGAAGGATCATATTTTAATGTTATGGGATTGCCAACTCATGAGTTATACAGAGAGTTATGCAGTTTTATTGAAACTGGTATTTAAACAGGAAAAAATGATAAGAAGACTGTTCATTGTTTTTGTTTTGCAGGCATGCTGTAACAGCCTGATATTACTTTCGGGAGAGGGTATGTGGCTCCCGTTTTTGCTGGGAGAGAATAATATCAATATAATGAACGGGATGGGACTTCAGATATCGGCAGAAGATATATTCAGCAATACTGAACCAAGCATCAAGGATGCTATAGTACTCTTTGACAGGGGTTGTACGGGTGAGATAATATCAGACAGCGGATTACTTGTAACCAACTACCATTGTGCCTACAGTTATGCCCAGGCTATCAGCACAGCAGAAAATGATTATATGACTAACGGGTACTGGGCAAAATCAAGGGATGAAGAAATGCCGCTTGAGGATCTTACAGTATCATTGCTTGTAAGTGTTGATGATGTGACGGATGAGGTCCTGAGAAACGTTGGTCCGGGGCTTGATGAGTATGCGAGAAGTAAAATAATCAGTGAAAGTATTGACAGTATCAGGGCCCGGATTAGCGAATCTGAAGATACCGTGGTCAAAATTATGCCTTTCTATTATGGAAATGAATATTATATGTTTGTTTACCAGGTATTCAGGGATATAAGACTTGTGGGAATTCCTCCCGGTGAAATAGGCAGATTTGGCGGAGATACCGATAACTGGGTATGGCCCCGCCATACCGGTGATTTTGCACTCTTCAGGATATACGCTGATAGCAGTAACAATTCTGCTGAATACTCTCATGAGAATATACCCTATAAACCGGAAAAGCATTTGCACATTTCTGTTAAAGGATACAGTGAAGGTGACTTCGCCATGGCATACGGCTATCCCGCAAGGACATACGAGTATTTAACTTCCCATGCAATAAGAATGTTAAACGACAGTATATTGCCACAGAAAATAAAATTCAGGCAAGAAAGGCAGAAGATAATTAAAGCCGCCATGGATCATGACGGTTCAATAAGAATTAAATACGCCGCCAAATATGAGAGCATGAGCAATGCCCTGAAAAAATGGACCGGCATACTGGAGGGATTTGAAAGGATAAAAATCATAAAGCAGAAAGAAGAGCTTGAATCACAGTTTAATAAATGGACTGATACGGATCCGGAAATGAAAATAAAGTATGGGACATTAATTTCAGAATTTGAAAAACTGTATGGGCAACTGTTGCCCTTAAATGTCGCAGGTGAATTTTTTTATGAGACAATGCTAAGCACCGGATTGATCAATTTTGTTTCATTTTTTGGCGGCCTGCTTCTCTTTTCTGAAACGGATTCTATAGAAGCATATAATCAGAATATTGAGAATCTTAAAAAAGAAGCCGGCAAGTTTTTCCATGATTATTCTGCTGCAGTTGATGAGAAGATATTTGCAAGGATGCTCGGGTTCTTTTATTATAATGTCGACAGGAAGTACCATCCCGAGATTATGGATGAAATTTTCAGGAAGACCGGGGGTGACTTTTCCAGGTATGCCGGTTATTTATATTCCAAATCAATTTTTGCTGATAAAACAAAAGTTGACAGGCTGCTTGAGAATTTTTCCATGGCTTCAACAGATAAAATAGAAGATGACCCTGCATTTAAGATATATAACAGCTTTTTTAACCTTTACAAGGATAGTGTCATTCCTTGTCTAAATACACTGAACATCAGGCTGGATAGTCTCTACAGGATGTATGTAAAGGGACTGGCTGAAATGGAGCCGCACAGGCAGTTTTATCCGGATGCCAACCATACGCTCAGACTAAGCTACGGGAAAATTGAAGGCTACAGGCCGGAAGATGCTGTTACCTATCGTTATTATACAACATTAGCAGGTGTGATTGAGAAAGGCTATTATGAAAATCAGGATTATGCTGTTCCCGTGAGGCTCAGGGAACTTTATGATAATAAGGATTACGGAAGATACGCAACAGACAGTATTATGCATGTCTGTTTTATTGCTGCCAATCACACCTCGGGCGGCAGCTCCGGCAGTCCGGTCCTTAACGGTGAGGGGAATCTCATAGGAATTAATTTCGACAGGAACTGGGAGGGCACTATGAGTGACTACGTTTACGACGGGTCAATATGCCGCAATATATCACTGGATATAAGGTATATACTTTTTATTATCGATAAGTATGCCGGAGCACATAGGCTGCTGGACGAGATGACAATAGTATATTAAGGACTGAGATTTTTCAATGCTTCTTCCAGCGGTTCATCAGGTTTTATATAATTATATTCTTCCCAGTAGGAATCGTTATATTCTATTACCTGGTCAGTAAAAATATTCATGGTCTTTGCTACTTCCCTGGGTTTAAACCGTTTTACATCCATGGTATCAATATCTGTCACAGCCAGTTCAATTACCGTGTTAAAAACCTTGCCAAATAGTTGTTTCTTCTTTCTTATTTTAAATTCTGTTTCACATCTTATGAAGTTCAGATAGTATTTGTTGTTAAATTCCTTAAACTTTACAGAGTACTCAGCTTTAATAGGTTTTACGTTTAAATACCTCGGTTTCTTTATTACCAGGAAATGTGAAGCCTTTTCTATCTTATCCTGTTTTAATGAAAAATCTACTGCCTTGACTGCAAGACTGTTAATATCCAGATAAATCGTTCCTGTATATGGGGGATAGTCGTTATTTTCCTTATGGTCAAATTTGATAGCAAAAGCCTCCCTTTCATTGTCGATCATGACGTCAGCCATCCTGTAACTGTAATAGTTAAGGTTTTCTTCTGAAAAGAAGTATGCCGGGTGCTTGACTATATCAAGCAGCAAAGTTGTACCGAGACCGGCCTTCAATTTTAGTATCACGGTGTCTGCTTTGCTTATATCCCTGCTTGTTCTTGCTTTGATAATCTTTATCTGCTCCTTCTCATCGGGTTTGGTATAAGATGATTTGTAGGTCTGCAACACAGCCTCCGATACAATGACATATCTCCTTGATTCCTTTACCGACTCGCGGTAAAATGACGTCAGTATAACCGGTTTGTTACTGTAATTCTCGGGAATCTTCTCAATTGCACCTATTATTAATGATATGGGATCGATTTTCCTTATGATTACCTCCTGGATAGGTATAAAATCAGGAACCAGTAAAATAATATTATTCTTCGATACAAGATTTATAGCCTGTTCCTTATACAATTTATAACCAAGACATGAGATGCCAATGCTGTCATAAATGAAAGCAGGGGAGATCTTCATTACAAACTCGCCGTCAGTATTTGAAACCGTCCCTATACTTTTACCTATGAGGCTTATATTGGCATATTCAATTGGCTTTTTTGTATTATTGTCAATGATTTTCCCCTCGATCTTAAGGATTGAAACAGATTCAGGCAATATTGTCTCCGGGATTCTTTCAATGCCGTCACCAGGTTTATAAATGACAATATTATTACCTATAACTCTGTATTCCAATGACTTATTGTCAACTATTTTATCAAGTACCTCCCTAAGAGTTTTATTTCTCATATTGATTGAGATTACCCTGTCAGCATCTATTAAAGAGGAGTTATACGAGAAGTTGTAATTGATTTCCTTTTCAATAATCCTGAAAACATCATATACTGAATAATTATTAAGAGAGATGTTTAACCTGTAATCGAATATTGAGTCCTGTCCATAGGACAGGACTGCTCCGGAGACTAATAATATGAATATTAAAATTCTGCGGACGGGACTTTTATAAATATTCGGTACCGGACTATTAATAATATTTTCAGCAACCATTTCCAACAATGATTACCTTATCTTTTGTTTTTACTATATTCTCAATCTGAAGATTGAATGATCCTTCAATTACTTTTAACACTGAATCAAGGGAAGCATTATTAAATGTGGCAGTCAGTTTACAATTTGCCATTTCCTGGCTGCCAAGAGTAATGCTGGTATTATAAACACTCTCCAGTTTTTCTGCTACCGTCTGCAGGTCTGTTTCCCTGAAGATTAAGTATTTTGTTTTCCAGGACATGTAATTGATATCATTATTTTTACTTTTATTGAGTGTCTTTCCTGACAATGCACCGATATAACCGGGTTCAATTAATATATTATTATCCGGATTGTCCTTTTGTGACAACTGCACATTTCCAGATTCAACAAATACTTCAGTCTTATTATTTGATGCCCTGGTGTTTATATTAAATGATGTTCCCAATACTCTTACCAATACATCATTTGTAGTAATAGTAAAAGGATTGTCATTATCCCTGGTAACATCAAAATAAGCTTCACCTTTAAGAAACAATTGCCTGGAACCGCTTCCGAAGTTGTTTGCATACCTGATAAGGGTCCCTGAGTTAAGGTATACCTGTGAACCATCAGGCAATATCAGCCTGGATGTATTATCGGAACCTGATTTGACAATCGTATTATTATCAAGGTATGGAGTTACAAAAACCTTATAAATACCAAATGCCAGACCCATGACCAGCAATATCGAAGCGGCAAGGCGCAACGACCGGTAAAGGAACAGCTTTGCCGTATTGACCATTGCCCGTTCAGGCACAGGAATAATTCCCTTATCACTATTCAGGATTCTCTGTTTTACATTTTCCCATGCGCTGTCAACATCTACTTTTTTCATATTTTTAATTGAATTGATTTTCTCCCAGTCGGCTTTAATATTTTTAAGTAATATATTGTTTTCATTACTGCTGTTTATCCATTTTTTTATAATGCCAGCTTCCTCATTGTCACTTTCTCCTGATAAGTACCTTGCCAATAGTCCCCATCTTATTTTATTTTCCCTGTATCTTTTCATAATTATCTTGTATTATTATGCTTCAACATAATTTTTAAGGTTTCTCCTGAAAAGCTTCAAAGCCTTACCCATATTTGCTTCGATAGTCTTTACCGATAAAGACAGCTTTTCTGCTATTTCCCTGTATTTAAGCCCTTCAAACCTGTTAAGAAGAAATATTTTTCTGCATCTTTCAGGCATGGAGTCTAATGTATTATTAATTATCTCATTAAGTTCCTGCATCTTTAAAGCTTCCAATGCATCATCGTTATACTCCTTGTCCTGTTTCCTGTAATAATCCTCATATTTTATCTCTATTGTACGATGATTCAGATACTGGAGGCAGCCATTATATACAGAGCGGTATAAATACGATTTCAAAGAAACATTGATATTTAATTTATCCCTCTTCTCCCAGAGCCTGTAAAACAGTTCCTGTACAACCTCTTCTGCCGTATCAAGATCCCTGATATATTTGCTGGCATAATTACAAAGAGTGCTATAATATTTTCTAAATACATATTCAAAGGTTATTAAATTGCCTTCCCTGATTTCTTCAAATATCTTCCAGCTTCGTTTCTTCATGTACTGAAAACTGCTTTAAAATATCTAAGTTAATAAAATCCAAAGATAACGGGTTCAAAGTTAGTCTG
>CAZHQW010000055.1:7656-10196 GCA_964534745.1 uncultured Bacteroidales bacterium
TAATAATATGCTTATCGCCTGATAAGTACTAAAATATCTAGTTATTGCGAACTAATTTCCTTCCTAATTTTTGAATTGCCAGCTCAATTGACTCATCAGGCTTTATTACGTTATATTCACCCCAGTAATCAGGATCCTCAAAATAATTCACCTGATCTACAAAAATATCTGAAATTTTCTCTGATTCTCTCAGTTTAAATTTGCTAATATTGGATGTATCCCTGTCAGTTATAGCCATTTCAAGCATTGTTGTATAGATAGAGCGGAACAGCTTTTTATCCCACTTACATTTAAATTTGGCTTCGGCCCTGACATGATTCAGATGCCACTTGCCATCTATAGGCCTGTAATTTGCCAGATATCCGGCATCTTCAACGTCAATTTTCATGCTGACCGGCTTCTTTCTAACAAGCTCATTATCAGCCTGGGAAAGGGCTTTGTCACTGATGCGGAAATCCAGTCTTGCGATAGCCAGGTTTTTTGAATCGAGATAAATCTTACCCTGATAAAGAGGCAGATCAACATTGCTCTTTTGATTAAATGCAATTACAAAGGTCTCCCTATTATCAATATTTACTACTCCATCAAGTTTATAGTTGTAATATTTAAAGAAGTCTTCTGACAGCAGTGTGGACGGGTTTTTCACAACATCCAGCAGCAAGCTGGTTTTGGGGCCGCCCTGGAGCTTGAACAGGATCGTATCCATTTTCTTAACATCCTGGCTTTTCCGTCCCTTGAAAACTTTTATCCTGTCAGAATCAAAATAATTTTTATAACTTGATTTGTAAATGTCGAGGACTGCTTCAGATACTGCAACATAATTCCTGTTTTGTTTTATAGTCTCCCTGTAAAAACCTGTTAACATCTCAGGACTAACCGTATAATTTTCATCTATCCTTGCGATGGCTTTTCTCAGCAGTTCAACCGGATCACCCGTTTTAATAATAACTTCCTGTATAGGTATGGGGTCAGCAACAAGCCTGATAGTATTTTTCATCATATTTAAATCTTCTGATGCCAGCTCCTGCGTTTTATAACCGACAAAAGAGATGGTTATCCTTTCTTCTCCTTTGCTTAGCGGCACCTTAAGTATGAATTCGCCGTCAAGGTTTGAAACTGTCCCTATGCTTGAGCCTTCAAGATATATGTTTGCAAAAGCAACGGGATCCTTTGTTTCACTGTCTATTATTTTCCCCGAGTAAGTATAATAGTTAACGCTGTCGTTCACTCCTGACTTACCCCCTAAATAATCTGCACCGGATATCATTATACTGTTTATGAATAATGCAATTATTATAATTCCGGCTGCTTTCAGACTTAAAAATCCATTTATTGTTTTCATGACTGCTTAAAATTAAATTACTAAATTAATCTTCATTTTTTATAAATTATAACTTTTCTGCCAATTCCAAAAGGCCTTTCTAATCTTAAGATTATTAAGTACGATTTTACCCTATGTAATATTTTATAATTAACAAATCATCTTCAAATAATTGATACAGAATAAATTTTTTTATATTTTTATTTCATATTATACTGGTAATCCTCATCCTTACTTATGTAATTCAGCCAAACCTGTCAATATGAAAGCAAAATTCTGCCTTCTGGTAATAGCTGGAGCTATTTTTATGCTGAACAGTGTTCTTTGCCAGGAGCCCTATATTCTCTATGTATGCGACAATGCGGATGATATGGGATTTACAGATGTTCTTGAGAGTGCAGGATACAATGTTGTACGCAAGATAGGTGAATACAAGTTCATACTTAATGCCAGTGAACTTGAATTCGCCAATAATGCTTCGCTTATTATTATGAGCCGTAATTGTTATTCGGGAGATTATGGGGGTAATGAAGAATTTGCGGCACAATGGAACGGTATCAGGACTCCTGTTCTTAACCTCAGTGTTTTTTCCACAAGAGATAGCCGGTGGCAATGGTTTAATACAAGTGTCGTAATCTGTGCGGGTGATACATTAACAGTACCTTCTTCGGCAGCTTCACACCAGCTTTTTGAAGGAATTGAAACGTCAGGGGAGCTGACAATATACACTGAAACAGGCTCTGATTATATTTACATCGATAATGCCGGTAACGGCAAGGTGCTGGCTTACAATTCAGATCAAACAGGCATATTTATTGCAGAATGGGATGCTGGCATACCTTTCTATGACGGGGCAGCCTATGCTCCGGCCGGCAAGCGCGTTTTCTTTGCAGCAGGCGGATCGGACTGTGGAAGTGCGGAAGGACAGACTACGTCAGTTTATAATCTCAATGCTACGGGAAAAACCATGTTTCTGAACATAGTAAATTATATGATCCCTGCTGCTACAATTTATAAGTTACCGGACGGGTATGAGCCTGTCATTGACGGACAGATCGATGCATTATGGTCATATATTGACGCTCATGTGTTAAAATTATTTGATCCGTATTGCTGTCCTGCCGGCGAACCTACACTTAATTTCGCTTCATGGAGGGCTGCATGGAATGACACCGAAGTTTTTGTTATTATTTCAGTTAACGATGATGATTTTTATCCT
>CAZHQW010000055.1:10296-12315 GCA_964534745.1 uncultured Bacteroidales bacterium
GAAGTGAGATTCAGCAATCAAGCTGTTGACAAACCAGATGCAACCTTTTACAGGTTCCCGGACGGGTGTGCGCCTGTCATTGACGGAACGGTCGATCCTCTTTGGAATAATGTTGAAGTGCATAACATCAGCAGAACTTTCAGAACCGAGGAACCGACACTTAACCTTTCCACATGGCAGGCTGCATGGAACGATACATCAATTTTTATCCTGGTTACTGTTGAAGATGATGATTATTACCCTTACTGGGAGTCGGGTGATAATCAATGGATGTCGGACAAAATTGAAATTTATATAGATGTAAACGATGAGCTGAAGGATGGAGGTGGACCCGTAAATAGGGTAGGACACTACCAGATAGCTCCTTGGTTTTATGATGAGTTGAGCCAGTATTCTTATACAGGTTACCAGGCAACCGGTCAGAACAATGGTGTTTATGCAACTGTGGCCTATAATGTCAATGATCCGGATTATGTTTATGAGTATGCATTGAATATAGAGGATTTTATTGATGAAACAGAAATGCCTCTGAATCCGAATAATGTAGATATGATTGGCTTTGACGTGATAATTGTTGACCGTGATGATGATGGTGAGCTTCGAAAAAGGGGTGTCTGGAAGAATACAGGAGCAATTGAGGAGAGCTGGTATAATATGGATGACTGCGGTATTGTAACATTCAGTACAGACGACATAGCAGTTGATATTTCAGCGAGTATTTCAGCCGACAAATATGAAGTTTGCAGGGGTGAGCAGCTCCAGCTGCGGGCCATAAATTCACCTTGCAATCCGGCATATCTGTCTTATTCATGGAAGTCAGATCCGGCCGGATTTTCCTCATCAGTGAGCAATCCTGTTGTATCTCCTGAAGTCAGTACTACATATACGGTGGATATTAGCAATGGTAATACAACGGGGAGCGCATCAGCGTATGTTACAGTGCTCAGCGGTCCGGAAAAGCCTGAAATAAAACTTAAAGGAGAGAATATTTTAATATGTATTGATTCGGGTTTGTTTTCATACCAGTGGTATTATTACGACCAATTATTAACGGGTGAGACAAAGCAATTTTACAAGATAAATACTGACTATCAGGGTGACTATTTTGTGCAGACAAGTTACGGGACCCGGTGCAAAACAATGTCCGATGCCTTTAATTTTGCAGCTAAATCAGCTACTATGGATCCCGGTGAACCGGTTATTGAAGTTTTTCCTGTACCCAATACCGGTAATTTCACGCTCAGCATCATAGGGGCGGAATCGGGCAGGGCAATAATAAATATAAGGGATTATTCAGGGACAATTATAAAAAGCCTTGTTTCAGATAAAGATTCAGGGCCCCTTTATGAAGAGATAAGTATTGCAAACATTCCCAAAGGCGTCTATATAATGGATATTATGTTTAATAATGTAATATATTACAGGAGACTGCTTATTAATTAAGGTGACAGGAACATGACAAAACTTCGTTTCATTTGTATTATAACCCTGGAACTGCTGCTGGCAGCTTCAGTACTGGCCCAGGAATTTTCTGACGAGGAGAGAAGCCTCATAGCTTCGAAAATTGATGAACTGCTTTCAAATTACCAGAAATACGGAGGTCTGAGCAAAGACGGGGTAAGGATCTCGGATGAATATATCAATAATGTTAACAGTCTGTTCAAAGGCACAACTGATGTATTCATTTATAATGATATTGATCCTGAAAACCTTATGGAAAAGAAAATAACTGTTTCCGAGTACAATTTTAAGATCCAGTCCTGGTACGAGGGCGGACTGGCCATCAGGTTGTCATGGGATGCATCGCTTATGAGTGAGGCAGAGCCTGTTCCGGATATAAAAAACGGGTATAAAGTCAGTCTTTTACTGGAAAAGCAGGTTATGGGATTATATAAATCAAGCAGGATTGTTAATAATACTATTGATCTATTTTTTATTATCGAATTCAGGGAAAAGAGAAAGGCTTTTACAGATTTTAAAATAGCTGGCATCCAGAAAGAAAGGCCGGTACTTGAAGTT
>CAZHQW010000055.1:12415-21689 GCA_964534745.1 uncultured Bacteroidales bacterium
GCCGGTACTTGAAGTTACGGAAGAGCCGGCACTTGAAGTTCAGAAAGAACCTTTGGTGGTAGCGAAAAAGAAGAAGGAGAAGGATAGGGAGAGTGAGATGGAGATTAAGAGGGAGAGGCTCACGAAGTATATAAGTGTATATTTTAATCCTTTGTATACACGCATATACAATAAGGATATATTTAATGACGAATACTGGACTGCAAGTCCGGGCCCGGGATATAACACCGGATTAGGCATTACTTTTTTACCGCGCAAATCGATAGGTGTTTATTCAGGTTTATCACTTACAAACTACAGAACAGATCTCAGCCTTGAAAATTATATTAATGAGTCAAACACCACCCTTTTGACAGATAAGGACAATGATATTTATTACAGGTATATACAGGCCGATGTCAGGGAAAACAATTCACTTACTTACTTTGATCTGTCCCTGGGGGTAAGTTACATAAAACTAAATACCAGGGAATCCCTGGGATTTTATGCAAGCGCGGGGTGCCAGCTGTCATATCTTTTTGAAGGCAAATATCAAATTAGTGGTACCTCGACCCACAGGGGCTATTATCCGGATTATCATGTAGTATTATATGATCTTGAGGATTATGACCTGACAACTGAAAACCTTAATAGTGAAGATACATGGGACTTAAGCTCTTATAATTTATCGGGATACCTGTCATTTGGCCTCCTTGTAAAACTGTTCCGCTCGGTAAGCATAAAAGCCGGACCGATGGTTATCTATGGCATCAATGATCTGAAGTATGAAATTGCCAAGCACCGTGATGACTATATCAGTACAGTTGGTGTCCCGGGCAAAACAAATACTGAAGCGGCAGGTATTAATATCGCGTTTTTATTTAAACTGTAAATATTTTAGTCATGAAAAACTCCGGTTATTTTCTTGTTAAGGCGGCAGTCTTTATTGTCATGATTATTGCAGGCAGTATTCTCCATGCACAGGAGCAGCAGCAGATTTTAGGTACTGCAGGTGGTAAGTATGGCATAGTTACAGTAAATAAGGGAATACAGAAAGAGGATACTATCTCTTTACATCTGTCGGTTCAGTGGGTTGATGAGAACCTTAAGCCTGTAAAAGACAGCTCTTCACTGATAATTCTTGATAAGAATGATCTCAGGATAAGTCACTATGATTACGTGAAATATGATCTTTTCAGAGACAAGAATTTTATTGGCTTTAATAAGTCGGCCGATCTTAGATTTAAAATTGATGATAACATAAGAACTGATACCCTGGATATATTGCTGGGATTTCGTTTTCTTGATAAAGGCAGGATTACCGATTATGATGAAAAGGAGGATTTTCTGCTTGCACAGCCAAAGGCACTTAAAGTCAATTATTTTATTGATCGCAGTCTTTTTGCCAGGAAGGTCATTGTACCTCCGGCCATTCAGATGATTTTGCCAATATTTGAAGAAGGAGAGGTAGTGAAAAGCGAAGACAGTGATATAGATGTTGCCATAAAAGTGACAGATGAAAGCGGAATAAGTTCGGTAACCATTAATTCGGTTGAGGCAAAGATAGTATCGGAGGGTATTTACAGATCAAAAGTCATCCTGGTGCCCGGTGAAAACACGGTTTCAGTTGTGGCCCTTGACAATGAGGGCGGCATAGCACATAAGGATTTTATTGTTGATTATACCAGGAAAATAGTTGCGCCCCCGTCAATTAAATTTATTTATCCGGTCCTTAACGCTGAAAATAAGGCATCAAGTCAGAAAGGAACTCTGGAAGTAACGGTGGAGGTGACAGATGAAAGCGGCATAAACCTGGTCACTGTAAATTCAAAGGATGCCATAGCATTGAAGGATAATATTTATAAATCAACTGTTGATCTTGCACCCGGAGATAACATAATATATGTTATGGCAGTGGATAATGACGGCAGCATAACAGAGAAAGAGATCAGTGTTCACTGTGCCGACTATTCAATAGCAGCGGATTTTCTTTTAAAAGGCGGGAAATATTATGCCTTGATAATAGCTATCGAAAATTACAGGGATCCGAACATTAACGATCTGGACAATGCTATAGAAGATGCACAGGAATTATATAAAACATTGCTGGAGCAATACACTTTTGATAAGGAGAACATGAAAATGCTTGTTGATCCCACGCGGGAAGCGATGATAATCGAACTGGATATACTGGCAAAAACGGTTACACCAAAGGATAATTTGTTAATATTCTATGCCGGGCATGGCCACCTGGATAAAAATTCGGAAATAGGTTACTGGCTACCTTCCGATGCAAAGGCTTCAAATACAGCAAACTGGTTCAGAAACAGTACTGTGCGTGATTATATTAGCAGCATCAATTCCAATCACACCCTGCTTATTGCCGATGCATGCTTTACAGGTTCGATATTTAAAACAAGAAGGGCTTTCACAAGCTCGGCTGTGGCAATAGAAAAGCTATACAGCCTGCCAAGCCGCAAGGCAATGACCAGCGGCACCCTTGAAGAAGTACCGGACAAGAGTGTCTTTATCGAGTACCTTATCAAGAGGCTTAAGGAGAATCAGGAGATTTTCCTCTCGTCCGAAAGCCTGTTTACAAGTTTCAGGACGGCTGTTATGAATAACAGTCCCAATTTGCCGCAGTATGGTGAAATAAATAATACGGGTGATGAGGGTGGCGAATTCATTTTTATAAGAAAACGGGCACCTGAAGGAGAGGAATAGTCTGTTAACGTATTACCATCGTAAAAATGGACAGGGGCGGAGCTGTGGATTTCAATGCTTTGCCCTCCACCCAGAGCTGGAAGATACGATCAGCATCACTGGTATTCAGGATCACAACCGCCACTTCATTATCAGTATTGATAAAGGCTGTTGCCAGAAAATCATCACTGTTTGAAGTGCAGGCTATCCGTTTGGCGCCGGGTCTTATAAACCTTGAAAAGTGGCCGAAGTAATAAAAAGAAGGATGAAAAATAAGTTCATCCGTTTTTGTATTTACCGTAACGACACCTGTTCCGCCCATACCTCCTGCATGACGGGGACCGTGATTCTCATCCAGGATAAAGTTCCAGTATGTCCATGCGCTGGTCCAGTTATTCAAATCCATGATCATATTTTTGGCTATGCGCACCCCTGATTCCCAGTCTCCGTTTATGCCGGCCTCGCTGTATATCAGCTTCTTATCGGGAAATGCATCATGAACCAGCCGCACATTGTCAAAATGGTCTCCTATATAATAATGAAAAGCCATGCCATAAACATATTGTGAAGCTTTGGGATCATCATAAACGACTTCGGCACGCTGATACATGATGCCGCGGTTATGGTCCCAGATCATCAGTTTCAGATCCGACAACCCGTTATTTTTAAGTGTGGGACCCAGGTAATCCCTTACAAAGTCACGCTCCTCTTCAGCGGTAAAAATACATGATTCCCATACCTGCACGGCCATGGGTTCATTCTGTACCGTCAGTCCCCATATTGGAATTCCCTCTTTCTCATAGGCCTTTACATATTTTACGAAATAATCGGCCCACGTCTGAAAATATTCGGGCTTGAGCTTACCTCCGTGAAGCATGTCATTGTTCGTTTTCATCCATGCAGGAGGGCTCCATGGCGAGGCAAAGATCTTAATATTACCGCCGGCCGTTTCAAGCGCCCTCTTAATAAAAGGAATGCGGTATTTCATATCGTGCTCAATTGAAAAATGCTTCAGCTCTTTGTCGCCTTCCACCTCTGCATATGTGTACATTTCCGAAGAATAATCGCAGCTGTGGATGGTTGTCCTGCAAAATGTATACCCGTTTCCCTCAACAGGGTCAAAACATGCCTTCAGAAATTCTTCCTGCTTTTCTTCCGACAACTTTGCAAAATCTATCGCGCTTGCATCGGTGAAAGCCCCGCCGAATCCTTCAATGGTCTGAAATGTCTTGTCAATATCAATCATAATGGTCGGGTAATTCTCATCCGGCTGATCCAGGGGCTCGAAGGCACGGTATCCCCTGTTTGCAAGAAGATCGCCCGTTGTTTTTGCAGTCATATATACTGCTGCTTCCTTGAATTCAGCGGACTGGCATATAGCTTTATAATTAATACTATAAAAACACAACACGGCCAGCAAAAAAAGAATAGTGCGGCTTGAATAAGCTTTTTTTATCGATTTCATTGTTAACCTTTTTAGTTTACTTAAGTAATTAATATTCTGAAATTTTTTTTAATCAAGTTTTACTGTTCCGAATGCATAAGGTGACCAGTTAGAGTTGTCACGATCTGCCTTCCATGCGATCTTGCACTCTCTTTCGCTTCCATCATTATCATTAACATGCAGATCAAATCCGATATACCTGCCTTTCTCGGGAATACATGATATTGCCTTCCACGGGATAGCGATTTCTGCGTTGTAACCTGCTTCAGTGTTTGCCTGTGCGCACACGATATTTGCCTTAGCATGATTTCTTATGACCATTAGACTATCACTGTTCCAGTTGTATCGAAACATGAATTCATCATTCTCATAGTATTCCGGTTTGTTGTTGTCAGAATCTATATATATCTCAATACCGTCCTGGCTGTAATCATTTGATCCTTGGTCAGTTTTAAGTTCATCTTTTACCTGGACCAGTAAATATAAATTTTCATCATCCCAGGTTGCTTTGAAAGATGCAGAAATATCGGATGCCGAACTGCGTTCTCCCAGAATTATATTATTCAGCTCATATGCCGGCAGCGAATTCCATATTTTATCAATATTACCGTCTATCACAGGTGCCGCTGAAGTTTTTTTGATTACAGGACCCGAATACGGATTAACCGTAAGTTTTGCTTGCCTGCTTTTAGCACTTCCCTTTTCATTGAAAATATCCACCGTATATATTGAGTTGTTTTTACTCAAATCAGGATTTTCAACTCTCAGCATGTATTCATTCGCATCTTTAAGATGGTTCCCGTTTCTGTACCACTGGTAGTTCAGGGGGTAACCCCTGACACGGACAAAGAAGAATGCCGGGTCCCCCGACTCGATAGTTGCATCTTCCGGCTGCCGGATGATCTCCGGTGCTAAAGTATCTTTTGCCGCTAGATAAACATCAGGATCCAGTGATATTAGCGCACGCACCATATCAGGCAGAAATTCACAGTAATCGGAGTGTGTTTTTCGTGCCTGGTCCATTAACCATTCCCTTGCCTGCTGTTTTGACGGCTTTTCACCCTTTCCGTTCCAGTAATCGAGTATCTTGTTGAATCCGGCAGTTCTCGGGCAGTTCCATGGCTGTGTATTCCTCTCAAACTTCTTGTGTGTCCACCAGCTCCAGCCAACATTATTATCTTCCAGGAATTCCGAAGACCGTGTAATATAATGATAGGGAGGTCCCTGCTCCCCGGTTTCACCGTGCCATAAGGGGATGTTATATTTTTGCCGTAATATATCCCAGCGCTCCAGTCCTTTTGAATTTGCCGTAGGCGGATATGAATGAAAGGCAATAACCAGGTGGGGATCCCAGTCCAACGGCTCCAGCATTTCAAAGTTCTGTGCCCAGTCATCACCTTCAACAAAAATAATACCTAACGTATCAATAGCCCTTATTGTATCTGTTAATTCAATATAAAGTTCACGGAGCAGCTTTTCAGAGATATGAGGGTATCTCCTTAATAGCGGCTCATTTAACAGGTCATACCCTATGATGCATTCATTATACCTGTATCTTTCGGCAATTTTATACCACAGGTCTTTGCAACGGGGCCAGTACTTTTCTTTTTCTGTCCATAGCCGTGCTTCACCGTCACTGTCCGAAATATTCTCCGCATTCTGTGCGCCGGGTGCACCGTGCATATCCCATATTATACCCATTTCGTGTTTTTCGCACCAGGCAACGAGGCTGTCCAGAAGTCCGAAACCATATTCGGAATAGACATAAGGAGGCTCATCCGGCTGTCCCTCCCGTGGCTGCAACTGTGAAGCCAGGAGGGCAATACGTATTGAGTTTACACCCCACATTTTCATTGATTTCACATCACCCTCTGTCATGAAGTTATGGTGATAGAGCCTCCAGAATTCGGCCGCATCTTTTTCATCTGTCAAATCAATAATTGCTTTCTCAAACTGCCACGGCCGGTCTATTTTACGGATCCCCCACATATAACCTTCGGGCAGAAGCCAGCATCCTATACCAAATCCCTTGAGAATCACGGGTTCGCCTGTCTTTCTGTCAACAATATTCTTCCCCTGCGTGGTATAATATGCGCGGCAGGTTAATACTGAAAAACATAATGAAATGACAGCAATGACAAACAGCTTCATCATTTTCATCAGGTCGTTACCTTTTCAGATTATTCAAAACCAGGCACAAATTGCTTTAATACACCTTCATTGCAAGCTCTGATTTCTCCTGCAGGAATAGGCAACATACCCCAGGTATCAATATTAAACTGACGTCCTATAAAATCATCTTTTGCAACATAATCAGGGAAAGAAGCAGTGTCCCATGTTGCATCTATTTTTTCTTTGGCATAATCTAATCCACGCCTCATCAAGTCCCATTTTCGGTGACCTTCTCCTGAAAATTCAACCCGGCGTTCATGGTAAATGTCATCAAGGGTTATTGATGTTTTGGCAGCAGCATCACCCATAGCCCGTGTTCTTACCTGGTTAAAGTATCCAAGAGCTTTTTGCGGATCATCATCCATAAATAGTTCTGCAGCAATTAATAAAACTTCTGCATAACGCATATCCTTATAGTTTATAGGCCAGTTAAGTGGCTGATCGCCGCCGTGCGACGGATTATATGCTGCCCTGGGCAAGTACTTGTAATTGAAATAACCTGTATTCTGGAATCCTTTCCCGTAAGTGCCCAGACTATCCTCCGCATCATAAACCGTCACATTTTTTCTAGGGTCTCCCTCTTCAAACTCATTTACCAGAGTAAAAGTCAGGGTAGCAAAACTCCAGCCCGGGAGAATGTTCGGATCAGATACAGGAGGCCTTATTCCATAGATATGAGAATTAAAATTACCGTCCCTGTTCATATTATCATCGGAAAAATATGATTTTCCCTGATCTGAGTATTGCCATTCGAAAATTGATTCCTCGTTATTTTGATTACCCCAGTCAAAAACATCAGCGTAATTGGGTAATAAAATGTACCGGTTGCTGGAAATAATTTCTTCCATCAGGTTTTTTACATAAGTCTCGTTTATCACAGTTTTACCATCTGTCCAGTCACTGGAAATTCCCATTACCGGTTTGACAAATCCTTCGTAGTACTGGTAAATGCGGGCTATAAGTACCCTGACAACATCTTTGGTAATCCTTCCTTTTTCACTTGATGACACAACTTCCGGTAGTAGTGGCATTGCAGTTAACAAATCCTGGGCAACAAACCGGTAAAGCTCTTCGGGTGTTGATTGCGGTATCGATTTGACCTCTTCTATATCGGTTGGTATTTCCGAGAAAAGCGGTGCCCATCCGAACAGCCTGACCAGGTTCCAATAGAAGTAGGCACGTAATGCTAATACCTCTCCTCTCATTCTGTCCCTTTTTCCGGGAGTTACCCATTCAATATCGCTTTCTTTCTGAAGATATGTGTTTGCCCTGTAAACGCCCTGGTAAAACTTTTGCCATAAAAGGTTAGACCCGGTTTCAGGATCAATAATACCGATTTCAATAGGCTGCCAGGATTCCCACATACCTCCTCCCGGCTCTCCTGCAGCATAAGCATCATCAGAATATATATCTGAATTTATCGGAACGTTTTCCAGTCCGTTGCTGGCACTGTGCGCTTTATATACGGATGCCATGGCAAGCAAAGCATCATTTTCGGTTTTATAGGAGTTTCCTTCCAGTTTATTTATTCTTGGTTCGAGATCCAGAAAATCATCGGCGCAAGAATTCAATCCTGCTATTATTACCAAAATAAATAGTAGTTTATATAATTTATTCAAGTTCATAATTTTAAATTTTAAAGTTATTTCCTTAATCTATATATTGTCAGAATGTAATATTTACTCCTGCCAGGTATGTTTTGGCCTGGGGATAAATACCATGATCAACACCAATCGGATTGGTTGCATTACCATAAGCATCATTCGCACCAAAAGGAGTACCTCCCACTTCAACCTCCATACCCGGATATTTTGTGAAAGTGAGTAAGTTCTCGGATGATACATAAAACCTTAGCTTGTTAATTTTTATGGCATTGGTTAATTTTACAGGCACTGTATATCCTAATGTTAATACTTTCAATCTTAAAAAATCTGCATCTTTGACGTAATAGTCGGAAAACTTTTTATAGTTACCGTTATTATCTGCTATACTTACCCGTGGTTCATCGTCGGATGTACCTTCGCCTTGCCAGCGATCCAAAACGTCAGTTGAGAAATTTACAAATTTGAGATCTGATCTACGGTTTGCCATTATTATCTGATGGCCTAATGCAGAGTACCAGAACATATATAAATCAATTCCTTTCCATTCGATGGTAATGTTACATCCTGAAGTAATTTTCGGATAAGGATTGCCGATATTTGTTTTGTCATTGTCATTAATTATGTTATCACCATTAGTATCGACAAATATAAAGTCTCCAAGTTTTGCATGTCTTTGCCAGACCTGGACTTCTGCCAGTTGTTCTTCGGTCTGGATGATTCCGGCCGTTTGGTATCCATAAAAGTATCCCATTGGCGTACCAATTTCCGCTCTTAATACACCACCCTGTCCATGAACTGCAGAGCCACCTGTCAGTACATGCCCCACGTTAGGAATATCCAGTACTTCGTTTTTGTTAGTGGCTGCAGTAAGTAAAATACTTATATACAGGTTGCTGGTTATATTATTTTTATAACCTAATTCCAATTCGATTCCCCTGTTTTGAACATCACCTCCATTGACCCAGGGTGGATTATTGCCAAGCAAATCGGGAGCCGGTGCTTGTATCAGCCAGTCTTCGGTTTTCTTGTTGTAAAAATCGAAAGCAAAAGTTAACCTGCTTGAAAGTAGTGCCATATCAGCTCCAATATCCAATTGCTCCGAGGCTTCCCATTTTAAGCCGGCATTGGAAATAAATGTTGGAAGTATACCATTATACATTGTTTTTGCATCGCCAAAGTAATATCTTTTATCGTTTGACATAAGACCGATGAAGCGAAAGTCCGGTATGTTCTCACTACCGTTTTTACCCCAGCTTGCACGTATCTTCAGGAAGTTGAGTACATTATTGGTCGGAAAAAATCCTTCACGTGATATAACCCAGCCTGCTGAAACTGCAGGAAATTTTCCGTACCTGCTTGCCGATCCGAATCT
>CAZHQW010000056.1:0-3828 GCA_964534745.1 uncultured Bacteroidales bacterium
CTGTTCCTTAACGGCCTGCACTCGCCTTTCTGGGATAAGGTGATGTTGTTCATGAGCGGAAAGGCAGAATGGATTCCATTATACCTAATTCTGGCAGGCTGGGTCATCTATAAATTCAGGTGGAAAGCCTTACTTATTTTTGCATTAGCTGCCCTGCTTATTATTGCAAGCGACCAGCTCTCAGTGCTGTTTAAAGAACTGTTTCAGAGGTTGCGGCCCTGCCATAATCCCAAAATACAAAACCTGATACATATGGCAGATGATTACTGCGGAAAGCGGTTCGGATTTGTATCAAACCATGCTGCCAATACCTTTGCACTTGCCAGTTTTACCGGTTTTCTCTTCAGAAATAAATTTTATTCAATTTTTATCTTTTTCTGGGCAGCACTGGTTTCTTACAGCAGGGTATACCTGGGAGTGCACTATCCCGGCGATATCCTGGGGGGAATGTTGCTGGGGGCCGGACTGGGAATACTAATCTACTGGCTTTATTCTATCATAAGCTCAAGTCCGTTATTTGAGAGGCTTAATTCTGAAAACCGGAACTAACCGTGTAATATTTATTTGTTTTGTTTTCTTCCCCTCCTCAGGTATCTGATGAAAAAATACGCAGCAATACCCATGGCCAGCAAAAGAGGCCATATATGGGCCAGTCCGATTATAAAAGACAACAATCCCTTCCAGCCTTTGTCCAGTCCCTTATAAAACCTTTCAAAAAAATCAGATTTATGCGTTGGCCTGTATTTATACCGGGCCTGCTGGTAAATAGTCAGCGTTATTGTACTGTAGGAAACACGGTCGTTAAGATACCTAAGGCGACCTTCGGCAGCTTCTATCTCCTCCCTGATTTTTCTTATTTCATTTTCAACTTCCAGGATTTCATCAATTTTATAGGCTTTTTTCAATATTTCATAGTATCTTTTTTCAACTTCTCTTTTAGTTTTCAGCCTTGATTCTATATCGACATACTCCTCGGTTACATCATATGCATTAATTGTTTTATAATCAACTTTTGCCGAGACAGTACCTATATCATTTATAAGCTTTTCAAAATCCTCACTTAATACTCTTATTGTTATTGTATTTGTTATCTGGAAATTCGTGTAGCGTTCATCTTCCTTTGAAATATAAGCGCCCCATTTACTAATGATATCTTCCAGTTTCTTTCTTGATTCTATGTAATCGTCAACCTCAAACTTAATATCTGCTTCTTTAATAATTTTATCAGGTTGCTTAATCTTATAATCCGCTTTCTGAGCCTCAATATCCCCGGATTCTTCCAGCATTTCAACCGGTTCAGCAGGAGTTGAGGAAAGACCTCCCTTTGCCACTTCAAGGGTAGCAGAATCTCTTCCGTGCCTTGACTGGCAACTAAAGGCGATCAGGATTAAAAAGAAATATTTAATAGCTTTCATGATTTTAAGGTTCTATTTAATATAACTATACAATTATTATATAGCAAGTTATGAAAATAGTCCGTATTTGCAAAATCAATGACCTGCAGACCTGAACCTTGCAGAACTTAAATAAAAGTGAATGCCCATAGCTATAAGTATAAGCGAGGTTAGAATGCCGAATATCCACATGACATTAACCATTCCTGTCAAATCCTTTAAGTACCCTATAACCAGGTTTCCTATGGTTTGCCCTATGCCAAAATAAATGCCCCAGATAATAGACTGTGTCAGAGCATACTGCCCCTCCGGCAGCAGCCTGTGAATATATTCTACCAATCCCACCAGCAAAAATGAAAGTGTTATACCCTGCAGGACACTCAACGCCAGTCCGAGCCCCACAGAAGGGAAAATCCCGTAAAGCAACATTCTTATAACCATTACAACCATAGAAATAAGAATAATCCTTTTAGACCCGAGCTTTTGCATTAACTTTTCGCCAATAATAAAGAAGGGCAATTCGCTGAATGCCTGTATGGCATATGCATAACCGATAATCTTATTGCTGGCTTGCAGCTCTGTAAAATACAAGTTTATAAAAGAGTAGATCGGGGCACAGGCAATACCGTAAACTGTTAAAATAATTATAAAAACAAGCAGCAGTTTATTCTTAAGAATAAACCGGGGACTTAATGGCTGGATATGGGACTTGTAAATAACTTTCCTTTTAAGGGGAACCTTTAGAAATAGAATGGCTGAAATAAAAAAAGCCGCTGATAAAGGGAACATATAATCAAGGGGGACCAATATAAACAGATAGCCGCCAATTACGGATGCGAGTGCCCAGCCCAGCGAGCCCCAGAACCTTAGCTTACCGTAATTATATGAAACCCCGCTTTTTGAAAACTCGACAGCCAGAGCGTCAGTAAGAGGTCCCATGGGATGATAAAAAATACTTATCAGCATTATATATAATACAAGCAGAATAAATATATGTATCCTGCCCAGGAAAAGAATCAATACTGCGGTTACAATAAATACCCATCTTAATGTTGGCCTTATCCCCTGCTTGTCCGCTACCAATCCCCATAGCGGGACAACTATAAATAAGCTTGACTGAAAAAGTGCATTTATGATCCCGATTTGGGCACCTGTAAAGTTATTGTCCTCAAGAAAAACATTGTAGAAAACCCTCCATGTGGCATACCCCATATAGAGCAAAAGGTAGATGGACTTGATCCTGTTGCCGGTCATTATCCTGAAGTTAGTTACCTGCCAGTTTTTTTAAGGCGCCCCCTGAGAGTCTGAATATTCTCCATTCATCCATTGAGACAGCTCCCAGCTTCTTATAAAACTTAATAGCCGGCTCGTTCCATGTTAATACGGACCACTCTATCCTGCCGCATTTCCTGTCCCTTGCCAGACGTGCCAGATATAAAAGAAACGTCTTGCCAAAACCCTTTCCCCTGTGTTCAGGTTTTATATATATATCTTCTATATAAAGTCCGGGCCTCCCCGTAAATGAAGAAAAATTGTAAAAATATATTGCATATCCGACAGGATTCTCCCTGTAGTATCCTATTACTACTTCTGCCGACCTGTTTTTGCCAAAAAGACTCTCTCTTAAAATATCCTCATCTGCAACCACTTCGTGAGTAAGCTTCTCATATTCAGCTATTTCCCTTATGAAGTCCAGTACTAAACGGACCTGACCGGCAGTTGCAGGCCTTATGTCAAGATTAACTGTTTTCATATTCTGTTAAATTAGCTATATTATAACCGCACATCCTTCAAAAATAATATTATAAAAAAACAATGTAACAAAATTGGTGTTTTATATGTAAAATACTATAAGTATCATGCAACCTTTTAAATAAAAGGTTCTCTATATGATCAAAAAATGCAGGTGCATAATATAACATATAATAAAGTACTTAAACATTCTGCTCTTATACTGTTAACTGCAGCATTTCTTTTCGCTTCATGTGAAAAAGATTCCAGGAACGAAAAGGAGGTCACGGGAGAAATATGTTTTTACCTGCTTAAATCATATAAAACCAGGGAAAACAGCATGGAAATAATTACAGGCTCTGCCCGTATTGCTGATAAGCCAATAATCGGTTATAAAGATATTATTTCATATAATACAATCCTGAACCTTTATACTATCTCGAAAAATGCCAGGGATACGGTAGTTAGCCTTACCTCATCGTTAACCGGACAGCCATTTGCAGTTACCGTCGACAAGGAAATAATTTATACGGGATACTTCTGGCCTGTTACATCGCCTGTTGAATGTGACTGGATACATATTGACCCCCTTTTTATTGATTTCTGGGACGGATTGAAAGTTATGCCTGCAGATGATAGTGAACAGTCAAATCCGGCAAATAACCCTGTCCTGATAAAAATACTGCGGCGCGATAAAAAACTG
>CAZHQW010000056.1:3928-15711 GCA_964534745.1 uncultured Bacteroidales bacterium
GCAGATATGTATTTTGAGGTAGATTCAAGTTTCGGAGGCAGAATATCATCATTAAAGCTGGGTGACAAAGAAATAATGTTTGTTGATCGTGAATATGGCGACGGTATACTGTGGGGTTCAACCGCATGGCCCTCACCCCAGGGAAACTGGGGATGGCCCCCTTCTGAGGTACTGGACAGTAACCCTTACTCAGTTGATATTTCAGGTGATAGTATTATTCTTACTAGCGGTGTTGACGGCGCCTCAAACCTGCGTTTCAGAAAGACCTTTTTTGCCAGCGAGGCAGATACATCTGTCACGATTATATATGATTTTATAAATGAAGGTGCCGCTGCCGTAAATAACGCTGCATGGGAAGTAACACGTGTTCCTGCCGGCGGTATATCGTTCTTCCCATCGGGCGAAGGTTCAGTCACAGGTGATTTTGCCGATTATGTTGAAACACTTAACGATGTGTCCTGGTATGGATACGAAAGTTCTGACCCGGGGAACAGAAAATTTTTCAGCGACGGCAGTTATGGCTGGTATGCACATGTTAACGACAGCTCAATACTGTTTATAAAAACATTCCAGGATGTGCCTTATGAAAGCGCTGCGCCTGGTGAAAATGAAATTGAACTTTGGCTGAACGGAGACCATGCATATATTGAGCTTGAGAACCAAAGTGAATATATTTCAATAGCCCCCGGTGAATCCCTTACTTATGAAGTAAAGTGGTTTGTAAGGGAAATACCTGATGGAATTGATATTTCAGTGGGCAGCATTGACCTTATCAAATTTGTATCCGGTATTACAGGAAGCGGACCTACTCAATCCACAGGCACTGTCAGTTATAAAAATGCTGATTCAGATATCTATGCACTGGCAAATCCGATTACCGGCTATACTGCATTCATGAATTTACCTGCAGGCACACAAGAAGTAAAAATAATTGACCAGACAGGTAAGAATATCAGGACTGAAATGGTAACTGCAGATAATAATATCATATATACAGGGGATCTACATAAGGGTATCTATATCTATTTGTTATCAGGCAGTTCCGTTTTTAATTCAGGTAAGCTTATTATTGAATAGCAACTTAAACGATCATGAAAAAAATCCTTGCTTTATCGGTGGTATTCACCGCAATTATAAGTTGCTCTTTCGGACAGACAACTGCGGCAGAAGCCGGACTAAAAAGCCAGTCAGCCGATTCTACCGAGGGATGGAAAAAGGGAGGAGTCATATCTTTTAACCTTTCACAGACATCTCTTACAAACTGGGCGGCAGGGGGACAAAATGCACTGTCGGCAAACGGACTTGCAAGCCTATTTGCCAACTATAAAAAAGGTAAAAGTATATGGGCCAGTTCACTCGACATTGGTTACGGGATTCTTAAACAGGGAAAAGACGAAGACCTGATTAAAACTGATGATAAGGTTGACCTGCTCTCAAAATACGGCAGGCAGGCAATAGATAAATGGTACTACACGGCACTTTTAAACTTTAAAACCCAGATGACTGCCGGATATAACTACCCCAACGACTCGGTAAAAATATCAGGCCCTCTTGCTCCTGGATATATACTGGGATCATTAGGTGTGGAATATAAGCCCAACGACGAATTCAATCTGTACATATCTCCTTTTACCTCAAAAATCACTATTGTGGCAGAACAGAATCTGGCAAACAGTGGTGCTTTTGGTGTGACTCCTGCCGATACAAACAGCAGCGGAATAGTTACCAGTGAAGGTAAGAATGCCCGCTTCGAGTTGGGAGGATACATAAGAATGGAATATAGAAAAGAACTCATGGAAAATATCACTATCTTAACCAAACTCGACCTTTTCTCAAATTATCTCAATAATCCCCAGAATATTGACGTAAACTGGGAGACTCTTTTAACACTAAAAGTAAATAAATATATTTCGGCAACATTATCTACCCAACTCATTTATGATGATGATATTGATATATCAGTTGATTCTAACAATGACGGCATTGCAGATGAAAAAGGACCCCGTACCCAGTTCAAGGAAATCCTGGGCATAGGCTTCTCTTATAACTTCTGATGTTTATATACCAGTAATATTAACTTTCCTAATCTGGCTTCCGCACCTGTGAAGCCAGATTTTTTATTAATCTCATTCATCATAAAATTCATAGCAGGTATTTTTTAATTCATAACTTTTTTTTGATCTGAAGCTTTGCATGATTTTATATTAGTTGCAACAATTTAAATCCTATAAATCATGTATAATTTAAAAACCGTTAACCTGGCAAGTAAGATCCTTTTAAACGGACCGGGAATCCTAAGGAACGAACCTATTGGCAATATCTCTTATTTTTGCGCGTTTGAAGGCATTTCTGAAATAAACCTGATGGACAAAAGATCCTATACTTTGTGCATGACCATGGCAGAGTTGGAGGCCATACTGCCAAAACCGCTATTTTTTCGTTGCAGCAGGTCACATATTATTAATCTGCTGAAAGTATGTAAAGCGGTATATAATCATGAAAGTAACATCATAATGGAATGCGGGACAATTATAAGATTATCAAGACGAAGGAAGCAGGGATTTGAAATAGCTATGAAAAGCATGGCTGGTTTAAGTAATAATTGATTATTTATAAAAAAATCATCTTTTTGGCATGAATTATACGAACAGTTGATAAATTCTAATGTTTAGTTAATTACTTAAATCATTTTTTTCTTTTAAATTTTGGCTGAATTACTTATCTTGCCTATTATTAATTAAACTAATAACTATGAATAAAGGTCAATTAATTGATGCTATTGCTAAAGGAAGCGGTCTAACCAAAGCTGCTAGCGAAAAAGCTTTAAATGCTGCTTTGAAAGCAATAACAGGTGCGCTCAAAAAAGGTGACAGAGTAGGGTTAGTTGGTTTCGGATCATGGAAAGTTGTTAAAAGAGCAGCACGCAAAGGCAAGAACCCACAGACAGGTGCTGTTATTAATATTCCTGCCAAGAAGGTAGTAAAATTCAAGTCTGGGGCTGATTTGAGTGTATAGTTAACGCGTTGAATTAGATATGCTGAATTAAGCACCCCCCCAAGGGTGCTTTTTTGTTTTTAATTATCATGAAAAAACTTAACCTGCGAGCGAGAGAACTGGAAAAAATCGGTTTCCAACGTGGAGAACAGATTAGCCTTACTATTAATATAATTCACAGAAATTTCAGGAGATGTGATAAACCTGAAGTAATAAATTTACTTAAAAAGCTCGTCAAAGACCCTGCACAATACAAGAATGATCTCAGGCTTGGACAGATAAGCAATATCCTGATGTCAGGGGAAAAATCCGTGCCGGCACAAAAACCGGAAGAAATAAAACTCTCCAATGCCCCCAGGGATTATATAATTTACGGTCAATCGGAAATTGAACGGGAAGCGCTAATCCAGATGGAAAGTGCAATGAGACTGCCTATTACCGTCCGTGGTGCTCTTATGGCTGATGCCCATAGCGGATACGGATTACCTATCGGGGGTGTTGTCGCCACCCTAAATACTATAATTCCCTATGGTGTAGGAATGGATATAGGTTGCCGCATGTGTTTATCGGTTTATAATTTACCTGCAGATTTTCTTGAAAAAAACAGGAGTAAGCTGAAGTCAATACTTAAAGAAAATACGCGGTTCGGAACTGATGAATTTCCGGAAAGGAAAGAACACCCTGTGCTTGAAAGAAAAGAATTCAAAGAAATAAAAACAATAAGGGAACTTAAAGATAAAGCATACAATCAGCTTGGTACATCAGGAAGCGGTAATCATTTCGTAGAGTTCGGACTATCAGCCATCCCCGCCGATAAAAATGAATTCGGTATTCCCGGAGGTGAGTATCTTGCAGTGCTTTCGCATTCGGGATCAAGAAACTTCGGTGCTTCCATTGCAAAACATTATACAAATATTGCAAAACAAAAATGTAACCTTCCCAGAGGAGCACAAAACCTTGCCTGGTTAAATCTGAACGATGAGGAAGGTATTGAATACTGGCTTGCAATGAATCTCTCAGGAGATTATGCGGCCGCAAATCACCAGATTATTCACGAAAAAATATCAAAGTCTCTCGGTGAGAAACCTATAATAAGGGTAGAAAATCATCATAACTTTGCCTGGAAAGAAAAACTTGAAGACGGCACTGATGTCATAGTCCACCGTAAAGGCGCTACCCCTGCAACCCTGGGAGCACTAGGAGTTATACCCGGTTCAATGATATCACCCGGATTTATTATTAAAGGCAAGGGCAACCTCCAATCAATTAATTCAGCATCCCATGGCGCAGGAAGGTTATTGTCCCGCTCGAAAGCAAAACAGCATTTTACACAGAAAGACCTCAGGCAGACTCTTGAAAAAGCAGGCGTTGAGCTTATGGGGGGCGGACTGGATGAGTCGCCGGGTGCATACAAAGATATACATAAAATAATGGCCTACCAGAAAGACCTCGTTGATATCATAGGTGTCTTTTATCCGAAAATAGTCAGGATGAGCAGCGACTAAATTTGCATATTACAAACTAATTTATTATATTTGTACGTTTTTAGTTATTTATTACTATTATCGTATACTCAAATATATATAATAAATTACATGAGTAATCCAAAAAAACAACAGATTATCAATACAGCCAGGGATCTTTTCTGGAAGCATGGTTTCCGCCGTGTTTCCATTGAAGAGATTTGCAGGGAGGCCAATGTCAGCAAAATGACATTCTACAAGCATTTCAAAAACAAGGATGAGCTTGTAAAATATATAATCGATATGATAACAGGAGTTGCAATGAAAAAGTACAGGGATATTATGGACAGTAATATACCTTTTTATATGAAAGTAGAGAAAAGTATTCAGCTAAAAATGGAGTCTGCTGATGAAATGAGCCGGGAATTTTTTGATGATTTTCATAAAAACGCAAATCCGGAACTTCGCGAACATTTGAATAATCTGGTGCACAATAATCTGCAGCTTATACTCAACGATTATGTTGAAGCCCAGAAGAAGGGCGACGTAAGGCAGGATATTGATCCCCGGTTTATCTTGTATTTTCTCGATAAAATAATTGAGATATGCAAGGATGAAAATCTCATGAGTATGTACAAAAGACCCCAGGATCTGATTACAGAGGTCACAAGGTTTTTCTTTTATGGCATATTATCCAGAAAGTTCAGCAATAAAGCTAAATGAAAAAACAAGCATGTATATTACTGTTTATTTTTGCTTACACCGGGTTGTATGCACAGGACATAGCCTTTAAGGGACAAATAAACTCATGGTTCACAATTAATCATGTCAGCGACTTTAAAATCCGTGGTGGATTGAGATATATACCGTCTTTAACAATCGGCAAACAAACAAAAAAAATAAAATACGATACTGAAATATCTTTAAATGTATATGGAACGCTGGATTATGATGACAGGGAATTTGATGCGGATGGTAAACTGAAACCCTACCGGCTGTGGATTAGGATGTCGTCTGAGCAGTTTGAGTTGCGGGCAGGACTTCAAAAAATAAACTTCGGATCAGCTTCAATGTTGCGCCCACTTATGTGGTTTGATCGTATTGACCCCCGTGATCCGCTGCAGCTTACTGACGGTGTTTATGCAGCGCTGGGTAGATATTATTTCCTTAATAATGCAAATATCTGGCTGTGGTGCCTGTATGGCAATGAAAATATCAAAGGCTGGGAGATTACCCCATCAAATAAAAAAAGACCTGAATATGGAGGCAGATTACAGATACCGGCCCTGAAAGGAGAAATGGCTTTATCTTTTCATAACCGCCAGGTTGATTACAGCAAATCTTTGATAGACACAACAATGACCGATCTTGAAAACTCGAATGAAAACAGGCTTGGATTTGATGGCAGGTGGGATATAGGCGTAGGTCTGTGGTTTGAAACTATGGTACTGCATCAGGATATACCGGCCAAATATAATCCCTGGCAACACCAGGTTAACCTTGGAATTGACTATACATTCGGTATAGGAAACGGACTGAATGTAATAAATGAGTTACTGTGGGCTTCTGCCTCGGAAAATATTTTTCAGCCAGGTGACAATATCTGGTTCTCTGCCCTGGCACTAAGATACCCGGTTGGACTACTGGATAATGTAACAGGAATAATTTATTATGACTGGACAAATGAGGGCCTGTACAGGTTTGTCAGCTGGCAGCGCCAGTATGATAATATAAGCCTGTACCTTATGTTATTCTGGAATCCTGATGAATTCAATATTTACGGAAATATGGAAGGAACCGAACTTTTTACAGGTAAGGGAATCCAGTTTATGTTCGTTTATAATCACTAATATGATATAATTTTTAAATAACTTGCAATAAATAAATAAAATATGGAAAACAGTAAAATCATAACACTTGAAGGTGTAAAGAAACATTTTCCTATAGGAGGAGGAAAGTTTACCGCTTTGAATGGCATTACCCTCACTTTTGGAAAGGGTGAATTTGCCGGATTTGTAGGTCCAAGCGGGTCAGGTAAAACAACCCTTCTGAATATAATCGGTTCTCTTGACACGCCCTCTGAAGGGAAAGCATTAGTCCTTGACAATGATATCGGAAAGCTAAATGCCAAAAAGGCAGCGTTGCTCCGCAGAGAGAACCTGGGATTTATATTTCAAACATATAATCTTTTGCCTGTCTATACAGTATTTGAAAACATTGAGTTTCCGCTGCTGCTTTTTAATATGAGCAGCTCAAAAAGAAAAAAGGCTGTGCTTGAAGCCATTGAATGGGTCGGATTGACTGATAAAATAAAATCAAGGCCTGCCCAACTGTCCGGAGGGGAATGCCAGAGGGTGGCTATTGCAAGGGCTATGGTAAAAAAGCCCGTCGTTGTGCTGGCAGATGAACCTACAGCAAATCTGGATTCAGAGAACTCGCATCATATCCTGCAAACGATGGAGAATCTCAATAAAAACCTGAAGACCACATTCATTTTTGCTACTCACGACGATAAAGTAATAAGATACCTGAAAAGAAAAATATTACTGAAAGATGGCAAGGTAACTGCCGATGAAGTTGTTAAAAAATAGTTAGGGAGGACAAAATTATGTTATCAATAAAATTAGCCTACCGGAACCTGGTCGGTGCAGGTTTGCGAACCTGGCTCAATGTATTTGTATTGTCCTTTGTTTATATATTGATTATCTGGCATTACGGCGTTATTGACGGATGGAATATTCAGGCCAGGAAAGATATGCAGGACTGGGAAGTTGGAAACGGACAATACTGGCAACAGAATTACGACCCTTACGATTTTTTTACCCTGGAAGATAGCCATGCTAAAATTCCTGAAGCATTTAAGAAAGGGATAGAAGAAGGGAATCTAGCCCCTGTATTAATAAGTCAGGGATCAGTCTATCCTGAGGGCAGGATTCAGAGTATGCTGCTGAAAGGCATTGATCCTGATCAAAAAGTGCTTGACTTGCCAACTGCAGAAATGAATGTTGAGCTGGAATTAATGCCGGCAATTATCGGCAGAAGGATGGGCAAAACATGTAAATTACAGGAAGGTGATACAACGATCATTAGATGGAGAGATGTAAACGGAACATTTGATGCAGCAGAGATCAAAGTTGTAAAAGTATTTAACTGTAATGTACCTAATGTTGACGGCGGACAGATATGGATTCCGATAAAAGATCTGCAACAAATGATGCAAACTCCTGATGAAGCGACCATGTTTGTCATTGGAGACAAATTTGAAATAATCGAGAATGTGCCGGGCTGGAAATACAAAAATCAGGCTTCCCTGATGACTGAGATGGATGAAATTATAAAACTAAAAAAAGTCGGGGGATCTTTTCTCTATTTTGTTCTGATTCTTTTGGCGATGCTTGCAATATTTGATACCCAGGTACTTTCAATATTCAGGAGACAAAAGGAAATAGGTACTTATATTGCCATGGGAATGACCAGAAAGCAGGTTGTAAGCCTGTTTACTGTAGAAGGCGCGATGCATGCCATATTAGCTGTTATTGTCGGAACAATTTATGGAGCACCTTTTCTGATATGGCAGATGAAAGCAGGATTTAGCATGCCTGCAGGAACAGATGACATGGGCCTGTCCATTGCAGAAAAAATCTTCCCTGTTTACGGAATCGGACTTATAATAAGTACAATACTTTTGGTGTTAGTTGTAACTACTATTGTTAGCTATATGCCGGCCCGTAAAATATCTAAAATGAATCCTACTGACGCTATAAAAGGAAAAATACAATGATACGTTTTTTATTCAAAGGATTACTAAGAGACCGTAACCGCAGTTTGCTGCCTATTATTGTGGTTACAGCAGGTGTTGCACTTACTGTACTGATGTATTGTTATTTCAAAGGTATACTCGGTGATACAATTGAATTTACTGCAAAATTTTCATCAGGTCACGTAAAAATTATGACCCGTGCATATGCTGAAAACAAAGACCAGGTTCCCAATGATCTTGCATTGCTGGGAGTAAGCGAATTAATGAGCAACCTGCATAAGGACTACCCCAACATGCAATTTGTCGAACGGATAAGCTTTGGCGGACTGCTGGATTCTCCTGATGAAAATGGAGAAACCAAAAAGCAGGGTGTAGTGACCGGCATGGCTGTCGATTTGATTTCAGAAAACACAAAAGAGATAGAAAGGCTGAATCTGAAAGCATCCTTAAGAAAAGGGCGGTTCCCTGAAAAACCTAACGAAGTATTAATAAGTGATGAATTTGCCGGAAAACTGGAAGTTGGACCAGGTGACCAGATTACCCTGATTTCTTCTACAATGTACGGTGAAATGTCAATTCAGAATTTTATTGTTGCAGGAACCATAGAGTTTGGAGTCCAGTTCATGGACCGCAGCGGTATGGTGGCCGAAATTACCGGGATTCAAGATGCGCTGGATATGTATGATGCCTGCGGTGAGATTCTTGGATTCCTGGATTCTCCTAATTATAATGATGAGCTTGCCATGAAAGTTGAAAATTCCTTTAATGATAAATACTCCGACCCTGAAGATGAGTTTTCTCCTGTAATGACCAGGTTGAAAAATGAAAGCCTGATGGCCGGTTATTTTGATTTCGTCGACAATTTTGTCGGTATTATAATTGGCGTTTTTATTCTGGCCATGTCTATTGTATTGTGGAATACCGGACTGGTAGGCGGATTAAGACGTTATGGCGAGATAGGTGTACGCCTGGCTATAGGAGAAAATAAAGACCATATTTACCGGTCAATGATCTATGAAGCTGTGTTGATCGGACTTGTAGGTTCGCTCTTCGGGACATTAATCGGACTCGGATTCTCTTACTGGATACAGGAAGCCGGAATAAATATCGGTAACATGATGAAAAACTCAAAGATGATGATGCCAAGTGTCTTCAGGGCAAATATTACTCCTCCTGCCTATTACCTGGGATTTATCCCCGGATTGTTCAGCGTGGTCCTGGGCACCATGCTTTCAGGTATAGGTATATACAGACGGAAAACAGCACAGCTGTTCAAAGAGCTGGAAACCTGACAAAGAATAATAAAAAACAAAAAATAAATAAAATGAAACGATTAGCTATATTATTGTTACTCACGCCGGCATTAATCCGCGCACAGCAACCCACAGGAAAAGAAATTCTGCGAAAAGTTGATGAAAATCTGGCTGCAAGCAATACAATAACCGTTTCCAGGATGATAATCCATGGGGTACGCCAAACGCGGACTATAGAAGCCAAAACATGGGGGATGGGTGATGAAAAGGCATTTACCGAATACCTTGCCCCTGCCCGGGAAAAAGGAACAAAGATGCTTAAGCTTGAAGATAAGCTCTGGATATATTCACCGGGATCTGACAGGACCATACAGATTTCGGGACATATGCTCCGCCAGTCATTAATGGGTTCAGACCTTTCATATGAAGATATGATGGATAACACCAAGCTTATTGAAAATTATAATGCAGGTGTTATTGGCTCTGAAGTTGTTAATGACAGAAATTGCTGGATTATTGAATTACAGGCCAAAACTGCCGAAGTAAATTACCAGATCCGAAAAGTGTGGGTAGACAAGGTCCGTTTTATCCCTCTTAAAGAAGAACTCTATGCAAAAAGCGGCAAACTTCTTAAAAGAATGGAACTATCTGATATCGCAAAAATGGGTAACCGCTGGTATCCTAAAAAAATTGTCTTTAAAGATATGCTGAAGACAGGTGACGGTACCGAGTTCATCATTGATGACATAAAATTTGACCAGCAAATACCCGAATATATTTTCTCAAAAGCATCATTGAAAAAATGACAAATACATGATGCATGAATGACAAAGGCTGGCTAGCAATTCAGATGATGAAATTTAATCCGTCGTATATAGAAGTTCACAGGTCGGGCGAGCTGGATAACAGGATAGAAAAGGTTGCTGAAATATATAAACATTGTACCCTTTGTCCCCACAAATGCAAAGTTGACCGCACCGTCTCAAGTGAAGGCAAATGCAGGTCCGGTTCCCTGCCTATAGTATCATCAGCCAGTCCCCACTTCGGGGAAGAACCTCCTCTTGTCGGTTATCACGGGTCAGGCACAATCTTTTTTACCCATTGCAACCTGCATTGCATATACTGCCAGAATTTTGATATTTCGCAAATGTCCGGCGGAAGGGAAATAAGCTATGAACAACTTGCGGAGCTTATGATCCACTTGCAGAAAACAGGATGCCATAATATAAATTTCGTTACCCCTACACACATGGTTTATCCTATACTTAGAGCTCTTAAAAAAGCAATAGATAAAGGACTGAACATCCCCCTTGTATATAACTCCGGGGGCTATGACTCGGTGGATACTATTAAGCTGCTTGATGGGGTGTTCGACATATATATGCCTGACTTTAAGTACTTCTTTGATGAATCAGGTTTAGCTTTAAGTAATGCTCCGTTATACCCGCAGGTTGCCCAATTGGCTATACGTGAAATGCACAGGCAGGTTGGAGATCTTGAACTGAATGAAAGAGGAATAGCACGCCGCGGTTTACTTGTAAGACATCTAGTACTACCTGAGCATACTGACGAATCAAAAAAAATAATGGATTTTATAGCGTCATTATCCCTGAACACTTATCTGAATATTATGGATCAGTACAGGCCTGCATATCGTGCCTATGAGTGCCGCAGCCTGACAAGGAGAATCAGCCATGAAGAATACCAGGATTTGATTGACTACGCTATGACACTGGGACTGACAAGAGCAGAAGGGCATTAGCTATGAAAACACTAGGTATCTGCAGCTCGGCAATAAATCACGAAACAACGGATCCTGAAAATCTGGGTTACGAGTTACGGAGCCTCTATTATGAAGCACAAAAGTTATATGACAGGGTATATCTTATTGATCCTATGTATGTCAGCTTCACTTTTCAGAATAATACTAACCAGCCCGGTATAATCTACAATGATATAATGCTGAACAATATGTCAACACTCATAGTAAGAAGTACTACGGGATGCGAAAAGCCAATATCATTGCTGGCCAGAACCCTTCACTATTGCGGTTGTGATCTTATTGATCCTCTAAAGAGGTTTAGCGGATTGCGTGCCGGTAAATTGTTTGAGCCGCTAAAGGGATTTGACAGATCAATAATGCCTGATACATACATAGCATTCAATCCGGAAACGGCAAAAAGGCTGATTTTAAAAATCAGTAATGATAAAAAACTGCCGGTTGTGGCAAAACCTGAAAAGGGAAGCAAAGGGCACAACGTCTGCCTTATAAGTAATGAAGAAGAAGCCTTCAGTTATATTGAAGAACATTTC
>CAZHQW010000056.1:15811-18430 GCA_964534745.1 uncultured Bacteroidales bacterium
ACGGCAGAATTTTAATACTCGAATCAAACAGGTCGCCACAGTGGATGACCTTCGAAAAGGCAACCGGCATCAATGTAGCGTCAAGAATTATTGAATTTGCATATCAAAGAGCAGCAGATAGGTAACTGAAATAAATTGATATAATTAATGAATGATGAACTGCTAAACAATAAAAATTTTATAATGGGGGCCCGTGATTACCGGTACCTGCAGGACAGGAAATATCCGCAGAAGGGCACATTAAAACTTGTGGGTGACAGGTATAAACTGAGCGGAGACCAGAGAACCGTTTTATACAGGGGTATTTCTTCAAAAGAATGTTCCGGTAAGAGGAAATCAAGGCTGACAACGGATATAAAAAATAAAACTCTTATTATTGACGGTTATAATGTCCTCTTCACTATATTAAACTACAGGTTGGGAAAATTAGTATTTATAAGTACTGACGGTATACTCAGAGACGCAGGATCATTACACGGCAAGATTCGTAATGAAGAGATCTTTAGTGAATGTATATCATTATTACTTGGATACCTGATAACCAGGAAACCTTCATATTTAAACATATTCCTCGACTCACCGGTCTCCCACAGTGCAAAACACAAAGATATCATCGATAACTCCCTTAATGAGTATTCCCTGAGCGGATGCTGCAAACTGGTTAAGTCACCTGACTTCGAAATAAAGCAGAACTCATCCGGTGTGATTTGCACATCCGATACAGCAATAATAAAAAAGACCAATACCAGTATCGCTGACTTGCCAAGGGCGGTACTGGAATATAATTTCGGCTGTAATTTTATTGATATCGAAAATATTTTATAATTATTGCCCCTTCAATTGCCTGTCAAGGAATTCAAGAATTCTGCCATAACCCTCGATTTCATTTTCCTTTTTAACAAATCCGTGCCCCTCATCCTCAAAAAGGACATAATCAACATATACGCCTTTTTTACGTGCTGCAAGGACTATCTCATCCGACTCGACCTGTAACACGCGCGGGTCATTGGCTCCCTGAAGTACAATAAAAGGACGTACTATTTTATCTGCATTAAACAGCGGAGAAATACGGTAAAGTCTTGCAGAATCCTGTACAGGATCACCTATCTCATCGTATAGAGCTTTTCTTTGTGCCTCCCACCAGGGAGGTATACTTTTTAAAGTACGGATCCAGTTTGTAACCCCAAAAATATTCACACCGACATCAAATTCCTCAGGTTGCAGCGTAAGTGCAGCCATAACCATAAATCCGCCGTAAGAACCACCTATAATACCTATCCTGTTCGTATCAACATAACCTGTTGATGCCAGGTAATCTTTTGCCTTAATGCAATCCATCAGGTCTCCCTCGCCATGATTTCTATTATCCATCTTATAAAAAGTCTTCCCGTAGCCGCTGCTGCCCCTGTTATTCACTGCTATTATAACATAGCCGTGGTTTGCGAGAAACTGTATTACGGAAAAATACGATACCCGCGATTGCCCTCCCGGTCCGCCATGTACCCATACCAGTGCCGGTGCAGGATTGCTTTCTGATGCCTGGTGCGGTTTATAAAGTATGGCTGGTATCTCAAGACTATCAAAAGACCTATAACGAATAACCCTGCCTTCTACCAAGTCATCCCGATTAATATCTGGATTCAGGGAATTAGTAAGTTTCCTGGCTTTACCCTTGCCAATATCGCAAATATATAAATCACGCGGACTTTTTGAGCTTCCCACCCAGAATGTCATCATTTTCTCACTTCTTGAAATATTAACTGAACTTATATCTCCCTGCTCAACTTTTGGAAATTTCAGCTCCCTTTTCCTGTTAAGGTCAAACACTTTAATTACAGTCTTTGCATCTTCATTAATTCCAACAACCCTGTAACTGCCATTATAGCTTAGATAGGCATACCATATATCCCAGTTGTATTCAAGGACTTTTTCTTTCTCACCGCTTTCAATATCATATTTCATCAGGTACATAAATTCATTGTCTTCGTTCGTTAAATAAAACAGAACCTCGCTGTCAAGGCTGAAGCCTGAAGAATAATACTGGGCATCACCGGTATGGGGCGAAATATGAATCAAAGAATCCGATTTCCTGTTCCATAAAAACATCTCATTATTATCTGTAGTAATTGATTTTGTGAACACCACATACTGCTTATCACGGCTAATATCATTAAACTCATACCCCGGATCATTCTCGTATATCATGTGCGATTCAAATTTTTCTATATCCATCTCATAAAGATCCATGAACCTCCTGTCCCTTAAATTGCAGCCGTATATAAAACTCTTATCATCAAAGTTCCATGTATAGAAAGTGGACCGTGTTCCCTGCACAGGTGTAAGGTCTGTAACTTTCCCATCCGTATCCCTCAGATAAATATGGTAAATTTCATTCCCGTTATTGTCACTATGATATAACAAACGGTCATCTTTTGGAAAAAATGAAATGGCAAATACAGAATTACTGTCCGACTCCGTCAGGGGTGTAAGCTCTCCTCCCTCAACAGGCATCTCATAAGCATTGTAAATGCCAGTCTCGTTGCTGGATATAAGCAACCGTTTTTCGTCATATGAGAATGAACCCCCAAAATAATTAATGTTATTCATAAACTGTTCAAT
>CAZHQW010000056.1:18530-21065 GCA_964534745.1 uncultured Bacteroidales bacterium
ACAATACCGTTAATAAAATGGTTTTGAAATAAAGCTGGAAATTCGTACTTTTATTTATCTTATAATCGTAAAACTCAAAAACATGAAAGCTTTAAAATTAATTGCGTGGGTGTCGGGAATAATAGCTGTTATTATTATGATACTTGGTGTAATTGACTTCTTTTTCACCTGGCAGCTGTTCACTGTAAACAAGGCAGTAAATTATTTCAGTACGGCAAACAGCTTCCTGTTGCTGGCTATTCTTTGTGCTTTGTGCTATTGCACATGTGAATGCAAAGAAGATAAAAAGAAATAGAGAAAGCTTTTATAATTAAATTGTCATCCTATTTGCAGTATTTGCCAACAGGATGACAATTTTTTTTATAAGACTATCTTACTGGTATAAACTTCCAGCCCTGCATGAAGTTTAATAATATAAATCCCCCTGCTTCCTAAAAAATCCGTGATATTGAAATAATAATCGTAAGTTCCCCGGCTCAGCATTCCGTTTACAAGATGGGCGACCTTTTCCCCTGCCAGAGTGTATATGCTGAGGTCGACTGCCTGTTCCGATAGAAGCGAAAATTTTATATACAGCAAATTCTTAACCGGATTGGGATAACAAACGAAGCTCATACTATTGCCAGAACTTTCCTTAACATTTGTATAGTTGTCAATTGCCGTAATGGTAACAGAATCTTCAGCACTCTCATTTATACTGTCGTTTACTGTTAGTCCGATTACATATACTCCCTCGGTAGAGGTGCGGAACTGTGTAGTTGAAGAGGTTGCATTCCTAAGGACCGGATTGCTGCCATCAGGTTTGGAAATAATACGCCAGTTATATAATAAGGGATCTCCGTCTCCATCACTGCTATTGCTGCCGTCAAAATCAACGAACATCTTTGTTGCTATATATCTGTCTCCTCCGCCGTCAGCCACAGGAACCGTATTTGATTCTTTGACATTTATTGTTTTAATACCTATAACACTGTTATAGATACCATCATTTACTGTCAGGCCTACCCTGTACTGGCCTTCGGTATCCGGAGTCATGCCGGTAATCATAGCCGAATCATTCTCAATTTCTGCAGTACTGCCATCAGGCTCTGAAATAATAGTCCATTTATACGAGACTATTGAATCATTATCAGGATCATAACTCTCACTGCCGTTTAATTCTATGGCTGTCCCTGTCAGGACTTTCAAATTATCTCCTGCTTTTGCAATTGGCGCCGTTGTAAGCCAGTTGCCTGCCTTCAGGATATTAAGCAATTCAAAATAATGGCCCTCCGAACCTGCAGAAGTCTCTTCAATAACCTTTATATGCAGGGTGTGTTGTCCGTCTGGCAGATTCTCTTCAATAAGCGCAAAGACCGTTGCCGGGCCCCATGTTTCTGTCCAGTAAGCATCAAGTGTCTTATGAGCCATGTCATCAATCCATACTTCAACACGGCCGCGGTTGGTGGTATTGTGCCTTGAATATAAGACTGAAATCGCATTCCCGTCAACAATAAAGCTCATTTCAGCACCAACATCACTTGCACTCCAAATAAACGGTGTTACGCTCCACCCGCTATTAGTAACCGGCACTATTGCCGGCGTCTTATACCTGTATGTGTGAGCATATGTATCAGTTACAAGGGGTGCCTGCAATGTTGTATCTATCTCGGGCAGATCATTGTCATTGGGCAGGACACTGTATATCTCCGTTAGTTCATCAATCAAAAAATCTGCCATGTATTGCATACCCAAATCATTGGGGTGCAATCCGTCAACATAAATATCCCCGAGAACCCTGCCATCTGATGCAACGGCAGCGTCTATAAGATCAGCAAAGCTTACCATTGGAACATTATAATGCTCTCCTACAAGTTTATGGCTTGCCTGTGCAGTGGTGCCGTTCTGCTGCTTCAGCAGCAGCATCATCACTCCGGGCAGGCTGTCACTCTGCAGAACCTGCCTTATTAATCCCTCCATCATCTTTTCAGCATGCTCCCCCTCACTATCATTTACAGAAAACTCAACAACAATGAAATCGGGATCATAATCCAGTACATCTTCCCTGATCCTGTGAGCACCAATATCAGAACCTGTGCCTCCAATACCGGCATTTATAAATCCGACATTACTTTCAGGGAAAGCAGAGACCCACCATTCTTTCATGATATTGGCCCACCTTTTATCCTCACCCGAAGCAAGGGAACCTGCAGTGATAGACCCTCCTATTACAGCCACAGTGATGTCTTCACCCCTGCGTGCTTTTGCCATGGCATGGAATATCCTTGTGGTATCATAATCCGACACCGCAGCAATAGTTATATTTGAACTTGTAAAATTAAACCCTGCAAACATATATATAAAAAGCATCCAGGGCAGAGGAAATCCAGATAATATTCGGATTTTCATATGAAATATTTAAGAAGTTATACAATTGCCAGTTTATATAAAATTACGACTATTCGAAAGTTACATTTACAGTTTTATCCTTTTTGCTGAGGGTAACCTCCCTTGCCTCACCATTCGAGGTTATTATATAATCACCATAGAATGCGT
>CAZHQW010000057.1:0-20111 GCA_964534745.1 uncultured Bacteroidales bacterium
GAACCTGACAGGGTCCTCCAGCAGGGCATGCGTGCCTATAAGTATCTGCAGCTGTCCGTTTTGCAGTCCCTCATGTATTATGTCCCTCTTGCTCTTTTTTGTAGAGCCTGTAAGCAGCTTAACATTTATATCCAGTCCCTCCAGGAATGAGGATATAGTTTCGAAGTGCTGTCCGGCTAAGATTTCAGTCGGTGCCATCAGGCATGCCTGGTAACCGTTATCAAGCGCTATAAGCATGCACATGAGGGCAACAAGTGTCTTCCCGCTGCCCACATCACCCTGCAGCAGGCGGTTCATCTGCTCGCCCGAGCCGAGGTCTTTCCTTATTTCCCTTATCACCCTTTTCTGGGCACCCGTGAGTTCAAAATCAAGCTTCTGCCTATAGAAATCATTCAGGTAATCACCTACCTTAGAAAATACAAAACCCTTGAAAGCTTTTTTTCTTGAGCTTTTAAGCTTCAAAATATTTATCTGGATAAGGAAGAGCTCTTCAAACTTCAGCCTGTATGTGGCCTTTCGTAAAAGATCGTTGTTCCCGGGGAAATGAATATTGAATAATGCTTCACCCAGTGTGAGGAGGTTCAGTCTTTTTACCAGGTAAGCCGGCAGGGTCTCTTCGATTTTGTTGCCAACGCTTATCAGCAGGTTGCTGACAAGCTTGTAGATAGTCTTTGAGTTGACATAGTTATTTTTCAGGTATTCAGTGGTGTTATATTGTGCCTGGAACTTCGAGTTAACAATGGATTCCTGTTTATCGGGAGCCTCAATTTCGGGGTGGGGGATGGATATTCTCCTGCTGTAAATTGCCGGCCTCCCGAATACTATGTATTCAGTATCTGTCCTGTAGGTTTTTACAACCCAGTTTATTCCCTGGAACCAGACAAGTTCAATAACTCCCGTATCGTCCTCAAATTCGGCAACCAGCCTCTTTTTCCGGGGGGGGCCCTCTGTGCGGAAAGAAGTGATTTTTCCCTTAATCTGTATAAAGGTTAGCGTTGTATCAATTTCATTTATCTTATAAAACTTTGACCTGTCGATGTACTTGTATGGAAAGTAATACAGGAGGTCCCTGAAAGTGAATATATTCAGCTCTTTATTAAGAAGTTCTGCCCTTTTGGGACCTACACCCTTAAGGTATTTTATGTCCTGCTCTAAAATTTCATTCATTGCCGGCAAGAAGAATAAAGTAAATATCGTAAAAGATATTTCAAAATTGAAAACTAAATTTGCACATTTAAATGATTTATTTCATTAATGGGTAAAATAAGGTTCATATTAAGATTTCTGAATTATAAGCTGCTCTCCGGCCATAAATACGGACATGGCATTCATTCGCCTTTTATATTCGAATTCATTACCGGCGTGCTGAATGACAGGTTCAGGTATAAAGAATATGATGAAGTTGAAAAGATAAGGAGAAAGTTAAGATCTGAAGAGAGGACTATCCTTTACAATGACTACGGAGCAGGTTCCAGGAGAAGCAGGCAGGGGAAAACGATAACAGGTTCGGGAAGTAACAAGCCGGGAGTGGTGAAGATTAGAGATATAGCAAGGTATTCGGCTGTTAATAAAAAATTCGGGCAGCTGCTGTTCAGGACAGTAAGATATTTTAAGCCGGCTACTATCCTTGAACTGGGCACTTCACTGGGCATAAGCACCATGTATATGGCCATGGCAAACAGGGATACCACTATCATTAGTATTGAAGCGGACAGGAACCTTGCAGAAATTGCAAGGCATAGTGTTTTTAATGCCGGACTGCATAATGTTGAAGTAATAAACGACAGGTTTGAAAATGCGCTGCCTTCGTTAATTGAGAGACTTGATAACAAATTATTTGTTTTTATAGACGGCAATCATGAAAAAAGCCCTACATTACAATATTTTAAACAGCTTTTAGTTAAATCAGGCAGCGGCATGATAATGGCAGTTGACGATATCCACTGGTCACCGGGAATGAGTGAGGCGTGGCAGGAGATAAAGTCAGATCACAGGGTGAAGATTACAATGGACCTCTTCTTTATGGGACTGGTGTTTTTCAACAGGGGCGTTCAGAAACAGAACTTTGTTATCAGGTATTAAAAGTCAGCATACTTATGGATAATATCATTGAGATCAGGGAAATTGTAAAGAACTATTTTGTAGGTACGCAGATTGTAAGGGCTTTGAGGTCAATAACAGTCGGTATTGGTAAAAACGAATACGTGGCAATCATGGGACCGTCGGGCTCGGGGAAGTCAACCCTTATGAATATTATCGGCTGTCTTGATACACCTACATCCGGACAGTACATTCTCAACAATAAAGATGTGAGCAAGCTGGCAGACAGCCATCTGGCGGAGATAAGGAACAGTGAAATAGGATTTGTATTTCAGACTTTTAATTTACTTCCCCGCTATACGGCACTTGAGAATGTCATGCTGCCCCTCATATATGCAGGCATGTCGAGGCATGAAAGAAAAAACAGGGCATCGGAAGTGCTTGATAGTGTAGGATTGGGAGACAGGATAACCCACAGGCCCAATGAGCTGTCAGGAGGACAGAAACAAAGGGTCGCCGTAGCCCGGGCGCTGGTGAACCATCCCTCGATAATCCTTGCAGATGAGCCCACAGGAAACCTTGATTCAAAGACATCGGTTGATATAATGGGACTTTTTGATGAGATACATGAAAGGGGCAATACAGTCATCGTTGTAACTCATGAGGAAGATATTGCAAAACATGCCAAAAGGATAATACGCCTTATTGACGGCAAGATTGAATCTGACACAATAAACAGACATATTAAATCAACAACAAAAAAATAATATGAACACAAAAATATACTCAAAAACCGGTGATAAGGGGATGACATCACTTAGGGGCGGTACAAGGGTGCCTAAGAATCATAAAAGAATTGAGGTCAATGGAAACGTTGATGAGTTGATTTCGTATATGGGATTGATCAGGAGCCAGGATATAAGGGAACGGGACAAGCAAATGATTCTAAAGATACAGGACAGGCTAATGACTTATGCAGCATTAATAGCAACTGACAGTGAAACCATGGCAGCAGATTACCCTGTGCTGAATGAAGAAGACGTAAATATGCTGGAGGAGGAGATTGACAGTATGGTAAAAAATCTGCCGCGCCTGCAGAACTTCATTCTGCCGGGGGGCCATACAGCTGTATCATTTATTCATGTTGCACGGACAGTATGCCGGAGGGCCGAGAGAAAGATTGTCGAGCTTTCTTCCCGGGAGCCGGTTCCTGAATTTATAATAAAATATTTTAACCGGCTATCGGACTATTTGTTTGTGCTGGCGCGGAAGACAGCATTTAATTTAAAGGTAAAAGAAATTCAGTGGACTACTAAGTTGTAATTCACAATAAAATTTTTATATTTTTGCACCTTTTTAAAGAAAGAATACTTTAATTTCAATAATAATGTACTGGACATTAGAACTAGCTTCGAAACTGGAAGATGCGCCGTGGCCAGCCACTAAGGATGAACTTATCGATTTTGCCATTCGCTCTGGCGCTCCTCTTGAAGTTATTGAAAATTTGCAGGAAATTGAAGATGAAGGTGAAATTTATGAAAGTATTGAAGATATATGGCCTGACTATCCGAGCAAGGATGATTTCTTTTTCAACGAGGATGAGTATTAGAAAATATCTTCTTTATTTGCAGGCCTGTACTTTTCCAGCCAGACAAAATCTTTTAACCTGAGTTCATTTTGTGGTGCCTTATCCAGGGGGTATAATGTTGCATCGGGTTTGGTATAGAAGATGATCTCCTGTACCTTGTTCCCCTTCAGGAAAATTACAAGATCCGAGCTTTCGGCCTTGTTAACTCCTATAACCTCGTTTTTATCCTTCGGATAATATATTGTCTGTCCGTTACCGTTTACATTCACCCTGTACAGCTCATTGTCCTTAAAGTAGCATACCATATCCTTGCCCTTGATCTGGTTAAATTTAACCGTATCCTCCTGGCTTATTATGAATGCCAGTTTTATTAGATGCAACTGGTCAATTTTATTATTCTTTGTCCTTATCTCTATGTATTCCGATGTTAACTGGTTTTCATCAGACCATAATACAGGCTCATAATATAACCTGATAATAGAATCGGAGAACGAGTATGACATAGAGTCACATTTGCCCTGCAGGTTTGTTTTAAACATTTTCACACCATAGAAGCCCTTTACTATTTTATACCCGCTTGTGTCAACTTCGGAGGTCAGGGTATCGGCATGAATATAAATGGAATCGGTATCCGTAATCTGTATTAATTCAGCCCTGTCCGTTATCATGGCATCTTCCGCAGACTGGTTATAGGTTGCAAAGTTGCCTTTTAGTATTATCTTTTGCTCGGTATCGACAAGCTCAACATTACAATATGCCTCACCATAACCGCTTTCCCTTTCATAATAAAGGCTGTCGCCTTTTATTGTCTGCCTGGGATTTTGCAGTCGTGCATTATCCTTCAGCAAGGAGATGTTGGTCTCAGTATTGTACCATCCGTCCTCACAGTAAATGTAGTTACTGTCACTTATTATTTCTGTAGGTCCCAGAAAATAAGCAATATTGCTGATCGTATTATATTTTAATGTGTCGGAATAGATGTTGTAATCCGGATTTTTTATAATAACGGTATCTTTAAAAAAATACATCTTGCTGTTTGAATAATAATATCCTTCCCAGCTGGTCAATTCATTCTGCCCGTTTATAATATCAGCACCCGTCGTATAATAACCGACATTGGTTTTCAAATTAAAATCGAGAGCATCAGTTAAAAGGTTAGTTTCTTTGCTTACCAGCTTCACATTTTTCCTGACCCTGGCCTTTCTTGTATTGCCGTCGTAGTAGAGCACATCACCGTATAAGTGGAGGCTGTCACCCTGGTTAATATAGACATTGTTAAAAGCGTCGAGTGAATTGGTGGTTGAGTAGAAATATGCGCTGTCACAGTACATTACAGCCCCCTCATGCCTGAAAACAACATTTCCCAGCAGCCTGTATGCCCCGTCTGCCAGGTTTTTGTCAAACTCCATATTGTCAGCATCATGATTTATTTTATGCGTTTGCTGTGAAAAAGATAAAGTAAGGCAGGCCCCCAGCAAGAATAGAGCCAGTACGGTTACTTTAGGCACACTCATGGTTACTTATTTAAGCCATCCGCTTATTCTGAATTTGCAGTTTATATAATCATCATCCAGCCTTATATATGTATTTTCGATTTTTTCTTTTATCCATTCATCGACGATCTCACTTTGCTTACTGTACATCGCCATCTGTTTCAGCAGACTGTAATCCTCCTTCAGGTTGGCAACATGCGGATTGGTGCGGCTTTTCAATATAACGGTCTTAAAAATTAATTTACCATGTTTGTCTGCTGACTCATATGGATCTGATATTTCACCTACATCCAGATTTTTTATCACAAGGTAATCCCTCGTATCAAAGTCATCGAGCTCAAACTTCGAATTGCCAGTCATCTCGTTAATAACCTGTCCGCCATTCATCCTTGTATCTTCATCCCCGGAAAAGCGCACTGCCGCCTGGCTGAATGTCATCGAGTCAAGCCTGATGAGTCTTATAATACTATCCAGCTTCGATCGTGCCTGTTCTTTTGATTCAATGGAAATATCAGGTTTCATAAGTATGTGTCGCGTATGTATCCTGTCCTCTGTTCTGTCTATTAACTCGATAATATGATAGCCGAATGCAGATTTTACGATCTTGGATACCGCCCCCTTCTTAAGTGCGAATGCTGCCTTGGCATATTCCGGATCGAGGTCGGCCTTATTTGCCCATCCTATATCGCCTCCCTTTGATGCTGAACCGTCTTCTGAATAAAGCACCGCCAGCGTCGAAAATTTTTCCCCGTTGATTATTCTTTCCCTGAGATTCAGCAGCTTTTCCCTGACATCATAAACGGCATCTTCGCTTGTTGAGGGATATACTACTATCTGGCTAATCTCTATCTCTGAATTTACGAAGGGTATACTGTCTTTTGAAAGGCTCCTGTAATAACTCTTAACTTCAGAGGGTGTTACCGAAATGCTGCCTATTATTTCTGACCTCATCCTCTCTATCAGTATTTGTTCCCTGATAGCATCCCTGAGGTCTTCCTTTATTTCGAGAATGGATTTGTTGAAGTACTTGATGAGGTTCTCTTCAGAGCCAACCTGGTTTATAAAGAATTTTAACCTCTGGTCAAGCTGCATTTCTGTTTCAGCATCAGTAACTTCAATACTGTCTATTTCAGCCTGATTTAACAGCAGCTTCTGGGAAAGGAACTCTTCAAAAATCTGGCACCGCAAATCATCCGTAGGAATTATGCCCTGGATTTTCAATTGCTCGTACTGCTTCTCAATATCTGAAACCATCACCTTTTTATCACCAACAACCGCTACTATCTCATCAATAATCTTTTGCTGGCATATTAAATCGGTTTGCTGTATAAAAAGAAGAATAAGAAATAATGGCAATATTCTGGTCATAACAACTATTAGTAGATGGTGAAATTATTTCTATTCAGGGCATCATTGTAAATCTCTGACTCAAGTTCTTTTATCAGGCTTATTCTACGCTTGTTGAAAATGATGTTCCTTATATTCTCCCTTACAAGTTCAAGCGGTGTTACTGTACCTACCAGCCTGTAGTCCTTTACATTTACAAAAAAATAATTTGTGGAGTCCTTGGCCTCTATATATTTTCTGTATTTAAGATACTGTTCAGGATTTTCTATTTTAAAGGGCAGGATTTTTTCAATTTCCGAGAAATATATCCAGCTGTCATTGAAATAATCATATTTCGTTGCATATTGGTAGCAATAGTCTTCAAGATTTTTTATATTCTCTTCATTTTCTAACCTGTACCATCTCCTGACTTTCCATATGTCCGGCGATGTTCTTGGGACCTGGACAAACAGTGCCTTTACCAGGTTGTCATTAAGCATAAAATTTGAAGAGTTTTCATTATAGTAATTCAGGATCTCATTCTGGCTAACCATGGTGTCCAGTTTCTGCTTTATGAGACTCTGTTCGTATTTGAATATTAACAATGAAGTCCGGTAGTTCTCAATCTGTTTGTCAACATTCTTCTCTTCCTCTGTAAGATTCATTTCTGCCTTGTACAGCAACAGCTGTTGTTTGATCCATTTATCTGTGAAATCCCTTACAAGTATTACACTATCTGCCTTGGAGATGTTTGAAGGCACAATATCCTGGAGATCGCCTGAATATAAATATTTATCGTACACCCTTGCTATCGGTTCCTGTCCCTTTTTATTCTTTATGCCGGAACATTGAACGAGCAATAAAACAAGAAATAGTATTATTGAATGTCTCATTTAACTTTTTTTAATACTTTCCTGTCAACTTCAATATTGTATTTATTACGTAAAGCCTTAATCCATTCAGCATCGAGATATGTCTGATAATCGGCAGTAACAAGTCCCCTCGCTTCATCCAGGAGTTTGGGGCCCGGTTCCAAAACACCGTTAATCACAACCAGATTTATTTTATTGCCTTTGCTGAATACCTCACTGTTATATTCTTCCCATGTCATTTTATCTATAAGCTCATTGTCACCTTTCTCAAATTTGTTGTCTTCAATACTTACACATTTTTTTATATTTTCAGGGCACAGTTCTGACAATAGATCTTTTTTTGATATCTCCTTCCTTGCCCTCATCAATGCAAGTTTTTCAGCCTTTTCCAGCAGTGTTGAATCTTCAAGGGTATATATTGATACATCAGCCCGCTCTTGCCACATATATTTTGATTTATTGTTATTATAAAATTCTTCAAGCCCTGCAGTATCTTTTATTGCTTTGCTCCATATAACACTGTCTGTCAGGTTAAACAATAATATGCCGTCATGATATTCCTGCATAAGGTACCTGAGCTCCGGATATTTATCCTCCAGAGTGCTCTTTTCAAAATTGACTACCTCTGCTTCAACAAATTCATCATATTTTGTATTTACTATAACATCGAACGGCATGTTTTTTCTGTATCTGCCCTTTGATATGTATTCCGCCAGGTCTTTCTGCAGATATTCCCTGTCACCGATTTTAAATAGTGGTTCGATCAGTTCATCTGCGATGGTATAATCCCATTTTCCTTCATAGATCGTAGTATCCAGGATATCTACCAGATTCTCAAGGTTATTCCTGTATTCAACAAAGTTATTTTCTTTCTTAATATTTTTGATTCTTTCCTGCTCGATAAGCTTATATCTCGGATTCCTTCTGAGGTCTTTTTCGAGCTCCGGTCTTTCCTCTTCAAAGGTTCCTACAGGCTGTATCTTGATAAGCTCGAATATATGCCAGCCGAAGTCCAGCAGCATAGGTTCGGATATAGAACCGCTGTCTCCGAGGTTATAAAGTATATTTTCCAGTGTATCAGCAACAATTCCTGACCTCATCCACCTCAGAACACCGCCGTTAGGTGCGGATCCCCTGTCTTCAGAGTACTTCCTTGCAACCTCGCCAAAAGGAGTTCCCTCTTTAAGCAGCTCATAGCACATATTTATTTTTTCCTCTCCTTTCTTCACTTCTTCCTCATTATCCCTGTTGACCCTTATCATTATGTGGGCAAGCTTAATCATTCCTCTTGACGGCCTCTTGTCATTCACCCTTATAATATGATATCCGTAACTTGTTTTAAAGGGCTCTGACACAACGCTAACCGTATTGTTATAGGAGGCGTTTTCAAAATCGTAAACCATCCTGAAAGCTGTAAACCATCCCAGTCTGCCGCCGTTTTCTTTAGCAGACGGGTCTTCCGATGTCTCTCTTGCCACATCTTCAAAGGATTCGCCTGCCAGAATCCTTTCCCTTATCTTATTGATCTTGTTATATGCTTCCAGGGTATCCTCAGGTTTATAGTTTTTGGGAAACCTTACAAGGATATGACTTACATTAACCTCTGTCACTGTCCGGTCATATGCTTCCCTGAGATATCTCTCCTTAATCTTGTTATCTTCAAGATAAGGTTTGATAAGATGTTCACGGTAGCCGTTCAGTTCCTTGATAAATGACTTGTTTGTGTCATAACCGAGACTTTCAGCTTCTATAACTTTAAGCTTATAATTTATAAATAGCTCCAGGTACTCTTCTACTGTTTTATTATCATAGACCGTCGATGTATTGTTTTTCCTGTATATCCTTTCAAACTCTGACTTTGTGATTTTGTGATCGTCAATAGTAAGTAAGACTTTATCTTTCTTTTCTTTCTGTGCATACGATATACTCACTGATGCTATGCAATAACTGATAAGAATGATTAACAGTTTTTTCATGTTAAAAAATTGATTTAGTTTATTATTTAATTTGTTAATATTATCTGCTATAGTTTGGTGCTTCTTTTGTAATTGTTATATCGTGAGGATGACTTTCAGTAATACCTGAATTAGTAATCCTGATAAATTTGGCTTCCATAAGCTTTTTAATGTTCTTTGCTCCGCAATATCCCATGCCGGCTCTTAACCCTCCCAAAAGCTGGTAATACACCTCTGATAATGTGCCTTTATATGGAACCCTGGCTACTATTCCTTCAGGGACAAGCTTGTTAACTTCTTCTTCAGGATCCTGGAAATACCTGTCTCCTGAACCTTCCTGCATAGCTTCTATTGAGCCCATGCCCCTGTATGATTTATATTTCCTGCCGTTATAAATTATTGTTTCGCCAGGTGACTCCTCTACTCCTGCGAATAATGAACCTACCATAACTGAGCTGGCACCTGCGGCAATGGCTTTAACAATATCACCGGAATAGCGAATGCCGCCGTCAGCAATAACAGGAATGTTTTTATCCTTTAACGCATCTGCTACGCTAAATATTGCAGATAGCTGGGGGACACCTATGCCTGCGATGATACGTGTAGTACATATTGAGCCCGGACCTATGCCAACCTTAACACCGTCGGCTCCGGCTTCTGCAAGACTTAAGGCAGCTTCACCGGTGCCAATATTTCCTACTATTATATCTATGTCCCTGTATTTCTTTTTAACATCTTTTAACATTCTGATAACATTCAGTGAATGTCCGTGGGCTGTGTCAATGACAATAGCATCTACATCCGCATTAACCAGGGCTTCGATCCTTTCGAAATTATCTTTGGTTGTGCCCACTGCTGCCGCGACCTTCAGCCTGCCCTTCCTGTCCTTGCAGGCATAGGGCCTGTCCTTGGCTTTTGTTATGTCCTTATAGGTTATGAGTCCGATTAACTTATAATCCTCATCTACAACAGGCAGCTTTTCAATCCTGTATTGCTGCAATATATTAGCTGCCTCCTCCAGGTTTATCTCCTGGTTGGTGGTTATGATATTCTCTGAAGTCATTACCTCACTTATGGGCTTGTTCAGGTTCTGTTGAAAGCGCAAATCGCGGTTGGTAACAATACCTATAAGCTTATGATCGGCACTTACAACAGGGATGCCGCCAATCCTGAATTCTCTCATATATTCTATGGCATCGGCAACAGTCGCTTCCTTATTAATGGTTATGGGATCATAAATCATTCCGTTTTCTGCACGCTTAACAACTTTCACCTGTTTTGCCTGCTCCTCGATACTCATATTTTTATGAATAATACCTATGCCTCCCTCCCTTGCTATTGCTATGGCGAGATTCGCCTCTGTAACGGTATCCATTGCTGCAGATACTATAGGTGTATTAAGAACTATATTTCTGGAAAAGCTGGTCTTTAGATCAACCTGCTTGGGAAGAACCTCAGAATAGGCAGGAACAATAAGCACATCATCGAATGTGAGTCCTTCCGATATTATTTTATCCGATAAAAATGACATATTGACTATATTTATTTAATTTTAAATGCTGCGAAAATACAAAAATTTAATAGAATATTAATTTCCAAAATTCAATAAAAACTCAGGGTCCTTTAAAAAATTACTTTTTTAACAGATATTGGGATGCCGATGGATGAGATACATCAAATATTAAAGAAATTCTGGGGTTTTGACAGCTTCAGGCCTCTGCAGGAAGATATTATTATGTCGGTTATTAAAGGCAATGATACCCTGGGGCTGATGCCCACAGGCGGGGGGAAGTCCCTTACGTTCCAGGTTCCTGCCCTTTATATGAAAGGAATCTGCCTCGTAATTACTCCCTTAATAGCCTTGATGAAAGACCAGGTAGAGACATTGCAGAAAAAAGGAATAAAAGCACAGGCAATATATTCGGGGATGACACATGAAGAAATTGATATAGCATTGAATAATTGCCTGTATGGCGATTATAAGTTTCTTTACCTTTCCCCCGAACGTCTGGGGACAGAGATATTTAAAACCAGGGTGCCCCAGATGAATGTCAACATTATTACTGTCGATGAAGCTCATTGCATATCACAATGGGGTTATGATTTCAGACCTTCATATTTAAAGATAGCCTCACTGAGGGGACTGGTACCGGGCATACCTTTGCTCGCCCTCACTGCAACGGCTACAAGCGAGGTAGTTGATGATATACAGGAAAAACTGGGTTTCGCCAGGAAGAATGTGATGAGGGCCAGTTTTTTCAGAGGAAACCTGATATATACTGTAAAGAATTCGGAAGACAAATTTAAAGATATAATAAAGATTGCTGCCAAAATCAAAGGCAGTGGCATTGTCTATGTCAGAACCAGGAAAAAATCGAGGGATATAGCATCGATGCTGGCAAAAAATGATATTTCTTCCAGCTACTACAATGCAGGCATCAGGCATCAGCTGCGTGCACAAAGGCAGCAGGAATGGACCGGCGGGAAAATCAGGGTTATTGTGGCTACCAATGCTTTTGGCATGGGCATCGATAAACATGACGTAAGGTTTGTCATTCATGCCGATCTGCCCGATTCGCTGGAATCGTATTTCCAGGAGGCAGGACGCGCAGGCAGGGACGGACAAAAAGCATATGCCGTGCTGCTTTACAATTCTTCCGATAATCTGTCAGTGAAACAAAGAGTTAAGGCAAATTTTCCTGAGATCACCATTATAAAAAAGATCTACAACGCTCTGGGGAACTACCTCAGGGTACCCACAGGCGGCGGAAAGAACCTCTCGTATGATTTTAATATCGGTGATTTTGCATCAACCTATAAATTTAACCTCAGCGCAACATACAGCAGCCTTAAAATCCTTGAACGTGAAGGTTATATAGAACTTACTGATGAGCTCGACAATCCGTCCAAAGTTAAGTTCCTCCTTGCACGCGATGATCTGTATAAATTCCAGGTGGCCAATGCAGGCTTTGATGCTTTTATTAAGCTGCTTCTCCGTTCATATACGGGCATTTTTACAGAATTTGTTGCTATTGACGAGCTGTCCCTGGCAAAAAGGGCCGGTGTTAATATTGAAGTAATATACCAGTATCTGGTTAAGCTTAGTAAACTGAAAGTAATAACGTATATTGCGCAGAAAAAAACACCGCTGATAATTTATACAGAAGAAAGGCTTGATGAAAGGGCTCTGCTAATTTCAGCGGACAATTACAAAAAAAGGAAGGAAAGATATACCGGACGGCTAAACGCAGTTTTGAATTATACATCAAAGGGTAACAAATGCAGAAGCCAGGTGCTGCTTGAATATTTCGGAGAGAAGAATTCCGAAAGATGCGGACAGTGCGATGTATGCAGACACCAGGATGAGGCTGAGCTAAACAGGAGTGAATTCGATCTTGTACGTGATGAGATCAAATCAATAATAAACCTTGAACCGGCCACGCTGGATGAACTTATTGACAAGATACCGGTTAAAGAAGATAAAATAGTCCGTGTTATCCAATGGTTGCTTGATAATATGTATATTGCATATGATGAAAACAACAGGCTCATATGGAAAAAAAGAAATATCTGAACAGGTATGTCTATGCAAATCAAATAGTAAGCAGCAGATAAAGAAATAGTGATATGAAGAACGAATTTGATTTTTATCCATCCATCACCAAAGAACATATCCAGGTGCTGCCGGCAGGGAAATTCAGAGGGAAAATTTATATAATAGAATCGTTCCAGGGACTGGCGGAGATAAAACCGATAGTAAAAAATATAAGGGTTTTTGGCTTTGACACAGAAACGAAGCCGTCCTTCAGAAAAGGAAAAACAAACAAAACAGCCCTCATACAACTGGCCACTTCTGATTATGCTTTTCTTTTCAGGATTAACATTATGGGGATTCCCGATTTTCTGGTTGACATATTTGAGAACAAAGATATAATCAAATCGGGTGTTGCCCTGAAACATGATTTGGCTTCACTGCAGAAGATAAAATCCTTTAAGCCGGGCGGATTTGTTGATCTTCAGAATTTTGTAGAACAGTTTGGCATTAAAGACAAAGGATTGAGAAAGCTTGCTGCCAATGTACTCGGACTGAGAATAATCAAGGGCCAGCAGACTTCAAACTGGGAAAGCAGGGCGCTGAAACAAACACAGCTTGAATATGCAGCAACCGATGCCTGGGTCTGCCATGAAATATACAATAAGTTATCCATGGCTCTATAATAATTAAAATGATAACCTACATTATACTCGGAATAACAATGGGACTGACAGCCGGGTTATCGCCGGGACCCCTGCTTGTGCTGCTTATATCAGAGACAATGAAACATAACAGAAAGTCCGGTATCATGGTTGCATGCGTCCCCCTTATCACAGACCTGCCCATTGTCCTTATTGCAATACTTGTGCTACAGATTATCGCAGATTACAGCTTTATTCTCGGCACTATTTCATTGCTGGGATCAGTGTTCCTTGCGTACCTCGCATTCGAGAATATAAGGATTAAAAATTTTGATCCCGATTTAAAAAAGCCGAAATCAAGCTCACTTGGCAAAGGGATAATAACAAACTTCCTTAATCCGAATCCCTACCTGTTCTGGATGACAATAGGAGCCCCAACGATAGCAAAGGGGTACGGCGAAAATGTGATATTACCTTTGCTTTTTGTAATGTCCTTCTATTTGTTTCTGGTAGGTTCAAAAATCATTGTTGCCCTGCTTGTCGACAGGTCAAAGGGGCTGGTTAAAAGCAATGTGTATATAATAGTAATGAGAATCCTTGCAGTTATACTGTTATTGTTTTGCCTGTACTTCATAAAGGAAGGGCTGGTTTATTTCGGCTTTTTGCGCAAATAATAATCATTGGTATCAAGCTACCCGTAATGATAGAATTCGAGTTAAGATTTTATAACGTATGAAAGAAAAATATATTAAAATAATTTCAGGCAGTTTGTCTGTAGAGGCCGGACAGGTTGCCAGCACAATAAGGCTTCTGCAGGAAGGGGCGACTATACCTTTTATAAGCAGGTACAGAAAGGAAGCAACGGGCGGACTGGACGAGGTGCAAATTTTGGCTGTTCAGGAACAGTTGAATAAATTGGTGGAGATCGACAAAAGGAGAGAGACTATTATAAGGTCAATCGATGAACAGGGTAAACTAACGGAACAGCTCAGGGATAATATCGAGAAGGCCACTACTATGACTGAGCTTGAAGATCTGTACCTTCCATATAAACCAGGGAAGAAGACCCGTGCTTCGGAAGCCAGGAAGAAGGGGCTGGAACCTCTGGCAGTTATTATCTTTGAACAGAAAGATGTGCATTTTTATGACAGGGCCGGTCAGTTTATTAATGATAAGGTCCTTTCTGCTGACGATGCTTTGCAGGGGGCAAGGGATATAATAGCAGAATGGATTAATGAGGACAGGAAGGCAAGGGAGGCTGTACGGGGTATTTTCAGAAAGGAGGCCCTGATCTCGGCAGCAGTTATTAAAGGCAAGGAGCAGGAAGCCATAAAGTACAGAGATTACTATGACTATAGCGAACCACTGGAAAGGTGCGCATCACACAGGTTGCTGGCCCTGAGGCGTGCCGAGGATGAGGGATTTCTGAAGCTGACGGTCAGGCCTGAAGAGGATAAGGCGATTGATATGCTGATGAAGCTTTTTGTAAGGGATTCCTCAGATATCTCGGAACAGGTGAGAATGGCCGTGCTGGACTCATACAGGAGACTGCTGGCTCCGTCAATTGAAAATGAATTCAGGGCAAGTTCAAAATCCAAAGCTGACAGGGAAGCAATAAAGGTGTTTGCCGGCAACCTGAAACAGTTATTGATGGCCTCTCCCCTGGGTGAGAAAAGAGTACTGGCTGTTGATCCCGGTTATCGCACGGGATGTAAAGTTGTATGCCTGGACGGACAGGGAAACCTGCTGCATAATGAAACAATTTATCCTCATGCTCCCCAGAAGGAAACAAGGCAGGCAGCAAAGAAAATAATCACTCTTGTCAGCCAGTACCGTATTGAAGCCATATCAATTGGCAATGGCACGGCAGGACGTGAAACAGAGAGTTTTGTTAAAAGACTGAAATTTGACAGGGATCTGCAGGTATTTGTTGTTAATGAGGCCGGGGCATCAATATATTCGGCATCAAAGGTAGGAAGAGAGGAACTGCCGGCTTACGATGTTACAGTAAGGGGTGCGGTGTCTATCGGCAGAAGGTTGATGGATCCGCTGGCCGAGCTGGTAAAGATTGATCCAAAGTCTATAGGAGTGGGCCAGTACCAGCATGACGTTGATCAGGCATGGCTCAGGGAAAGCCTTGACCAGGTTGTGGAAAGCTGTGTTAACAAAGTAGGAGTAAATCTGAACACTGCCAGTAAGTATTTACTTACCTATGTTTCGGGTCTGGGGCCCAGGCTTGCACAGAATATTATTGATTATCGTACGAATAACGGACCCTTTACAACAAGAGAGGAGCTGAAAAAGATACCTCGTATGGGAGAGAGAGCTTTTCAGCAATGTGCCGGATTTTTAAGAATAATGAACGGAACAAATGCGCTCGATAGCACAGCTATACATCCTGAGAGTTATTACGTGGTAAATAAGATGGCCTCAGATATGGGGATCTCCCTGCAGCAATTGACAGCATGCAGTGATCATATAAAAAATATTGATATTGACAGGTATGTTGATAATAATACAGGAATACCGACGCTGACAGATATAATAAATGAAATAGCGAAACCGGGTAGAGATCCCAGGAATAAAATAAAGATTTTTGAATTTGCCCGTGATATATATTCTATTGACGATTTAAAGCCCGGAATGATTTTACCCGGCATAATTACCAATATAACCAATTTTGGAGCTTTTGTGGATATAGGGATTAAACAGGACGGACTGGTGCATATATCCCAGATTGCTGACAGGTACGTTGGCAATCCTGCCGAGGTAGTCAGCCTTAACCAGTATGTCAGGGTAAAGGTGCTTGAGGTAGATACTGAAAGGAAGAGAATACAGCTTTCAATGAAAGGAACTGACGATGACAAATAGCACATTTAATGCCTTTTGCTTGAGATTTATAATTAATTTAGCTTTAACTGATTATGCAGGTTTATTGATAAGGTTACTGCATTAATTTAATTTTGCATAAATGAATAAGATGAAAGTAACAGTAACATATAAGGTTATAGTTCCTGTTTGTTTGGCTTTTATCCTGCAGACGTGTAATAATCACAACAGAACGAATAATATGAAAGCACCTGTGGCAGAGAAAATCAAAAAAGAGCTTGTTTTTCAGAGTCAAATCAGGACTGACAACTACTTCTGGCTTAATGAAAGAGATAATCCGAAAGTCTTGAAGTACCTGAAGGCTGAAAACAGATATACGGATTATATTATGAGGGATACCAGGAAACTCCAGGAAAAAATATATAAAGAGATAGTGGGGAGAATTAAACAAACCGATATGTCAGTGCCGTACTTTGAAAACGGATACTATTACTATACCAGATATGAGGATGGCAAAGAATACCCGGTTTATTGCCGGAGGAAAGGAAATATTGAAGGCGCGGAGGAGGTTTTGCTGGATGTCAATGAAATGGCAGCAGGACATGAATATTATCATGTGGCCGGATTTACGGTAAGCCTTGATAATAACATGCTGGCCTTTGGTGTGGATACCTTTGGCAGGCGACTTTACACAATATGTTTCAAGGACCTGTCGACAGGCAGAATTCTGGATGACAGGTTAACAAACACAGCAGGAACAGCAGCATGGTCGAATGATAATAAAACAGTATTTTATACTTTAAAAGATTTGCAGACACTCAGATCATACAAGGTCCTCAGGCACAGGCTGGGTTCAGATCAGTCAGCTGACAGGACAGTTTATGAAGAAGGAGATGATACCTATAATGCAGATGTATATAAGACAAAGTCGAGGAAATATATAGTGATATCTTTGTCCAGCACTCTCTCAGATGAGTACCGGTTTGCTGACGCCGACAGGCCCGAATCGGATTTTAAATTGTTCCACCCGAGGGAGAAAAAACTTGAATATGACATTGACCACTATGAAAATAAGTTTTATATAAGGACCAACCTGGATGCAATAAATTTCAGGTTGATGGAGACACCGGCAGATAAAACAGGAAAAGAAAACTGGAAAGAGGTTATCCCTCAAAGGGATGACGTGCTGATTGAAAACTTCGAAGTCTTTAAGGATTACCTTGTAGTTGATGAGAGAGTAAGGGGACTCACCCAGTTGAGGATTATAAATATGAATAATAAAGATGAGCATTATATCGATCTTGAAGAACAGGCTTATACTGCATGGATATCTGTAAATCCTGAATTTAATACCGGGATATTACGATTTGGATATTCATCCTTTACTACTCCGAATTCAATTTTCGATTATAATATGGACACCAGGGGAAAAAAGCTTATGAAGAGGCAGGAGGTTGTAGGAGATTTCAGGCCTGAAGATTATATGTCCGAGAGATTATTTGCACCGGCCGATGACGGAACGCTGATCCCCATTTCCCTTGTCTACAGGAGGGGACTGGCGAAAGACGGCAGAAACCCGTTGTTGCTCCGCGGCTATGGTGCATACGGGTATACTGTTGATCCTGTTTTCAGTTCTGTAAGGCTGAGTCTTCTTGATCGGGGATTTATTTATGCAATAGCACATGTCAGGGGCGGACAAATAATGGGAAGGAGGTGGTATGAGGATGGTAAATTGCTGAAAAAGAAAAATACTTTTACTGATTTCAATAACTGCGCCGAATACCTTATAAGGGAAAATTATACCGATACAGGCATGTTATTTGCTGAAGGGCGAAGTGCCGGGGGACTACTGATAGGGGCAGTAATAAATATGAAACCCGAACTTTATAAAGGTGTCATTGCAGACGTACCTTTTGTTGATATTGTCACTACCATGCTTGATGAAAGTATTCCGCTCACTACTTTTGAATACGATGAGTGGGGAAATCCTAACGAGGAAGCGTATTATGAATACATGCTGTCTTATTCACCCTATGATAATGTCAGTCCGGTTAATTACCCGGCGATGCTTGTTATAAGCGGATTGAATGACTCGCAGGTGCAGTACTGGGAACCTGCAAAATGGGTGGCCAAGCTGAGGGAGGTTAAAAAAGATAATAATCTGTTGCTTCTATATACTAATATGGATATGGGCCATAGCGGTGCTACAGGCAGGTTCAGGCAATACAGGGAGACAGCCCTGGAATATTCCTTTCTGTTAAAAATGATGGATATAAAGGAGTAGCTTTGTGTGTTTGGTTTTTTTTTGTAAATTGAATCCGAAATTATAATAAACCAAAACCTGACTAAATCTTAAAACTATGAGGAAATTTATACTTTATTTCTTTGCTTTGTGTTCATTTACAATAGTTGCAAATGGACAATTTTTTGATCTGAATGATGAGGAGGCTACAAGCGAGCCCTTATTATCAAAACACGGTAATAATATTCTGCCTGAAAAGGGCGATGTGGGACTTGGAATTGATGCTATACCATTTCTGGATTTTGTCGGAAACCTGGTGAAGATCAATAGTGGCACAACCTTTAGCAGCATGCTTCATATTCAGCCGCCCGAAGGGGGGACAGTTATTTATCTGAAATATTTTACAAGCGATAAAACAGCATTGCGTGCAAAATTCAGGATAAGCTATGTTGCAAGTACCGAGAAGTTTGCTGTGCAGAATGACCTGGATATTACTGAAACACTATATGATACACGTATAGCCTCCAATATTAATTTTGATGTCGGACTGGGTATAGAGAAGAGGAGAGGCAAAACGAGGCTTCAGGGATTATACGGACTGGAAGGAATGCTTTCTGTAACCAGGGGTTCTGAAGCTTCCCCCAATTACAGGTATATGTATGTGAATGATTTTTCGGCAACCTACCCGACACCGACAACAGGTCTGTTCGGGGCTACAGGTACCAGGCCTGTATATTATAAAAATGCTCCGACCTATGGTATCGGAGGAAGGGGATTTATTGGTGCCGAATATTTCTTCGCCCCGAAAATGGCTATTGGAGGCGAGCTTGCCATAAGGCTGATGATATCCAGAAGGGGAGCATCAAAGCAAAAAACCGAATCCTGGGTGGCCGGTGCGCTGGAAAAAGACGTGGTTAAGGATAAAACACCCAGCGGGAGTGACCTGTCTCTGGATAATGAAGTCGACTCACATGTCTACCTGATATTATTCTTCTAAGAAATAGTGACAGCGCCTTTATTTTAAATATAGGCGCTGTCACTCTCTCATACAATGCCTGTAAATCCTGCGAAAGCCATAGCCATAAGCCCTGCAATTATAAATGCTATCGGTACCCCTTTCATGCCCTCGGGTACATCCACCAGTTCAAGCTGTTCCCTTATGCCTGAGAACGTTATCAGTGCCAATCCGAATCCCAGGGCATTTCCCACTGCAAAAAATACACTCTCCGCCAGGTTATAGTTTTTCTGGACAGCAAGAATTGCTACACCAAGGATAGCGCAATTTGTTGTGATAAGAGGCAGGAAGATGCCGAGAGCCTGGTATAAAGCGGGACTAACTTTTTTCAGGATTATTTCAACGAGCTGGACAAGCGCTGCAATGACAAGGATAAATGTTATGGTCTGCATAAACTCTATGCGTGCGAGAATGTAATGCTGTATTAGGTAAGTTACCGTTGTTGCTATGACCATGACAAATGTAACGGCCCCTGCCATGCCCAGGGCTGTGTCAACCTTGTTTGATACTCCAATAAAGGGACAAATACCAAGGAACTTGGTAAGGACTATATTATTTACAAAAACCGCAGAGAC
>CAZHQW010000058.1:0-19345 GCA_964534745.1 uncultured Bacteroidales bacterium
TTAATATATAACTCCCGAACCCAACAGCTCATTGCCTTTATACCACACTGCAAACTGCCCGCTTGTAATGCCTCTCTGGAGCTTATCAAAGATAATATAGAGCCCGTCTTTCTCCATATAAAGGGTACCTCTCTGTAATGGCTGCCTGTACCTGATCCTGTTATGATAATCCCCTGATTCGCCCGGCAGCAGTTTTAGATCTTCCCTTACCCAGTGAATGTCATCGTCTGGAATAAATAAACCTTTACGGTATAGTCCCGGATGGTCCTGCCCCTGTCCGGTGTATATTATATTATTTTTAATGTCTGTGCCTATCACAAAGGATTGCAAGGGCCGTCCGCCTATATTCAATCCCTTGTTCTGTCCTATTGTAAAAAAATGTGCTCCCTCATGTGTGCCGACAAGTACACCGTCGGAGGCAGAATAGCCGAATTTGCCTGATAATGCCCGCAAATGCACTACTGAACGATCCTCATTTTCCAGGACTTTTTTATAATGGTCATATGCAGGAAGGCTGTCAGGTATCTCTATAACAGAACCTTTCCTTGAAGCCAGCTTTTGCTGAAGGAAAGCGGGGAGATCCACCTTCCCGACAAAACATATACCCTGGGAGTCCTTTCTTTCTGCCGTAGACAGCTTCTGATCCCTGGCAATATCACGGACTTCTTTTTTGGTTAAGCCTCCGACAGGAAACAAAGCCATTTTAAGCTGTTCCTGTGAAAGCTGGCAAAGAAAATAACTCTGCTCCTTGTTTTTGTCGTCGCCGGCCAGCAGCCTGTAAATTGTCCTGCCATTTTTCACCAGCTCTTCTTTTTTACAATAATGTCCTGTTGCTATATAGTCGGCTTTAAGATCCAGTGCTGCCTTCAGGAACAAATCAAACTTTATCTCCCTGTTGCACATAACATCCGGATTGGGTGTATATCCCTTTTCATATGATGAAAACATATAATCCACAACACGCTGCCTGTATTGCTCACTGAAATCAATAGTGTGAAGAGGTATGCCAAGCTTTTTTGCAGTCAGCCCGGCAAATACCAGATCATCCTTCCACGGGCAATCACCCGACAATGTGCCCGTTGTATCATGCCAGTTGATCATAAAGAGAGCAATAACCTCATATCCCTGATTTTTAAGAAGATATGCTGCAACGCTTGAATCAACCCCACCCGATAAACCTATAACAACTCTTTTATTCATATCATATCAGTACCTTTAGCTTATGATCCTGCCCCTTGACCGGGCATACACAAGTGCAACCGTCCTGTAAATAAAATGTCCGAATTTAATATAGGGGGCATAAAATATGAGAAACCAAACAAGTATCAGGTGCAAAAAATATATATGGTATGCCAGGTGCCAGTTTTGATATCTCGCTACCTCGAGCACTACTCCCGAAATTGTCAGCAGCATAAGAACAACAAGCAGCAACCAGTCAGAATAATTGGTATTGCCATATTTTTTTTTGTTAAAAAGCCTCTGATATATCATTATACTTAATCCTGAAAACATCATAAGGGCTGCAATGTTACCCGTTATCTTAAGGGGACTGAAGAACGGCAGGGGGTAGTTGCCTGTGATTACAGCAACTATAGCGCCGGCAGTGACTGCAAGGAGCAGTATAAATCCGTAAAATACCAGCAGGTGGCTTACTCCTCTTGTTTTCTGTGTTGAGCATTTATTGAAATTGCGGTGAACGATTATTTCGCTTATCACTTCTTTTAAGCTGGTAAGTATTCCCGCCTTCCTTCTCAACGGATAATTTCTCTTCATGTCGCTCCAGAATTTTCTTATGCCCCACACGGTGAAACCCGCAATTATCAGGGTTATTAAAAAAAATGAGCTGTTCAGCCAGGCATGGGGAAAGAACTTTGAATATAATACCGGTCCCTCTGGGATGCTCAATGTGCCGGCGCTGTATATTATTAAAAGAATTATTATAAAAGGTATGGCAACGGCAAGAGGAAGGTATGAAGGTTTATTAAGTATGCGCGCAAGGAATTTAGGCCTTGCGTAATGCATATAGTTCATTTGTCTTAAAGCCGAAAGAACATCTGCAGGATTTACTCCACGGGGACAATGGGCTGAACAATCACCGCACTGGTGGCATAGCCATATGTCAGGATTCCCTGTTAGCTTGTCTCTTAAGCCCCATGCAGCCCACATCATTTCTTTCCTGGGAAAGGGTTTGTGTACAGGTGAAAGTGAGCAGACAGCAGTGCACTCACCACACTGCACACACTGCTTCAAAGATGAGCCGCTGGCTAATTTTGTGTGCTTTATGAAGTCTATATCCGGATTAAGGGTAATGGTGTCCATGATCAGTGCCGTTTTATTCTTTAAATTTGTATCCCACACCTTTTACTGTCTTTATATGCTTGTCCCCTATTTTTTCCCTTAGTTTTCTGATATGTACATCAATGGTACGGTCACCTACAATGACGCCATCTCCCCAGACAAGCTGAAAGATCTCTTCCCTGCTGAATACCTTCCCCGGCTTTGAGCATAAGAACAATAAGATCTCAAATTCCTTTTTTGGCAATATCAGTTCTTTATTCTTTTTATATACTACAAATTTTTCACGGTCGATTTTAATATCACCTGTTTTTATCATGCCACCCGAGCTTTCAGGAAGTTTATAATAGTCAGGTGTATTGTATCTTTTCAGTAATGCCTTGATCCTGCTGATTAACACTTTTGGCTTTACGGGTTTGTTTATATAATCGTCTCCGCCTGCTTCGAATCCGGCAATTTGCGAATAGTCTTCTCCCCGGGCTGTAAGGAAAGCTATTATTGTATAGCTGAGACTGCTGATTTTTCTGAGACGCCTGCATGTCTCAATCCCGTCCATGCCAGGCATCATAACGTCAAGCAGTATAAGGTGAGGTTTACTCTTCTTTGCTATCTTGATTGCATCTTTCCCGTTATCAGTTTTATATACCTTGTAACCCTCAGCTTTTAAATTGTAGCCCAGAAACTCCAGAATATCAGGTTCATCATCAACAAGAAGAATCTTGTATTTTATCTCAACCATTTATTTTGCAATTTAAGCTGGTGTAACGAACAAATATACCCTGCTGTTAATAATTATACAAATAAAGAGAAAAGACTTTAATCAAAATAATTTATTAAAAATGTAACAAATTATAAAAATAATTGTAACATAGTAATGTAACAGCAAAGAATGTTTTAGCGGATTACAGTTATTTGTAAACCGGGATGTAACATTTGCCAGGGAGATTGAGTATACTGCAATAATTCAATGGAATTTTATATAAAAAGGTATATATTTGCAGGTTTATTAGTCTATTTATGAAAGAAACATACAGAACAGAGAACAATATGAAAATTCCGGATGAAATAATTTCCATAATTGAGAAATTCGACCGGATAAACCTGGATGAGATCTCAAAGGTTGAGCTGATGAACAGGACAGACACAAAGTATGTATTCAGGATTGACAAATTAAATATTATACTTAAAAAGGCGCTGCATAACTACAGGGTGCTTGAGGTAAACAATGAACGTATCCATCCATACAGCAATCAGTATTATGATACCTATGACTATGAAATGTATCTGAACCATCATAATGGTAAACTTAACAGGTACAAAATAAGATGCAGGAATTATGATGTTTCGGATATTGCATTTCTGGAAATAAAATTCAAATCAAACAAGGACAGGACAATAAAAAAGCGCATCAGGAACAATTTCAGTACAAATTTGAATACGATATCAGGTAATTTTATTGAAAGCAATTCGCCATACAAATCCAACGAACTTATACCGGTATTACAAAATAGATTTCACCGAATAACACTGGCACACAAGACCGCTAAAGAAAGAATAACTCTTGATTTTAATTTAACATATACTAGCAACCTGTCCGGAATTAAGAAGACTCATGATCTGCCCAACCTTGCAATATGTGAGGTCAAGAAAGAAGGACTTGTAAAAAAATCGGAATTCGTAGCAATATTAAGATCGGAACATATCAGGCCGTCAGGTATGAGCAAGTATTGCATAGGGGCCGCATTGCTGTATAGTGATTTGAAAAAGAACCAGTTCAAGAGAAAGTTAAGATTTATAGAAAATATTCACCGCTAGTATAAATAAATATAAATTAAGCCTAAAATGGAACTTGGATTATTCAGTATGAAAACCAAAATTGGTTCGGAATTATTTGGAATAAACATTGTTGATATACCTGATTTCCTGCAGCTGCTTCTCAGATTCTCCTTTAACCTGGTAATTCTTCTTATACTTATAAGATTATTATATTATCCGGTAGCAAAAAGGAAAGATTACCTTTTTACATACATTCTGCTTGGCACAGCGATATTTTTATTATGCTTCCTGCTTGAAAATGTAAAGCTGCAGCTGGGACTGGCACTCGGATTGTTTGCCATATTCGGGATACTGAGGTACCGCACCAGCCAGATACCAATCAAGGAAATGACCTATCTTTTTATTGTAATATGTATATCTGTAATAAATGCACTGGCCAACAAGAAGGTAAGTTATGTAGAGCTGCTATTCACAAATTTAATCATAATTGTCGTTACATTCAGCCTTGAAAAGCTATGGCTGCTAAAGCATGAATCACGAAAGGCAATTATGTATGAAAAGATTGATCTTATAAAACCGGAAAACTACCAGATGCTGCTTAAAGACCTTGAAAAAAGAACAGGCTTAAAAATAAACAGGGTGGAAGTTGGAAGAGTTGACTTTCTGCGTGACGTTGCAAGGCTCACGATTTATTACTTCGAACCCACTAACCAGGTTAATATATCTGATGAGCAGGATAGTTATACGGATAATAATGACACTGACGATGGGATTTTATAAAAAGCCCTATAATCTTGTAACATCCAGGTTAGTACTCCTTTTTTTTATTATCACTTTTCTGTATAATCCGGGTTTTGCCCAGACTGATGATTTTCAGCTCTGGTCCGGCGTTGGTCTTGACATAAGTATTACAAAAAAAATATCTTTTAAAATAGAGGAGGAGATAAGGCTGAAGGATAATGCTACTGAGATTGATATGTACTTTACGGATGCCGGTATTTCGTATAATTTCTGGAATGATTTTACACTGGCCGGTAACTATAGATATATTAGAAAATATGAGCCCGAGGGGGTTTACAGCAATATGCATAAATATTATATAGACCTGGAGTATGAAAACAATATCCGCAGATGGGAATATTCGATCAGAACCCGCTACCAGTCCCGTTACAAGAACATAAAGTCGAGTGAACTGGGATATAAGCCGGAAAAGCACAGCAGGAACAAAATATGCCTCGCCTATGATATTTACCGCAGCCCTCTGAAGCCTGAAATATGGTGTGAAATATATTACCAGCTTAATAATCCCGATGGCAACGAACTTGACAAAATAAGAGTCGCACCCGGACTAAACTATTCTATAAACAGGGCAAACAGGATAAAGATATATTATATGATCGAGAAGGAGTTATCGGTGAAGAATCCTGCTACTAATTATATTCTCGGCATAGGATATACTTACAGGCTATAGCAGCAGCACTTCCCCTGTTTTTGTAAGTAACCGGATTCCAACTATATCAGCCTGCGGCACATTTGTTGATGCTTTCCCATAACAGGTTTGCTGTTTTTTCCCAGGTATATTGCTCCCTTTGCTTTTTTGCCCTGGTTATAAGTTTATCCCTAAGGTTAATGTCGCAGAAAATTCTAAGCATAGCCTCCTTAATTGACTCCACAGAAGCAGGCTCTACGTAAAGGGCCGCATTACCTCCTACCTCGGGCATTGATGATACCCTGGATGTAATTATGGGCACGTCGCAATACATGGCTTCAAGCAGGGGGATGCCAAAGCCCTCGAAAAAAGAAGCATAAACAAGTGCCAGCGCAGATGCAGTGATTAACCTCAGATTCTTGTAACTAACCCTTCCCGTAAAAAAAATTTCATCTTTAAATTTAGCATTCTCGTAGGTTGTCTGCAGCTCGGGTGTCCACCATTTTTTGGAACCAACAACAAGAAATTTGACATTGCTGTTCACTGCCTGCTTAAAACCATCAAATGCCTTTATAAGATTTGCCAGGTTCTTACGGGGATGAATAAGGCCGATAAAGAGAAAGTAAGGACATCCATCGGAAAACTCCAGCCTCACCTTGTTTTGGTCTTCCTTATCAAGGGGCCTGAGTTCTTCGCCAACACCGTTATAAACAACATCTATCATATCACTGCCGATATTAAATCTTGACATTATATCCTGCTTGGTGAAATTTGAGACAGTGGCAATACGGCTTGCCTTTCTGATAAATCGGGGAAAAAAATGAAAGTAATACTTTCTGACATGCCATGGAACAAATTCAGGATAATGAAAAAAATTCAAATCATGAATAACAGGCATTGATTTTACTTTTGTTCTTAATGATAACCACCCGTCAGGTGATAGGAAAAGATCCGGTTTATGTTTTCTTAATGCATGTGTAACACCCCAGTCAAAGAAGAGATACCACAGCACCGGATGGCGTGCCTGGGGATGTACTACTACAGGGGTTATGTTATCACTGAAAATGAATTCTTCCGAGTACTTCCTGTCAAAAAGGAAAATAAATTCGTGTTCAGGGTGAGAAGCGGTTATTTTCTTTAGTGTATGATAGGTAAATAAACCAATACCTTCAAGTTTGTTTTTTAGGAGTAATCTCGTATTAACCGCTATTTTCATAACTCACCGGATTTTCAATGCCGAATTTAATTAAATTTACAGAAGTATTTAAGAACTTATATAAAAATTCTGGCTATTTATAATGCCTTAATATAAATCCCGTACCATGACCATTTTCAATTTTCATGCTCGGAACCGGTTTCAAATACTTACTTAATCTTGAAATAAAAACATCCATGCTGCGGCCCGGAAAAAAGTCATCTTCTTCCCACAGCGATTTTAATATTCTTAAATCCTGCTCCCCGTCCTCGCAGAAACTGATTGAATAAGCCTTCTTCTCAAGGTTTTCTTTTGTTATGAAACTCAATGTTTTATCATCTTCAACATATAATATCTTTGCATGCTCACCAGCCATATACATATAAATTATCAGGAGCCTTTTAATGACGGCATTATTATCCTGAAAGTTGTACCTTCGCCCTTGTTGCTTTCCACTTTGATTTTCCATTTATGGACCGATGCAATCCTTTTCACATAGCTTAATCCCAGTCCGAACCCTTTTACATTATATATATTCCCGGTTGGAATGCGATAGAACTTTTTAAATATCTTTTTATGGTATTCCTTTGGTATGCCCGGTCCGTTATCACTTATAACAAGTTCAATCCTGTTCTTTACATTCATAGTTGAAATAACTATGCGGGGCTTTTTTACAGCATATTTTATTGAATTGTCGATAAGGTTATGCAATAAGCTGATAAGGCGGTTCTCGTCGGCATTAATTACGGGATTAACTGCACCGGGCTTCAGAAGAATCCGGCCTTTCCTGCTTCTTATCCGCAAATCGAAATTATCCGTTACCGCTTTAATGACTTCGTGTAAATTGATTTTCTGCTTTTTCAGACCGGTTTTTATGATATCGGCATTTGTTGTCTGCAGTATATTATCGACCTGATTCAGCAGTTTCTGGCTCTGTTCATTTATGATACCTGCATATTTGACTATACGTGCCGGCTCATTGATGATATCCTTGTCTGAAAGCACTTCGGCAGAGAGTTTCAGCGATGTTATGGGAGTCTTGAATTCATGGGTGAGATTGTCAATAAAATCTTTCTGGATCTCGGATAGTTGCTTTTGCCTCATAATGATAAACTGGGTGTAGCCGAAAAACAGGATGACAATCAGAAGAATGGCAGTAAGAATATACCAGGCTATGAAATCTGACAGAATGTATTTCTGCCTGCCAGGAAAATAAACCCCGAAATAATATATATATTCATCGTACCTGGGAAGGGGCTTTTTGCTTTTCCTGGAAGGTTTATCAGTCATCTGCACATAATTCCCGTATACCATCCTGTCAGTATGACAATCATAAATGCCATACTCAAAGTCCATGTTTAAGTTTATCCTTTTCAGCTCCTTTTTCAGGTAATGCTCAAGCAGCTCTGCATCTATTATATCATTTACATTAACCAGGTAATAATTTGAAGAGTACTGGTAAACAACATTGTCATATGGCAGTGTAGCATTGTTATACTCGCTCAGCATTACAGCCACATTTTCAAGCGCTATCTGTATTGACTGGTTTAACTGCCTTTCTTTTATACTGAAATTTTTTTGCAGCAGATAAACCTGGATTACAATTATGCCCGTTATGGATATAATACCGAGAATAATTGCCAGCCTTATTGTATTTCTCTTCATAACGCTAATTTAATTCTTCATAATATTTGCGATCCATCATTAACACTTTGTTAACAATTTTTATGATTTCTTTAACGTATAATATGTGTTAATATTAGTATGTTTAATACGAAAAATTAAATATGAGACTTATAAATTTAATAATCATTAATGCCATGAAATTAAGAAGAATACATTTAATGTTGTTATTAACGGGTCTTATTATATCATTTTATGCTCTGCCATATGATGGTCCCGATAAAAGCAGTGATGCCAAAGCCAGCATTAACTGGAAGGAAACGACTTATGACTTCGGTCAGATCAAGCAGGATATTCCGGTAACAGCGGAGTTTGAATTTGAAAATACAAGCCTTGTCCCTTTGATCATTAACTCAGTAAGGGCAACCTGCGGATGCACTGTAGCCAATTATCCGAAGGAACCTGTCCAGCCCGGTAAAAGCGCAATGATATCTGTCAGATACAACGCAAAAAATCCGGGGCATTTTACAAAAACAGTATTCGTAAGTTCAAATGCAGGTGAAGGCGATACCCAGCTGGTAATTACCGGGGAAGTGGTGAAATAGGGACAAAAGAGGGAAAGCGTCCATATTTTCTAAGGGCGACGCCTGGGGCGACGCCCGGCTGATCAGAAGAGGGGAAAGAGCATATATTTTAAAAAATATGGGCGCTGTCCCTCTTTTTTTATGGGCGCTGTCCCTCTTTTTTTTTACTTTTGGAGTCTGGATGATAATAATCTTATTTATGGAAAATATACAAGAAAAGAAAAGAAGCTTTGGTACAGCACCTGTATTCTTAACCGCCGTATCGACAATTTTAGGTGCAATACTATTTCTCAGGTTTGGATTTGCAGTTGGAAGCCTCGGTTTTCTTGGAGTATTGGGTATAATAGCCATAGGTCATGCTATAACTATTCCAACTGCCCTGGCAATATCGGAAATAGCAACCAACCAGCGCGTCGAGGGTGGGGGAGAGTATTTTATTATATCGCGTTCATTCGGATTAAATATAGGGGCCACAATAGGTATAGCACTTTATTTTTCGCAGGCTATAAGTATTGCATTTTACATTATAGCTTTTACTGAAGCTTTTGAGCCCCTGTTCAATTTTGTCCATGCAAAGCTGGGTGTTTTACCTCCCCGCCAGGTTATAAGCATACCTGCCATGCTGGCATTGTCATTCCTCATCCTGAAAAAAGGCGCAAACATGGGTGTTAAAACCCTTTATGTTATAGTAGCTCTGCTCGTATTGTCACTGGTCCTTTTTTTCCTTGGGAGCAAAGTTGGTAATAATGTGTGCGGACTGGCAGCTGATGGTGCATCACAGCCGGCAGTCAGTGGAAGCATATTCGCCATGCGCAAGGGCGGCAACTTTATGAGGGTATTTGCCATAATATTTCCTGCCTTTACCGGAATGACAGCAGGAGTCGGACTTTCAGGAGATCTCAGGAATCCCGGAAAGTCCATTCCCATTGGAACAATATCTGCAACGTTGCTGGGTATGGTCGTATATGTATTTGTTATATATAAGCTGGCTATATCGGCACCCCCTGGTGCTATTACTGATGAGAATAATCTCTGCTTCATGAGGGAGATTACGTTATTCGGACAGCTGATGATACCTTTGGGACTTGCAGCTTCAACATTATCGTCCGCCATAGGTTCGGTGATGGTTGCTCCCCGCACTCTGCAGGCACTCGGACTGGACAGGTCGCTGCCCATGAAGAGATTTAATACTGCCATGTCCAAAGGCAGGGGTGAGATAAAAGAACCGTTCAACGCAACTGTAGTTACATGTATTATTGCGCTGGTCTTTGTTGCCCTGGGAAATGTTAATTCGGTGGCACAAATAATAACAATGTTCTTTATGGTTACCTACGGATCATTATGCCTGATCTCCTTTTTATACCATTTTGGCGCCGATCCTTCCTACAGGCCTGTCTTTAAATCACGATGGTACATTTCACTTGTCGGATTCGTCATGTGCCTGTGGATTATGTTTAAAATAAAACCCGAAGGAGCTGACGGTAACGGGGGAATGAGCTTTGCATGGCCTGCAATTATATTAATGGGATTAATCTATATGACAATTAGTTATTTTCACAAGGACAGGGGAGGACTGCAGAACATTTTTCAGGGTGTAATATTTCAGATAAGCCGGAAAATACAGGTGTTCGTCCAGAAGTCAAAAAAGACGGCCAAAGAGGGGCAATGGAGGCCTTCAGCAATTTGTATATCAAGCGCATCCTTTGAAAGGAACAATGCACTGAAACTGCTTAACTGGATTTCATATAAGTACGGGTTCGGCACATATATTCATCTCATTGAAGACTATTTTTCCACATCATCATATAACAAATCAGTTGAGATACTTGACAGGTTAATAGAATCTACTGACGAAAAGAGCAATATATACCTTGACACAATAATTTCGCCATCCTATACATCTGCAGTGGCACAGTCAATTCAGCTGCCCAGTATATCAGGACTGCCAAATAACATGGTAATATTCGAGTTTGATAAGGAGAATCCTGTCCATCTTAAACAAATAGCTGAAAATTTACCGCTGGTAAAAGCAGGTAACCTCGATATTTGTGTGCTTGGCTCGTCAAGAAGGCAGATAAATTACAAGCAGGGCATACATATATGGATTAGGGGTATTGACTTTGAGAATTCAAACCTTATGATACTGTTGAGCTATATAATACTTGGACACCCGGACTGGCGAAAAGGTAAGATTAAAATAATTGATGTATGCAGGGAAAAGGATATGGGTAAGACAAGAAATGACCTTATTGAGTTAATTCATACAGGTCACCTGCCCATATCTCCGCAGAATATTGAATTGATAAAAGTAGAAGAAGATGTAAGCTATAAGGCACAGGTCAATTCAAGGTCAGGTGATGCAGGCCTCACAGTCATTGGATTCAGGGAAGAGCAAGTCAAGCATGATGAGAATTTGTTTCTGGGCTATGATAAGGTTGGAGATATACTCTTCGTAAATGCCACAGGTGAAAAGAAAATAAAATAAACTTATGTGACCTGTTATTGTTTATAATTTTGAATATGAAAGTTACAGATCCGCATATTGTTGTAATCTTCGGTGCTTCCGGCGATCTTACAAGGCGCAAGCTGGTGCCGGCCCTTTACAGCCTTACGGCGCAGAAACTGCTGCCTTTAAACATTGCTATTCTTGGTATTGGCAGGACAATCATGGATGACAATCAGTTCAGGGCAAGCATGCATGAAGGTATTGAAAAATATGTAAGCGGCTATAACAAGAATCGCGGCTCTGATGAATTTTTAAAAAAGCTGCACTACCTATCAATAAATACCACAGGTGCGGCCGAATATAAACCTGTTGAAAAAAAGCTGGATGAACTTGACAAAACATATAATACAGGAGGTAACTATCTCTTTTACCTCGCTGTGCCCCCCGCCTTGTATGAAATTGTGCCGGAGGGCCTTTTCAGGGAGGGACTGACGACTGAGGGCAGTAATGGCTGGAGGAGGCTTATCGTCGAAAAACCTTTTGGCTATGATTTAAAATCAGCCGCAAGCCTGAATAAAAAACTGTTAAAATATTTTTCCGAGGAACAGATTTACAGGATAGATCATTATCTGGGTAAAGAGACTGTTCAGAATATGCTTGTCACACGCTTTTCCAATGGTATTTTTGAACCGCTGTGGAACAGAAATTACATTCATCATGTTGAAATAACCGCAGCCGAACATCTTGGTGTTGAGAACAGGGGCAGCTACTATGATAATACAGGAGCACTGAGAGATATGGTTCAGAATCACCTGCTGCAGCTTCTTGCAATCATCGCCATGGAACCCCCGACATTGATAAATTCAGCCTCTATAAGGAATGAAACACTTAAGGTTTTGCAGTCACTGCATTATATGGATATTAATGACATAGAGAGCAATGTCATACGGGGACAATATACCGGGTCTCTGGTAAACGGACAGAAGGTCCGTGCATACAGGGATGAGAAAAATGTGTCAGCCGACTCAAGGACAGAAACTTTTGTTGCCCTCAGACTGTATATTGACAACTGGAGATGGGGCGGCATACCTTTCTATATAAGAACAGGCAAAAGACTGCCTACAATGGTAACAGAGGTTGTGGTTCATTTCAAGCCAACTCCGCATAAGCTTTTTTGTTTTAACCAGGACCTGTGTAATTCTGATAATCAACTGGTGATAAGGATACAGCCTGATGAAGGAATATTGTTGAAATTTGGGGTTAAGGTGCCGGGAGCCGGTTTTATAGTCCGTGACGTTAATATGGACTTTCATTATTCAAGCCTGGCAGATAATAACATACCTGAAGCTTACCAGAGATTACTGATGGATTGTATGCAGGGTGATTCAACGCTATTTATAAGGGGAGATGCAATTGAGCAGGCATGGAAGTTTGTTGATCCTGTGTCGGAAGCATGGAGAGAAAGGCCCGGGATACAGCTATATGGTTATCCGGCAGGTACATGGGGCCCCAGGGAAGCCGACACACTGATTGCGGGTAAGAATATGGCATGGCGCTATCCCTGTAAGAATCTTACGGGAGATGGTAATTATTGTGAATTGTGATAAATTTATAAAAAATGGAACCGGGTATTAAGATATTTAGTAATGCTTCTGAAATGGCAGAAGAGCTTGTGGAAGATTTTTGCAGATACACAACCGAGCTGGCCCGGTTAAAAAAGAGCATTACTATTGCAATATGCGGAGGGACGACACCATTGTATTTTTACAGGCGGCTCGCCAGCTTTAATTCAATAAGCCTGAAGAAAATAGACTGGGAGAGGATGCATTTTTTCTGGGTTGACGAAAGATGTGTCCCTGCAGTTCACCAGGATAGTAATTTCGGATCTGCAAACAGATTATTTCTACGTGCAATTGATATACCTGAAGAAAACATACACAGAATACAAGGTGAGAATGTGCCCTCTGATGAAGCCCTGAGATATTCAAATGATCTCAGATTAAATGTCTCTATAAGAAATAAATTTCCTTCGTTTGACTGGATATTCCTGGGTCTCGGTGAAGACGGACACGTGGCCTCAATATTTCCTGACCAGCTAAAATTACTGTTTTCGGATAAATTCTGTGAGACGTCTGTGCACCCCCGGACAAAGCAAAATAGAATTACTCTTACAGGCAAAGTACTCATTAATGCGCGCCGCATAACTTTTATCGTATCAGGTGAAAGCAAAAAGCAAATAGTGAAAGAGATAATAAAGAAAGAGCCTGTCGCTAAATTATATCCAGCCAGCTATATCAAATCTGTTGGTGGCAGATTGGAATGGTATCTCGATAAACAGGCTGCCAGTCTTATATAACAGAAAAACGGACTTTGGTAAACATATACCATAAGTTCATCAAACAGGCATCCTGAAATCATAATAATCAAAATACATATTAATAACTTTGCGGCATATTTATACATGAACCCTTAATGAACAGCCAGAAATTACCCGTAATATTTGTTGTTGACAATAACAATCTTTTCCGGGAACTGACTGTACGTTATCTTAATATAGCAGAGTTTCATGAAGTCCTTACATTCACCGATGCCTCAGAATGTTTACGATATATCGAGCTTGAGCCGGATATAGTTGTCACCGACCTTTATTACGGCGATAAAAAACCCGATGGTATTGATTTATTAATTAAGGCAAAATCAGTAAGCCCGAAAACTAAATTTATCTTTTTATCATCAACTGCAGATATTGAGAGCGCCATAAGGACAGTCCATCTGGGAGCTGTCGATTTTATTGTTAAGAGCAAAACAGCACTGGGTAAATTATTGATAAGAATTAAGCAGCTTGTTGATTTTAACAGTGAAATGAGGAGGGTCAATACTGTTACTTTCAGGCTGGCTTTATCCCTGGCGGTTATTATAATAACATTTTTGTGCCTGGTGTTCCTTTACGGCCTTTAGCCGTCAAGTTTGTGGATAACTTACCGGAAATCAGCCTTGCTGATAGTCAGATCGCTGTTGTAGTTGATGATACTGATTGATATGTTCTCAAGTCCGGTTCCGGTATCCCTTCTTTTAAATATATAATCCGACAGCAGCATATTAACTTTTAGGAAATCTATGCAGCGCGGGAAATATCTGCCGTAATTTCTTAAAGCTGAAAGGGTATAAAGGGTAATATCATAGCCTAAAAAGCAGTAATTGTAACCTTTGGCCGTAACTATATACGGCTCATATTTGTAAATGCTCCTGCACTTGGCAATAAAGCGCCTGGTATCCCTGTCACTGTAATCTATAAAGAAAGGTGCATAAACCTTCAGTTCCAGGTTATGAAGGTATTCGATATCTATATTGTTCCATGTCTGCCACGCGGGATTGCCGAATACTTTGATGCTGTAATCTTTCTGGTACCTGCGCAACCTGTTTACAGCATCCATAACATATGCTTCGTCAGACGATGAAACGTAAACAATATTCTCTTTATCTTCAGATAACGCATGAAGAATATTGTCACTCAGCGAATCATTAAATATTACCTCCTTGTAAATCATATACATGTAAGTTGAATCTGAATAAAAGTTGCTGAAAAGCCTTTCCCTGAAATAGTCAATCTCGTTATGGTAATTGCTGTCTCCATTATGGACAAGCATTATATTTTTGTCATAGTATTGTGATACATAGTCAGCCAGCATGCTAAGCTCAGTATGCCTCGACGGCATAACCTGCATAATAAAGGGGTTGTCTTCAATCAGATCGGTCTTTGCAGATAGCGGAGATGCCACAACTACCTTGTGCTGCTTTGCAAAATCAGCAATCAGCCTGATATTTTCCGGAAAAGCGGGACCTATAATAATATCGGGCATGAAGATTTCCAGTTCCCCTATAATTTTTTTAACTGTGTTCGTATCTCTTTCCGTATCCCTGACAAGCATATCTATTGACTTTACTGAATTTTTCAGGGAGTCAACAGCCAGCAGCACACCCTCATAAAATTCAATAAAGCTGCTTCCTATCGCTGTTTTTCTCCTGCACGATTCATAGTAATATCTGTCTGCCATGATAGTTGTATCATTTTCCATCTTTTTTACTTCCGCAAATTCCCTGCTGAAGAAGGGCAGGAGCAGGGCCACTTTTATTGTATCTTTAAGACCTTCAATTGTGTCGCATTCGTATTCACTTAATGGATTTACATATTTTTCCATATACACGTCAATTGAATCTTTAATGACCTGAAGACTGTCAATGTATAGAACACCGGGCTTCGGAATCCTGATTATCTGCTCTTTTTTTAACCCCCATCTGAGTATATTATTATAATTTATTATTTCAGATACGGGAACGCCGAATTTTTTTGAAATACTATATAATGTGTCATTTTCATTGACAGCATAGTATATGAATTTATCTTCAGGCTCTTCTGTCTGCAAAATTTTCTCAAGCATGCTTTTCCTGGGGATCTTTAACACCTGCCCTTGTTTTAAGCCCTCTTTCAACTCTTCGTTATATCTGTATAATATCTCTATGGGGACATTGTATTTTTTTGAAATAAAATAAATAGTATGTCCCTGCTTTACCTTGTGATAGATAAAATCATCCTTGCTGAACTTTTCAGCTTCATCATCAGATCTCTGTATATAAGTTTTTATTGGTATTCTTATTGCCTGTCCCTGCTTTATCATTACCGACTCTATCCCGGGATTTTCATTCTTTATATCTGCTTCGTCTACTCCGTAAGCCCTGCTTATTGAATATAATGTCTGCCCCTTCTGAACGGTATGAATATAATATAATTTACCATTAAGGATTACCTTTTCTGTAGAGCGCGTTACACTGACTGCCGGTTCCTGTGCAGTTGCAGCGAAAAAATAGAGAGCGGATGTAAGGGCAGCAAGGCACCTTATAATGTATATCATACGCATATTCATCGGCAGCTATAAGGTCTCAAGGTATTTATTGATATTGTTTTCTATCCTGGCCATGACATCAGTGCCTTTTTTCCTGGTGAATTTCTCACCTGTAATATTTTCATAAAGCTCAATATACCTTTCTGTCACTTCATTGACAAATTCATCAGGCATTTCAGGTACGGTCTGGCCCTTCTTGCCCTGGAAGTTCCTTTCAATAAGCCATTGCCTGACAAATTCTTTTGACAGCTGCTTCTGCCTTTCCCCCTTTTTTAACCTCTCAATATAGCCGTCCAGATAGAAGTACCGTGAAGAGTCAGGTGTATTTATTTCATCAATAAGGTATATTTTCCCATTGCTCTTGCCAAATTCATATTTAGTGTCAACAAGTATAAGCCCTCTTTTTTCAGCAATTTCAGTACCCCTCCTGAAAAGGGCATATGTGTATTTTTCCAGTAAACTGTAATCTTCTTCGGATACCAGTCCGTTTTTTAAAATATATTCTTTTGAAATGTCAAGATCATGCCCCTCATCGGCTTTGGTCGTAGGTGTAATAATAGGTTCGGGAAATTTCTGGTTCTCAACCATCCCTTCAGGCATGGGAATCCCGCATATTGTCCTTTTGCCATCCCTGTATTCTCTCCATGCATGCCCGGCAAGATATCCCCTAATTACCATTTCAACCTTGAATGGTTTGGCAAAACGGCCGACAGTAACCATGGGATCCGGACTGCTAATTTTCCAGTTCGGTACTATATCTGCTGTCGCATCGAGAAACTTTGATGCAATCTGGTTAAGCACCTGCCCTTTGTATGGAATACCTCTTGGCAGTACAACATCAAAAGCTGAGATCCGGTCAGTTACAACCATTACAAGGTATTTGTCATCTATATTGTAGACATCCCTTACCTTTCCTACATATAATCCTTTTTGATTCCTGAAATTAAAGTTGGTTTTAGTTATCGCTTCAGCCATGGCAAATTATAATTTGTGTGTTACTATTTAAAATTTATAATAATAATAAAATTCTTTCAAATAATTACATTTATGTTATAGCTGAGGTTCATGTTTCTATGTTCCTGCCTTTTTCCGATTGCTTGTTATAAGCGTGCACTATATATTTTACCAGCCTGTGCCTGACTATGTCCCTTGAGTCAAAATCTATCCTTGATATACCTTTAATGTCCCTAAGCAAATCCAGGGCCTTTACCAGTCCGGATACTTTCTTTTCAGGCAGGTCGATCTGGGTTATATCGCCTGTTATTATAAATTTTGTGTTCTTGCCCATCCTTGTCAGGAACATTTTTAGCTGGTTAACAGTTGTATTCTGTCCTTCGTCGAGGATCACAAAAGCATTGCTTAATGTTCTTCCCCTCATAAAGGCAAGGGGGGCAATTTCTATAATCCCTTCTTCTATATAGCCGCTGAGTTTTTTGCCGGGTATCATATCGCGCAGGGCATCATAAAGAGGCTGCAAGTAAGGATCCATCTTTTCTTTCAGGTCGCCCGGCAGGAATCCAAGGTTCTCACCTGCCTCAACAGCAGGCCGGGTTAAAATAATCCTGTTCACTTCCTTGTTTCGCAATGCCCGCACCGCAAGCGCTATAGCCGTGTATGTTTTTCCTGTTCCGGCAGGTCCGATAGCAAATAGCAAATCATTATCCTCATACTCGTCTACCAGCCTCTTCTGGTTAACGGTTTTTGCCTTGATTATCTTTCCGTGCTCACCGTATATCAATAAATCTTCGTCATTGGCAGCTACCCTGAGAGCACCGGTATCCTCGGCAGTAAGTATGCTTTCAATGTCATCGGCTCCCAGCCTGTTTTTCTCCTGAACATACTCAATTATATACTCGAGCTTATTTTCAAAAACCTCAATTTCATTGCTTTCACCAAGGACCTTCAGCTCATTTCCCCTTGCAATAATCTTTAATTTGCGAAAGTAGGATTTCAATTTTTCCAGGTTGGTATTGTTTGCACCGTAAATTGTCAGCGGATCAATTCCTTCCAAATATATAGTCTTTTCAATCATAAATTCTGGAGAATAATGTTTACTTTTGATATTTACAAAATAATGCTTTTTTTGTCATAAAACAAGACCTATTTTCCGGAATTTCTGATGCGGATTATTACTTTAACAACTGACTGGAACCAGTCTGATTTTTATGTTGCCTCTGTAAAAGGCAGGATATTAAGTTCATGCACTGATGTGGCGATCATTGATATTTCACATCAGGTTCAGACATTCAATAATGTGCAGGCTGCTTTTGTTGTAAGGAACAGTTTCAGGCATTTTCCTGAAGGCACAATACATATTATTGCAGTTAATTCGATGGCAGACAAGGATAAGCCCCTTGTGCTTGTTAAAGCTCTGGGCCACTTTTTTATAACTTGTGATAATGGTGTTTTCGGACTTTTGCTGGATGAGGCTCCCGAAAAGATTATAAGGTTGGAGAAGGGAGAGGGACAGGACAGCTCTTTCGTGGCTCTCGATGTGTTTTGCAGGGTCGCCTGCGATTTGGTTAAGGGCAAAAAGCCTGAAGATCTGGGAACTGCCACAGGCAATCTTAATAAAAGTGTTCCTGTGCTGCCTGCAATTGATGAGTCAATAATCAACGGCAGCGTAATCTATATAGACTCATACAGGAATGCCATTACTAATGTTTCAAGGGAATTATTTGAGAAGATTGGAAAGGGCAGGCCTTTTGATATTTTTGTCCAGAGCAACCATTATAAAATAAACAAAATAAACTCTACCTATAATGAGACCTCCGCAGGAGAGATCCTTGCCTTATTCAATTCGGCTGACCTGCTCGAAATAGCTATCAACAATGGTAATGCGGCTGATTTGCTGAACCTGGGCGTAAATTCGGTGATAAGGATCAAGTTTCATGATAAGAAGTAAATTTTAATTTAACAATTTATTATAAATGAAAGAAAAGCTTGCTTCTATTGAGCGATTATTAAATATAATGGATGAACTGCGTGCCAAATGCCCGTGGGATAAAAAGCAGACCTTTGAGAGCCTGAGAAACCTTACCATTGAAGAAACATACGAACTGGCAGATGCCATTATTGAAGGTGACAGGGAAGCTA
>CAZHQW010000059.1:0-10545 GCA_964534745.1 uncultured Bacteroidales bacterium
AGATGGAATAAGGGTAACCAGTATTTATCCGGGAAAAACTGCATCTGTAATGCAGGAAAGACTATATCACGAAAGTAATAAGCCCTATCAGCCGGAAAAACTTTTACAACCGAAAGATATAGCTATTACTATTCTAAATATACTTCAATTGCCAATGACAGCAGAAATTACTGAGATATTTATTCGACCAATGCAAAAATCATAATCCCATTTTAACAGCCTAAGATATTCTATAATATGTATAAAAAGCTTTTAATATTATTAATAATACTATGCACGTTATTGTTTTTTGAGTTTGCCTTGACTGGTAAATATTCAAAGTTATTGGTATTACTGAGTACAGGAGTAATACAACATGAATATAACTATATAAATTGTTTCTATATTCCTGGTGTATTGTGTATTATATTGGGAGGAGGATTTCCAGATATTTCAAAATTTCAAAATTATAATCAGTTTTCTGTGCATATATGAGTATGTAAATAATAAAATTAAGAATCCTTGTAAAATAAACAGTAATATAATGAAATACGATATTGTCATAATAGGTGGAGGGATAGTCGGACTGGCAACAGCATTAAAACTAAAGGAACTCAGCACCGATTTAAAAATTGCACTATTAGAAAAGGAAAGCTCACTTGCTCAGCACCAGACAGGAAATAACAGCGGTGTTATACATGCAGGTATTTATTATAAGCCAGGCAGTTTGAAGGCAATAAATTGCAGAAATGGCTACAACATGCTTATTAATTTTTGTGATAAAGAAGGCATTAAGTATGAGCTTTGTGGTAAATTAGTAGTAGCTACAAAGGACAAAGAGCTTCCGGCATTGGATGACTTATTCGAAAGAGCCAGGCAAAACGGCCTTGAAAAAGTGATAAAAATCAAAGGTGAACAAATAAGGGACTATGAGCCTTATGCTACCGGACTTGCGGCATTGTTTGTCCCATACACCGGGATAACAGATTTTCTTGAAATTTCATATAAATATGCAGAGATATTTACAAAACGATACGGGGGTGAGATATATCTTAATCATAATGTGACTGATATCAGGAATTATAATAACTCTTCCGAAGTTATTACTGGTAAAAAGAACTTTCAAACAAAACTGGTCGTGAATACAGCCGGATTATATTCAGATAAAATTGCAAGAATTAACAGAAAGGATATAGATGTAAAAATTATACCTTTTAGGGGTGAATATTCTGAATTGGCGAAAGATAAATGTCACTTTGTTAAAAACCTCATTTATCCCGTCCCTGATCCTAATTTCCCTTTTCTGGGTGTCCATTTTACCAGAATGATAAAGGGAGGCATCGAAGCCGGTCCGAATGCAGTATGGGCATTTAAAAGAGAAGGATATAAAAAAACAGATTTTAACTTTAAAGAGTTCCTGGAAGCACTCTGCTGGAAAGGATTCAGAAAAGTAATGTTCCAGTACTGGAAAATAGGAATGGGTGAATATTACCGGTCATATAACAAAAATGCCCTGGTAAGATCACTGCAAAGACTGGTTCCTGAAATACAAAAGAAAGACATATTAAAGGGAGGTGCCGGAGTCAGAGCCCAGGCGTGCGACAAAAACGGAGGCCTTATTGATGATTTCCTGATTGTTGAAGACAAGTATCAGTTTAATGTTCTGAATGCTCCCTCACCTGCAGCTACTGCATCACTTTCAATAGGTGCTTCGCTTGCAGAAAAAATTTTATCAAGATTTAACTAATGCGAATACCCCTTCCGAATATACTGAAAAGATTATTGTTCAGATCAATAAACAGTCCGACCATAATGAGCTGGACCAACCAGATGACTATATTCATGCATGGGTTATTCGTAACTACGCTCCTGCTGATAAAATTTCCCAGGCTGGAATACTCATACTGGATGTATCTTAAAATCCTTGCTATGTTCGGACTGCTGGCTGAGGCAGGATTCGGAAATACAATAGTAAGAGCCGTTGCATATTTTTATACCGGTGCTAAAACGTTGCCCAGAGATATTAAAGAATATAGAGAATCACAGGAAGAACAAGGCCAGCCCAATTTAACAAGACTGAGGGAACTGCTTTATACAACAAGGTTTATCTATATGCTTTTAAGTATACTGACAATTTTATTATTGTCAACAATAGGTATTGCACTGTTGTGGGAGAACTTTTTTGTGAAATCAAACCAGTCGATGGTATTCTGGATAACCTACATCCTAATGGTTATAAGGAGCTTCATATCATTTCAAAGCATAAAATGGAGGTCATTTATGACCGGCACAAGGCACGTCGCTGAACTGCACAGGTTCAACACTATACTGGGCGTGGTAAGGATTGTTGCTTTTGTCCTGATCCTGCTGAATAACCTGGGAATGATTTACCTTATGGCTTTCATGCTCCTCGAAGTCGCATACACAAATTTTTACCTTCGTTCTTTTGTTTGCGGATGGTTTAAAAAGAATAACACCCAGGTTACAGGAAGTTTCCGCTTTGACAGGCAGATCTTCTCATCGTTGTGGAAAGTCTCATGGAAATCGGGATTGAATTTTTGGGGATATTTTTTCGCATCAAAGGGAATTGATTTAATTACAACACAGATAAAAGATACGGCAATTCAGGCCAATTACCTGTTTACAGTCTCAATACTGGATTTTATCAGCGGTATTGCCCATTCCCCTGTCAACGTCAATTATCCTGTTTACTACAGTTACATGGCTGTTAAAAAGTACGGGCAGCTGAAAAAAGAAGCAGGAACCAAAATTTTTTTGACAATCCTCATTATGGTTGCGGGCTTTGTGTCTTTCGGTCTCCTTGGTAACATACTACTCGAATTTATAGGTGCCGAAGATAAAAGACTAATAGGTTTATATATTTACCTGATAATATGTACAAATAAATTTTTGGAACTACATGGAGTAATACACGGAACATTTTATATCTCCACAAATTCAGTTCCTTTTCTGATACCCGGACTGACAACAGGTATTTTGTCAGTAGTAATCAGTTTTTTAATTTATCCTGTATACGGATTATTAGGTATAGTTGCAGTGCAGCTAACATTAAATATGGCTTGTAATTACTGGTTTGCTCCTTATTTAACCTTAAAACTGATAAAATGGCCCTTTAAAGAATATTTAAATGATATCTTCTTTAACGGGACAAAATACTGGATTAGCAGGGTTACCGGTATCTTAGGAATTAAATGATTGCGGAATGCACTTTATGAATTGCTAATGAATGCTAAATTTTATAATATTAATAAATATTTATAATTGCTTATAACTTTTTAAACCTTTTTACTATGAAAAAGATATATATTGCCGGTTGTGGTGGTATGCTGGGTGAAGCTTTCCATAAGCAGTTTAAAGATGATTACATTCTGAAATGCACTGACAAGGATGTAAATGATACGTGGCTTTCATCCCTGGATTTCAGAGATTTAGACGCATACAGGAATGATGTGAATGAATTCAAGCCCGACTACCTGTTTCACCTGGGAGCATACACTGACCTTGAATTTTGCGAAAAAAATCCGGATGATACATACAACACAAATACCCTTGCTGTCGAAAATGCGGTTTATCTGGCAAATGAACTGGATATACCATTGTTGTATATAAGTACTGCAGGAATATTTGACGGCTCAAAAGAAATGTATGATGACTGGGACCTTCCTAATCCCCTTGGGATTTATGCCCGTTCAAAATACATGGGTGAAAGATTTGTGGTTGAAAATGCCAGGCGTTTTCTCGTTTGCCGTGCAGGATGGATGATGGGCTCAGGTCCGACAAAAGACAAGAAGTTCATTCAAAAACTAATGAAACAGTTGAAAGAGGGCAAGAAAGAACTGTTTATTGTTAACGACAAGGATGGTACTCCCACATATACTCATGATTTTGCCAGAAATGTAAAACTATTAATCGAGAAAGAATACTGGGGATTATACAACATGGTTTGTGGAGGACTAACAAGCAGGTATGAAGTTGCCGTAGAATTAATCAGCATATTGCATTTAAAAGACAAGATAAAGCTCACTCCTGTTAATTCTGACTTTTTCAGTGCTACTTATTTTGCCGAAAGGCCTCCCTGTGAGCGTCTCGTGAACCGCAAATTAAGCATCCGCGGTATAAATATCATGCGTGACTGGAAAGTATCACTAAAAGAGTATATTGAAGATTACTACAAGGGTTATTTGGGATAAAACAGGACATGATTATGAAAAAAGGCATTAGTGTAGTTATTTGTTCATATAATTCGGAAACCCGCATAAAAAAAGTGTTGAACTGTTTGCTTGCCCAGCAGAACAGTGATCGATTTGCATGGGAAGTAATAATGGTGGATAATGCATCTGTGGATAATACCATTGAAGTGGCAAGGAAGACATGGAATCATCCTTACGCACCTTTGCACATTTTTTCCGAGCCAAGGCAGGGCCAGAGCTATGCCACACGGACAGGTATAAAAAAAGCTAATTATGATATTATTGTCATGATCGATGACGATAATTATATATCCCCCGATTATATTAGCCGGGCATTTGCAATTATGGAAAAGCACCCCGATGTCGGTATAGCCGGAGGAAAAGGTGCCGGATTATTTGATAAGGAACCGCCGGCATGGTTTCCCTCTGTTGAGCAAGCTTTTGCTATTGGGCCGCAAGGGGAACAGGAAGGATATGTTGACGAAAGGCGTAGATATGTCTATGGTGCAGGATCAATTATCCGCAAATCCGTTTACGACTATCTAATGTCTAACCATTTCGAGCTTATGATGAAAGGGCGAATAGGAAAATCAATGGTCGCCGGTGAAGACGCCGAACGCTGCCAGGTCTTCCGTATTCTCGGGTATAAGCTATGGTATGATCCCCGGCTCGAATTCCAGCATCATATGCCTGAATCACGAATCAACTGGACATATATCCGCAAATTATTTAATTCATTCGGAAGGGGATCCAATTATCATGAGCTTTACGATGAATTACTGATTAAACCAAAAGGTATACGTGCCTTTATAGCTAAAAATGCCATACCGGATATTTTTAATAAAATACGCAAGTTGCTGCTTGTCCTGCCACCTTATATTAAAGTATTACTGACAGGCACCGGTGAAGGCAGAAAAGAGGTTCTTGATTTCGAATTTTACTGCGGAAGACTTGCTGAACGAATAATCAATATGGGTAAAATCAGACGATGCCGCCGTCAACTTAAAAATGCAGAATGGAAAAAAAATATTTATATTAACAAATGATAAGTAAGATATTCTTTATAATTATTTGCATATATATTTTATACGCGATAATCTTTGCGAAAGAGAAGTACCATCTTTTATTATTGCCTTTTATAATTGACTCCGACTTTTTCGGTTTCTCAATTATAAACAAGCTGAACATTATTAAGGACGACCTTGTCATTTTAACAGTCCTCCTGATATTTCTCTACTTTATGACACAAAACCGAAAATATCCTCTCTCCAGATTTTTAAAAGTAAATAATTTAAACACAATTATATTTCTTTTATTTCTAACCCTGATACTGTTTATCTCATGGATTCTGTATAATGATTACTTACCTTCATTAAAAGTTTATAGAATATTTCTCAGATATACCGCAATCCTCATGTTTATTTCAATATTCCTGAGACTGGAGGAGCAAAATATAAATAAGTATATGGAATTAATTGAGAAGATAACCATAGTACTAAGTGTATTCTATATTTTAAACTATAGTTTTGGTATTCCCATATTTGCTGTTGAAAGCTATACAACTTTCCAGTTAAGGAGTGTAACAATAAGTAGAAATTTTCTGGCACTGCCTTACTTTAGCAGTTTTTTATTATACAGAATATGCCTTAAACGGGATTACAAGTGGTTTGATATAGCAGGAATTTTTGTGATATTAATCACTATATTTTTAACCTATACAAGGAACTTTATTATTTCATCAGTATTCTTCACTTTTATTGCATTATTTTTAAGAGCTATTAAGTTTTCAAAGAATATTTTTGGAATAATCAAGGTTACTTTTTTAACAACGTTAATATGCGTTATTCTGGTGGTTATCCTTATAAAAATATTTCCCAATCAGCTTAATTATTTTAAAAGCAGGATTGAAAATATTACAACTGTTAATAGAGTAATAAGAGATAAAAATGCAAATATCAGAATAGAAATAATAAAGAGCAGGGTATCAAAAGTATTAAAAACCAATCCGGTAACGGGACTGGGATTTGTGCATGAGAACTCAAGGATAAAGGATCACTTAGGATTATGGGTAAGAAAGAATGATAAACCCGGACAAATTATTGTTGGTGATCAGTCATGGGGGACTTTAATTGCCTTAATCGGATTTGGAGGATGCTTGTTACTATTGTACCTGTTTTTTTATCCAATGGGATATTTAATTGTCCGCAAAATATTTATCCAACAGGATATTAATTCTATTGCCAGCAATATTTTTTTAGTTCATGCAGCAACTGTTGCAGCTTTCTTTACAACAGTGTTTGTATCAAATATAGTTAATGTATCATTTTACCTCGGTTTAGTCGTATTTTATGGCAATTATTACTATACAACAAAATACGGGCAATAGCTATTATAAATTACTGATTCAATGAGCAAAAAAGATCTTCTGGTAAGCATAATTACACCCACATACAATTCCGAGAAATATCTCGAAGAAACGATAATGTCAGTGACAAAACAGTCCTACCCCAACATTGAATATATTATTATTGACGGCGGATCTAAAGATTCAACACCGGATATAATAAGGAAGTATAAAAAGAATATTGCTTATTGGATTAGTGAGCCTGATAACGGACAAACAGATGCAATAAATAAAGGATTTTTAAAATCAAAAGGTGACCTGGTCGGGTGGCTGGGTGGTGATGATACACTATACCCCGATACAATAGAAAAAATAGTAGGTTACGTTGAAAATAATAACATAAACCTTGAAGAGGTTGGCGTTATCTTCGGTGATGTCGTAGCATTACATGACGGGAACAGGGAAGTGCTGATGAAAGGGCATAAAATTAACAGGAGGCGCCTCTTAAATATCTGGCCCCAGGTTTTACAGCCGGGAAGCCTTCATCCCCGCTGGGTGATAGAAAAAATCGGACTTCCTGATGTAAGCCTTAACTATTGTATGGATTACGAATACTGGCTGAGAATACTTGAGAAAAGCAAAAGTATATACATTGATGCCACCCTGGCAAAATTCAGGATGCACACCGAATCTAAATCGGTGAGCCAGAAATATAAATTTGCTTTTGAAATACTGAAAACAAACTTCAGGTACAATAAAAATCCTTTTGCACCTGTTAAATTTGTGCTGGCCAAAAGAAGAATAGCACAAAGAATTAAAAGCCTTATTTATTAAGGATTTTATATATCATAAATGTTTTACTATGCGAATCGAAAATGCCGGATTCCTTTTTTATATTGAAAAGAAAATAAGCTTTAGCGAAGAAGCATTATCGGAATTAAAAAAATCGCTTTCCTGCCTGCCCCCTGAATATGGAAACAATATAATTTGCTCGTCAGACAGCAAATACTTTTGGGCCTATTTTAAACCTGAATCAGAGGTATTTCCGAATCAGAATATTATAATTGATGACGAAAATTCAATAATACTGTTTTCAGGACTTATTTATTCTCTGGAAGGTAAAGACAAGACCGAAGCGGCCCTGAGAAAAATCAACAATACATTGTCTCTGAAGAGCCTTCTTAATGAACTTTCAGGAACATATTGCGGAATAATATATAATAAGAAAGAACAGAAAGGCTGGGCATTCACTGATAAGATAGGGATTCAGATGTTATTTTATCTGAATGATGAGGATAGTCTTGTATTCTCTTCAAACCTGGCTGTTTTAAAGACTGTTAAAAGTAAAAATGAATACTCTTCTCTTGCATTTAGCAGTATCATATTTGCATCCCATCCAATACAAAACACGGTCATAAATAATATAAATCAGGTTAATGCAGGATGTATCATAGAATTTGACCATAAGAAAACTGATGAAAAAGAGTATCAGATTTATCCGCAAAGGAAAAACATGTCAAAAGAAAGAGCACTGGAAATTATTAATGAAGCATACAGTTCTTTCTGGCAAAGAATAGCACCAAAAATAAGAAATGATAATGTTGTCTGCCTGTCAAGGGGAAAGGACAGCAGAATAATCCTTAAACATATGCTGGACTATTCCTGTGAGCCTTATGCAATAACCTATTTCAGAAAAGACAATCCTGCTTATCCTTTTATAACAGTAAAACTGACCGACACCTATGACAGTACGGCTGCTGTTAAAATATTGAAAAAAAACTGCCTGGGCTTCAGATATGAAAAAATAGATAATATATACCTGCTGGATAATCTGAAAGATATCCTTATGCTCAATCATGGGACTCCCTTGCACTGGGAACTGCATGCAGTCGGAAAGCTGATGTCAGGATATAAAAAATATATATTCACCGGATTTTTGGGTGAGACCATTGCAGGTAAATGTCCGCACTATTATTATTTTAAGAAGATAAAAGGGCCTGAAGAGTACGGGAAACTTGATTTTAGCTCAAAGGGTGATGCCGGCTCATATAATAAGATAAGGATGGTTCTTGACAGTTTAGGAATAAAATTAAACGGACTGGAAGAGCTGGAGCAGATCTTTATTGAACAATATAAAATTGCCCGTACAGATAACCTGGAAAATATTCACCAGGAAGGGTACCTAAGGACCAGGGCTTTGGGAAGGGACATCTCCACATTCCATCAATCAAGAATATTTGCGGTTCCTATTTATCCGTTTATTGATAATTCTATCAGAGAAAGTTATATGAGCATACCGGATAAATATTTAAAATGGGAAAAAATTCATCTTAAGCTGGTATCAGGCGACAGAAATTATAATTTTATTCCAACAACACGTTACCCGCTAAATGCAAAATGGGAAGAGAGAACGCTTTCAATTTTCGGACTTTTCAGGAAAATGGAAAAATCTTTATCCGTACTGGAAATTAAGAGCTTCAGAAGAAGACCCGATCTGGAAACTGCGATTTTAAAATCATTCGGGGATTTTCCCGATTTCCCGTTATCTGCCATCGAAAGCTTTCTGAAAAATAAAAGAATCACTTTTACCGATTATGAAACATTATTGAACCTTATTAATGCTTTGCGCATTGAAAAATATTTTATAAAATACAAACCCGAACTGCGCAGTAGCATTAAATTCATAGAATATAAAACAAAAGCATAGAAAAAATACACATGTGACAGATTAATAAAAACACTATGGTATGAGAATAGAAAATGCAGGGATTCTTTTTTATCTGAGTAAAAAGACAAAACTAAGGAAAGAATCAAAGGAAAAAATAAAAGAGTCGTTAAAACATCTGCCTCCCCAGCATGGGGATAATATAGTGTATTCGTCAGATAGCAATTATTTCTGGGCTTATTTTAAACCGGCCTCAAAAATATTTCCTAACCAGAACTTCTATAGTGATGATGATAATTTAATAATATTGTTTACCGGACTGATCTATTCGTCACACAGTGATGAACAAATAAAAGTCAGATTGCAGACAATCAGGAATTCATCAGATATTAAAAAATTACTGAATGAGATTTCTGGATCTTATTGTGGAATATTATATAATAAGAAAGGGAATAAAGGATGGGCATTTACTGATAATACAGGCATTCAGAAGTTATTTTATGTAAATGATGCTGATAGCCTCGTCTTTTGTTCAAACCTGGCAGTGCTAAAGACTGTCAAAGACAAGAATGAATTCTCTTCATTTGCTTTAAGCTCTTTATTATACGCCTCATTTACCTATAAGAATACGGTTATCAGGGGTATCGGACAGGTTAATCCGGCGTGCTTTATGGAATTTAACCATACTGCAATTAATGAAGAAGAATACCAGGAATACCCGGAAAGAAGAAATCTATCTTTAAAACAGTCACTTGAACTTATAGATAGTGCCCAGAAATCTTTCTGGCAAAGAGTGGGATCAAAAATAGACAATGATAATATATTATGTTTGTCAAGAGGAAAAGACAGCAGGATAATACTGAAGCATATGATAAAGAATTCGTGCTATCCATATGTTATTACATATTTCAGAAGAAACAATCCAATATACCCGCTTATTACTTTTAATTTGGATGACACATATGATTGCCAGGCTGCAATTGACCTGTCAGAGAAAAACAAAATAAGCTTCAGATGCGAAAAAATTGATAATATTTACCTGCTGGAAAATCTAAAGGAAATATTAATGCTTAACCATGGTACTCCCCTGCACTGGGAACTTCATGCAGTATCCAAGAAATTTGCCGGCATCAGAAAATATATATTAACGGGATTTCTGGGTGAGACTATTGCAGGCAAATGCTACCACAACTATTATTTCAAAAAATTGAAAGGACATGAAGATTACGGAAAACTGGACTTCAGTATAAGCGGTGATGCTGTTTCATACAACAAGATTAAAAATATCCTGGACGGTGCAGGAATAAAACTGGCTGATACAGAGGAGCTGGAAAAAATATGGATCG
>CAZHQW010000059.1:10555-19056 GCA_964534745.1 uncultured Bacteroidales bacterium
AACAATTTAAAATAGGAAAAACCGATAACCTGAATAACATATTCCAGATGGGATATCTGAGAACAAGGGCAATGGGCAGGACAGTCTCCACATTTAACCAGTCAAGAATGTACACTGTTCCTATTTATCCCTTTATTGATAATTCTATCAGGGAAAGCTATATGAGTATCCCCGACAAATTCTTAAAATGGGGAAAAATACATTTGATGCAAGTATCAAGGGATAAAAACATGAATTTTATCCCAACAACGCGACTGCAGGTTAATGCACGATGGGAAGAAAGAATACTGGAAGTATCGGGATTGCTAAGAAAACTGGAAAAGTCCCTGATTGAGATCAAAGCCAGCAATTACAAAAAAAGGCCGGATATAGAATCAGCCCTGTTAAGATCCCTGGAAGAATTCCCGGAATTCCCGGCATCTGCTGTTAAAAAGTTTTTTGAAACAGGTAATACAACCGATGAAGATTATAATATCCTGCTAAACATGCTTAATGCTTTACGGATTGAAAAATACTATGTAAAATATAAGCCGGGATTAAGAAGTAATTTAAATTTTATTCAGTACGGGCATAACCATAAATTTGCATAATTCTTATAAGTGTATAAATATGAATATCTTACATATAACAACACAATACCCTAATATGAATTTTGTGAATGCCGGAATTTTTACACAGAAATTAATTCACAATTTATCGGATTATACAAAATTTGATTATTCAGTATTTATACCAATGAAGATTTATTATAAGAAAGTGCGATTTAAAGCCATAAATCTTTATAAAAGAGATTTTTTTTATGAAACCGTAATTCCGGTATTTAAGAGCTTTTACGTCCCATTCTTCGGAATATACAGGCTTTCTTATATCAATGCTTACCTGGCATGGATCTTCTGCAGCAAAAAATTAATAAGGCTGGTAAGGCAAAATGGAATATGTTTACTTCACGCACATACGGCTAATCCTGAAGGATACCTGGCATATAAAATATCTCAAATGCTGAAAATCCCTTACATAATGCATTTGCACGGAAGAGATATTCAGGAATACCATACGTTCCCCGATGCAGAAAAGAAATTGACAAGGATGATATATTCCAATGCGAAGTATATAATATGCAACAGTACAAAAACCCGTAATCTTCTTCAGTCTGAAATGGGCATTCACAATAACTCGGTGATAATCAGCTTTGGCATAAAAAAGATCGTAAAAAGAACTGACTATAACCTAAGTTCACCTGTAACATTATTAAGTGTGAGCAATCTTATAGAAATTAAAGGAATTCAATATGCCCTGGATGCATTGAAGGACCTTAAGGGTAAGATTGATTTCTTTTATACGATAGTAGGTGACGGAGTGCTATATAAACAGCTTAAAACGAGGGTTAAGGAATACGGACTTGACGGACATGTGGAGTTCCGGGGACGGATAGACAATACAAAAGTATTGGAACTTATGGAAGAACAGGATATATTTATCCTGCCCAGTTATGAAGAAGCATTTGGTCTGGTATACCTGGAAGCCTTGTCAAAGGGGTGTTCCGCAATCGGTGTCAGGGGCCAGGGATGTGAAGATATAAATACACATGGCAGATGTATATATCTGGTTGAACCAAGGGATGCGGAAAGCATTAAGTCAATAATATATGATATTGTTAGCGACCATGAAAAAAGAGTTGATTATATTAAAACGGGTTATGAAGTACTGGACAAACATTATTCATGGCAAAGCATAAGTAAAAGGATAGAGAGTCTGTATGATTCTTTGATTACCAAGGATAACAAAAAGCATTAAGACAAAAGCAACATATGTAAATAAAAAGAATTTATGGTTAAAAATTATAGCAATAAGATGAGAAAAAGTATTATGTTTTTCAGAAATGATGATGTCAGGGCTACAATTGACAGGTCACTGGTTGAATTGACAGATCTGTTTATAAAACATGAAATACCCATCACCCATGCTCTAGAACCGGCAAACCTAACGCTGGATGTTGTAAACTGGTTAATTGATTTAAAAAAACGCTACCCGCATTTAATTGAGATTATGCAACATGGCTATGATCATACAATCAAGAATAAACAAAAAATGGGCGAATTCGGGGGGCAAAGGGATTATGATGAACAATATAATGACATAAAAAAAGGCAAGGATCTTATGGATAAGTATTTTGGTAATTTGTGGTTCAGGGCCTTTAATTTTCCATTCGGGCCTCATAATCTTGATGCTGTCAGGGCTGTTGACGACTGCAACTTTGTTGTACTCAACTCCCATTTTAACCGTAAACTGGACAGGCAAATATTCTATTTCTTCGGACATCTGCTAAATAAAGGTATATGGCTGAACCACAGGATTTCATGGAACCTGGACTATTTTCCGAATACAAATCTGTTCTCAGTAGATATGAATATTAGCTTTATATCAAGATATATCAACGATGATACAGAATGTGAAATGCTTTCTATTGATACATTAAAAAAAGAGACCATTGCATACTCAAAATACAGGACGATAGGATTATTATTACATCACAGGTATCATAATACCCCGGAAAAAGTTAAGCTTGTTGATGATTACCTGGGATGGGCAAGGGAACAGAATTATTCATTCTCTAATATGCAGGGAATATATGAGCGGTTTAAAAAATAAGGCGTGGGTTATTCATTTCTCGGCAGACGATTACTGGCACAGCAATCCCCATTCACGACACCATATCACTGCCGAATTAAATAAGCATTATTCTGTTGTGTGGGTTAATCCCCTAGGCTCAAGGATTCCTTCCATCAAAAAGAAGGGCTTCTCAAAAAAGATATTACGCAAGCTGTCAAGTCTCACCAGATTATTCAAAAAAGTTACAGATACTTTTTATGTTATCACTCCTTTTTATATTCCCCATTTCAGTGAAGGCAGCATTCAGCGCTTTAATAGCCTGCTTCTTCAGATCCAGTTAAGAATTGTCTCTTATTTTCTGAAAATCAGGAAACCCCTGTTACTATTTACAACACCTGTTTATGCAAATATGCTTGACAGAATTAACCATAAATATTCCGTGTATTACTATTCTGATCAATATACTGCCTACAGGGAATTCACTGCGTCCACGCGGTTATTCATAGAATCGCTTGATAAAAAATTATATAAAAACGCAGATCTGATATTATGTGCTTCGCAAAAGATCTTTGATAATGTCTCTAAAAAAACTGATAAAAAAGTAATATATTTTCCTCACCAGGTCGATTTTCAGTTCTTTTACAAAACTGCTGAAACAGAAAAGCCGTCTGAACTAAAAAACATAAGTTCTCCGGTTATAGGCTATTATGGTACGCTCACCGATTCAAATGACTGGGAGCTGATAAAATATTGTTCAGAAAAAAGGCCGGGATACAATTTTGTATTTATAGGAAGAAAAGATATTGCAGAAACCGGACTGGAAAATTCTGCCAATGTGTTTTTTCTCGGGAAAAAGCCTTTTGCCGAGATACCCTCCTATGGCCATGCTTTTGACGTGGGTATAATGTTCTGGATTGTAAGAGAGTGGATAATGAATTGTTCGCCCCTTAAACTAAAAGAATACTTGTCACTGGGTATTCCTGTCGTAAGCACATATATTGAAGAGGTCGAGCGACACTACAAGGATATTGTATATATTACAAAAACTAAAGAAGATTTTCTTAACTTTATTGATAAGGCATTAACTGAAAACAATTCTGAAAGAATACAAAAAGGGATAAATAAGGTCAGGAATGATTCCTGGTATAATGCTGTTAAAATAATTAATAAATCCATGAAAGATGATCTGGAAATACACGTATAAGATAGTTGACCACTTCAGAAAAACAAATGCTGCCGGCATATATGAAAAAATAATGAAAAGCCAGTGGTGGCCCAGGGAAAAACTTGATCAACACCAGTTTGACCTGTTAAAAAAACTGCTCATCCATTGCAGGGATAACGTGCCGTATTACACGGAGATTTTTGATAAGCATAAATTTGATCCGGATAAAATGAGCAGCTTTAAAAATATTGAGAAAATACCTGTCCTGACAAAAGATATCATAAGAAATAATTTCGAAAAATTCAAGGCCGCACAGTTTGACAAGTATATACCGAGGACCAAAACAACGGGAGGATCAACGGGACAGCCCATAACCGTATATAATGATTATCTGTCACACAGTTATCTTGCGGCCAATAATCTTCGTGTATGGAGTACGGCCACTGATTATAAAATCGGCGACAGGTTCATCACTATAGCTCATGGCTCACTGCTCCCAAATAAGAATACGTTTAAAAACAAGTTCTACTTTTTATTTCAGCATTCCATATTAATAAGCAGTTACCATCTGAATGATAAGAGACTTGCTGAAGCGATAAGGATCATAAACAAAAGCAGGGCAAAATTTATGTATGGTTACTCTTCGTCGATATTTATGATTGCTAAATATGCCAGTGCAAATAATATTGAAATAAAATCAAAACTGCAGGCCATATATACAACTTCTGACATGCTATACGCTAACCAGCGCAAGCTTATTGAGTCTGTTTTTAAGACCCCTGTTTTTGATTCATATGGCTGCCCTGAGAGTGGAACAATATCGTTTGAGTGTGAATACCATAATGGATACCACCTGAACCAGGAATCGGCATTCGTGGAGGTTATAAACAAGAATAAAGACGGACTGGGGAAAATAATATCAACACCCCTTTACAATTATGCATTCCCCCTTATAAGATATGACACCGGAGATGTAGGCAAATATTCGGATGAACATTGCAAATGCGGAAGGTATCTGCCGAAAATCTCAGAACTGGGGGGACGAATAAGAGACTTTGTGATACTTAAGGACGGCAGATATATTCATGGGGCTTTCTTTAATCATTTTTCTCCTTTTTACAGGAATGACTGGATTGGTGAATACCAGATCATCCAGAAAACAGTGGACAGCATACTGATAAAAGTAAGTACAAGGAGGACCCCGTCACAGGAAGATATGGATATTATAGTGAATGAGCTTAGAAAAGGCTTATTGCCAGATTTAAAGATCGAGTTTGACCTTAACGGCGTTGAATATACATCGGGGGGAAAGTTCAGGATCATAATATCGGAAGTTAAAACAGAATGGGAAAAATAAGTAACGCATTAAGTGCATGAGATGAATAATACAAGCAGGAAAAAAAATAAGGTAGTTGCTATTGCGTCAGAGGGAGGCCACTGGATTCAGCTAATGCGGCTAAAACCCTGTTTTGACGACCATAATACTATGTACGTTTCAACCAATGAAGGGTTAAAAAATACATTTGAAGAAAGCCGGTTTTATAAAGTGCAGGATGCAAACAGATGGAATAAACTGAATTTGATAAAACTTGCTTTCCAGGTCCTCAAAGTTATTTCAGCGGTTAAACCTGACTACGTCGTGACGACCGGGGCCGCCCCCGGTTTATTTGCTGTAATTTTCGGCAGGCTCTACGGTGCAAAAACACTCTGGATTGACAGCATAGCAAATGCCGAGGAAATTTCGCTGAGCGGCAGGCTGGCAAGATTGTTTTCGACAATGCATCTGACCCAGTGGCCGGAACTAGCAAAAGGTAAAACATTATTTAAAGGCAATGTAATATCATGATTTTTTTAATAGTCGGAACCCAGGAAGCATTTGACCGGCTTGTCAGAACAGTTGACAACTGGGCTGGTGAAAACAAAATTAAAGATGTCTTTGCCCAAATTGCCAATTCAAAATATAAACCGCGTAATATGAAGTCGGAATCCTTTATTGAACCCTCAAGGTTCAACCTGCTTTTTAATAAAGCCGACCTGATTATAGCGCATGCCGGCATGGGTACAATACTTAAATCCCTGGAAAACAACAAGCCTATAATTGTAATGCCCCGTATTGCTGAATTAAAGGAACATAGAAATAACCATCAGATGGCTACGGTCAAAAGCCTCCTGAAACTCAACTATCTGAATGTTGCATTTAATGAAAAAGAATTGACCGCCATGCTGAATAATATTGATAATATAAAATCACTGGTACAAATAACACCTTTTGCATCAGAACAGCTAACAAAAGCTGTCTGTGCTTTTCTGAACTCATAATAAAAAAATATGCATGAAGAATAGACTTATCAGGTTATTAAAAAGAATAGGCCACAGCATATCGCCCCGTTACCGGGCAATATTCATGATCCCTGTAACCCTGATAAGGAAACTCAGATATTACATTTTGCCGGTATATATTTACAGGGGGAAAGAGAAGTATAGCGGCCAGCCTGTTAATATTGCCTACCTGGGATGGGACAGCAAAATCTCAAATTACTGGATGGAAAGACTGCTGGAAGAAAAATATGATTGTAACAGAAAAAAGCTAATATTATTCAGGAAAGTAAGGAATTATTTGCGCAGGCACAGTAACATCTATGACCTTGCTTTGGCTGAAACTAATAACAATACCAGATCCCGGGTAGCCCCGGGAGACGGATTCATGCTGCCACGATGGTTTATGATGCAGATTGATACCGGAGAATTTGTGAAATTAATGGAAAGTCATGATGTGACAAGACGCATAAGAAAGAATGAATTAAAATTTGAATTTAGAAATTCAACAGAGGATTTTACTTTTTTTTATAATAGAATGTACCTGCCTTTCATAGCAAAGAGGCACGGCGAATCTGCAATAATACTGGACTATAAATATTTTCTGAACAAATTCAAAAACAGGGATAGCCAGCTGAGCTTTATACTTAAAGACGGCAATCCCGTTGCCGGCTCATACATCGAGTACATAGGAGACAGGTTGCGGATGGGCGGAATAGGTGTTCTGGACGGGCGCGATGATATAATAAAAATGGGTGTAATAGGGGCTGTATATTACTATAAAATACTGGAATGCTACAATAAGGGCATTAAATCAATTAATATAGGAGGTACCAGTCCCGTCATTGCTGACGGATTAACAAAATATAAACTCTCCATGGGTGCAAAGGCCGAGAATATCAGATATTTTGACGACGATACAATATGGTTTTTGCCGCTAAAAGATTCTCTGGCTACGAGAAGTATTTTAAAATCGAACCCTTTTGTATATCTTATAGGAAAAGAACTTTACTCCGCAATATTTGTCGATCCCTCAGAATACGAAGATAAGAATGATTTTCTAAAATATATCAGGCGGAACAGTGTAGATAATCTTAAAGGGACAAATATATATTGCCTGGAAAGTTCCTCAAAAATAGAAAAGTGGATAGGAGAAGAGGGATACCAGAATATTCAGACATTGCAATACAATTGGATATTAAAAGAATTGTGACCTTGTAATGGTTCAGATTTTCACTATTCTCCTTGTGTATACTTTATCATTAATTGTAAGAATAACCAGGTAAATTCCATCGGGCAGATGAGAGATATCTATCCGTAAAACACTATCCAGGTATTCATGTTGCCTGTGATTGCTGTAAATTAAATTACCCGCCATATCCTTTATCTGGAGCTCAGATGTGAAAAAATCCGTGCCGCTGAAAGAAATTTTAAACCTGCCGTCTGATGGATTTGGAAATATGAGGGGTGACTCGCTTTCATCACTACTGCCAAACGGGTCGATTGAACTTACTATATTATCATCCAGTGATTCAATAAGTCCGATATCAGGCTGCCTCCCTGACGGAACACTGTAACCATAAAAATCCATATATATGCCGACACTCCTTCCTGCGTCAATTGCAGGGGATGAGGATTCAACGGAAAAATTGTCATTGTATACATCCTTGAACAGCGGGTCTGAAGTAAAAGAATTCAAATCCAGTCCCGTTGACTGCTGATAACTATACAGGGAAGAATATTTCTTGTCCCCGATGTCAAGAAACCCGTCCTGCTCAGGATAAAATATATTATTGTCAGATACAAGATTATCCATCTTATGGTTGATTGCCTGATCTCCCTTGTCCTGTAAATAGAATATGTTATTATATATGGTAAGTGAAGAATAGGACGTTGATACTCCCCTTGTATTATCATAGAATACATTATTGTATATCTCTGTACTGGACAAATAGCTGCTGATATTTATGCCTGTATCGTTCTCCTTGAATACATTATAATATATTTTCGTCGTCTCGGCAAATGAATATATGGCATCACTATTGCTTGAAAATGTATTATACCTTAATGTTATTGTTTTCCCGTCTATAATTCTCGCCCCGTTATCCGCCCCTTCAAGATGACAATTCTCTATAAGGTTACTGTCACATGTCGTCCCTAAAAAGTATATGCAGCTTATCGCTTCCTCAGCTACTATACTTAAGTCCTTAATAGTAACATTGCTCTTCTCAAATGCCCTTATTGCAAAATCCGATGCCGAGCTGCTTATTACAGGCCTCTCCCCCTCTCCGTATGCCCCTAATGTTACATTGCCGGCATATATGTTTATCTTGCCCTCATTTGCTGTTGTACCTCTCTTTTGCAGATAGCTCTTCCCCTCTTCCCACGTTACATCACCCCATGAATCATA
>CAZHQW010000060.1:0-2002 GCA_964534745.1 uncultured Bacteroidales bacterium
AAAGAGCTGAACAGGGAGGAGAATGTTGCTGCAACGCTCAATAATATGGGCAGCATATATTATGATTTGGGAAATTATGAAGATGCAAAGCAGTATTATGAACAGTCGCTTGATGTAACCAGGAGAATTGGTGACCAGAAACAGATTTCCATAGCCCTCAATAATATAGGAAACATAAATTATGACTGGAACAAATACAGAAAAGCCATTGATTTTTATAAACAATCAATAGAGATAAAGCAGGGCATTGATTACAAAAGAGGTATCGCAGCATCCCTTCATAATATTGGAAATGCATATAAAGGGTTGAAAGAGTATAACCAGGCTATAGAATACTACATGCAGAGTAATGAACTGGCTGATGAGATTAATTATTCTGAGGTTGTGGCAAGGAACAACCGCGCATTCTCAGAAGTTTATTTTTTGCTTAACGATTACAAGAAGGCTTATGAGTATCAGAAGCTTTTTGCCGATTTAAAACATACTATCCAGGATGATAAGAACCAGATCTTTGAAGGTATATCCAAAGAAAAAGAAGAGGATCAGAGAGTACTGATATCTGCCCTCAGGAGGCAGATCCAGAAGCAGAAGCTTCTTGCTGAATATGAGTCCATCCGCAGACAAAAGGAGCTGGAGATAAAGAACCTTGAACTGGAAAATGAGAAAGAAAAAACAAAACGTCAGCGCCTTATAATAATGGCAGGTCTGGCCGGATTATTAGTTCTTGTCGTTTTTATAGTTCTCATTTACAGGCAGTACATTCAGAAGAAGAAGGCAAACATCGAGCTTGTTGCAAAGAACAGGGTCATTTCTTACCAGAAGCAGCAGATCACTGACAGCATCAGGTATGCCAGCAGAATACAGAAGGCAGTCCTTCCCCCGGAGGAGTATATTACCGGTATTCTACCCCAGCATTTTATTCTTAATATTCCCAGGGATATTGTCAGCGGTGATTATTACTGGACTACCCAGAGGGCGAATGAGAGTATAATTGCAGTAGCAGATTGTACGGGACATGGTGTGCCCGGCGCCTTCATGAGCATGCTGGGTATAGCATTTCTGAACGAAATAGTAAATAAGTCCGTATCGGCAAAATCACACGAGATACTGGGACAGCTGAGGCACAATATAATGAGCTCCTTGCACCAGACAGGACGCGAAGATGAAGCCAAGGACGGTATGGATATTGCCTTGATTATTATTAATCTTAAGTCAAAAATGCTTCAGTATTCAGGAGCACATAATCCGTTATTTTTAATAAGAGATAAAAAGCTCAGGGAGGTAAAGGCAGATAAAATGCCTATAGGAATATCAGCCAGGTATGATAAGCCATTCAGCAACCACAAAATTCAACTGCAAAAGGATGATATGTTATATATCTTCTCGGACGGTTATCTGGACCAGTTTGGGGGTGAACTCAAGAAAAAATTCGGATACCGCCGTTTCAGGGAATTACTCCTGGAAATTCACCTTAAGGAGCTGCAGGAGCAAAAAGAATTGCTTGTAAAGGCATTTAACAGCTGGAAAGGCAAATATGACCAGATTGATGATATCCTGGTTATGGGGATACGCGTATAGACATTCTCTAAAATTCGAGCTTGCTGAAGCTATATTTTATGTGTTTCTTATTCAGAATAATTATTACATTCTTCCTGGTGTCATAGAATCCAAGTACATAGGGGACAGGATCGCGGCGGCGGCGTGATTTGATAATATGTGTGCTTGCCTGTCCGTTTTCGTTAACCTCTACCTGAACAAGATAAGATTTTGTTGATGTATGAAATGTTTTTAGCCTTTTATACTCTTCACCGGTATAATTCTTTGCATTGTCATTGTAAAGGATTTCAATTCTGTTCTCATCCAGCGGTGCAAAAAGTGCATAGGAACAGTAATTATATTCATCAGGATCATTATATGTCTGTTTTTTATAAATGGTCTGCCTCCATGCAAGGGTGCCGTTTGGCCTGAAACAGAAAAGAAGTATTTCATTAAAATTATCGTA
>CAZHQW010000060.1:2102-18218 GCA_964534745.1 uncultured Bacteroidales bacterium
CAAGGGTGCCGTTTGGCCTGAAACAGAAAAGAAGTATTTCATTAAAATTATCGTAACTCTGGTCTATCTGCTGTTCTGCGCCCAGTATGAAATTACCGTTTTTTCTGACTTCCAGGTAGTTGGCTTTGTGGCTTACAAGTATTTGTCTTGATTCTTCATCCGGCATAAGTATGTTTGTGCCTGCTTCAGGATCAAGATGCACAAAATTTTGTCCGGTAATCTGATTTATACTGTTATCAACGGTAAAGCATACGACTCCGGATACCCCATGCCTGGCCCTTTCCGAGTATAGACCTGCACAGAAAAGATTATTGTCATTCCCTGTTTCCATCAACAACTCCCTTATAAATTTACCTGAAAGTTTTATATAATATTTATTTATACTGGTTCCCTTGCCGGTGTATGAGATAATAACAAACTGGTTTTTCTGGTCAAGCTCGAAGTTGAACAGTCCCACCTGGTAGGTTTGTCCCATCAAATAGACATTACCGCTGTCATCTACGTGAAATTTCCTCTCTGATGGCAGCCTGTGATCAAAGAAAAGAGTTTTTTTTATATGCCAGTCAGTTTTTAGCTCGCTGTCAAGAACAAATATTTCCTGGATAATAGATCTTTTCCAGAATGCAAGGATCTGTCCACATACCATAAGCTTTTGCTGTCTTTTGGAAAGCACAAAATGAAAATCTGTCCAGTTACCCGAGAAATTCGGGAATTCAGCAAAGACAGACCTGTCACCGTTCTGCTCCAGCGTACTTTTATTTATTGTTTCTACATAAAGGACTTTCTTCTTGAAATACTGTGTTGAAGTAAATAAGTATAACTCTCCATGAAACAGGATGGCATATTCAAGTTCAAATGTTGTTAATCCCTGGAACAATTTGGGATATACCGCCTTTGTAAGGTTAAGATCATTATCGTAATGCTCCAGTACATACCTGAATTCTTTCCTCAGAACATAGAACCCTGTTTCGTCATACCCGATGATTTTTTCAAATTCTGAAGTGCGGCTTGCGATATGCTTGCCACCGTTTGTAATGCGCACACTGCCTGTGTCAATCTGGCTGAAAATATTACAGGCAATGAACAGCAAGCTAAGAATAACAAATACATGTACCCCCAGGTACCTGGATATTCTCATAAATTCATTATAAAATTTGTGCTTTAAACATATATCCAAAGATAATTTATAGTTATCACTCTTTGCAGGGAATCTCAGTAAAGTTTATTTTAACACTGTTTATTTGCATCTTTTTAAACGGCTAATGCAACCCTGTAATAACTTTATTGTCATTACTAAGGGAATTACGAAGAATATGTAGTAATTTAAAGCACTCTCTTACGATAATTTGCTTGAAAATTGGCGGTAGCTTATACTAACATACATAAAGATATAATTGAGTTATGTAAGGAAGGTGACTCAAAATCTCAATATCAGCTGTACAAATTATATGCTAAGGCAATGTACAATATATGTTATAGAATGATGAACAATAGGGAAGAAGCTGAAGATATGCTGCAGGAGTCGTTTACCGAAGCATTTATGAAACTTGACACCTTCAGGTACGAATCAGCCTTTGGCGTGTGGTTAAAACGAATAGTAATAAATAGATGTATTAATGCATTGAAACGCAAAAAGGCTGATCTTATATTAACTGACAATATGCCTGATATTGATGATACAAATAACGGAGAAGATAATCTTGATACCCTCACTCTGAAAGTAAGAGATGTGCAAAAAGCAATGGAAAAGTTGCCGCAAGGGTACCGAGTAATCTTCTCCCTTTATTTGCTTGAGGGATATGATCATTCAGAGATTGCCCAGATCCTGGGTGTCTCTGAATCGACTTCAAAATCCCAGTATTCAAGAGCCAGGCAAAAAGTAAAGGAATTATTAATAAAAGCAGAATCATGAAAGACAAACTTGAAAAATTTATTCTTAAAAACCGGGAAGAATTTGATTTCAGGGAGCCTGATCCGGGATTATGGAATAAAATAAAGTATGATATCAGGCCCAGGAAAAAGATCAGGTTTGGATATGTATTAAGCAGGGCTGCTGCTGTATTGCTAATATTTGTAATATCTTACATGATAAACAGGTTCATGTACGAAGGATTTCCGAAGATATCCTTTGGTAAGGACAGGGAGATAGAAATTCCTGAACTAAGGGAGGCTGAAAATTATTATACCGGACTGCTAAATGAGAAGCTGGATGAGATCAGACCAATACTGTCAGCCTGTCCCTCCCTGGAAAAAGAACTGAATTATGACCTTAATCAGCTTGACAGCCTTTACAGGGAGCTTAAAAACGATTTGAAAGATAATATTGCAAATCAGGAAGTTATTGATGCCATGATTCAGAATTACAGATTGAGAATTTCAATTCTGGAAGAAGTATTATCGGAGATAAAACCTGATAATGATGAGCCTGATAAAAAATTCGAATGTTATGAATTATAAGAAAATTGTTTTTTTATTGCTGCTTGCTCTGTATTTTACATCGGCATTAACAGCCCAGGTTTATACCAGGAAGATATCAAAATCCTACAAGGTGAATAGTTCAACAACTATTGATATTTTCAACAAATACGGCAAGGTGCACGTAGTGACCTGGGACAAAGACTCAGTGCAGTTTAAGGTAAACCTGACCATTCAAACCAGCAATGAGTCAAAGCTGACGAAGCTGAAACAAAGTATTGGCTTTGACTTTACAGGTACCGATTATTATGTTATCGCCAAAACAAGACTTGGCAAGAAGTCAGGCGGTGTATTTACAGATCTTATGGATATTGCAGGAACAATAATATCTTCTGACAACAAGGTTACAATAGATTACCTCGTATATATACCCCTGTATGCCAATATTAATATTGAGAATAAGTTCGGAGATATCTATACCGATGATCTTGAAGGCAGCGTTAACATTAATCTCTCCAATGGTGACATCAAGGCAAATAACTTGAACGGTAATTCAGTAATAAGCTTAAGTTCCGGCGACGGAGTGATAAATTATATGCGTGACGGCAGAATAACAGTATCATACTCCGACCTTACCGTAAAAATTGCCAACAAGCTTCATATTGATAGCAGATCATCAAAAATATATATTGACAAAGCAGACTACCTCAAGTTAATATCCAGGAGAGACAGGCTTTATTTCCAGGTAATAAATGATCTTTACGGGGACAGCTATTTCTCTGATTTCACATTGCACAGGCTCAATAATGAATTAAACTATAATTTTAAATATGGCAATCTGTCAATAGCACTTATTAACAGGTATTTTTCTTTTATTAATATTAATTCGGAATATACTGATCTTGATCTTATTTTTGAAAAAGGTTCGGCTTATATAATTGATATCTTGCATCATCAGGATGTAATTTTGAATATTCCTGCTCAATTGTCTAAAACTGAACAAAAGGTAATTGATGAAGATGACCAGTTGCTTTCAACATACGGGACAATAGGATATGGAAATCCGGCATCTAAAGTAAAGATTAATGTCCCCAAGAAGTGTATTGTTAATATTGTACATAAGTAATATTAAAGATTTGCAACTACAAATACTTTTTTTTGTCTATAAATATAAAAACATAAAGCCATGAAAATTTTCAGACACTTAATAGTTACTCTTACAGTGTTGTTGTCTCTGGTAAATAACTCCTGTGAGAGATATAATTGTATAGAGGGTAATAATATTTTCGCCTCGGAAGAAAGAGTAACCGGAAATTTTTCAGGTGTTGAGCTCGATGGTTATTTTGATGTATATGTTAATTATGATACTATAACCAGTGTATATGTTGAAGGTGATGAAAACCTCCTGGAATTTATCACTACCTATACAAAAGGCAATGTGCTGGAAATAGGTACAAGCAGCAGGCGATGCCTTGAGTCCGGACACCCGATTGTGATTACGGTAAATACCCCTACACTTGATTATTTGAATATTGACGGTTCGGGATTTATCAACTGCAGTTATTTTAATATTCCTGATCTTGATATTGAACTTGATGGTTCGGGCAGTATCTATGCTTATGTTGACTGTAACAATCTTAACGCTGATATTGATGGCTCTGGAGAAATACGGCTGACAGGCTCATGCATTAACTCTTATTTGAGAATTGACGGTTCTGGAAGAATCAGGGCATTTGACTTTGATTCCGAGGTATGCTATGTGGATATTTATGGTTCGGGAGATGTTTATGTTTTTGTCTGGGATCTTCTTGATGTTTATATTGAGGGTAGCGGAATAGTTTACTATGAAGGCAACCCGGTGGTCAGGGAGCGAATTGAAGGTTCGGGTGATGTGACAAGGAGGTAAAAAGATTTAAACCGAAAAAATGATAAATCAAATGAAGTACTTTGCCATACTCTGGATTATTTTATTATGTCCTTGTATATACTCACAGAACTATACAAGGTGTGCCGGATTAAGAGGTGGTAATGCAACCGGACTTATATACCGTCAGTATATTGACGATGAGAGTGCCTTTGAAGCAATTATCAATTATGCAAGAGGAGGATTGCGTCTCACTGCCATAAAGCAATATAGCAGGCCTGCATTTTATAAGATCACTGACAACCTTAATTTTATTTATGGGTACGGAGCTCATGTGGGATTATACTATACAAATAAATATAAAATTTTTTATAAATCTTACAGATTTGATAATTGGCGATATTCGCCGGTATTCGGACTGGACGGGTATCTGGGACTGGAATATGAATTCAGGGAATTTCCTTTTATTATTGGTATTGACATAAAACCATTTTTTGAGTTTTCAACGAGCCGTTTCTTTTATATTTTTCTTGATGATACGGCCCTTTCACTAAAACTTAGATTTTAACTGAACATAAAATATATTTAAAATGAAAAGGACAGCATTACTATTGGCAATATTATTTCTGGTTATAAATACATTTTCACAGCTTGTGGAGGATGAGGGTACCAGGAAAAAGAAAGACGATGAAATAAAAACACTTGTAGGAGGAAGTAACGACATAGGCGGATACGGTGGATTATCAGTAATGTATTCACAGATAGATTTAAAAGATGCTATCGTGTTTGGAGCCCGGGGCGGACTCATAATGGGACATATGTTCGCAATGGGTATTGCTGGAGCAGGTTTTGTAAATGACTCCCATTATGATTATGCACTGGACAGGAATGTAAGTCTTACAGGAGGCTATGGAGGCATGTTTTTTGAACCTATAATCCTTCCAAAATTTCCTATACATCTGTCTGTACCAGTCCTTGTTGGTATTGGAGGTATAGCTTACACAAGCGTTGAAAGGAGGGAATGGGACGATGAGTACTTTGTTGAGGATTCAGAGACTTTTCTTCTTGTGGAGCCCGGGGTGGAACTGGAAATGAACGTTACACATTTTTTCAGGTTTACCATGGGTGGTTATTACAGGTATACATCCGAGATAGACTTGCTGAATACCGGTAAAGACGTGCTTAACGGATTCTCTTTTGGCGTTAATTTTAAATTTGGCAGGTTTTAACCCGCTATTGCCGTCAATCTGACTGTTTAAACCGGACTGTCCTGTTTTAAGCGGCATTATTTCATTATTCATAATTCCGTTTATAATCCCATTAACTTGTTTCTACCGATTATTTCATTACATCTGCCGATTATATCTTTAGGCGAAATACTATAGTAGTTAGTTTTGTGCCTGATCCTTAATGATGAATCTAAAATATCAAAGCTATGGTTAAATATATAATGGCTGTATTAATAATTCTGGGAACAATTACATTATACGGTGAGGAAAAGTATACTGTAAACGGCTATGTTGCTGATGAGAACGGAGAAGTGCTTATAGGTGTGAATGTATATATTGCATCCTCATTCTCGGGAACAATCACCAATAAATACGGATTTTATTCATTAACCCTCCCCCCGGGAGGCTATGAGCTTAATTTTTCATTTGTCGGCTATGATTTATACACCGAGAAAATATCCCTGAATAAAGATGTCAGGATTAATGTGATGCTTGAACCTCATGCCCAGGAGCTTGAGGAGGTGGTTATCAGTGCCGATAGAGTTGACAGGAATATTCAGGATATCAGGATGAGCTCAGTCAAACTGCCAACAAAAACTATCAAGAGGATTCCGGCATTGATGGGTGAAGTGGATATTATAAAATCAGTCCAGCTCCTTCCCGGTGTAAAGATGAGTGTCGAAGGGTCAAGCGGATTCTATGTGAGGGGAGGAAATGCTGATCAGAACCTTATTTTGCTGGATGAAGCGATAGTCTATAATCCTGCACATCTGTTCGGCTTTTTCTCGGTGTTTAACGGTGACGCCATTAAAGACATCGAGCTTTATAAGGGAGGGATCTCTCCCTCATATGGCGGCAGGTTATCATCGGTACTTGATGTCAGTATGAAAGAAGGAAACACACAGAAAATTAAAGGTGAGGGAGGCATTGGTACAATATCCAGCAGGTTCACTATTGAAGGCCCCATAGTGAAAGACAAGGCATCATTTATAATATCTGCCAGGAGAACTTATGCTGACCTGTTTCTTCCTTTTGCCACAGATACTATTGCCAAAAAAAGCAAGTTTTATTTCTATGATCTGAATGCGAAGATTAACTATAAGATTAATGATAAGAACAGGATCTTTTTATCCGGGTATTTCGGACGTGATGTCAACAAATTTGATAATATATTCCAGATGAACTACGGGAATGCTACTTCTACATTCAGATGGAACCATTTGTATAACGGGAAGCTCTTTTCAAATATTACACTGATATTCAGTGATTTTGATTATAATCTGGGAGTACCCCAGGGAAGTGACGGATTTAAATGGCTGTCAAATATTATAGATTACAGTGCAAAAAATGACTACACTTTTTATTTGAATCCCAAAAATACCATAAGGTTTGGTATACAGTCCATTTACCATACTATCAAACCGGGAGTTAATGAATCGATAGGCGAGGAAAGCTTTATCAGGAATATAAACTTTCCCGATGCCCATGCTATTGAAAGCGCTGTTTTTCTTAGCAATGAGCAGAAATTCAACGGTAAATTCTCAATATTATACGGATTGCGGTATTCTTTATTTCAGAACATAGGAGATGGTACTATATTCAGTTTTGATAATGAGTACAATGTTATCGATTCAACATTATACGCGGGCGGCGAGATCTTTAATACCTATTTCGGATGGGAACCGCGGTTGGGATTAAGGTATACGATAGACGACAACACATCGGTAAAGGCCAGTTATAACAGGACGGCTCAGTACCTTCATCTTGCTTCCAATTCAACAGCCACATTCCCGCTCGATTTATGGTTTATGAGCAATCCGAATATTAAGCCCCAGAAAGCAGACCAGGTAGCCCTGGGATGGTTCAGGAATTTCTTCAACAATACAATCGAGACATCTGTAGAGGCTTATTATAAGAAAATGTACAATACTATCGACTATAAGGATCATGCTTACCTTGTACCCAATAAATACCTTGATGGTGAAATAAGAACTGGTGAAGCGGAGTCATACGGACTGGAATTTATGGCAAGAAAGCAAACAGGAAAGCTTACGGGCTGGATTAGCTATACTTACTCAAGAACAATAAGGGACATACCCGAAGTAAATAACGGACGGAAATACCCTGCACCATATGATAAACCGCATGATGTATCGGTTATTCTGGCTTATGAATTAAGTAAAAGACTGATGGTTTCAGCAAACTGGGTTTATTCGACAGCAATACCGGTTACGGTCCCCAAATCTGGTTACTATTACGGTAACGTATGGCTGCCGGATTATTCGGAAAGGGGATCGGTAAGGATACCCGGCACAGATTACCACAGGCTCGATATGTCTCTTACCTATGATTACAGGTTCCTGGGAATGGAATGCAACACTAACCTGTCCGTTTACAATGTTTATAACAGGCATAACGCATTCGCCGTCTATTTCAGGGATAAAAGTACAAGACACGAGGAACCCGTGTCACAGAAGAGCACGTCATCAGGTTCAGATGTGGAAGTTGTGAAACTTTATCTTTTCCCTGTTGTCCCTTCAATATCTTTTAATTTTAAATTTTAATATTCAATAGATTATGAAATACTTTAAACTGTTTATTCTGATACCTGCAATTGCAATATCCGCATGTGAGGATATAATGGATGTGAGCTTCAGCGGTAATGGCGAAAGGGTACTTGTCGTTGAGGGGTCGATTACAACCGACACAATTGCCCACCAGGTGATCTTGTCGCGGACAGGTGATTACTTTGATAAAGGTGAACAGGATATGGAATCAGGAGCACAGGTAACCATAACAGACGGTGAAAAAACGTTATGGCTCACCGAAGCGGAGCCGGGCGTTTACCGGACAGATCAAGATGTGTACGGGGAAATTGGAAAAACATATACGCTGAATATAAAGCTGGAGGACGGCAGCCAGTATTATGCTTCTGAAACGATATCACCCCTCCCCGAAATAGATTCTATCAGGCAGTCGGACAATTATTACCATATGGTGCCCCCTATGGAATGGTTTGGATACGGATATGACATTTTATATTACGGGCCCGAGCCCGGGGGAGTCGGAGATTGCTATTTGTGGAATTTATATATAGACGATATCCTTTATACAGATACTATCTTTGAAACTGTTTTTACAGATGATGAGTTTGTTGACGGTAATTATATAAAAGACTTTGAGGTATTCTTTGTCAAGGATGAAGATATACATGATGATTCTGTGAAGGTTAGCCTGGTTATGTATTCTATTTCGGTAGAATACTACGAATTCCTGATTGGATTGATGCTGGAGACAAAATGGAGGGGGAGCCCCTGGGACGGACCACCAGCCAATGTACCGTCAAATATCAGTAATGGGGCAAAAGGTTACTTCAGGGCATCAGATGTAAAAACATCCACCATGATCCTAAGTAAACTACCAAAAAGGAAGTAAGATTATAACCGGAAATTTTGCTTGCCTTCGTGCAGCCATATAATAAAATCACTGATATCAGGATTATAGGTATACAGGTTCTGCGTCAGTATATTACCTTGATGGTCTATAATAGCATACAGAGGCAGTGCATTTGATTTAAATTTTGATACCTGTAAATCAGCATTCTTTTTACCTATTGTATTTTTTATTTTTCCATCCAGTGCCGAGGTGATCCATTCATCTTCGGGCAGCCTGGTTTTATCATCAACATAAAGTACTGCTATAATAAAATCGTTTTTTAAAATTTTAAGCACCTGCGGATCAGACCAGACTTTATTGTACATCCTTTTGCAGTTTGTGCATGAATGTCCGGCAAAGTCAATAAAAAGCGGCTTATTTTGCTGTCTGGCGCATGATAATGCCTCATTATAGTCAAAATATCCCTTTAAATTCTGGGGAAGCTGCAAAAAGTCAGAATACCTTGGTGTGTTGCATAACGGATCTTCGCTTTCCGGTTTTGACATAAAAAGTGATCCTGAGGTGGTTGATACGGGTTTCCCAGGTAATGGTTTACGGATTTCTTTGGGGGGCAGGATAATGGAAATAGCCTTCAGCTCTGCTCCGAACAGTCCGGGTAACATATACAACACAAAAGAAAAAGCTGCCACCGACAGAAAAAGCCGCGGCACATTAATATTTTTAACGTCACTGTCATGTGGAAACTTCAATTTTCCAAGTAGATAAAATCCCAGGAGAGTGAATATCACTATCCATATAGCAATAAATAACTCCCTGCTCATTATTTTCAGATGATATGTCTGTTCAACCCTGCTGATAAAATAGAATGCAAATGCAAGCATAATAAATGCCAGGAAAACCTTAACTGAATTCAGCCAGCTACCTGATTTGGGTAAATTCCTGATCCACGAAGGGAATATGGCAAGTAGTGTAAATGGCACAGTAAATACCAGTGAAAAGCCAAACATGCCGACCACCGGTTCCAGTACTTCACCCTGTGATGCTTTTATTAGCAACGATGCAACAATTGGTCCGGTGCATGAAAAGGATAACAAGGTCATTGCCAGGGCCATAAAAAATGCACCCATGTAGCCCCCCTTATCTGCCTGCCTGTCAATTTTACCAGTAAGCCTGCCGGGGAGGACAATCTCGAAAGCACCGAAAAAAGATGCTGACAGAGCAATAAAAATAAAGAAAAAAATGGTATTGGGGATCCAGTGAGTATTCAATGAGCTCACTGCATTCGGATTCTTAAGCAGGGCAATTATTATTCCCAGCACAGTATATATAAAGATGATGGATATTCCAAATACAAATGCTTCAGAGACAGATTTCAGCCTTGATTTTTTGCCTCTCATAAAGAAAGCAACAGTTAAGGGTATCATCGGGTAAACGCAGGGAGTAAGCAAGGCTCCCAGTCCGGCTATCATTGAAATAAGGAAGATACCGAAAAGGGATTTATTAATCCAGCCCTGTCCCGTGCCTTTGGCATGAAATTCAAATTCAGCTTCACTGGGAGGCAGGCACCTCTGATCATCGCATGACATGAATTCGACATAACCCGATATTGTAAAGTCTTCTTTTGATGTCTTTTCTATCTGTTGTTTAAATGTTGCTTTATGGCTGTAAAATTCAATGTTCATCCCAAAAATTGAATCGTATTTTATTTCAGGCTTCACGTATGAAACAGGTTTGCCCTTTATCCTGAACCCGCTGGTGTCCGTAAACACAACAGATGTGGGGACCGGACCGTTTTCCGGGATATTGAACCCGTATAGATGCCATTTATCATCGATTGTTGCTTCAAATACTAAATTAGTATTCCTGTTATTTATTTCTTCCGACCTGAATGTCCACTTTACCGGGTTATAAACCTGTGATATAACTTTTACATTAATCAGTACCGATATAGCGAATAATAATATGGTATATTTTTTCACTTGCATATAGATTAATAGTACCGGGGGAAAAGCTATTATAGTATTATTTCTTCACCATATTCATCAAATATATGGTATTCCAGAAAATTAAATGAGGAAACAGAGATTATTTTAAACCTGCACTTGAGCTGCAAACTCCATCTGAGATAAACGGGCCATATCCCTTTCTTAATGTAAGCAGCAATATAGGGATGTACTTTTATAGTAAGTTTTTTATGTTTGCTTGTTTGCAGCAGGAAGGCTATCTGATTTCTGATATTGTCCACAAAGAGGATACTGGGAGATATTTCTCCGGTTCCTTTGCATGCAGGACATATTTCGGTTGTACTGATATTCATTTCAGGTCTCACTCTTTGTCTTGTTATCTGCATCAATCCGAATTTGCTCAGGGGAAGTATTGTATGCTTGGCACGGTCAGCAGTCATGGCATTTTTTATTTTTTCATTAACCATCTGCTTGTGCTTGCTTGATTGCATATCGATAAAATCAATGACAATTATACCGCCCATATCCCTCAGTCTTAGTTGCCGGGCTATTTCGTCAGCTGCGGCCAGGTTGACTTCAAGTGCATTTGTTTCCTGGTCACCGGCAGACTTGGCCCGGTTTCCGCTGTTAACGTCAATTACGTGCAATGCCTCGGTATGTTCAATAATGATATAAGCTCCGTTCTTAAATGAGACAGTCTTGCCAAAGGATGATTTTATCTGTTTGTCGATACCGAAATGTTCAAATATAGGAGTATGGCTCTTGTAAAGCTTGACTATTCGCTCCTTTTCCGGAGCTATAGTGCTGATATAGTCTGTGATTTCATTGAATATAGTCTCATTATCGACATATATATTGTTAAACGTAACATTTAGCATATCGCGCAAAATAGCTGACGTTCTCTTGAGTTCACTTATCAGCATATGCGGCGGTTTAAAGGATTTGAGATATTCAAATGAAGATTCCCACTTTCTTACCAGATGTCTCAGTTCATTATCCAGGTCCTTTACTTTTTTGCCTTCGGCAACAGTTCTGATTATAACACCGTAATTGTTGGGCTTTATACTTTGCACCAAGGTTTTAAGCCTGTTTCTTTCTTCAAGGGACGATATTTTTTGCGATACCGAGACCTTATCATTAAAGGGCATAATTACAAGATTTCTCCCTGCTATTGAGATCTCTGAAGTTAACCTCGGTCCCTTTGTTGAAATAGGCTCTTTTGCTATCTGGGTTATTACTAACTGTCCGGCCGACAATACTCTGGTTATCTTCCCGTTTTTATCAATATCCCTGTCACGTTTAAATTTCTGCATGGGTGGGGGGTTACCCTTGCGTCTGTATGCCAGGTTCAGGTAATTATGCAGAGATTTGAATTGCGGTCCGAGGTCGTGATAATGAAGAAATGCATCCCTTTCATAGCCAATATTAACAAAAGCGGCATTAAGTCCGGGCATCAGCTTTTTAATTTTACCCAGGTAGATATCACCAACTGAAAACCGAATATTGCTTTTCTCTTTATTTAGCTCAATAAGTTTTTTATCTTCAAGCAGGGCGATATTTATGTCTGAGGATGCAACATTAATGATAAGCTCTTTATTCACTACTCCGTCTGATTAGATTTAATGTCGGCAAAAGAGTATACAGATAAACACAATAAACCTAAAGTATTGAAAAGGACTTTAGGTTTATTCAAGCAAGCTAAACAATTAATTATATAATAATTATTTCTTTTTCTTATGCCTGTTCTTTCTTAAACGTTTCTTTCGTTTGTGCGTAGACATTTTATGTCTCTTACGCTTCTTTCCGCTCGGCATTTTAATTTGTATTGTTGAGAATTATTTAACTTTTGATTTTACTTTATTAACAAAAGATTTAGCTGGCTTAAATGCAGGAATAAAGTGTTCAGGAATGATGATTGTGGTGTTCTTGGAAATATTCCTTGCAGTTTTTTTAGCTCTTTTCTTAACTATAAAACTACCAAATCCTCTTAAGTAGACATTTTTGTTATTTACTAAAGAGTTTTTAACTGCTTCCATTAAAGCTTCGACTGTTTTTTGAACAGTAATTTTTTCTATTCCAGTGTTTTTTGAGATTTCGTTTACAATATCTGCTTTCGTCATTTTTAAAAATCTTTAATTATCAATAATTTACATTAGTTTACAATTCTGAGTTGCAAATATATATACTTTCTCCGATAAATAAAATACAAATACATTAATTTTAATATTATTTGTAAATTTCTTACACTATTACAGTTAAGAGAATTTAATACATTGTTTTGTATATTGCCACTCACTCTTTTTATCAATCTTGTGAAGTGCAGGATATATCTGGACTATTGATAAATACTAACTTGAAAATATTAACATATATTTATTTAAATTTATTTTTTTGTATTTTTACGTCTGAATAAAATATATATTTAATATGTCTGTAAATAAAGCTATTTTAGTAGGATTTGTTGGGGCCGACCCGGAAGTACGTTATCTTGACAGCGGTACCCCGGTATGTAATTTTCGACTTGCAACAAGTGAAATTTATAAAAACAAGAACGGGGAGAGAGTAACTTCCACCGAGTGGCATAATGTTGTATTATGGAGGGGACTGGCAGAAGTGGCTGAGAAATATATAAAGAAAGGATCACAGGTCTATGTGGAAGGTAGAATTAAAACCCGCTCGTGGGATGATAAAGACGGCAATAAAAGATACACTACTGAAATTATAGCTGATAATATGCAAATGCTTGGTAAAAGAACTGATCTACCTCCTGAATCTGAAAAACAAGAGAAAGAAGGTTCTTTAGAAGAAAAAGAGGATAATGGTCCTGAAACTGAAGAAACTGATGATCTCCCGTTTTAAGGTATACTTTCTTTAAACATACACCTTTCTATTTTGGAAACAGAACCATATTATCCGGCACTGTCTGCTAGTTTTGGAATTACCCTGAAACCTTTTTCTTTTGAGGTACTTATTGCCGTTGTTGTTGTAATATTTTTGCTCATATCTTCGGCTTTGATTTCAGGATCTGAAGTTGCATATTTTTCACTGTCGCCGGCTGAGCTGAGCAAACTGAAAAGATCAAAACACAAAATTGATCAGGCAGTCATCAGGCTTCTGGGAATACCCAACAGATTACTTGCCACAATACTGGTAGCCAATAACTTCATAAATATTGGCATAGTTATTATCTCAGCATATATTACATCGAAATTGTTCAGGTTTTCCGGCTCAGCGGCAATAGGATTTATTATACAGGTTGTAATCATAACTTTTCTATTGCTGTTTTTTGGGGAGATTTTACCCAAGGTTTATGCAAGCCGTTATACAGTCCAATTTTCAAAACTAATGGCCCGGCCTCTTGATATATCCGAAAGGATATTCAGGCCAATTAATTCCTTCCTTATTTATTCGACATCTATTGTAAACAGAAGGTTCAAGAAGAAGAGAAAGAACATCTCCATAGCAGAGCTTTCTGATGCCCTGGAACTCACACAGCATGATATATCTGAAGATAAAAAGATCCTCAAGGGCATAGTGAAATTCGGCAATATTTATGTGAAGGAAATCATGACATCAAGGGTAGATGTTATTGCCATAGACATATTAACGAAATTCAAGGATCTGAAACCTGTAATTAATAATTCGGGGTATTCCAGGATACCTGTTTATGAAGGCACATTTGACAATATAAAAGGCATTCTCTATGTTAAGGACCTTCTTCCTCATATTCACAAATCGGGATTCTTCAAGTGGCAGTCCCTGATAAGGCCACCTTATTATATTCCTGAAAGCAAGAAGATAAATGATCTGTTAAAAGAGTTTCAGGTTAATAAAATACATATGGCCATAGTTGTTGATGAATATGGCGGTTCCTCAGGTATTGTTACCCTTGAAGATATTCTTGAAGAAATTGTCGGGGAGATTACCGATGAATATGATGATGAAGAGAGTATATATACAAAAATTGACGATAACCAGTATATTGTTGAAGGCAAAATACTACTTAATGATTTCTACAAGATTTTTAATGTTGATGAGAGTATTTTTGATGATGTTAAAGGTGAAGCAGATACCCTGGCCGGACTCATACTGGAATTACGTGGTGATTTACCACTGAAGGACGAGAAGATATCGTACAAGAATTTTATTTTCAAAGTTGTTTCTGTTGATAAGCGCAGGATCATAAAAATTCATATTACGATAAACAGAAAATAATTTATATAGTTGCGCACAAATAAAATATATAATACATTTTTTTTATTATTAACACGCAGCCTGGTCCTTCTTATTGTTCTCCTGTCTCTCGCTGCATGCAAAAAGAAATATTTGCCAAAACCAAGGGGATATTTCAGGATAGATTTTCCTGAAAAGAGATACCAGTACTATAAAAGTGACTGCGATTATTCTTTCGAATACCCTGTATACGGACAGATAGTAAAATACAATAATGCCGGTGGCGGCCCCTGCTGGATTAATATAGAATTTCCTCCGTATAAAGGTAAGATACACATAACCTACTGGCCTCTTGAAAACAATCTCTACCAGCACGTTGAAGATGTAAGGAGCCTTGCCTATAAGCATATAATCAAAGCTGATGATATCATTGAGAACCAGATAACATATCCTGAAAGAAATGTCTATGGAATATTTTACACTATAAAAGGCAATACTGCTTCTTCAGCCAGTTTTTTTATAACAGACAGCACCCGGAATTTTCTCAGTGGTGCACTTTATTTCAGTGTGAGGCCCAATAGTGACTCCCTGGGACCTGTTATTAATTTTTTTAAAAAAGATATGCAACATTTAATTAAAACATTTGAATGGAACTAAAAATATTGTAAACTTGGATATTTTATCTGGGAAATGGGATTGCTGGTAAAACAACATATTGAAGATGATTGTATTCTCGGAATCTGGGAAGTTACAGAGAATTATGATTACCTTTTTTCAAGGTTGTCATTATTGCCGGATGAATTACAGACATTGGAAAGCTTTCAGAATCCACTGAGAAGCCTGGAATGGATGAGTGTCAGGGTCCTGCTTAATGAAATATCAGGCAAAAGCCTTTCGGTTTATTATAATGGAAACCGAAAGCCTTTTGTAAGGGGCAATTCCTATAACATCAGTATTTCTCATTCAAAGGATTTTACATCGGTATTAATCAGTAAAAACAGAAAAGTGGGTATTGATCTTGAATATATGTCACATAGAATAAGTAATATAGAGTCAAAATTCATTAATGAAAATG
>CAZHQW010000061.1:0-17957 GCA_964534745.1 uncultured Bacteroidales bacterium
CATATACGGTCAGTGACGCCGTTGTAACCAATGGCAACGGGACTTACAGCTGGGCACATGACGGCAACGGTACACTCACAAACGGCACTACTCTCACTCCCACTTACACTGCAGACGCTGCAGATGCAGGGACTGTGGTTACACTGACCCTCACTGCCGACGGTAACTCGGACTGCACCCCGGCAACCGACCAGATACAGATAACAGTTGATCCGGAAGTTATTGTATATGCAGGAAGTGATGCGGCGATTTGCGAAACATCTGCATATACGGTTAATGATGCCTCTGTAACTAACGGTAACGGGACATACAGCTGGGCACATGACGGCAACGGCACACTTACAAACGGCACTACCCTCACTCCGACATATACGCCTGATGCTTCTGATGCAGGAAGCATTGTAACATTAACATTAACAGCAGGCAGCAGCGGGACATGTCCACCCGGAAACGATGATATGGAAATAATGATACGTCCGAAACCGGCAACTTCAAGCATTTCGGGAAATTCAACTCCTAACTGCTTTGCAAGTGGGGAGGTATATTCAGTCGTTCTTACTCCCGGGTCAAAATATCACTGGTCAGTACCGGCTTCTGCTGTTATCACATCAGATACGTCAGGTATAGATAATAATTCAATAGAAGTAGATTTCGGTTCTATAAGCGGAAACATTAGTGTATACGAAACAAATCAGTTCGGATGCACGGGTGATGAGGTCTCCCTGCTTATTGAACTGCAGGGCTGTAATCTGGATGCGGATTTTACAGTAAGTGATGATAATATATGTATTGAAGAAACGGTTCTATTTACTAATGCATCAGGGGGGACCAGCGTAACTACAATTTACAGCTGGAACTTCGGTGAAGGAGCGGTTCCTGCAGCAGCCAGTACTATAGGTCCCCACGATGTATATTATTCAACTGCAGGCAGTAAAACAGTGACACTTACAATAACACAGGGTCTCTCAGATACGGAAGAAAAAACTGACTTTGTTATAGTTAATCCCACACCGGTGGCAAATATTGATCCCGCTGAAAGGTGCGGAGCAGGTACAATAATTATGGATGCATACTGCACTGACGGCGACATAGTTGACTTTTCCGGGGACGGCGGTACAAGTGTTGATTTCACTGACCAGACAGCACCGTACCAGTACTCATTTGATATTAATGAAGGCAGCTCTGTTGAGATATGGGTAAGAGCGAGGAACAGTGTAACACAATGTGTCGAAGACTGGTTAAACAGTGCACTTGCCAATTCATATCCAGTGCCGGTAACCGGAGAAATAATTCCGGAGAATCCTTCAGGTGATGAAAATTATATCGATATAGTATGTACAGGAACTGAAAATGCAGGATATTCAGTTGAGGAAACTGCAGGTTCAACATATAACTGGTCAATACCGGCATTGGGACTGACAGTTGAAAATTCAACTCAAATCAGCGTTAACTGGGATATTGCCGGAGGAGAATACCAGATACAGGTTCAGGAAATATCTGAACACGGATGTGCCGGTATAGTTCGCGAAGAAACGGTACTTGTCTCGGATCCACAGACTGAAATCACAGGTAACACAGAGATATGCTATGGAAATTCATCTGCTTTCAGCACCACTACTGAATTCAGCAGGTATTTATGGCATAACGGAAGCACGGCGCCAGGTATCACAGTCAGCGAGGAAAGATACGTCAGTGTGGTAACCTGGAATGAGTATGACTGTGTCTCTGAAGATTCTGTATATCTTTATGTATATGAGCTTCCGACAGTTGATTTAGGCAATGACACTGTGATATGCGGCAGCAATTCTATTATTGTCGATGCCGGTGATTTTGCAGAGTACTTGTGGTCAACGGGCCAGACAGGTAACCCGATTATCCTATATGAAGGAGAAAAAACTGTTTCAGTAACGGTTACGGATGAGCATGAATGCAGTGCCAGTGATTCAATCCATGTTAGTGCCTGCATCGCTGAAGAACTGATGGAGGAAATAACAAATGCATTCACACCAAATGACGATGGTGTGCATGATACATGGATTATAAATAACATATATCTGTTCCCTGATGCCAAAATAGAGGTATTTGACAGATGGGGAAGGCTGGTATTTAGCAAGGACGGAGGCTATGAGAACGATTGGGACGGTACCTATAACGGTAAGGATTTACCTATGGATACCTATTATTATGTTATTGATCTGAAAACAGGTACTGAACCAATAAATGGAACAGTGACAATAATCAGATAAATAACTAATTACCAATCATATCTCAGCGGACTTTAATATTTTAAAATTATGACATTGCTCATAAATTTAGCATATTTGGTGGAATTCAAATTGTATTACTGCAACTATGGCTAAAATAAAACGTACCAGTTTACGATGATTATTTTATAATGAACAAAACTGAAAACTATAAACCCTTATGTCGAGATTAATATTATTGCTATTTATTGCTGTTTTTCACTTTTTTACATTAATTGCACAGCAAATACCCATATATAGCCAGTATACTTTTAATAAATTTCTTATAAATCCTGCGATGGCGGGAAGTGAAGGTTATACCTCCGTAAGTGTTATTGCCCGCGAGCAGTGGATAGGTTTTAAAGGCACCCCAAGAACCCACGCCATCACATGTGAATCAAGAATTTTAAAGAACAGCTTTATTTCAAAAAGTGCATCCATCAGGAAGAAGAGAAGAATGAGTTCACGGTCAGGAAGAGTCGGATGGGGAGCACATATATATAATGACAAGAACGGACCTGTAGACCGAACCGGACTGGAAGGCACATATACATATCATATAGATTTTTCTGATTACCGTCTGTCATTCGGACTTACAGGATTACTATTCCAGTTTAAACTGAACTCTGAAAAATTAATATTTTCAGATGATTTAAATGATGAATTAATTAACGGCAAAAAGCAGTCGCTTTACATTCCGGATGCTAATTTCGGGGTTGTATTTTCGACCTATAAGTATTATGCGGGCATTTCAGTAATGCAATTGCTGCAGTCTGCCATAAAATTCGGGAACAAACAGGACAGTGAGTATAGTTTAAAAAGAAACTTTAACCTTGTGGGAGGATATACTTACGGTATAAACGACAACCTTTCGATTGAACCTTCCTTTCTCCTTAAGGTGTCTCACCCGTTCAGGCCTCAACTTGACCTGACAACTACTGTAACATATAAATATGATTACTGGGGAGGAATATCTTTCAGAACAGGATCTGCACTCATAATTTTTGCTGGTACCAGAATTAACAGATATTATATAGGCTATGCATTCGATTATAATTTTAATTCACTGATGAGCCACACAATAGGCTCCCATGAAATAATGGCATCTGTTAAATTCGGAGATAATGCCAGGCGATATAAATGGCTCAATGTTTATTGATTTTTAGATAATTTTGTTATTTATACAGGTAAATTTCTTATATTTCACCGATAAAACTGATTGACATCTTTTGAAAATATAAGAATTACATTTTAATTTATCGCCTGAGATGAACCAAAGAAAAGGAAAAACAATACTTGTAGTAGAAGATGATATGGCAAGTTGTGAGCTTTTTAAGAGCTTTCTGGCTTCAAAGGGTATTGAAACAATAATTGCTGAAAATGGAAATGATGCTATTGAGATTGTCAGGGAAAATCCTGATATTGATCTTGTATTAATGGATATAAAACTGCCTGAGCTGGATGGTTCCAGTGCAATGATTGAAATAAAAAAAATAAGAAAGAGTCTTCCTGTAATTGCTGAAACAGCTTATGCATTAAAAGGCGACAAAATGAAATTCCTCAACCTGGGTTTTGATGATTATATTCCAAAACCCATCAAGCCTGACAGGTTATACGAAACTATTAAAAAATATATTTAGAAAATACTGGGAATTGCTGCTAATCCCGGCAAATTTTTGCCCCCTTGTTTTTGTTTGAAATGTCAATATCATATAGTGGTTCATTGATTTCTATATCAAGCTCAAGCCTTTTACAAAGGTAGTATGCAATCCATTTCATTATCTTCAGAACAACTATTTTCTTTCTGAGTCTTCCCTGGTTATCACGATTTAATATAGATGGGATTGTATTTGTAGTGACAATTTCAGTTATGTTTGGATTGGATAGTTTTAGCTTTACCTCTTCGGAACTATAAAAATGGGTAACCATAAAAACTATTCTATGCGGATTATAATTCTGCAAAATGTTGCAGCACTCAGAGATCGTCGCTCCGGTTCTTACCATATCATCCAGTACCACTACATCCTTGTTCTTAATGAGCGATATTTTGGATTCTGAGTCTTTTGCCACCTTTAGCTGTACCGATCTTTCCCCGGTTCTTGATTTGCTGAATTTCAATGCAGGGAAAAAAGGTTCGCAATTCTCTGCCACACTTAATACAAAATCTTCCGCTCCTTCATCTGGTGCTATTAGTATAGTATTTAAGGGATCTACTATCCCTGAATTGCTGATATAATAATGATACAAATCATCGGGAAAAAGATTAATAAAATTTCCCTTGCCGAATATCTTTTCATATTCGTATGTACTTGAAAAGCTGTGGTTATGAACAGTAACTATTGCATCTACACCTGAATTCTTTAATAATTGTGCATATAATCTTGCAGTAAATGGCTGTCCGTTAAACTTATGCATGTCTTCCTTGCTCCTTTTATATTTCGTTTTCCCATGTTCAGGTCTTGGGCCTCTATCCTGTGCAGAATAAAACAAATCCGGTTCAACCAGTATTAACTGTCTTGCTCCATTATCCCTGGCTGCCCGGGCCAATATTAAATTTCTCATTGCCAGCTCATTCCTGCTAATAAAATCATTATGAGCAGAAACTAAAACTACAGTTTTACCATTAAGTGATTCTCCTGTATATGAAAAATCATCCTCTTCATATAAAGTAAATCGAGGACAAAACTCAGAGTTTTTAAAAACTTTTAAGGATATAATATCACTGATACTTGTCTGTTGCCTTAAATAGTAGGCAATATCGATGGCAGTATAACTGTCAGACGTATTACCTATAACAAGTATTTGTTCATCATTGATATTCATTTAGACTTTCTTTTATTCTTAAATCCTCCTGCCTTTATTAATCTTTTTCTCTGCAAGTCAATCCTATAACAAATTTACTACATTTTAGGTACTTAGTCTAAATATGGATTCAGTAATAATTTATTGATAATTATTAAACCTATTTACCTGATTTAAACAAATATTCATAAAAATTTTTAAATTTGCACCTTCTAAATTTCATACATCCGGAAAAATATGCACAGCAAACTGCAAAATAACCGGTTGCCTGCTAAAATACGGATGGGATTAAAAAGATCTTAATGAAAAATTTTATCAGAAGGTTTTACATCCTGCCAAAGAAAGGTTCAGAGTTTCACGAACAGTTGGATGAATGTATAGAAGAACTGAAAAATTATATGAAAAACTCTCAGGAGTATAAAATAATTCACCAGCTGTTTTTCATAAAAACCAAGTCCAATAATGAATATGTAAGACTGAGAGATGAAATCTACAATTCGTTAAAAGCTATTTACAAGCACATACCTTCTTCAAGCGTTATAGCGCAGCTTCCTGATAATGGGTTTATGATTACCGTGGAATTGCTAGTACTCATGAATATAACAGAGGATACAACAATAAACTACAGGAACAACAAGGGGATATTTTATACCACAATTAATACCAAAGATTATACCCAGCTTTTTGCCGGGGACATATCTGTAGAAAAACTTGAACAGGGCTATTCTGTACAGGCAGACGGGGCTTACAGACTCATGAAACAGATACTGGCCAGTGAATCAATGACTTTTTCTAATGTTATCAGGCAATGGAATTATATTGAGGGCATACTGAATATAAATACGGAAACAGGAAAGCAGTATCAGAATTACCAGATATTAAATGACGTAAGGGCTGTTTATTATTCCAAAGAAAGATTTGAACACGGATATCCGGCATCAACCGGTATAGGCATGAATGCCGGTGGAATAATACTCGAATTTATCGCAATAAAACCTAATAACGGGGTTAATATTGTACCCTTGAAGAATCCGGTCCAGACCGATGCCTATGATTATTCGCAGGGCGTACTTGTGGGAAATTCATTAATGCAGGAAAATAAAAAATCGTCTCCCAAGTTTGAGAGGGCAAAATATATATCAATAAATGAAAAGAAGACAATTTACGTATCGGGTACTGCTTCAATCAGGGATGAAAAGACCATAGGCATTAATGATGTGAGGAAACAAACCGAAGTAACAATAGAGAATATTGCGAATTTGGTTTCAAAAACCAATCTCAACAACGCCGGAATCAGCAATAATTATAAAAAAATATCATTCTCCTTCATCAGGGTTTATGTTAAGAATATTTCAGAAATAAATGCAGTAAAAGAAATATGCAATGCATATTACAGGAACGTTCCGATTAATTACCTCGTAGCTGATATTTGCAGGGACAATTTGCTTGTTGAAATAGAGGGAATAGCAGAAATCTCCTAATCTTTTATATCCTCTTTCTTTATTCTTGTTGCTCCCGACAGGGCATCAATATCTACAGAAGGGTCAAAGTTAACTTTCTGAATTTTGCCATATGCTGCTCTGGAAAGTCTTTTCGGATTGACCTTCACTTTTTCAGTTATAAAAACAGGCCTGTTAAAATTATAAATAAATGTATTGTAAAATTCAGGATCCCTCTGTGGCAGCAACACCGGTTTATGGGCAATACCTTTATCATCGATATAACTGAAAAAAATCATGGTATTAAGTCCGTCAATCCTTTTACTGGCAAATAAGAACCATTTGCTGTTCGATGACCAGGAATGAAAACTTTCAACATGCGGACTGTTAATATCGGGCTTACTGTAATCAAATGTTTCCAGATCCATAAGATACAGGTCACTGCTGGGCGAGTAAATGGTAAAATATCCGTAATCAGACATGCAGAACAGCAGGTACCTGCCGTCCGGCGAAATCTCAGGAAAAGAGATGCTTTTACCTGTTTCTTCAGACAGCAGAACCGTATCAACCTTACCCCATTGTCCCGTCCCTGCATCATAGGATATTCTCATCAGGTCATACTTAACCAGTGTATCGGGAACCTCAGGATTATATTCCGGACCACTGATAAAATAGAGATATTTGCCGTCGGGTGACCAGACAGGCAGATTCTCCAGCTTGCGGGTGGAAACAAGGGGAGATGTTGTTATCATATTCTTCTTAATATCATACAATACCAGATCAGAGGCCCTGTCAACTACAGTCTGCCCTCTTATTCCTGCTGAGTGAAATTTCTGCTTTATTTTATTAACAGAAAAAGCAATAATATTTCCGCCGGGATGCCATGACGGATAAACGCAGGACGACATGGTAAAAAGAGTGGAAGTATTGAGCATCTGCACATTACCCTCATCAAACAGTATTGTTCCGCCAGGCGAACCGCGCATATGCAGCATCATTTTATCGGGATTATTGGCACAAAAAGTATGACAGTTCATGCAGTTTTTTTCAGTTGTCAGGTTTACAAGAACAGGCTTCATGGAAAAATTCTCAACATTTCTCTGGTAAATACCCATCTTTTCCCACAGGATGTATGCCGGATTTATTAACCTGAAAACAACATAGCTGTCTATCCGCTCAGCAGCAATAGTATTGATTATTGTCCTGAACTTCTTCCATCCGCCACCTTTTGTCCTGATATATATATCAGTATAAAAACTACTTCCTGCATTGCTGGCAAGGAACCTTTTCCATTTGCCCGGAGGTATAATTATTTTATTATTGCCGGATACTATTCTTATACCATTCCCGCCTTCCGAGTAAATGGATACATAATACCTTTCTGCCTCCTCTTTAACCAAAAAGTTTAACGGAGCTATGTTCGGAGGAATAACCACCGAAGTATAATCAGGAAATATTTCGGGCATACTGTTAATCTCATAATATTCAGCTATACGCGGATACCTGCAGATACTGAAAAGCAAAATGCCGGCAAGAGCAACTAATGCAATCAAAATCAATATATACTGCTTCTTTTTCATTCAATGCTCCTTTCTTTAATTTCTCTCTTTGTGGTAATGGGACTGATATAATGCAGATAATACCATAGTGTATTCCTGTATTTTTCAGACAACTCCTGCCGGGCAAGCTGTAAATTGCCCCTGTACTTGGCGCTGAGTATGGTGTTATAATTGCTGAAAGAATCTCTGGTCGGCGCACTGATACTGAGAGATCCTAGCTGTGCTTCGCTTTCCCCCCGGCGCAGTAAATACAGTAAAACAGCCTCTTCAATATGCCTTGGGATATGGCTGTAGTTTAATCCTGACAAGTAATGCAAATTATTAATTACATGGCCGATATCGTGTTTTAGCAGTAATACTGCAATGAAATATTCAAATGCCATCTTGTTTTGCGGATTTTCCTGCAGCAGATTATACAAATCAATTCCGGGCTCGTTAATATTGGCAAAATAATCATGCTTAGGCATCAAATCCCTCTTTTTTCGTAACAAGGGATCTGATGTGATCAGATCTTCATTATCCAGATACTTAAGATAATGCCTTGCCCATTTCCTGTAAGTTATAGATTTGGAAAGTAAATTCAGATATTTCCGCGCCTTTTTATATTCACCCAGTATTAAATATGACAATGCTATTCTCTTAACTGCATCAGGCTGAAAGTCATTTTTAGTCAGCGCTTCATTGGCCCAGTGCAAAGATTCCTTAATATAGCCCAGATCGAAATAATAGTCACTTATGGGCATTAATATCCTGCTGTTATAATAGCGTGTCAGAATTAACCCGTCTTCACCCCATATCTGATCATAATTAAATAAATCATCCAGCAGCCTTCCCCTGAAATACATAGCCCTGTTGATCTGAAAAAGAACAATCCTGTTTTTGAGCGGCAGTTTCTCCCCGGCTTTTAGGACAAAATACCAGTCATTGTTATTGGCATAGTAGTTAAGTTCAATCAGGGCCTTATCATCTTTGTTATATGAAAATCTTATGGTGATAAGTAATAAAATAACAGGTATTATGCTTATTAGTGACGCAACGATCCGGTTTATTGTCTTATGTTCATCACCTTTAAGCATAATATCCGGCATCCTGCCCGAAAATATTAATCCGGTTATCATTAAGGCAGGGTAGGATAAAAAAAGCGGGTACAAGGCAAGAAAAGGCTTATAATATTTTTCAGGGATAAATATATCAAACATAACCTTATCAAAATTCATGTATGGAGAATAGGTGCCGACAACAAAAATGAAGACCGCCGCTATAATGAAATACAATACTGCAATTAATGCGGAACCTCCTTTTTTGTTTCCAATCTCAAGAATGATGGCCAGGGATGAGAATAACATCAGCGAGACACCCCCGAAAAACATAATAGAAACAGCTGCAGCCACAATAAACAGGGCAATCCTCAGCACTATTCTTTTGTTAATGAAATAATAGTAGCCGGTCACAAAAAGCAGGGATACAAGAATAATTATGTCGGGCTTAAGTGTATAGGAATACTTGCTGTGCAGATATGCCAGAAGAAATACCGGGATAAATTGAATAATATGCACATAATCAGGTGGAAAAAATATTAATAACAGCTTTCTGGTTAAAAACAATATAAAATATAAAACCAGTAATAGCAGTATTGTTCCTGCCAGGGCAAAATGAAAGAACTGTGAAATAAAAAGCGATATATACTCAGCCAGTCCGCCCGGAAGGACAAGGTAATCATTGAAAAAATTCATGCCTGTAAGAAAAATGGGCTGCTGGCTGAAATCAATCAGCCTGGGGTCGACACTTTTCAAGAAATACAGAAATAATACAGCAAATACTACTACAGTGGTTATTACGTTAAAAACCTTCCTAATCTTATTGTTCATAGTGTCCAGATTCAAAAAGTAACCGGAAAATTATATAAACAAACATATAATTTTTTTTCCCAAAAGCATTGAAATAAAACAATAAAGTAGCGTTTTTTTTGGTGCATACAAAAGTCCGACTAATATTATTTTTATTTTTGTAGTTCTTTATTAACTGAAAAAGGCGTTTGAGATTATACCATCAATGGGCAACAGTAAAAGAGAATTGTGGAAATTTCCATGGGGATATGCAGAGAGTTTTATAATCGCTACCGGATTATTAATTACAGGATTCTTAATAGAAGCAGCAACCAAAGGAAGAGGGGTAATTAAGCCACAGTGGCCTTATAATTTGTTAACCGGACTTTTATTCGCGGGCATCTTATTATTAATACACGGCCTGTTTAGAAAGCATGCCCTGGTAAGATGGTTTTCAAGCATCCCTGCATGCATAAGTTCAATATCTCTTTTTTCTCTCATGGCTTTAATGCTTGGAATTGTTCCACAGAATGGGAGCGGACAAGGAATTATTGATGGGTCAGGAATAATGCACATTTCCCGGAGCTGGCCTTTTCTGTTGTCACAGGTTTATTTCCTGACCACACTTGGATTTGTCATACTACGGAGAGCTTTACCACTCAAAGTTAAAAATATCGGTTTCCTGTTGAATCATTTTGGATTATGGCTTATTATAACTGCTGCACTTCTTGGTTCCGGAGATCTGAAACGTTTAAGGATGGCACTTAAGGAAGGCGATAATCCGCATCAGGTCGCTTTGGAAGAAGATATGCGATTGTACCTGATCCCTTTTTCTGTAAAGCTGGTTGATTTCAATATTGAAGAATACAATCCCAAAATATCGATTTATAATAAAGAAACCGGCGAATATTTAAGCGGCAGCAAAGATCCTGATATTACGGTCAGAAAAGGTTTAAAAAGTGATGTTCTTAAATGGAATATAACGATCAGTGAATTCTACCGCTTTTCCGGCATCTCGGGCGGCATATATGAACCATCATCTGTCCGTGGCTCCGCGCCGGCAGCATTAATATGTGCTGTTAACAGGACTACCCATGATACAGCATCCGGGTGGATCACGTATGGCAGCCATACTATCCCCCCGCAGAACCTGGATCTTGACAGTATATACAGCCTGGTTATGAAACCGCCGGAAGCAAAAAAATTCAGCTCAATACTGGAGATTTATAAAAATGAAATTAATGCTGATACAATAAAGATTGAAGTAAACAGTCCGGTTACTGTCAAAGGCTGGAAAATATACCAGGCAGGCTATAACGACAAAATGGGTAAATGGTCGGACATAAGCATCATTGAGCTGGTAAGGGATCCGTGGTTGCCACTGGTATACTCAGGAATTTTCATGCTTTTAGCCGGAGCAGTATATATATTCTGGACAGGCAGAAAAATCAGAAACGAAGAATTATGACCTGGATTGATTATCCAATATTTGCAGCAACATCAACGATTCTCTGGATATCAGGGATATTGCTTATTTACATTTACACAAAAAGAACATTTTCATACCTGCCGGGATTCTTATTTATTACCGCAGGTACTGTACTGATGATTTTATTTGTAATCCTTTACTGGTTTGAGCTTGATCGTCCTCCACTACGTACTCTGGGAGAAACGAGACTCTGGTATTCTGTCTTCCTGGCAGCAGTGGGTATGATTGCCTTTCTGAGATGGAAGTACAAATGGTTAATAACCTATAGTATTCTGATGTCCGTTTTGTTTTTGCTGATAACATACTTAAAGCCCGAATCATACAACAAATCATTAATGCCTGCTTTGCAAAGCCCCTGGTTTATTCCTCACGTAATAGTGTACATTTTTTCCTATGCCTTGCTGGCAGCCTCTTCACTTGTTGCTTTAAAAGGATTATACGAGTATTATTTCAGGACTTTTAACATGTCAACACTAAAGCTGGCTGATAATCTTGTTTACATAGGTTTCTCCTTTCTTACACTTGGCCTGATATTTGGTGCTTTATGGGCAAAAGAAGCATGGGGACATTACTGGACATGGGATCCTAAAGAAACATGGGCCCTGCTGACATGGATGGGATATATTATATATATGCATACGAGGACTTACCAGCCCGGGAGGATCCTTGCCCCTTTATGGGCACTGAGCCTGGCTTTCGTGGTTTTATTAATCTGCTGGTTCGGCTTAAATTATCTTCCTTCGGCACAAAGCAGCGTTCATACTTATACCAGGTAAACCTGCAGCTTAGCATTCGTTCCTGCCCACATTCTTAAGATTCAGGCTATCAATAAAATCACTGATCTTTTTGTAATGCGATCCTTTCCAGTATACTTTTTTACAGTCTGCACACTGAAAAAACCGGTTATAGTACTTTCGCGTAAGATATTTAAGATTCCCTGTTACAAGATCTTTTGAAATGCTTACTATCTTACCATTACATACCGGGCATATTGTAAATGGCTTTACCCGGGATTCCAGGCAAAATCTATGAATAACTTCGGTAAGCTGTTCCTTTGGCTTCTGGCTTCTGATGTAATAACCGTGTGTTACTGCATTATTCTTTAATAATCCCCTGTCACGTGTTAAAATGATTCTGCTGTCTTCTTTTGCGATTTTTATTATCTCATTATCATCAAAGTCGTTCCTGTAAAGGCTGTCAAAACCCAGGAGCCTCAAGTACTTTGTTAATTTGCCAAGATGGGCATCAAGGACGAACACCGGATTGCGCAGTCCGTTTTCCCTGAGTGGACTGACAGCTGAGATATCAAAGCTTTCAAAGACAGGAAATACAGATACATAATCTTTGTCCTTAAGCCTGCAGGAAAAATCAACGGGCTGGCTGTTAACAAGGACAAGATCAACCTCCGTATGAGGGATGCCAAATGATTCTATTGCATCTTTCACGGAAGGGGTACCGTTAAGCCTGATTGTAAAAGGCTGGCTTTTTTTTCCCTTTGGCAAAAAATCCTTTAGCTCTTCATAAAATCTGAAAGTAACATTTACAGGCATAAAATTATTAAGGGGAATGAATAAATTATCTAAATAAGCTCAATGCTTCGTTTAACAAATTTATTCAAATCCTCGCCCTTTAACATATTATTTGACAATAATGCGAGATCGATGAGCTGTTTTACAAGTTTGTTTTTGCCACCATAGTCAGCAAGCAGCTTTTCCTGCTTTTCCCTGTTCTTTTTTATTTTGTTTTCAAGATCTTCAATTTTATCTTTTTCCTCCTGGCTTATCTCCTCTTCCTTTTTATCCCCGGCAGCCTTTTCGAGTTCATCCTTGTTCTTTACCACGGGCTTTATCTCTTCCTTAAGTTTGGTGATCTTTTCACCAACCTTCTTGTCCATATCTTCTGCAATCTTTAAAATAACGGGATGGTTGGTATTTATGACAAGATTAAAGTTGTCAGGTAAATCCCCGTAAAAGCTCATTGGGCCCCCCAGCTTTGACATATCTTTCATCCTGCGCATAAATTCTGACTGGGTAATTACTAAGGGACTATCAGTCTCGTTGATGTTTTCGAATAATACCGTATACTTGTCACTTTCGTCCATCTGTCCCTTAAAAACGGGAGCAAGATTTTCTTTTTGTGCGTCATTAAGCTTCGATTCCCTGCTTTCTTCCTTTTGAACCAGCTTGTCAATAACATCAGAGTCAACGCGCAGAAATCTGGAGTCTTTGAATTTCTGTTCAAGGTGGTTAATAAAATGAACATCAAGCTGGCCGTCCATTATTAAAACGTCATAACCCTTTGATTTTGCAGCATCAATAAAACTATACTGCTCATCAGCTTGATTGGCATATAGGTAAACAAGGTTCTTGTTCTTGTCGGTCTGGTTGTCCTTTATCAGCTTTTCATATTCTTCAAAGGTAAAATATTTGCCATCAGTGTTTTTTAGCAGCGCAAACTTTTCAGCCTTCTCATAAAACTTTTCTTCGGTCAGCATTCCATATTCAATGAATAGCTTTATATCATCCCACTTTTTCTCAAACTCAGTGCGGTTGTTTTTAAAAATATCGGATAGCTTATCTGCCACTTTCTTGGTGATATGGCTGGATATCTTTTTGACGTTCTGGTCATTCTGAAGAAAGCTCCTGGAGACATTAAGCGGTATATCGGGCGAGTCAAGTACGCCGTGCAGCAGGGTTAAAAACTCGGGAACAATTCCTTCAACAGAGTCAGTAACATAAACCTGGTTGCTGTATAGCTGGATCTTGTTCTTTTGTATTTCAATGTTATTCCTGATTTTGGGAAAATAAAGTATGCCTGTAAGATTAAACGGATAGTCTACATTTATATGTATATTGAACAGCGGCTCCTCTGCAACAGGATAGAGCTCACGGTAAAACTTCTTATAGTCTTCATCTTTGACGTCGGCAGGCTTCTGTGTCCATAACGGTTTGGTATTATTTATAATCCTGTCTTTTTCAAGCTCCACTTCCTTACCGTCTTTCCATTCCTTTTCTTTGCCAAAAGCAATCTCCACCGGGAGAAACCTGCAATATTTATTCAACAGTTCGTTTATTTTGCTTTCTTCCAGGAACTCCTTCGAATCTTTATCAAGATAAAGAACAACTTCCGTCCCTCTCTCTTTTCTTTCGACGGGTTCAATAGTATATTCAGGTGTGCCGCTGCATGTCCATTTTACAGCTTTTTCATCTTCCCTGTATGATTTCGTATATATCTCGACCTTGTCCGACACCATGAAAGACGAATAAAATCCGAGTCCGAAATGTCCGATTATAGCGTTCTCCTGGTTTTTATACTTTTCAAGGAACTCCTCGGCACTGGACAGTGCAATCTGGTTAATATACTTGTCAATCTCATCGGCACTCATACCTATACCCTGGTCAGAAACTGAAAGTGTTTTTTTCTTTTTGTCGACCTTAACCCTTATAGTTAAGTCCCCCAGCTCACCTTTGTAATCACCAACGCTTGAGACTGTCTTCAGCTTCTTTGTGGCATCTATGGCATTTGAAATAAGTTCTCTTAAAAATATTTCATGATCCGAGTATAAGAATTTCTTAATAATCGGAAATATATTCTCAGTTGATACTCCTATTTTACCGGTTTGCATATTATAAAATTTTTTGGTTAACAAAAGTATTTCATAAGAAATGCGAGTTTCAAAGTATATGCCACAGCTAAAATTACTGACAATAAGTCATCCTTAAAGTCAGTAGGCAGGATTCCTGACATCAATATCACGAACCTCATTCCATGTACCGTCCCTGAATTCCAGTCCGTCATATGAAAAATCGGGCCCATAGAACATATAATGATCTTTATATGATGGTTTGGAAGGAGACAGATGGTCATAAATTATCATCTTCAGGTTCTCATTATACTTCAGGCTCATGCTGACTTTTGAGGAATATTCAAAAATGATCCTGTCAAGGAGCTTATCCTGATAGTTAAAAACAGGTTTGCCAAAAACAGGTATGGTGTCACTACTGAAATACAGGATATCAATAATTTTTTTTGAGGTAAGGAGGTTATTAAAATCAAAGCCCAGTAAGGTATAATAGGTGACTCCCCCGTGCCTGGATTCAACAATTTCATAATATAGTGCTCCGACCCAGTTTGTATCACTTAGTATTTTTTCTTCAGGCAAATCAATGCCGGCCTTTTTATCTGTCAGCCTGTATACACTAAAATCTTTAGCCCTGGGCGGATAGTACTGGATGAATCCGTAGTATTTATGTGTGCCGTCAGAAAAAGGTATATTCCACGTAAAAAGTCTGAGCTTTTTGTCAGGTGATATGATCTTTCCAATATTCTTAAGTGAATCAAAAGGAAAGGAGAATGACTCCTTAATAGCCAGTGCTTTCTCAAACCTAATAATGATCTCATTATTAATTCTTTCCTTTTCAGAGTTATTGCCGGCATTATAAAGACTATCAAACAGGCTGTCCAGTATCTGCTCATATCTGTTGACTGATGCTGAATCAGCATTATCCGAAAGAATATTACCTGCCGGAATATTGATACTGAATAAAAGCAAAAAAAGAATCATAATACAACTCAAGGTATTTAAGACCAGGTGCAGCGATTAATAATGAAAGGAGTTTATTTAATTATAAGGTTAATATCTCCCATGAGCTTGTCCTTGTATGATTTTCCTATAGGTATCGATTTGCTGCCGTCATGGGTTTTTATAATGACCGAATTATCCTCTATAACATTTATACTGCTTGTATTTACGATATATGAGCGATGGACCCTGGTAAACCTGTTTGAAGGCAACTTCTGTTCTATGGCTTTCATCGTAAAATGAATAGTATACTTCTCATTAAAGGTATTAAAGATGACATAGTTTTCAAGAGCCTCCACCCAGAGTATATCCTGGTATTTCAGGCGCACAAGGGCAGAATTTTTCTTAATAAATATTTCATCATCCCTGGGATCAACCTTGTTTTTAAATCTAACGTTTGCCTTATTGACAGCCTTGAAAAATCGGCTGTAAGAAATTGGTTTTAGCAGGTAGTCGGTTACATCGTAATTGAAGGCATCAAGAGCATACTTGTCTTTTGATGAAATAATGATTATCTGGGGAGGATTGGTTAATGTTTCCAGGAAGTCAATACCACTCATCTCAGGCATCTCGATATCAAGGAATATCAAATCAATATCTTCTTCAGTACTAAAAGCATTTATCGCATCAACGGCATTCTCATAAGAACTAAGCAGGTTAAGCTGGTCGGTACGATTTACAAACTCCTCTATTATTCTTCTTGACATTAAATCATCATCGATAATAATACAATTCATGTTAGATAATTTTCGTCAAAATATAAGATATACTCGTCAATATTTTAACCAAATATAACAAAAAAATAAATCCGAAAGTAAAAAATAAAATAAAGATAAAAATAATAATCTCTAACTGTTTAGCCCACACATAAATGTGTTTTCCAAAATGTCAGATTTCCTTATACTTTCCTTCAGCCATTTAATTTTTACATCCTTTTTCTCCTCTTCAGATAGCCTCCAGTCAATGGCTGAGCGCTTCAGCTTTGACACAAGATGATGAAGGATAATAGCTGCGGATACTGAAATATTAAAGCTTCTTGTGAAACCAAACATGGGTATACTCAAAAACTCATCCGACAACTGAATGATTTCATCCGATAATCCGTTAAGTTCGGTACCGAAAAGCAGTGCCACCTTTCCGCTTTCGAGGCAAAAATCATCCAGCGGCGCACTCTCCTTGTCAGGGATAGTGGCCACTATCCTGTATCCTTTCGATTTAAGGGTGTCTATTGCCGTTCTGGTATTGTTTTCTCCCTTGCTGTATCTTATTATATTCAGCCACTTATTGGAACCAAGGGCCACATCCGGATTAATTACATATTTATTTTGGTTTTCAATTATATGAACATCCTGGATTCCGTAACATTCACTTGTACGCAGCACCGCACTTGCATTCTGTGACTGAAATATGTCTTCGAGCACGACAGTAATATACCTGGTGCGCTGTTCCAGCACTTTATCTATTATTTCTTTCCTGCTCTCGGTAATGAATTGTTCCAGAAATTTTGCAAGCTTACTTTTCATAGAACGCGGGAAATACAATTAAAACAGGTCTTTAAATAAAAAAAAAGGGAGCATCAGCTCCCTTAATCTCTTTTTCTAAATTATTATTTAACTGCATCAGCCAACTCGCTACCTGCCTTAAATTTTACAACCTTTTTAGCTGCGATATTAATTTCTTTACCGGTCTGTGGGTTTCTGCCTTTTCTTGCACTTCTTTTAGCTATTGAAAACGAGCCAAAACCTACTAACGCAACACGGTCACCTCTTTTAAGTGCTCCGGCAGTTGCTTTAATGAGGGAATCAAGGGCTTTCTTAGCATCAGCTTTGGTTATACCAGCATCGCCAGCCATGGCATCTATTAGTTGTGCTTTGTTCATAATAATTAATTTTTAGGATTAATAAATGTTGTTCAATAGTTGAAACTATATGCAAATATAGACTATTTCTCAAGTTTAGCAAATTTATACCAAAAAAAAAGTCAAAGAATCCCCAAAAAACTGTGAGAAATCAGTTAT
>CAZHQW010000062.1:0-1996 GCA_964534745.1 uncultured Bacteroidales bacterium
TTTTTAAAAATATGCAGCTTAAATTTTGGCTTTAAACTTTTTTCTTTAATTTTGGAATTATTAAACATTATGAATGATGGAATCAAAGAAATCAAAAAAGGCTGATCTTGAAAAAAACAGGCCGCTTTTCCTGGAACTTGGCCTTGTAATAGTACTGGCTATAGTTCTTCTTGCCTTTGAATGGACAACCAAGCCTTCAAGGGCCGGTGCGCTTGATATTCTTGCTGAAGATATAGGCGATGAAGAAATAATACCCATTACAAGACACCAGGAAAAACCTCCCGAACCACCGCCTCCACCTCCGAAAGTTATTGAAGTTCTCAACATTGTTGCTGATGATAAGGAACTTACCGATCAGCTCGAACTCGATAATATGGATATGGACCAGGACCTGGAAATGGAATTCATGCCTTTCGAAGAAGAAGAAGCAGGTGAAGAAGAGGTTTTCATTATTGTTGAAGATATGCCAAAATTCCAGGGAGGAGACCAGAATGCATTTCGTAAATGGATACAGGATAATCTGAGATACCCTGAAATTGCAGCTGAAAATGGCATAAGCGGTAAAGTATTTGTCCAGTTTGCAGTAAATTCGAAGGGCCAGGTTGTAGATGCCAAGGTTATAAGAGGTGTTGATCCGGCTCTTGATAAGGAGGCATTGAGAGTAGTTACCTCATCTCCCCGCTGGGAGCCCGGAAAACAAAGAGGCAAACCTGTGAAAGTCCAGTTTACATTTCCAATTGTCTTTGTACTGCAGTAAACAAATTAAGAAATATATAAGAAGCCCTGATGAGAATCAGGGTTTTTTATTTATTTATACTATTTTATCATTGAATTAATTTAATTAAGTTTATACTAAAAATAAACCTATGAAAAAAATAATTTACCTTATAATAGGCATTTTCATCATTTCAGGCTGTTCATCCACAAAGAATTTATTCAGCAAGGGCAACTACGACAAAGTCATTAACAAATCCGTTAAGAAGCTGGTCAAAAAGCCTGACAGTGAAAAAGATGCAATTAACCTGGACAAGGCATATAAGCTGGCCAATGAAAGAGACATGGAAAGGATAAATTATCTTAAACTGGAAGGAAATCCAGATACATGGGATGAGGTATACAGGAGGTATTCAATTTTAAGTGCCCGCCAGTCAAAGGTTAAGAGAGTTCTGCCACTGAAAATAGGAGGTAAAACCATTGACTACGAATATGTCGATTATAATGCAGAAATGGTTGATGCCAAAGCAAAAGCTGCCGACTATTATTATGAGCACGGAAAGAAGCTGATGGAAAATAATACAAAAGAATCTTACAGGCAGGCATACCAGGAATTAACCAGGGCAAAAGACTATAAAGGAGGATCATACCAGGATATAGATGCTCTTATAAGCGATGCAAGATATAAGGGTATAAGCAGGGTACTGGTAAATACCATTAACAGAACTCACCTGAATCTGCCGGAAGACTTCATGGAAAACCTTCTGTCTTTTAATACAGACGGACTGAACAGCCAATGGGTCGAGTATCACCTGAGGCCTCTTGACAGAGATATTGAATATGACTATATCATAGATGTGATATTACAGGCAATTGATGTTTCTCCCGAAATGTTCGATACCAAGGAATACATGGAAAAAAGGACTGTCGAGGACGGATTTGAGTATGTGCTCGATAAAAACGGAAATGTTATGAAAGACAGCCTGGGTAATGATATTAAGGTTAAAAAGTACAAAGATCTTTCCTGTACTATAATAGAAAGATTCCAGGAAAAGTCGGTGGGCATCAAAGGGGAAATAGAAATTCTGTCGACTGAGCCCCGTCGCCTTATAAGTAAAGAACCTGTAGGGGCATCGACTTTCTTTGAACACAAATCAGCCAGGGCGGTTGGAGACATTGACGCCCTGAAGCCTGAAACACGCAAACTGCTTGATTCAGAGCCGCTGCCCTACCCCGATGACTTCACTATGATATACGACTGCGGTGATGCACTCAGAAATTC
>CAZHQW010000062.1:2096-16686 GCA_964534745.1 uncultured Bacteroidales bacterium
CTGATGGGTGGTTATATCACTGAAACGGGACAGGAAAAAGCGATACTGGTAGGTGTAGTAAATAACTGTAACACTGAAAAGGAAGTTAATGATTACCTCAAGGAACTGGCCTTCCTGACTGAGACGGCCGGTGCTATACCTTTAAAGCATTATATTCAGAAGCTGGGCATCCCCAATCCAAGGACCTTCATTGGAGCAGGCAAGCTTGAAGAAATAAAACACTTCATAGAAAATAACGATATAGATATAGCAATATTCGACGACGACCTGTCCCCAAGTCAGCTTAGGAATATTGAAAGAGAACTTGATGTACGAATCCTTGACAGGACAAATCTCATTCTCGATATTTTTGCCAGGCGTGCCAAAACTGCACATGCCAAAACACAAGTTGAACTCGCCCAGTACCAGTATCTTTTACCAAGGTTAACAAGAATGTGGACTCACCTGGAACGCCAGAAAGGAGGGATCGGACTGAGGGGGCCCGGAGAAACGGAAATTGAAACAGACAGGCGAATAATAAGGGATAAAATAACAAAATTAAAGTCAGACCTTGTCAGGATAGATAAACAGAAATCCACCCAGCGAAAAAACAGGGGAAAATTAGTCAGGGTATCAATGGTTGGTTACACAAATGTAGGCAAGTCAACCCTCATGAACCTGCTGAGCAAATCGGAAGTATTTGCTGAGAACAAGCTGTTTGCTACACTTGATACAACAGTGAGAAAAGTAGTAATAGGTAACCTGCCTTTTCTTCTTTCCGATACGGTCGGATTTATAAGAAAGCTGCCCCATCACCTTGTAGAGTCTTTTAAATCAACTCTTGACGAGGTAAGGGAATCAGATATCCTTTTACATATTGTGGATATATCACATCCAAATTTCGAAGAGCAGATAAATATTGTTAATCAGACACTATATGAATTAAATGCCAACAACAAACCGACTTATCTGATATTCAACAAGATAGATGCATATTCATATACCAGGAAAGATGAAGATGATCTGACGCCGCGGACAAAGGAGAATTATACTCTTACTGAACTTAAAAATTCATGGATTGCTAAAAATAATTCACCCGGCATATTCATTTCGGCAACAAAAAAAGAAAATATCAATGAATTAAAAGATCTTCTTTACAGGGAAGTGAAAAAAATTCATATAACAAGATACCCCTATGATGATTTTTTATTTTAATATAATTAAATGAAAATCTATAAAATAGAAACCGGGAACCTTATGCTTGACGGAGGGGCCTTATTCGGAGTCGTACCAAAATCGCTGTGGTCCGAAAAATATCCTGCAGATGAAAAAAATCTGTGTAACCTCTCAATGAGAAGTATGCTGGTTGATGCCGGAGACAGGAAAATTCTTATTGATACAGGCATAGGCAACAAGCAGGATGAAAAGTTTTTTAGTCACTATTACCTTAACGGGACAGACACACTTGAAGGTTCGCTAAAAAAGGAAGGATTTTCAACGAATGACATCACTGATGTCGTTCTTACTCACCTTCACTTTGATCATTGCGGCGGGAGTGTTGAATATAATGAAGATAATTTACCCGTGCCTGCTTTTAAAAATGCCCGGTACTGGGTAAGCAGGCAACAGTGGGAATGGGCTGAGTCCCCTAATCAAAGGGAAAAATCTTCATTCCTTAAGGAGAATTTTGTTCCGTTAAAAGAAAACGGACAACTTGAGTTCATTGAAAGGGACCATGAAATAGTACCCGGAGTGGAACTCAGGCTGTTTAACGGGCATACTGACGGACAGATCATCCCCTTCATCAGGTACAATAATAAAACACTGGTATTTGTCGGAGACCTGATCCCAACATCTGCACATATGCCCCTGTCATGGCTCTGCGCTTATGATACAAAACCGCTGGTGGCTTTTGATGAAAAAAAGTTATTCCTGGAGGAAGCATTAAATAATGACTATACCCTCTTTTTCGAGCATGATATTAATGTGGAATGCTGTAATCTTATAATGACTGAGAAGGGAATCCGGGTTGGGAAGTGCTTTACTTTAAATGATTTCCTGGCAGGTTAATTACATACTGCAGATACCTGCCATACTATAAAAGGCCAGAAACAGGTTACGAAAAGAACTATGCTAATAATTGAATCCGAGATAACAATATACCTGCGTGCTGCTGCAACATATATATAAAAAAAAGAGAAAAGGAACCTCAGGAAGAACTGGATAAAAAAGAATAAGAACACCCTGATTCCATATATATTATATTCATTTGCACTTTTAAAATTGCCCCTTATAATGTCTGAAAAGCTTCTCGACAATCCTGAAGATATTGTCTCTTCACCTGTTATTTCGGTGTAGAATGAAGGTATGGGATGATTATCAGCATGGGATGAGAAAATCAATGAATATCCGAAAAAGAAAACAAGAAAGACTGTAAAAACCAGATTTATCGCGAGATATGGTCTATTCTTCATTCTTGTTGTCAAGCTCTTTCTCTATTCTGAGGAGTGTGTCTTCAAGGTCTTTCCCTTTTTCTTCCTCTAAATCCTCCTCAAGATCATCAAACGCCTCTTCCATATCCTCACCAAAGCCTTTAAAAGCCTTCTCAAACTCCTTATCAAGGTCATTCCTGAACTCCTGCCTGAGAAACCTTCTTGCCACCCGGGCTCCTTTATTCATCGAGAGGCCCCAGAGCGTTGCAATGGTAGTTCCCAGGATGGAGCATACAAGTGCCGCAATAATCAAGCCTTTTGCTCCATTTCCCCTGTTAGCCTGCGATAAAGCAACGGAGCTCAGGGCTATCCCTGTTATACCAAATATTAATGCTACAATAAACGTACATGGTATAATAGCCAGGGGAATTGCTAAAATTCCCAGTACCAGAGCGGCAATGCCCAGTCCCTGGCCTGCTGTTGTAGTTTGTTTGTCCATAAAAAATATTTTACATTAAAAATAATAGATTCACGCGTCACCAACAAGTATTTCCAGAATTTTCCTTGCTGTTTCAGTTACAGGTGTTCCCGGTCCGAAAATGCCGATTACTCCCGAATTATATAAAAACTCATAGTCCTGTGCCGGGATAACCCCGCCTACAACAACCATTATATCTTCTCTGCCGAGTCTTTTAAGTTCGTTTATCAGCTGGGGAACAAGAACTTTATGTCCTGCGGCCAGGCTGGAAACACCCAGTACATGAACATCATTCTCTACTGCCTGGCGCGCCGCTTCAGCAGGGGTCTGAAATAAGGGACCTATATCCACATCAAAACCGATATCCGCAAAACCTGTAGATATAACCTTTGCCCCCCTGTCATGTCCGTCCTGCCCCATCTTTGCCACCATAATCCTGGGTTGCCGCCCTTCCTTTTTTGCGAATATTTCACATAACCCGCATGCTTCCCTGTAGTTTACGTCATCTGCCGACATCTGCGAATATACACCTGATATAGAGTGAATAACCGGTTTATATCTGCCGAACACCTTTTCAATAGCATATGAAATCTCTCCAAGGGTAGCTCTTTTTTTTGCTGCATCTATTGCGAGCTCCAGCAGGTTTCCTTTCCCTCCCGAAGCAGCTTCTGATATCTTCTCCAATGCTGATTTAACATCCTCATTATTCCTATCCTTCCTGAGCTTTTCAAGCCTGTTGATCTGTATTTTTCTTACTGCAGAATTATCAACCTCGAGGATATCTATAGGCTCTGTTTTATCTGGCTTATACTTGTTAACTCCGACTATAGTATCCTTGCATGAATCGATCCGTGCCTGCCTGTGTGCTGCTGCCTCCTCAATACGCATCTTGGGTATGCCTGCTTCTATCGCCTTAACCATCCCTCCGTAGTCTTCTATTTCCTGAATGTGATCCCATGCCCTGTGCGCCAGTTTGTGCGAAAGCGACTCAAGATAATATGAGCCCCCCCAGGGGTCAACATTCCTGGTTATACCTGTCTCTTCCTGTATATATATCTGTGTGTTTCTTGCGATACGTGCAGAAAAATCAGAAGGTAAAGCTATAGCCTCATCCAGGGCATTGGTATGAAGCGACTGGGTATGGCCCAGCGCAGCCGCCATAGCTTCAATGCATGTGCGCGTAATATTGTTATAAGGGTCCTGTTCGGTAAGGCTCCATCCCGATGTCTGGCAGTGGGTCCTCAGCATAAGAGATTTCGGATTTTCCGGGTTGAACTTCTTTACAATTTTTGCCCATAACATCCTTGCTGCTCGTAATTTGGCAATCTCCATAAAATGGTTCATCCCTATAGCCCAGAAAAATGAAATTCTCGGGGCAAAAGAATCAATATCCAGTCCGGCTTCAATACCAGTCCTCAGATACTCCAGTCCGTTTGCCAGCGTATAAGCCAGTTCAATATCCGCCGGGGCCCCTGCTTCCTGCATATGATATCCGGAAATACTTATGTAATTAAACTTCGGCATATTTCGTGATGCATACCTGAATATATCTGCAACTATTCTCATAGAGCCCTCAGGAGGATATATATAAGTATTTCTGACCATAAACTCTTTAAGTATATCATTCTGCATTGTGCCGCTCAGCTCTTCAAGGCTTGCCCCCTGCTCCAGGGCAGTAACGATATAAAAAGCCATAATGGGTAATACTGCCCCGTTCATTGTCATCGATACCGACATTTTGTCCAGCGGTATCTGGTCAAACAGTATCTTCATGTCAAGAACCGAATCAACGGCCACACCCGCCTTGCCAACATCACCAACAACCCTTTCGTGATCGGAATCATATCCCCTGTGCGTAGGCAGATCAAAAGCCACAGACAACCCTTTTTGTCCGGATGCCAGATTTCTCCTGTAAAAGGCATTAGATTCCTCGGCAGTTGAAAAGCCTGCATACTGCCTTATTGTCCAAGGCCTCATGACATACATTGTTGAATAGGGCCCTCGCAGGAAAGGAGGCACACCTGCAGCATAATCCAAATGTTTCAGTCCCTTTAAATCATCCTTGTTATATGCCGGCTTTACGGGTATTTGTTCGAGTGTTATCCAGTTTTCACTGATATTATTAGCTCTCTCCCATTCAGATGACGATGTTTCCTTTTCCCTTTTTTTTCTGAAATCAATATTTCTGAAATCCGGACGCATTTTATTAATATTTATTTAATCCCTGTTCTTCAGCAGGTCATTGTATTTCTTCAGCTCATCGAGCATATTCATCCTGCTATGAATAAAATGCTCAATTCCCTTTTTCCTCAGCTCATCTATACTATCAGGTAATCCTGCCACTACTATTATTGCCCTGTTTTTTAACTTATCGTATATCTCAGGGGCTATTCCAGCATATGTGTTATCTGAACTGCAAATAACAACAATCTGTGCCCTGCTTCTTATTGCTTCCCTTATCCCTTCCTCAACAGTGGCAAAACCCAAATTGTCCGTAACTTTAAAACCCCCGCATGCAAAGAAATTACTTGCGAATATTGCTCTTGCCCTTCTTGCATTTGTCTCCCCATAGGTAAGCATGAACACTGAAGGCCTTGCATTACTTTCGATACCGAGCCTCAGTTTTTCAAACTGTTCAGCACCCCTGGCTGTTTTTACCGGCTCGACTTTTTTTGTTTCTTTTTTATCTTTCATTTCGCCGGGAAACACCAGAGACATATTTACTTTGTTTTTAACCGATTCGTTAAAATCCGGGAACCTGTTTGTTCCCAGCAGTACCTCATCTCCTGTTGCTATATTGTTTTTCCTCCTCGCTTCTGTTTTGCCGATGACAGATTGAATATATCCTTTCTCCAGTGATTTTATGTATCCCCCCATATCTTCAACAGCCAGGAATATATCCCATGCTTTTTCAGCAACCAAATCGGTAAGATTCTCAATGTAATATGAACCTGCAGAAGGATCGGCCACTTTATTAAAATAGGACTCCTCCATGAGTATATGCTGGATACTTCTGGCTATCCGTTCCGGGAGTTCCGACGGTTTCCTGCCTATACAATCATGGGGATTAACAAGCAATGAGTCTGTTCCTCCCAATATGGCCGACATTGATTCAGTCGTTGCTCTCAGTATATTTGTATAGGGATCATATACGGTCATATTCCATTTTGTAGTCTCAGAATGAATATAAGCCCTGGCTGCCTGGCTGTCACTCGCTCCATATGCCTCCACTATCTTTGACCATAGCAGCCTGGCCGCCCTCAATCTGGCAATTTCCATAAAATAATTAGACCCTAAACCAAAGCTGAAATGCATATGCGCTGTGATATCTTCAACTGTAAAGCCCGATTCAGTAAGTTTTGACAGATACTCACTGGCAAGAGCCAGAGTGAATCCGAGCTGTTCGACAGCAGATGCCCCTGCATTGCTGAAAATCAATCCGTTTACAGGGATAACCCTGCAGCCGTGAAAATCTGACCTCGCAAATTCAAGCAACAATCGTAACTGTTTAAAATCCTCCTTTTCACCTTCATAAAATCTGCCTTTAACTGTAAGTTCACATAGCGGATCAAAATCCAGTGAGGCCCTTATTTTTGAATGCTTAAAACTGCCGGATTTTATCAATCCACCGAGATAGCCAGCTATTAACGGAGCGCCCCTGCCTGCGATAAAATGTAAAAATACCGGCTCAATATCCAGGTTTTTCATAAGATATTCAAGCTCTTCCCCTTCTTTTATATTCTTGCCGGTTAAGTCAAAGCCAATTGAATTTACCCCCTGTTCAATAAGATAGCAGGCCTTTTTATTTGCTTCCCTGAAATTGCCCGTAATAATGTTCTGCCTTATATCCCAGCGGTTTCTCAAACCATTACCCCTGATATACGGAAAATCTCCCGGATAACTATCCAGGTAACCCAGGTTATTTAAATTTTCTGACCTGTAAAACGGTCTTATATCAATGCCTTCAATAGTCTTCCATATAAGCTTACTATAATAATCTGCGCCCTTCAGATCTTCTCTTATCTGCGACTCCCATGCTTCAGTTGGGACAGGGGAAAATTCGCCAAACAGATCTTCTTTCATTTTAAACAAATGTTAGATTTATCCATTTTTTGCTTCTGTTATATCATCTTCTTCGGGTCTACCCAGTTATCGAAATCCTTTTCACTCACCAGTCCGAGCTCCAAAGCTGCCTGCTTCAGTGTTTTATTCTCCTCATAAGCCTTCCTTGCAATTTTTGCAGCATTTTCATAACCTATATGCGGATTTAATGCTGTGACCAGCATTAATGACTGCTGAAGAAACTTATTTATTCTCTCCTTATCCGGTTTAATGCCGCTGATGCATTTATCTGCAAAAGAAAAACAGGCATCTCCAAGCAGCCTTGCCGATTGCAGGAAGTTTGCTATTATTACGGTCTTAAAAACATTTAATTCAAAATGCCCGCTGCTGCCACCTATCGATATAGTAACATCATTTCCCATGACCTGTGCACAAACCATCGTTATTGCTTCAGCCTGCGTGGGATTAACCTTGCCGGGCATTATAGACGAACCCGGTTCATTTGCCGGGATGACCAGTTCTCCTATTCCCGAACGCGGACCTGAAGCCAGCATCCTTATATCATTGGCTATCTTCATTATGCTTACTGCCAGCTGCTTTAATGCTGAATGCGACTCTACTATGGCATCGTGTGCTGCCAGTGACTCGAACTTATTTAATGCTGTTTTGAAAGGCAATCCTGTGAAGTCTGCAATATACCTTGCAACCTCAATATCATATCTGTCCGGGGCATTTAACCCCGTGCCAACCGATGTTCCTCCAAGGGCCAGCTCCGAGAGATGCTCAAATGTATTATCAAGAGCTTTTAATCCGTGCTCAAGCTGCGACACATACCCTGAAAATTCCTGCCTCAGAGTTAACGGTGTTGCATCCATAAGGTGGGTACGCCCTGTCTTGACTATACCCTTCATCTTATCTGACTGAGCGGCCAGTGCTTCCTTCAGGTGCCTTATGCCGGGAACCGTAACCTCCACAAGCATTTTATAGGCCGCAATATTCATGGCTGCAGGGAAAGTATCATTGGATGACTGGCTTCTGTTAACGTCATCATTCGGATGAATGATCTTCACTCCTTGCCCGAGCCTGGCCCCTCCCAGGACATGTGCCCTGTTGGAAATTACCTCGTTAATATTCATGTTTGTCTGGGTCCCCGACCCTGTCTGCCATATTACCAGCGGAAAATGTTCATCCAGCTTACCCTCAATTATTTCATCACTAACAAATGATATAAGATCTCTCTTTTCCGCTGTTAGAACTCCCAGTTTATTATTGGCAAAGGCAGCAGCTTTCTTCAGGTAACCGAAAGCCCTTATTATCTCAACAGGCATTGAAGCCGGCGGTCCGATCCTGAAATTATCCAGCGACCGCTGGGTCTGGGCTCCCCAGTATTTGTCGGCAGGAACCCTGACTTCTCCCATTGTATCTTTTTCAATTCTGTATTGCATAGTATAAGTATTTAATTATTACTTCCCCCGAATTGCATAAGATAAGCCTTGATAAACTCATTCAAATCACCATCAAGTACTGCCTGCACACTCGAAGTTTCATAGTCTGTGCGAAGATCCTTGACTAGCTTGTAGGGATGCATAACATAATTCCTTATTTGCGAGCCCCATTCAATCTTTTTCTTTTTACCTTCGAGCTCTGCCTGTTTTTCCTTTTTCTTCCTGAGCTCAACTTCATATAAATGTGACTTTAAAATACGAATTGCATTCTCCCGGTTTTTTACCTGCGACCGTGATTCCGTATTTTCTACAATAATGCCGCTTGGCAAATGCTTAACCCGCACCCCCGTTTCAACTTTATTCACATGCTGCCCTCCTGCACCGCTTGAACGAAAAGTATCCCATTCCAGGTCTGCCGGATTAATAACTATTTCAATAGAATCATCAATTATCGGTGATACAAATACCGATGCAAAAGAGGTATGCCTTCGATTGTTGGCATCAAAGGGAGACAACCTGACGAGCCTGTGCACACCGCTTTCTGACTTAAGGTAGCCATATGCATAATCCCCGGTAAATTCAAGGGTAACGGACTTTATACCTGCATCATCACCCTGCAGATAACTTATCTCCCTCACGGTATAACTATTAAGTTCACCCCATCTTATATACATTCTCATAAGCATCTCGGCCCAGTCCTGGCTCTCTGTGCCTCCCGCACCGGCATTAATCTTCAGTATTGCCCCGAGTTCATCCTCCTCATCCCTTAGCATATTTTTAAATTCAAGATCTTCCAGCAGTTTTAATGTTTTGTTATACTGTTCCTCAACATCTTTCTCAGTGGCCTCACCTTCGTTATAAAAATCCGATATGACCGTCAAATCATCAATACTGCTTTTTAATTCGCCATAAGCATCGGTCCATGCTTTAATTGAAGATATATGCTTTAACTGTTTCTCTGCCTCTCTTGGGTCATTCCAAAAATCCGGGTTATGGGTTTTCTCCTCTTCCTTGCGAATATCATCCATTTTCCTTTCAACGTCAAAGATACCTCCTCAGCGCATCAGTGCGCTCTGACAGTTCTTTAATCTGTTCAAGTGTTATCATATAATTCGAATATTGGTTTCCGTTTTATCAAAATTATTAAATTTTCTTTGACGTCATCTATATATCAATGATCGTTATCATTTATTTATTGCCTAGTATCTCATTAATCACATTAAATATAAGCTCATTTTCAAATCCTTTTGACTGTGCAAAACGCACAAGCTTGCTTTTTAATTCTATCCTGCCAGATGAACGCGACTTTTTGAGTTTTTTCATCAATTCCGATTTTAATATACTCCTGTAACCGGAATTGTCAATACTATCCAGTGCTTTCGTAATCTGCTCACTGTTAATACCTTTACTCCTGAGTTCATACACCAGCTTAATCCTGCCCCATTTATTAAATCTTAATTTATCATGAACAAAAGACAATGAATACCGCTCATCGTTAACAAAATTGTCCCTTACAAGAGCATTTAATATGCTGTCCGTTTCCTCTGCAGTAAGTTTAAATTCGGCCAGCTTTTTCCTGATATCATTTGTACATTTTTCCTGCTTGCTGCAGATTATTTGCATTCTTTTCAATATCATGTTATCCGGAGAGGATCCTTTATTATCCATTTATAATAATTAAATTTTATATGCCCTTATCATCCTGTTTCTGCCTGAAATATCATTCTTTATCTCGATTCTTTTATAATTGAATCTTGCCAGCTCCTCACAGACCTCATTTGCAAGATTCTCATTAATCTCAAAATATAACGCCCCCTTATTTTTTAAAGACTGTAATCCATGTTCTGCTATTACCCTGTAAAAGACCAGCGGATCATCGTCAGGCACAAATAACGACTCTCCGGGTTCATAGTTCCGCACATTGTCCGGTAATGCCGGTTTCTCATATTCCCTGATATACGGAGGATTACTCACAATCATATCATACCCGGAGCCCAACTTGCCGGCTTCAATATTTAATATATCGCAAACCATGAAATTAACCGATACCTTATTCATAAGAGCATTAAGCCTGGCAAGTTCAGCTGCTTTTGCCGAGATATCTATCGCATCAACAGATGCACCGGCAATGAACCTGGCCAGAGCTACTGCTATACATCCGCAGCCGGTTCCAATATCCAGTATCCTGGCTGTGCCATTTCCATTGTCCTTAATGATCCAGTCAACAAGCTCTTCGGTTTCCTGCCTCGGAATTAATACGCCGGGGGATACCCTGAACTGAAGACCGTAGAATTCTGTTTTACCAAAAATATATTGAACAGGCTTGTAGTTTTTCAGATCTTTAATAATTTCATTTATTTGTTTTTCCGTCCCCTGCGAAATAGTTGCATTACTGTTGATATGTAAGTCAATTTTAGTGTAATTTAGCAGGTATTCAAAAATAAGATATATAAAACTCTGAATTTCATTATCGGAATAATGACTACTGAGATTAGTTTTAATGATATTCACAATATCTGAAACAGTCCTGTTATTCATATTTCAAAAATAGTAAAATCAGTTGATTGTGAGTACTATTTCAGATAACGAAAAATATATGCAACGTTGCCTTGAACTGGCGAAAATGGGACAGGGCAATACTGGCGCCAATCCGATGGTAGGAGCGGTAATAGTACACAATGGCAGGATAATAGGCGAAGGATACCATAAAAAATACGGAGAATGGCATGCTGAGGCAAATGCCATAAACGCAGTAAAGGATAAATACCTACTGGACAAGTCCACTCTTTACGTCAATCTTGAACCATGCTCACACCTTGGCAAGACCCCTCCTTGTTCTGAATTAATAATTAGAAATAATATCCCGCGTGTCGTTGTCGGGTGTATTGACCCCAATTCAATAGTTGCAGGTAAAGGACTGGAGAGACTGAAGAGCAGCGGAATAGAAGTAATGACAGGAGTCATGGAAAAAGAGGCGGTGGAGCTTAACAGAAGATTTTTCTCCTATTATATGAAGAAAAGGCCCTATATTATCCTGAAATGGGCGCAGACAACTGATGGCTTTATCGATATCAAGAGGGAAAAAAAGCAGGCCGGCAATCTATTATGGATATCAAATAATATCTCAAGAATACTCGTTCATAAATGGAGAGCCGAGGAACATGCAATAATGGTTGGAACAAATACTGCCCTGCTGGATAATCCCCACTTAAACATCCGCTTCTGGAATGGCAATGATCCGCTGAGGGTAGTACCTGACAGAAAACTAAGGTTGCCCTCACAACTTCATATTTTTGACAAAACACAAAAAACCATTATATTTACTGCTAATAAAACAGCCCCCGGCATTAATCCCGAATATGTCAGCATAAATTTTAACGGCAACACGCTTGAAGAAATGCTTATGGTGCTGTATAATAAAGAAATACAGTCACTATTTGTGGAGGGAGGCAGAATGCTTATAGACAGCTTTATTGAAAAAAATCTGTGGGATGAAGCAAGGGTTTTCATCGGTGACATTAAGTTTAAAAAAGGAATTGAAGCCCCGGCTATTCCTCTTGAGCCCATAAAGGAGACTTATATTGAAAATGACAGATTATTAATCTTCAGGAACTTTAATCTGTCATAGTATTTGTCGTTTTACTTTGTATCCCGTAAGCGCATAATATTCATCCTGAAACATTTAATAGTCATTAGTTATTATGTCTTTATATAATTTTGTATATTTGAAAATAAATTAACCCTTTTTTATTCAATGTTTTTATAAATAGCATCAGGTTTAGTAACCCTAAAATTTCAAATTATGAAAAAAATTCTCCCATTAACCTGTCTGATATTAATCCTTGGTTCCTTTTTCCTATCCGGCCAGAATGCAAAGCAATATTTCAAGGCCGGACAGGACTTTATTGAAACCAATAATTATAAGGACGGGATAGAACAGTTCTCAAAAGCCATTGAATTAAGTCCCGATTTTGCGGACGCTTACATTGAAAGGGGCAATGCATACGAAAAAATTAATGAGCTTAAGAAAGCAGCGGATGACTATAACAGGGCACTTGTATTTGAGAATAAATCCCCTGGAGTATACTATGGGGCAGCAAGAATAAACTATAAACTCGGCAATTTTAAAGAAGCAAAGGAATATATTAATAAGAGCCTGGAACTTAGAAGCAAATATCTCGAAGCCCTGCAATTACAGGTAAAAATTCTGATCGAGCTTGAAGAGTATATGAATGCCTTAACTGCAGCCAAGAAAGCCATTATCCTCAAAGATAATGCTTACAATAATTATTACCATGGTATAGTATCGGAGCATCTGAAAAACTATAACCAGGCCGAAATAGATTTTCAGAAAGCTATCGCCAAGAACAAAAGGTTCGTGGAACCCTATATAGCTATCGCCCGGCTGAGGCTTAACATGAATAAGCTGAACCAGGCAATAGAAAACTGCAACACAGCCATAGAGCTTGACAATAATAACACCGAAGCTTACCTGGTCCGTAGCCAGGTTTATATCAAGATGATGGAGTACTCCAAAGCAATTGACGATATTTCCAAAAATATTATTATTGATCCTGAAAATAAGGAAATGTATCTTGTGCGCGGCACTTACTATCAGCAATATACGCAGCATATGAATGCCATAAATGACTTTACAAAAGTGATTATGATGGACGACAAATGCTCTGAGGCCTATTACAAAAGAGCTTATTCCTATGAACAGATTGCCAACTATAAAGCCGCCATCAAAGATTATGAAACCCTTTCCGAATTATCTGAATACGATGTTAAGGCAAAAAAGCTGCTTGATTTGGCAAAAGACAGATTATTTGAATTAAACAGGGAAGATAATAAGCCAGTTATTGTCCTTGTTAATCCTGAACCCATTGATGAACTGGTCGTACGAATAGCCAAAGACAAGAACGAAGTTACTATTAAGGGGAAAATAGTTGATGAAAGTGAAATAAAATCGCTGCTGATAAACAATAAAGAGGTTCCCTTTCTGCAAAATGAAGATGCATATGAGTTCCTGGCAAACATAGATGTCACAAACAAGGATATGTTTACCATTACTGCGATCGACTCTTATGATAACATGCAGAACAGTACCTATACCATTGAACGGACAGAAATAAATCCTCCCAAGATCTCAATAATAGCTCCTTATGCATCGGATGACGGAGAAATATATCTCGATAATGAAGATCCTAACTTATATGTAGAAGGCAAAATTGCTGACGAAAGTCTCATCAAAACGATATTAATAGATGGTATCTCAGCGAGTTTTAAGCTGAATGAGTATAATCCGCGGTTTTCGGCAACAATAAACATTACAAATAAAAGTAAATTCACCGTCAGGGCTATAGACATAAATAACAATGAAACACAACAGCAGTTTAACCTTAACCGCGAGGGAGTATCACTGCTTGCCAATAATCCTATGGGCAGAACATGGGTGGTGTTTATTGAAAACTCCAACTATGAAACCTTCCCAAGCCTTGAAGGTCCCTCAAAAGATGTGACTCTTATGCGCTCAGCATTATCAAATTATGATGTACATAAAGTCATACATAAAAAAGACCTGTCAAAGAAAGATATGGAAAAATTCTTTTCAATTGAACTGAGAGACCTCGTCAGGGGTAACAGAGTAAATGCCTTGCTTATTTGGTATGCCGGACATGGTAAATTCATTAATGAAACAGGCTACTGGATACCTGTTGATGCAAAAAGAGATGATGAATTTACTTATTTCAATATTAATGCCCTGAGGGCCTCATTACAATCTTATACTAACTATGTTACACATACATTGGTTGTTACAGATGCCTGTGAGTCGGGTCCCACTTTTTACCAGGCCATGCGTGAAATCCCAAAGCAGAGAAACTGTAATGACTGGGAAGCTACAAGGCTGAAATCATCACAGGTATTTTCATCAGCAGGATACGAACTGGCCATAGATAATTCTCAGTTTACAAGGACCTTTGCCAATACGCTGGCAAATAATCCCAATGCCTGTATACCCATTGAATCAATTGTAAACAAGGTTGTTGTTGCAGTTGAGAAAAACAAACAACAAAAGCCGAAATTCGGTAAAATAGCCGGACTTGAAGATGAGAACGGGACGTTCTTCTTCATTTCTAAAAACTAAATTTATGCCTTAATGATGTTTATAAATATCGTAAAGAAAATAAAAA
>CAZHQW010000063.1:0-16139 GCA_964534745.1 uncultured Bacteroidales bacterium
AATGTATGCCTATTTATTTCGGAAAGCGTTACATAATTTTGAGATTATGTTACATTATTCACACGTTTTTGAAAAGTATAAAATAAAAAAAGGCTGTCTCAAAAGGGCAGCCTTTAAAATATTAAATGTTATATAATATATAAACTAAGCTAGTTTAACATTTACCGCATTTAATCCTTTTTTCCCGGGTTCGAGATCAAAAACTACTTTATCATTCTCCTTGATACTTTCTTTTAATCCGGATGAATTTACATAGTATTCTTTCTCTGAATTTTCATCTTTAATGAATCCGAATCCTTTGGATTCATTATAAAATTTTACTGTTCCGTTGTTCATAATATAATTATTAATAATTTGTTAAAGGTACGTATTAAAATCAAGAAACCGGCCTAATTGGTATAATAGTTACTATCACACTATTCTTTTTTGATTATCCCTCCGGAATTCATAGCTTTTAACCGGTATTCTGCTTGTTATTCCAAACACTTTTCTGAAATGATAGCCATATATTGAAAAAGTAATTGCATCAACAAGCAATGCCGGACGCCTGAATAGAGTCCACAACAATAATTGCCAGTAATCGATCCGGCCTTTGTTTACCAGTCCGATAATAAAAATAGATTTAATGAAAGCCTTCAGGCTAACAATATTGAATTTTACCGGGTTTTTAAGCCGGGGCTTATAATTCAGTAACAGTCTTCTGATTCTTTCATAGTAGGGTTTTGTAGTATAGATATTTCGAATAATTTTTTTATAACCTTCTATAAGTTCATTATAATTCATTCTTGGGATAAAATTCATGGATAAGTCGGTATTGCTCCCGGTTGCTTCGTTCGTTAACCGGTTTTCAGCTTCAAGCCGTTCATAAAGCCGTGTGTTTTTGGGCGCATTTAAAAGTCCGACCATAGCCGAAACTATTCCGCTTTGCTGGATAAAATCGATCTGACGTTGAAAAACTGTTGCAGAATCGCTGTCGAAACCAACTATAAATCCACCTGAAACCTGCAGTCCGGATTGTTGTATCTTCTTTATACTTTGGAGCATATCGCGGTTTTTATTCTGAACCTTATTGCACTCATGAAGAGATTTTTCTTCAGGAGTTTCAATACCGACAAATACCGAGTTAAATCCTGTTTCAGCCATCAGATGCATCAGCTCTTCGTCATCAGCAAGATTAATTGAGCTTTCTGTATTAAATGTAAACGGGTATTTATTCTTTTTCATCCATTCCTTCATGGCAGGCAGCAAATTATTTTTAATTACCCTTTTGTTCCCGATAAAATTATCGTCCACAACGAATACCGGTCCGCGCCAGTTCAGTTTATTTAATTTATCAAGTTCGTTTATAATCTGTGTTGTCGATTTTGTTCTGACCTTGTGGCCAAAAAGTGAAGTTATTTCACAAAATTCGCATGAAAAAGGACACCCCCGCGAAACCTGGATATTCATAAAAGCATAGCTTTTACTTGACAAAAGATGAAAATCGGGTACCGGAGTATCTGAAATATTAGCAAATTCTTTGGTCTTGTATACTTTTTCCGGACTACCGGAATTTAAATCTTTCAAAAACAAGGGTAATGTAATTTCTGCTTCATTAAGAATAAAATGGTCAATCCGGGGATAGTTTTGGTATTCCTGGGTAAACAGGGGGCCACCTGCAACTATTTTTACACCGTACTTTACACATTCATCTATAATATTATCAACCGATTTCTTCTGAATGTACATGGCACTGATAAAAACATAATCTGCCCATTGTATATCCCTTGTCTTTAGTGAAGTAACATTCATATCCACCAGTTTTTTCTGCCATGTGGATGGAAGCATAGCCGAAACGGTTATTAAGCCCAGTGGTGGTATTGCAGCTTTTTTTGAAATAAACCGTAAGGCATATCTAAAACTCCAGAAAGAATCGGGATAATGCGGATAAACTAATAATATATTCATGATAATTTATTGGGTAAAGTTCTGAAAATAAAATATTAATAGGGTTACACAATTTCAGAAAATAATTACATAATTCACACATCTTCAAGTGCGATGCGTCTTTTATGCTTGAGTTTTTTAAAGTGTGAAGGAGATAGGCCTGTAATTTTTTTAAACTGATTGGACAAATGGGACACACTACTATAATGCATTTTACTGGCTATTTCTGTAAAGTTAAGCTCATCATATACAATCAACTCTTTTACCCTTTCGATTTTATGTAATAAATAAAACTTTTCTATAGTCGTACCTTTCACTTCAGAAAAAAGGTTAGCCAGATAAGTATAGTCATAATTCAGCTTTTCACTAAGGAAATCGGATAAGTTCACTTTGATTTGTTCATCTGTATAATGTACCAGTTCAATGATAACATTCTTTATTTTCTCAACCAATATGCTTTTCTTATCATCCATCAGCTCAAGTCCTGATTTTTTTAAACCTATGCTTAATTGCTTTAACTGCTCAGTTGACATGTTTTCTTTGATTTCCGCTTCACCCAGGTCTACCGATATATAATGCAGCCCGAGTTTTTCCAGCTCCGATTTCACCACCATCTTGCACCTGATGCAAACCATATTTCTAATATAGAGTTTCAATAGGTATTTTTTATATGATTTATCTCGAATAATAAACTTTTGTGAAGGTAAAAATACAAAAATTGTAAATTTTTTCAATAATCATCTGTGGATTATTCGTTTGGATTAATTTGGTTATGAAAAAGATATATATAAGTCTCGAGGCAATTTATCCGGCTATAAGCCAGATTAAGTTTATTTGTTGATGTAAACAAGAGCTTTGGCCTCCCGGACCTTTCTTTTGATTCATGGTGATTCATTTTATGGTTTAAAAATTAGTAAAATCACCACTTATTTTATACATTTATTTTGTCCAACTTACTTTATGGATATACATTTTAGTACAACCCAAAATATTATGCGGTCTGATATGATAAGATGATCTTACAAGGTTGCCGCAAAATATTTTTTTTTCTAAATAAAATAAAAAATGCAACTAGAAGCAATTAGTTCAATTATTAAGAAAATATTTCTAAAAAGCAGAATTTATAGTTATAATACTGGCCTGGTTTTAAGTGGAGGGGCTGCACGCGGGTTTGCTCACCTGGGGGTATTAAAAGCACTGCATGAAAAAGGTATGGTGCCTGATATTATTTCAGGAGTAAGCGCAGGAGCTTTAGTCGGTAGTTTATATTCCTACGGTTATAAACCTGAAGAAATACTGGAGATATTTATAAAAAACAGAATCTTTAAATTTGTAAAGATAACGTTCAATAAAAGAGGATTATTCAATATTTCAGGTCTCAATAAATTATTACAGAAATATCTCGGAACAAAAAATATTGAAGATCTAGAAAAACCCCTGGTAATAACTGCCACAAATATTAAGGAGGGAACTACCGAGTATTTTACCAAAGGTAACCTGGTTGATGCCGTATTAGCATCATCCAGTATTCCTGTAATTTTTAATCCTAAAGAAATAAACGGAGAGTTTTATGTTGACGGTGGTGTTACCAATAATTTCCCGGTTGAACCACTAAAGGATATTTGCAATATACTTATTGGAGTGAATGTTAACCCTGTCAGCGGATATGATCCCAAAAAGGGATTAGCTCATATTGCCTTGCAATCATTTCATCTCAGCATAGCTTCCGGAATTGAAGAAAAGAAGAAATTCCTTAAATACTTCATTGAACCCCGGGAACTAAAAAATTATGCATATTATGACATAGCAAGCGGAAAAGAAATGTTTGAAATAGGTTATAAAGAGACATTAAAAGTAATTAGCGGCAATTAATATTTTATACCTTCTGTTATAAAGCTCTCAGTAATAATTCCAATCTGCCTCGAAGGGAATAATAATACGGGGACAGCTGATTTAGTTATCATCTGGTGGGCATAGCTCCCCAGTAAAATATTAGAGACACTTTTTTCCTGTTCGGTCATAATTGAAATTAAATCAGCTTTTACATTTAGTGCATAATCAATAGTTATATCGGTTATGTTACTTCCGTGAATTTGAGCTGAGCTGTTCTTTATATTATGTTTTGCCATATACCTGCAAACCTGGGCCGCATATTCATTTAACTTATCCTTAATATCTTCCAGGTTCGATGAATTTACCGCAACAACATGCACTTCAGCTCCAAGGGCAGTTGCCAGGTTAGCTGTAAAAGGCACTTTTTCCCTAGTCTCGGGTGTGATATCCAAGGGTAATACGATTTTCTTAATTTGTTCAGGTACATTATTTCCCCTGATGGTAAAAACAGGCCTTGACGAGGAGGCAACAATTTTATATGCATTACTCCCTATAAATAATTCTTCCCACCCCGAAGCACCATGTGTGGAAGTTACAATCATGGAATCTTTATAGGCATTAGCCTGGTTTACAACTTCTTCGTATACTTTGCCTTTTTTTATAATCGAATCGAATTCTAATTCAGGAATTGATTTTTTATATTTCACGGTAATGCTTTCAAGCGATTCCTGGATCCTTTCATTTTCAAGTTCTTCTTCACTGGAAAATATATTCTCTTCTTTTTTCACAACATAAACTATTTGGATCCGAGCCTTTAAATATTTGGATAGTAAAACCGCCAGATTCAAACCATTCAAAGATATCTGCGAAAAATCAACAGGAACAATTATATTTTTCATTTTTAACTATATTTATTTTAATGACAGTACGTATAAAATTATGCCAGTTTTTCCCGGCTGGGTAAAATCAACTAGAAACCTGTTATTTAAGCGTTATTTGAAATTAATATAATTTTATATTAAAGCTTTGGATTTATATCATATAAGTGGACTAATTCAATACATAATATGTCTTATGATTATCCTGGAATAATGTTGTTTAATAAGTCATATCATTGGATTCAGCCATAATATTGAAACCCGGAACATGTTTTTTATTCTTAAGTTATGATATAAAGAATTCTTAAATATAATAAATTAACCTTTAAAATTATAAAATTACGGCCTTTTTAGTACCTAAATTAGAATTTGAATTCAATGCATTAGAACCGCATATTAATGCAAGAATTATGGAATTACACTATACAAAACATCATACTGCTTATTTAGAGAAGTTTAACGCAGCTATTAGAGACACAGAACTTGTAAATAAAACACCATCAGAGATTTTTGTTGAAGTGTAAAAACATACATATGCAGTAAGAAATAAAGATGGTGGTTATTTTAACCATGCGCTATTCTGCAAGATGCTTACATTTCATTCGCAAGAGACAATCGATGTACGATTAATTGATGAGATAGTAAAATATTGCGGAACCTTTGATAAACAAAAAGAAGAATTTTCCAACGAGGCAGCAATACTATTCGGTTCGGATTGAGCATGGCTCGTAAAAAAAAGCGGAAGTAATTCTGTAAAGCATATAGTATCATGCATTCCGGGACAAATTGACATAGAGATGAAATTTTAATATATTTGGATGAAAATGGAAGGGAAAACAAAATATGAAACCAACAATTGAAGAACTTAAAAAACAATCTGTCCGCGACCTTTACAAGAACCTTGACACTTCAGCGGACGGACTGGAAAGCAAGGAAGCCGCAGCCAGGCTGAAACAATATGGAAGTAACGAAATCATAGAAAAAAAAGCCAATCCGTTACTTAAGTTTTTGAGTAGTTTCTGGGGGCCTATTCCCTGGATGATAGAGATTGCAGCTGTTCTTTCCGCAATAATCAGGCGATGGGAAGATTTCTGGATTATTTTAACCCTTTTATTGTTAAATGCGGTAGTTAGTTTCTGGCAGGAACACAAAGCAGATAATGCCATAGAGCTGCTGAAAAAGAAGCTTGCATTAAATGCCAGGGTACTTAGAAACAAAGCATGGAAGCAAATTAAGGCAAACGAACTTGTCCCCGGCGATATAATCAGGGTGAGACTTGGAGATGTAGTGCCGGCTGATATTAAACTGATATCAGGAGATTATCTGCAAGTCGATGAATCTGCACTGACCGGTGAATCGTTACCTGTAGAAAAAAAGAAAGGTGATGTTGCATATTCAGGGTCTGTGATAAGGCAGGGAGAAATGAACGGCCTTGTTGGTACCACCGGCATGAATACGTTTTTTGGAAGAACAGCAAAATTAGTTGAGGAAGCCAAAACACAAAGCCATTTCCAGAAAGCCGTAATTAAGATTGGCAATTATCTGATCATGTTTGCACTTGTATTAGTCTTCATGATTATACTTATCGGGTTTTTTCGTCATGAAGGATTTATGGAAATGTTCCAGTTTGCATTGGTTCTTATGGTTGCCGCGATACCTGCAGCCTTGCCCGCAGTGTTATCGGTAACTATGGCTGTAGGTTCAACGGCACTGGCGAAGAAAAAAGCTATTGTAAGCAAGCTTGCCTCCATTGAAGAAATGGCAGGAATGGACATACTCTGCTCCGATAAAACAGGAACCATCACTAAAAATGAGCTTACAGTTGCCGATGTTGTTCCATTTGATAAATTCACAGGCAACCAGGTACTTTTATTTGCCTCCCTGGCCTCAAATGCTGATAACCAGGATGCAATAGACGACGCCATCCTGGAGAAATCATCAGGAATTTCTGAAATAAAGGATTTGTTAACAAATTATAATATAGAGAATTTTAAGCCTTTTGATCCTGTTATCAAACGCACGGAGGCAAGTGTGCATGATAAAAAGAATAATACCTTCAAGGTCTCAAAGGGCGCGCCACAGGTAATACTTGAACTTGTCGGCGATGATAAGTCATTACAATCAAAAGTGAACCATAACGTTGATGAATTTGCTAAAAAGGGTTACAGAGCACTCGGAGTTGCCCGGTCCGGTTTAAAAAACAAATGGCATTATGTTGGCTTGATACCGCTATATGATCCCCCGCGCACGGATTCATCGAAGACCCTGAAGCAGGCGCAGGAAATGGGAGTCGAAGTAAAGATGGTTACCGGTGATCATATTGCGATAGCAAAGCAAATAGCAAGAGAAGTAGGTATGGGACAAAATATAATACCTGCAGATAAATTATTGGAGCTGGATGATCGCAAAGCTGTGAGTTTAATAGAAAAGGCAAATGGCTTCGCACAGGTATTTCCAGAGCACAAATATAATATTGTTGAATTACTTCAGGAAAAGGGCCATATCGTGGGAATGACAGGTGACGGAGTCAACGATGCTCCTGCTTTGAAAAAGGCGGATACGGGAATCGCTGTTTCGGGGGCTACTGACGCAGCAAAATCTGCTGCCGCTATCGTACTGACAAAACCCGGACTTTCAGTGATTATCGATGCCATCAGGCAAAGCCGCAAAATATTTCAGCGGATGGGAAATTATTCGATTTACAGAATTGCCGAAACAATACGTGTGCTTCTTTTTATAACGGTTTCGATTGTCACATTTCAGTTTTATCCTGTTACGGCCCTGATGATAGTATTACTGGCCTTACTGAATGATGCACCTATAATGACTATCGCTTATGATAAAGTAAAGGTTTCGCCGACACCCGACAGATGGAATATGAGAACTACTCTTGGCATTTCGACTGTTCTCGGAATTATTGGTGTCTTCAGTTCTTTCGGGATCTTTTTTATTGGGAAGGAGGTTTTCCACCTGAGTAATGAAGTTCTCCAGTCCTTTATATACCTCAAACTTTCCGTCGCCGGTCATCTTACTGTGTTTGTGGCCCGTACCAAAGGACATTTCTGGACTGTCAGACCTGCAACACCACTATTGCTTGCAGTGATCACAACTCAAATAATTGCCACATTAATTGTTATTTTCGGTTTCCTCCTTCCTGCAATGAGTTGGAAACTGGCGTTGTTTGTCTGGGGTTATGCCCTGGTCGCTTTTGTCATCACCGACTTTTTGAAGATTCAGGCTTATAAGATACTCGATCATACAAAGATGAAATTTAGAAATTAATGAATAAATACTGAGACATGAGATCAATTGTCAATGAAAAAGAGGAACTGAAGAAATTTGGATTTTCTTCCGGAATCTTAGCTTGTTTATACAGTTTGATTGATTTAAAAGACTACAAACAGCATATTAAGGCAAGGAAGGATTTTATAAAAGAAGGGTATAAGATTCTTCCGGTAATGCATAAATTGATGAAATCCGAGCACAAAAAAACCCGCAAACAGGCTATCAAAATCATGGAGCGTATCGCTCATAGATCATCCATTCCGGTGGCAATCGGCATGCTGGAGGACAGTGAAAGTGAAATACGCTGGATTGCTGCCAAAGCACTGATCAGGATAGGGAGGGATACTATCAAGCCGCTCCTGGAAGCACTTGTCGCCAATGGCAGTGAGTCTTACTATTTAAGGCTTGGGGCACACCATATATTATCGGAGCTGGTTAATGACGAAGATTCAAAAGAATTGAAAGAATTAGTTCATATTCTCAGCCACAGAATTGAAATTCATGAAATAATTCCTGCAAAAGCATTAAATATTCTTGAAAAGGACTCATTATAATACAGGGGCATTAAGTTTGATTACCTGGGCATAACCATTTACAAACCTGTAAAAAAGTAAATAAAGCATCGTTATTAATAAGATAATCAAAAAAAATGAATAAGTACCCGAAAATTGGAATACGTCCGGCAATTGACGGGCGTCTCGGAGGAGTGAGGGAAGAACTCGAAGGGCAGACAATGAATATGGCAAAGTCTGCAGCTGATTTACTGAAGTCCGGCCTGAAATATCCCGATGGCAGTCCCGTACAATGCATTATAGCCGAAACATGCATTGGTGGAGTTGCTGAAGCCGAAGCCTGTGCCTCAAGGTTTCGCACTGAAAATGTTGGGGTATCCCTGACTGTCACACCCTGCTGGTGCTATGGAACAGAGACAATTGATACAGATCCACATCTTCCCAAAGCTGTATGGGGATTTAACGGTACTGAGCGGCCGGGAGCCGTGTACCTGGCAGCTGCTCTTGCCGGATATAACCAGAAGGGACTGCCGGCTTTTGGCATATACGGAAAGGATGTCCAGGATATGGATGATACGAGCATTTCGGACGATGTCAGGGAGAAAATTCTGCAGTTCGCCAGAAGTGCACTGGCCGTTTCCATTATGCGCAATAAATCTTATTTGGCAATGGGCTCGGTATCTATGGGTATTGCAGGCTCCATTATTGACGAGAAATTCTTCCAGGAGTACCTCGGCATGCGAAATGAGTATATCGATTTGACTGAGTTTTTAAGGAGAATGGACCTTCAGATTTATGACCGGCAGGAATATGAGCGGGCAATGGACTGGGTTAAAAAGAGCTGCAGGGAAGGGAAAGATTATAATGTAAGGCCAAAGTCGCGTCAGCAGAAAGATGCGGATTGGGAAAAGGTAGTGAAAATGACCATTATTGCCAGGGACCTTATTGTTGGGAATCCAAAACTCAATGATCTGGGCTTTGGAGAGGAAGCGCACGGTCATAATGCTATTCTTGCAGGCTTCCAGGGGCAGAGGCAATGGACTGACTACCAGCCCAATGGCGATTTCCTGGAGGCTATACTGTGTTCATCATTTGACTGGAACGGACTGCGTCCCCCTTACCTGGTAGCCACAGAAAACGATTCACTGAACGGGGTATCAATGTTATTCGGATACCTTCTTACAAACACTACCCAGATGTTTTCCGACCTCCGGACTTACTGGAGTCCGGAAGCTATTAAAAGAGTTTCAGGTCTGAAGCCGGAAGGCAAAGCTGCCGGAGGCGTTATGCACCTTATAAATTCGGGGGCTTCGGCACTCGACTTTACCGGTCAGCAGGAAATAGCCGGGAAGCCGGCTGTAAAGCCTTTCTGGGAAATAACACGGGAGGAAGCTGACAGGTGCCTGAAAGCCACATCATGGTGCCCTGCAATACTTGAGTACTTCCCGGGAGGGGGATTCTCATCCGAATTTCTTACACGCGGAGATATGCCACTGACAATATCACGAATCAATATTGTAAAGGGACCGGGCCCTGTTCTCCAGATTGCCGAGGGGTATACGGTAAGCCTGCCGGAAAAGGCTAATAAGTTGTTCACCGGGCGTACCAGTCCGAGCTGGCCCACAACCTGGTTTGCTCCACGCCTCACGGGAAAGGGTAACTTCAAGGATGTATATTCTGTTATGGCCAGCTGGGGTGCCAACCATTGTGCTTCGAGCTACGGGCATATCGGTGCCGAGCTATTAACTCTTGCATCCATGCTGCGCATACCGGTAAGCATGCATAACATTGACGATATAAATATTTACAGGCCATCTGCATGGAAGGCGTTCGGTATGAATAGCGAGGGGGCAGATTTCCGTGCCTGCCGCGTATACGGACCTTTATACCGCTGAAAGGATGAAGAATAAATTAGTGCTTGTCCTCGATTGCGGGGCCACAAATATAAGGGCGATAGCAGTCAATACAAAGGGAGAGATCACAGCAATGCACTCCCTGCCCAATAGCACCAGTCCCGATCCTTTTTACAGGGGGGGATTGATATGGGATGTTGACGAGATATGGAACAAGTTTTCTGCCTGTACACGCAAGGTGATGACTGTTATTGATCCCGCAGCAGTAGCCGCTATTACGGTTACCACTTTCGGGGTGAATGGCGCACCTGCTGACAGGGAAGGTAATCTTCTGTATCCTGTAATTTCATGGCAATGCCGGCGTACAGTCCCTGTAATGGAGAATATCAACAAGTACATATCCCCTGAACGCCTGTATGAGATTTCAGGCCTTGGCCGGTTTAGCTTTAATACCATCCATACATTAATATGGCTGATTGAAAACCACAGCGAGGCAGTGAAAAAAATGCACTCTTTCCTGTTTCTTCCTTCCATATTTATATATAAGCTAACCGGACAAATGGTGAATGACTTTACTATGGCCGGAACATCGATGCTTACAGATATCAGAAGCCGCAGGTTTTCGGAAGAGATTCTTGCTGCTACGGGCATTCCGGACAAATTCTCAAAGCTTGCAGAAGCCGGAACCATAGCTGGCAGATTAACAGAAGAGGCGGCCTCACAGCTGGGGATCAATAAAGGTATTCCTGTTGTGGTTACGGGCCATGATACACAGTTTGCACTTATAGGTTCGGGGGCACAGGAAAACGAGGCTGTTTTAAGTTCCGGCACCTGGGAAATTCTGATGACCCGCACGCGCAGTGTACGGACTGACAGCAAGGTATATAAAGCGGGGGTGACAAATGAGCTCGATGCTGTGCCCGGTCTCTACAATACGGGGTTGCAATGGCTCGCATCCGGAATACTGGAGTGGATTAAGCGAAATTGTTACGGGCATGAGGAAAGGACTGTTCCAGGGAAGGTATATGATATTATGATAGATGAAGCCTCAGAGGTTGAGGCAGGTGCCGGGGGGATAAAGATTGACACTGATTTTCATACAAATAACGGCAGTATAAAGGGACTGGGGATTAATAGTACACGTGGGCAGCTATACAGGTCAGCCCTTGAGGCCCTGTCTGAAAAAACGAGGCAAAGCCTGGAATTTTTGCAGGAAGCCGGAAGTTTTAAGGCGGACTCATTAATAGTAGTGGGAGGAGGCTCAAAAAACAGTTTATGGAACAGTATAAGGGCAAATATACTTGGAATACCGGTTAAACTCACAAAACAGACTGAAACAACTGTGCTCGGAGCCTCGGTTTTTGCGCTGATAGCTCTGGGTATCTACAGCTCTGTCAGCGAAGCATTGAAGAATATTATATGTGATTATGAATATATATATCCCGGAAAGTAATATGAAAAACCTCCACTGATAAATTGCATTTATGTCACTTACAGTTTGGCTGGTTATATTAAGTGTAATATTTTTGTCCGGAATTGTTAAAGGAACAACGGGCTTTGGATTTGCCCTGTTTTCCCTTCCCCTGCTTGCTCATTTTATTCCAATAAAAATCCTTATCCCTGTCCTCACTCTTTTTAATTTGTTTTCATCAGCACAAATTGTGTTGCAGTCGCGTCAGCTAAGGATAAAAAAAAGCATAGTACTTCTATCGGTAACAGGAATTGCCGGTGTCGTTTGTGGAAGTATTATGTTAAAATTTATGCCCGATAAATGGTTAAGATTGCTGGCTTCTGTTGTGTTGATCATCCTGTCTGTAATGTTTTTGTCCGGTTACCGCTTCAAAATAAGAAAACTAAAGAGGGGAAATGCCGTCGCTGGCATTATCAGCGGTTTCCTGGGAGGCAGCCTTGCAGTCAGCGGTCCGCCCCTGGCTTTATTCCTGACTTCTTTAAAACTTGACACGGAAAATTTCAGGAATACCTTTGCATGGTTCAGTATTGTTACAGCTTCTGTTGCTACAGCTGATTATATTAAAATAGGAATCGTTCATTTTGTCACCTTTAAAATATTCTTTATATCCCTTCCTGCACTTATACTTAGTATCTGGCTTGGCAGAGTTATTAGCCGAAAAATACCCGTGAAAATTTTTTATACAGGTGTTGTCACGATTTCACTTATGGCAGGCATCCTGCTTTTTTTGTCCTGCCTCAGGGAATGCCTGGCCTTTTAACTAACCTTTTAAACGGTTTCACGTAAAAATTAACATAAAAAATAACCATTTGCAGATACGTTTATCTAAATTTGCAGTTCTTATTAAAGCCAAATTACCTTGTAATGATGTCGCAAATTTCTATGTTTTTACCCAAATAATCCGGTTTTAAAGTGTGAGGATTGAAAAGGAAGATTTCTATATTGTGTATTAATCAGATCCGCAAAGTTGTAATTGCAGTCATGACATTTGCTGTCATCTTAACCCTTTATTTTCCGAACACATCCTGCCAGTTGTATATTAATGAATTCATGGCTTCCAATGCAACAATAATTGAGGATCCCGATTACGACGACTATTCGGACTGGATAGAAATTTACAATGCAGGATCCCAGCCTGTGAACCTCAACGGATATTATGTTACCGACAACCTGGATAATCCTGAAAAATGGCAAATAACCCAGAATGTTACAGTCAGTGCAGGCGGATATGTTTTAATATGGGCCGATGGCAATAATTCGGGATTACATACCAGCTATAAACTTGCCCAGGAAGGAGAGGAGATAGGACTCTTTTCGCCGGGACATGTTTTAATAGATTCTGTTACATATGAACTGGAGACTACTGATATATCACACGGAAGAAAAAGTAACGGATCACCGGAGTGGGCTTATTTTTCAGAACCGACACCTGGCGCGGCCAACTCAACCACTTCTTATAATGGCATGGTTGATAATGTTCCTGAGTTTTCAGTTTCCGGGGGCTTCTACACTTCGCCCGTCATTACAGGGTTGTCAACTGACTTCGGAGGCACCATACGCTATACGTCCGATGGCTCGGAGCCTCAGGAGAGTTCAGCTGTATACAGCTCCCCCATAATCATTAACAGCACGAAAATCATCAGGGCCAGGATATTTAAGGACAATCTGATTCCCGGACCTGTTGTCACACATACCTACTTCATTAATGAAGATATTGAGCCGGGAACATTGCCGGTGGTATCGCTGGCATCTGATCCGGATAATTTCTGGGATCCCATGGTTGGCATTTATGTTCAGGATTTTAAGCCTGAATGGGAAGTGCCGGTTAACATTGAATTGTTTGAAAATAATGGCAGTGACAGAGCCGCCTTTAACCAGCCTGCAGGTACAAAAGTAAACGGACTTAATTCATGGAGGCTTCCGCAAAAAGCGCTAGGCATTTATTTCAGGAAAGAGTACGGGGACAACAAACTCGAATACCCGCTGTTTTTCGACCGTGACAGGTCAAGCTATAAGTCATTTGCCTTGCGTGCCTCAGGCAGTGACTGGTGCCATACCCTGTTCAGGGACGCGCTGGCACAGAACAGTACCCGCCCGAATATGAATGTGGATATGCAGGGGTACCGTCCCTGTGTGGTTTATATTAACGGACAGTATATGGGCATACATAATATACGCTCCAAAACTGACGACGATTTTATAGAAAAGAATTTCGGGATGGAGCCCGGAACATTCGATCTTATAGAAAACAAAAATGTGGTCGAGGCAGGTGATCTTGATGCCTATAATGAGTTTAAGGCATTAGTGTCACAGAATTTGTCCGTTCAGTCAAATTACAATGCGGTAGCAGAGAAAATGGATATCGAGGAATTTACCGACTTTATTATAACAGAAATATACGTACGTAACACATCTATTGATCATAACATACTGGCATGGAAACCCAAAGAATCGGGAAAATGGAGATGGGTCTTCATTGACATGGACCGCGGATTTTTTAATCCGGCTAACTACCTGATAAGCTCATTTATAAACCAGGATGTTATTCCGTTTGGTGAGCTTATGGATAATGCAGGGTACAGGGCATACTTCGGCCGGCGAATGGCTGATCACCTGTACACTACCTTTCACCCGCAGAGAATGAAAAAGATTATTGACGAGCATAAGCAGGCTATCGAGCAGGAGATGCCCAACCATATTGAAAGATGGCTTGGCACTACTTCATCTTATGGTAATGCTATGCCTTCCCTGGAATACTGGTATGGAGAGGTTAATGATTTTAAGACATTTGCTGAAGAACGGCCGCAGTACCTTCTGGATGATCTGAGGAACTATGGTTTGAGCGAAACAGCTAGCCTGTGGACCATAGTTACACCGGAAGAAGGCGGATATGTAAAGTTAAACGGACTGACAGTTCCGGGATCATGCTGGTCGGGACCCTATCCTAAGGATCTGCTACTGCAGTTCACGGCAGTGGAAAAACCGGGTTATGCTTTTCAGGGCTGGGCAAATTCAACCAGGCATATAATTATACCGCGTGGTTACAGCTGGAAGTACCTCGATGACGGATCTAATCAGGGCACTGCCTGGCGTGAAACCGGATTTAATGATAGTGGCTGGCAGAGCGGACAGGCGGAACTCGGATACGGTGATGGGGATGAGTCTACCACAGTTAGCTATGGCGGTAACAGCAATAATAAATATATCACAACTTATTTCAGGCATTCATTCACTGTTACCGAAGAAGATTTATCGGGATTCGGATTTATGATTAATATTCTGCGTGATGACGGTGCTGTTGTATATCTGAACGGACAGGAAGTTATACGCACCAACATGACAAGTGGCAGCATAAACTATCAGACCACTGCTGTCTCATCAATCAGCGGATCAGCGGAATCCCAGTTTACTTCTTATGATATAGATAAAGATCTCTTTGTGGCAGGAGTAAATGTTATTGCCGTTGAGATTCACCAATCAAGCCCCAACAGCAGTGATATCGGTTTTGACCTTGAGCTGGTTTCACACAGGATAAGCACACAGGATTATATAACTGTACGTAATATTTACAGCTTTACTCTTGTCAGAGACTCGGGCATTGTAGCTGTTTTTGAACCGACGGGTCAATGTTTACTGCCTTCTGAAATAACAGGGAACACTAATTTAGATAGGGACTGCTCTCCCTACCTGGCACAGGGTGACATTACCATTCATGAAAATGTTACGGTGACGATTGAGCCCGGTGTGGAGATATGGATGCCGGAAGGGGCCAGTATATTTATAAACGGCACAATTAATGCAACAGGAACTCCTGGTGAACCTGTGATATTTAAACTTAATCCCTCATATTCAGGCTCAGCCTGGGGTGCTTTATGCTTCATCAATGCCACAGGGACTTCACACCTCACCTATGTTAACATTGAAGATGCCTCAAAAGGTCCCGTACCAGTCAGGGATGTGGCTGCCATTTCGGCTTTCAATGCTGACCTGGTGCTTGACCATTTAACAATTGAGAATGTTAATCATAATCCGGTTGCAGCCAGGTATTCAGATATTGTCCTCATTAACAGCTCACTACATTCGGAGGTTAAAGGAGATTTAATAAACGTGAAATACGGGCATGCTTTAATTGAAAATTGTGTATTCAGGGGTAACGACAGGGAAGATACAGATGCAATAGACTATGATGATATCCAGGACGGCATAATAAGAAATTGTAAAATCTATAATTTCTTTGGGCTGAACAGTGATGCCATAGATATTGGTGAGAGGGCCGTTAATATTGAGATCGACAGCCTGCTTGTCTATGACATAACCGATAAAGGGGTCTCGGTCGGACAAAAGTCGACTGCCAGGATAACAAACAGTACTTTTGTTAATT
>CAZHQW010000064.1:0-15770 GCA_964534745.1 uncultured Bacteroidales bacterium
TGGGATTCGAGGGTGTTATTGTTTCTGATGCTATTGGCATGGCTGCAATTCTCAAAAAGTGGCCTCTCCCTCAAGCCTGCGCAATGGCAATAAAAGCAGGGTGTGACACAATACTCCTAAAGGCTGACGATGAATCCAGGTCACAGTGTTTCTTCGGAATCAAACAGGCTGTTGAAAATGGGGAATTATCTGAAGAAAGGATTGATGAATCCGTAAGGCGCCTTTTAATCATGAAATACGACCAGGGACTGTTTGAAACAGCAGGTAAAAAGGACCCAAAGGAAACATATAAAATTACTACCAGTAAAGAAATCATAGATTTCTCCTGGGATGTTGCCAGTAAAGCCCTGATGGTAATTCGGGACGACAAGAAATTGCTGCCGCTAAATCCTGAGAAAAAAATGCTTGTTATTGAACAGCGTATCCCTTATGAATTTATTGGCAAGGATCCATATTTCCACACTCACATGTTTTGCGAGGCAATGGTCAACCATTCAACAAATTTGATACTGGCAGACACAGGATTCTCTGCATTTGATGATGAGATTGAAGAGTGTCTGCAGCTTGCCAAACAGGCTGACCTTGTTGTGATGACCAATTACTACGCAAGAATAGTAAAATCAGGTAATAATCAATTACTTGTAAAGAAGTTGAAAGAAGCAGGACATCAAGTTGTGGTGGTAACAAACAATCCCTATTTAGAAGGTACTACAAAGGAGGCCGATGCCGTAATTTGTAATTATAGCGGCACACCCGATTCTATAAGGATTTCAACAGATCTGCTTTTTGGGAAAATAAAACAGTATCCAAAAACCAGATTGCCGATTAAACCCGATGTTGACAAGGCAGCTTCTGAAAAAAAGCTGAAACCGCCAAAGAAGCATCCCCTGGATTTGTCTTACTGTTAGCAAGCTTAAAAAACAAGGGAACTGATTTTAATATAATTGAAATAATTACGGAGGAATTAATGTATGGAGAAAAAACATCATATTAATATAAAAGACCTTTTCACTATTTCCGGAGACCAGATAAGCAAGATTTATAAGGAGAATAAAATGACAGTCCATTTTCAGGGAATGTCAAAAACACTTCAGTTCCCTCATACCATTGCCCTTGAGGGTGCGCCCACCTGTTCAGCAGGCATTTCACCGGAAGGTTTATATAACAGGCTTAATGATGCGGGCAGATTGATATTATTAAATCAAAATGCAATTCAACTGGGGTCAGCGCCATTTATACGCATCTCAGCGGACCCTGATGAGGAAGATTCGAGAGACGAGCATATTATGCTGACCACAAGGGATCCCAGGTACGTAGAAGGTCCGGATGATGTACCTGCCCTGAAGAATTATTATCATCCTGTCATGTCTGAAAACCAGCTATCAGTATCACTGGCTACACCTATGGCTGAACTGGTCTATGCACTGGAAAAAGTCAGCATTACCAGGCGAATCATCTCTCCTCTTCTGTCAGGAAATGATCAGATGTTAATGCCTGTTTGCGTTGAGGAATTCGAGGTTAAAAATACTTCAGGCAAAACCCGGAAGATCACCCTGGTCTTGCCCAGACCATCACTGGTAAATCTCCAGGAAAAAGAATTGAAACCGACAGACCAGGATACTGTCTACTTATGCGCAACTCCTGTTAAAGGGCATGTTCATGAAGCTTTTAAAAAGGCGGGAATGACAGGCGTTATAATGGCAAGCAGGGAGCGTCAGGATAAAATGGTCATTGCTGTACCGGAAATGAACAATGTGAATATAGACATACAGCCATATTTTTGCCTTAACAGACTCAGACAGGATTTATTGTTGAATGATGACGGTAGTTTTTACGAAAAAAGAGCCCCCATCATTAAGCAGGATTATGGTGCAGCTATTAGTCTGACTTTTCAGTTAGAGCCGCAACAAAATATAGCAATACCATTTGCCATCGCTCTGGATTTTCCGCAGCAGCATTATATTGACGGAAAAATATTTGATCGCTCGTATACCAGGAACTTTAAGAACAAAGAAACCAGAGCCCTGGATATGACTAAAATTGCAATGGAAAGTTATCCTGACTGGCTCGACCGCACATTGACAATCCAGAGCAGAATATTTGACCAGATTATTCAAAGTCCGTCTTATAAAGACGACAAGGAAGGTGCATTGAGGCTGTCGCGACTGATCTTTAATGAATTTAGTTTCCCGTTGTCAAATGCTTGCGTATGGACTGAAGACAAAGATGGCAATGATGTGGCCAGGTTCCTGGAATGTTTTGACTATGCCTATATCAATCCTTCTGATGTTGACTGGTATTCCATGGTGTTGCTTATTCTCTTTCCGGATATTGAACAGGAGCTTTGCCAGCGTTTTATCGACTCAATTCTGGCTGAAAACCCGACACCACGTTTTTATCATTACCACTCCTCATTTGTGGAAGCCAGGAAACACTATTATGATTATACTGATGAATACGAAGGTGAGTCGATGACCCAGATACGCGATGCTTTCAAGATTAAGGGCAGTGTAGCCCATGATGTAGGAGCAATGCCGAAAGGTCATCCCTTACGAAACGTCAGTGATTATGCATGGTACAACAATAATTACTGGGTAGATCTTTTCCCGAAACTGGTATTGAGGGTTTTGCGCAATGTAAAATTCCTTGATAATACTGAATTTTTAAAGAAAAACTGGAAGACACTTAAATTCGGACTGGAATTTTTAATGACTCTCGATATTGATAAAGATGGTGTTCCTGAAGGTAATCCGAATGAGGTTAAAAATACTTTTGACAATTTAACCTTATTTGGTGTAGATGCTTATGATGTCACTACTTTCCTGGCCGGCGTACAGGCAATGATTAAAATGGCAGACATGATGAAAGATGAACCTGCTAAAAAGCAATACCGGCAAATGTTTGATAAAGCTATGCAAAGTTTTGAAAAACTATGGAGAGAGGCGAAAAACAATAAGGGCCGCACATTGCAATATTATATCACATGTTATAATCCTGAAACAGGTGAAACAAATGCCGATACATGGACCAACCAGCTGGATGCTCTATGGTATTTGATATCGATTGGTGAAGAGCCTTTTATCCCTGAGGATAAGGCAAAAAAAATCCTTAAGACTATTTACGAAAATAACCGTACCACAATGGGCTGGGCGATGTGCCGCACAGAGGACGGGGAAGAAGTGGAATCGGAGCAGGGGCAGGACGTCTATACAACATCAAATTATGTTTTTGCACAACTGCTGGATTATTATGGCATGGCCAATGAGAGTAAAGAGGTATACAAGGCTATGGATAAGGTAGTGTTCCAGTATGGTAATTCACTAATAACACCAGACAACCTCAGGGCTGAATTTGAAAAGGAAGAGGGAGAAGCAACCATGGGCTCCCACTACATAGTAGCCGCTTATCCACGGCCAGGAGCAGTATTGACTCATATAGTTATGCAGCATGTCAAAGAGCTTCAAAATCAAACGAAAGCTACAATAATAGAATCCGGGAGATTAAAGTCTTATATTACTGATTTAATGAAGTAAGGAGAATTATTATGTCTTACAGAAATTTTTACAGCTCCATTTTTATTCTGTGTTTTACGTCACTGATATATGCTTACGGTGATTCAAATATAATTGATAATCCGGGCTTCGAAAAAGGAAGAGAGGGATGGTTCAGCCGGACCTGCGCAGTGAAGGCCGTATCATCACCGGTTCACAGCGGTAATGGAAGCCTGAAAGTTATTGAAAGAAAGCAGACATGGCAGGGGGCCAAGCAATCTTTATTTGGCAAAATCGTTGAAGGGAAACCCTATAAAGTATCGGCCTGGGTAAAGCTTGATAATGCCGGCAGCGATTTCGTTGCGATATCAGTTGAAAAGCAGGATGACAGCGGCATAAATTACATATATGTAGCAGGTGCAACCGCAACAGATACAGGGTGGATTCAGCTTTCAGGAGAATTCACACTGGATGTAACCGGCGTATTGACAGTGCTGGATATATACTTTGAAGGCCCGAAACCAGGAGTGAATTTTTATATTGACGATGTGCAGGTATATGGCCCCGAGGCCGAACCTCCAAAAATTATTCCTGCCAAACCGGAAGCAGAAGGGCAAATAGATGTTAATACACGTCATCAGAAAATAGAAGGTTTGGGTGCTTCAGCTGCCTTTTATACCCCGGACCTGGTCAACCACCAGAAAAAAAATGAACTGTATAATCTTCTTTTTAAAGACCTTGGCCTTGACATATTACGCATTAATAACTATTACGATATTAATCCCCAAAACTTCAATGAAACGGTTGAAATAATCAAAAGTGGACATGCAGCTCTTGGCCCGGATTTCAAGATCATGATTTCATCATGGTCACCACCGGTTTACCTGAAAAGCAATGGAAAAATAGTCGAAGGAACACTTAAAAAAGTTAATGGACAATTTGTATATGATGAGTTTGCCCGGTGGTGGCATGAAAGCCTTATTGCTCTTAAAAAAGAAGGCATCAATGTGGAATATTTAAACATACAGAATGAACCCGATTATCCGGCTCCATATAATTCATGCGTATTCGCTGCCACAGAACCTTCAGATTTGAGCCTGCCCGGTTATAATACAGCTTTCGAAGCTGTCTGGCAGAAGTTAAATGCCGAGATGGGTAAGGATATGCCAAAGATGCTTGCCCCGGAAACATCAAGTTTAGGCCATTCCGAAAGATATATAAAAAATCTTGACAGTCTGTCACACGTTTATGGTTATGCACACCATCTTTACAATTGCAGTTTTTGTGGTGACTATCCTGACAGGTTCATTCCAACCATGAAACGTTTTAATGAGCTTGTTTCGCAATATGGCAACAAACCCAAATTTCAGACAGAATTTGAAGTGGAACCCATCAAATGGACAGGCGCGATGAGTACGGCACTTTTAATACATAACTCCATGACTGTCGAGGAGGTCACCGGCTATTTATACTGGGATCTGTTCTGGAACCCTGATTCGGGTCTAATCAGCATTAGTGATCCGGTTTCCTATACAATAAATCCCTCTTATTATACTTTCAAACAGTATTCTGCTTTCATTGATTCGGACTGGCAGCGTGTTGATGCTTCGACTGACAATACGAGCCTCAGGATTTCAGCCTACATCAGTCCCGATAACAAAAAACTAACCGCAGTCATAATAAATACCAGTGCTGATGTTGATATTTCTCTTAATCTTTCCGTCAAGGGTATCCCTGTATCCAAAGGAGAAATATACAGATCAAGCCAAAAAGAGAACTGTGTTTTGGCCGGTGACTATCATGGAAAGGGATTGCTAAAAATACCTCAAAATTCTGTTACTACCCTGTTGCTTTTTGCCAAAGGAGACTGATGTGTCTGCATAAAGTTTAATATGTACGGCAATAGCTTTCAGGCGGACCCAGATAAGAAGGTGCCGCACCTGAGGTCTCGACCACGATCTTTTGCAATACGATACCGGGATCAACCATCCAGAATTTAAGGACATGCTGTCCGGGCCCGGAGATAGTATGCTTTGACTCTCCCATGGTTATATTATTTCTTACCGACTCCTCCCAGTCCTGAAACGTCCTGTCCTTATGAATATTTATTACCTGGGGCTGCTCGCCGTCAAACGATACTGCATAACGCAGTCCCTGGCTATTATGAAAATTAAGTGTTGGTGACATATATATTTTGACATCCACTTCACCATCGTTAAAAAGGTACATATTGTATTCAAGATGGGGGCTTTCACCACCCGGGATCTGGGTTTCCCCTGTAGCGGGTAAAGGCGTTACTCCTGAAAGTGTCCGTCCCAGATCAGGTATTATAAGCCAGCTTACAGGATTTGCAGCCGTCTCTCCGGAAAAATGCTCAGCTTCCATTGATACATAACCGTTGCTTTCAATAAAACCTTTGAAATGACTATTTTTTAGGGCTTCCGTATTGTTAATTACAGCCTGCACAATGACACTTGTGCCGGACGGACCGGTTATATTAACCATAACACTGTATTTTCCGGCCGGTGCCGTATCCCAGTCTACACTCACCAGCAGTCGCTGTTGCTTTTCAACTCTCCCCCTGTTAGGGGTAACTTTAACAAAAGGTTCTTCAGAACTTGCTATGTAATCAAACGGGACAAGTCCGCGGTTAAATACTTCTATATAATATTCCTGTTTATTATAAGGATCAAATTCGGGCAGAACAGGTTGCTCTTCTTCACCAGGCCACCAGTCCTCCGATCCCTCAACAGCCACACCCATTTCTGCAGTATCGGGCAGCTCTATCTCCGTGACTTCCGGCATATTATTCTGTTCAGGCTGCTGCCAGTATGTATAGCCTATATGTGTCTGTGACATCATATGATTCCATTTGCCCCCTGCCAGTTGTGTATGAAAATACTCGGTAAGCCCTGCATCCCTGTTAAATAGCTCCCTTACTTTAAGGGCCACGTCGTTTGCTGCAGCCCTTCCTTGTTTGACATACAAACGATTCCTGCCCGCCGCAACGTACAACTCGTTGAGGTTTGCACAAGCCTTTACGGGAAAAAGCACCAGCTGGTAATAAGCATCTTTGTAACTGTCAGGCAAAGAATTGTAAATTTGTTCAGCTTCATCAGCCAGCCTGTTATAGTCAGTCACAACAATCTCTGCTTCCCTGTAATTAATGAGGCTGTATGTTTCGGGTGCCAGCAGCTCGGGCTTCCTGCGCCCGTTGTATTTAGTATATTTTGTTATAATGCCGGCAATATCTGCAGCGTACTCTTTGCCAAACTGCTGCTCTGCCCAAAGCTTTGTGTATTCGGGCAGCACCTGTGCCGGTATATATTCAGGATTCCATGCGTAATCCAGAAAAAACTGCATTGGAAACTCCATGGGTTTTATATCTCCTACGTTTACTATCCATACATGCCTTGCATTGTATCCGTATGCCAGGTGCATCTGTTCCCATACCCTGGGAACCGGATTTGTATTCAGCCATTTATAGTTCCTTGGTCCCCCTACGTAGTCAAAATGATAGTATATGCCATATCCTCCCTGGCGGGGCGGGTCTCCGATCCTGGGCAGCTTCCTGATATTACCCCAGTTATCGTCACAAAGCAGTAATGTTATGTCATCAGGTACTCTCATTCCCTTATCGTAATAATCCTGTACCTCTTTATATAAAGCCCACTTCTGGGGCGTAGCCGATGCCGGCTTCCCCGTTACTTCTTCAATGATCTCCCTCTGGTCTCTTACAATCCTTTCCAGCAGTGCAATGGCTGTTCCTTCTGTCATGGGCTCATCGCCGTCACCTCTCATGCCAACAGTAACTATGCTCTCATAAGAATCCATTCTTCGTATTCCTTCCCTCCAGAACTCTTTTAAAGTCTCTTCATTAAGCTCATAGTTCCATCGTCCCGACCCAAAATGCCTCCACTCATCATGGGCCCTCATCAGAGGTTCGTGATGTGATGTTCCGATAACTATTCCATACTCGTCAGCTATTTTAGGATTCAGTGTATCATCAACATAAAATGCCCTGCCCCACATTGCAGGCCACAGATAATTTCCTCCCAGCCTAAGTATCAGCTCGAACACATTTTCATAAAACTGGTGGTTGAATCCGCCGAACTTCTCATATGCCCACCCTGAAAGTGCCGGTGCCTCATCGTTTATAAAAATACCCCTGTACTTTACGGCAGGCTCTCCCCGGCTATAACGCCCGGGCAGTACAAAAAGATCCGGTTTATGTTCTACCGGCACATCGGCCCACCAGTACCATGGTGAAACACCTGCTTTTGAAGATATATCGTAGATTCCGTATATGGTGCCCCTTTTATCGTTGCCTACTATAACCAGGGCCTGTTTTACACCTTTAAACGGATCATTAACAACCTGGACTGAGAAAGTCTCCCACCTGCCACTGACATCCTTCACATCCAGCTTACCGGCAGCCACGAGCTTATCAATAAGGGGACTTTTGCCAACAGTTCCTGCCAGAATAATACAGTCCGATACAGGCAATTCATCCAGATGAAACACCGGCTCCATTCCGGTTACGCGTCCCAGATCAGCCTGTAAATCCTTTATCGCACGTATTACCCCGGGATAATCTTCACTGCTTGCAACCAGGGGCGCAGGCTTGCCATTCACCGATAGGGGAAAACTGCCTGCTGAACTTTCTGTCGTTATATATGATTTGGCCCCGGCAAACTGACTGGTTTGGGCCGTTGCAGTTACCTGAGCAACAAAAAACACTGGCAAGCATAGGAATTTCATTTTTAAAAACAGGGATTTCAACATTTGTATTTTCATTTTATATATCTCAATGATCAATACTCACAGTGACATTAAAATGCACCTAGTATATTATCGGGTGTACCATATTCCATTGCCAGGTCCAGGTATTTTTTTGCCTCTTCATGCCTGCCAAGGGCCTCAAAAATTTCATATAGCTGGTAATATTCAGAAATCAGGCATATATTTCCCTGTGCTATATATTTATCTACCAGTTCACCGGCTTTCTTAAAGTCTCCTGCCCTTATTGCCCTTTGAATATGGCTGATATTAATATAATCATATATCATTTTGAAAGTATAGTCAGGTTTACAGTTAATAAATTCGGGATAATTGGCTACATGGCCTGACCTTTTTGCATTTTCAATAAGGACAGGTATTGAAGCCCTGCCCTTTTCATCTATGTGTGTGAGAAACATATCAGTATAAGGGCCAAAGACTTTTGACACATAAACAAGCCATTTACTGTTTGGAGACCATGCATGCCATGAATTTAGCCTGTTAAAGTTACATTTCATCTTTCTTGGTTTTCCTCCTTCCATCGGCATAATATATAACTTACTGTCCGGCATTAAAAGCATAAAATTTTCTGCCTGGCAAAAAACAAACCACTTGCCGTCAGGTGATACAGCAGGGAAATAATTGCTTTTGCCGTTGTGCGAAGCACCTGCTATGGGCTTTGCCTGTCCCCCCCTGCCTTCATTAAAAGGTATAATATAAAGATCATATTTAAATTCCTCCTTGCCGGTAACATACCTGATAATAAGGTCATCGTCACTTACAACAAGTTCATCATCGTCCTCGGTCCTTGGCAAAGCTCTTGCCCGGGCAAAAATAATGCTTTTACCGTCAGGTGTCCAGAACGAATTTGTATGTACATACTCCCTGGAGTCTGCTCCCGGTAATTCCCAAAGCTTACCTGTTTCACTGTCATAAATTGCCAGCACGCCGTTAACCATAAAAAATAACTGGGTCTGGAAAAGCTCTCTGTATTCGTATCCGAAATTTTTAAGCACTGCCCTGTCTTTTATGGTTGTTACAATATATCGTCCGTCAGGAGATAACTTGGAAAATGACCCGAATGTTTTCCTCTTTTCAAGCTTGGTGAATGACAGGAAGTTAGTAGTATTAAAAGTTATTGTGTCTGATACTCTTTCAATAAAATATCCCCCTTTGTCCCTGCGGGCCGCATCAAAATCCAGTCCGATTACATCCCCGCCGGCACTGAATGAATGGCAATTTCCGCAAACCATAAACTTCTTCATCACGTAATGTGCCGGCTCAGCGCTGCCTACATTTACAAGCCTGTAACTCATAGAGTCAAGATGCTGCTCGGCAAAAACAAAGGGTAAAGGCATTTCTCTGTAAAGTATGGGCGCCCCGACTTCATCCCTCCCTACCTGAAAGCTAATCTTTGCCCTGTACTTGCCTGAAGTGGCATTTGTCCTGCCAACCTTGAGAAATATCTTTTTATGATCAGATAAATTCTTCAGGCTGTCCCACTTCCCAGCAGGCGGCTTCCATGTTTTTTCAAAAACAGTCTCCGTAACTACAAAATGCTTATCCTTAGTATAAAGCGACACTTCCCATGGACCGGCATTTATATCCGCATCTCTCCACCTTATGGTGGGAGCAGGAAATTCAGGAGGGAATAAAGCATCTTCAAAGGGATAAAGAATATAAAATTCTCTATTGCTGAACTGGTTGCCATCACGTTCAAGGATTAAAAAAGCAATACAGGTAATTAATAATACTGCAAGTGCAGATATTGTTATAATCAATCTTCTTTTTCTCATTTATATCCAGCTAATATAAAATCTCCATTATCCAAAAATAGTGAAAACTTCACAATATATCAGGCCAGTTCCTGAACTTCTCAGTCAATTTGCAAAGTGCCTTTCTAACTTGCTTATCAATTGCTTCTTTTTATCATCCCCGCACCATGCAGAATTTATTGAATTCAAAACTAATCCTTTTATATCGGCCAGTTCAAAACCGCATTTTTCAATCAATGAAATATATTCATCATCCATACTATTATTGAACATCTTGGGATCATCAGTGTTTACAAACACATTCAATCCCCTGTCAAAATAATCCCTTATAGGGTGATTTTCAATACTACTTACAACTCCTGTCCTCACATTTGATATAGGGCACATTTCAAGGGGTATTTTTTCTTCCTTAAGGTACCTTATAAGAGTGGTATCTTCAAAGGCCCTTGTGCCATGTCCTATGCGGTCAACCTTCAGCTCTTTAACTGCGCCCCATATGCTTTCTGCTCCTGAAGCCTCGCCTGCATGAGCTGTAGTTCCGAAGCCATATAAACGTGCCTTCTCGTATACATCCCTGTAAGGTTCAGGCGGATATTTATGTTCCGAACCCCCTATTCCTATTCCTATGACTTTTGAATCTTTCATCTCGATGAGCCCCTGAACTGAGGACATTCCTGCAACCGGACCGGTATCCCTGCACAGGTCAGCTATCAGAAATATGTCTATCTTATCGGAGTAATAACTGATCCCCTTATTAATAGCTTCTGTTAATTTCTGCAGTTCAATATTTTTTTGAAAGTGATCCGACGGTGTATAAAACATCTCAACATACCTGATATTCTGTGAGATTAGATCTTTTGCCACCTCCCTTGCTATGAACGTAAAATCTTCGTATTCCCTCAGAAACTGGTTTTTCCACCTCCATGTTTCGATAAAATGTGGAAAATCTTTATACCTGAATCTGTCCTTTAGCTGCCGGGGTCCACTGATGCTCTTATTACCGCCATACTTGACCACCAGTTCCCAAAGCGAATTCACGGGTATGGCCCCTTCAAGGTGAATATGCAGTTCAACTTTAGGCATCTGCCTGATAAAACGGACTGTATCAGATTTTAATTTCATTCTCCCAGCTGATTTGAATTATTCTGAAAGGTAATTTTATTCGAGACCGGAATAATATTTCATATATTGTGTCCTGCTGAAAAGCTTTTGTTCTTCTTTGCTTCTTGAAGATAAAATACCCCTGATTTCATTTATATTACTATGGTTATGACTTTTCATCCAGCTTTTCATTTCTTCCAGCAATGTACCCAGGTAGTCGATGCCATTCTTGTACAAAGTTGAACATACCTGAATAGTTGTGGCTCCGGCCATTAAAAGTTTCAGAGCATCCTTTGCGGTATGTATGCCTGTTGTAGCAGAAATATCACATGAAACATTGTCAGCCAGAATTCCAATCCATCGAAGGGGAATACTCGCTTCATCAGGTGAGCTGAAGTGCGAGCCCGAGGTCACCTCCAGCTTCTCAATATCTATATCCGGACTGTAATACCTGTTAAACATCACTATACCTTGAATGCCCGAAAAAGCAAGTCTCAATAGCATTTGTGGCAGATTGGTAAAATAATAGCTTACCTTTATTGCCACAGGGAGACTTGTATTCCTCCTAACACTTTCGATGATCTTAAAATATAAATTTTCAATTTGAGAACCGTTCAATTTATCATAATCAGTTATAAATACATTTAATTCCAGTGCATCGGCCCCGGCATTCTCAAGCTCCCCTGCAAAATCGGTCCATTTGTTATTGCTTATGCAATTTATGCTTGCTATTACCGGAATGGATACAGAACTCTTGGCATCATTTATAAGGTTAAGGTACCTGTCAATGCTCTGTTCCCTGGTGATGTATTTCAGGAAATCAATAGATTCGGGATGCTGGTATGCATCATAGGTTTCAAGGCTATTCCTTGTCTCATACATTATCTGTTCTTCAAATAACGATTTCAGAACAACTGCCCCTGCTCCGTATTTTTCAAATTTCTTTATGTTATTAAGTGACAGGGTAAGGCCGGAACTGCCTACTACAACAGGTGACCTTAACTCCAGTCCTAAATAGGTGGTTTTTAAATCCATTATATTCTTTTTTCTTTATAAGTTAACTGTATCAATTTAAATCCAAAAATAAGATATAAAAGTAACCTAATCAACAAAGTATAAATCAAAAAAGTCGTTGCATTACTAATACTCATATAGCTTGTATTCTTCTATCGCAGATTCAAGTATTTCGTGAGCCCTTTGTTGATCCCGAAATTCTTTTATCTCTATCCGTCCTTTTCCTTTGTAGTTGGCAAACCATAACTTTAAAATATCCGTAACCCCGCAAAATTGTTCTTCAAGTTCACTTATACTGTTAACGTTATAAAAAGCAGAATTAGGATGTACTGCAATCAATTTATCATCTGTCTGTCCGTCATCGAGCATTTCAAGAACACCTATAAGTTTGCATCTAATCACATCTCCCCTTTTAACAGGGGGGCCAAGGACAATAGCATCTAATGGATCACCATCTCCGCCTGCTTCAAGCGATAGCAGGGTTTTAGGTATCATCCCGTAATTGCCCGGGTAGCCAAGATATTTAATTACTCTCGGTTGTCCGTTTTCATATTCCCATTCAATACTTCCTGTCAGCTTGTCAACTTCCCATTTTTCCAGGGTGCCTGCAGGTATCTCCACAACAACATTTATTTCTCCGTCCGCATGAAGAGGCTCATAATCCGAAATATAATTATTGTTACTGACCTCAGCGGAATAATTACAGGAAGCTGCGATGAATATTATTATTGCAGATAATTCTCTGTATATTTTAATAAATGTATCCATTATGCAATAAAACCTTTGTTCTTTGCATTTCAGTTTCAGGCTATTCCCTGTCTTTGTGAATAATCCAGCACTCCTGTATGCATTATCAGCTTCCACTCACCGGGCATTTTTGTATAAACCTTGCACACCCTTCGCATCCAGTTGTTCTTTTCACCTGTTTCCAGGTTGATCCATAATGTATCAATGTCAACCACAGCAAATGCACCATCCCCCTCCTTTGTGATCTCTATCTTTCGTATTGTCCTGTTATTATGATCAAGTTTGTGGGTGTTAAAAAGAGCTTCAAAGTGTTCTTTCCAGCGTTCATAGCAAAACCTGCCGAGTTCAAATATCCAGTCAGCAGGATCATGGGACTTATTTGTCCGTGGCCAGGGCCATACCATATCGGGATGAAAAATAGTCATTAACAAATCCGCATCACTATTGTCCCATGCTCTTGTTTCCCTGTATATAATTTCTTTTATTTCATCAATTTCAGAAACCATTTTAAGTGTGATTATATAAATTTACCAACAAATTCATTCAGCTAAAGATATCTTAATATAATTAATGATGCAGTTCATTGTTCAAAAATATATTCACTGAAAAATAAAAAACAAATATGATAAAAATGATTAAAAAAAATGTAACTTTGTATCTGATTTAGAATTTGGAGTTTTAATTAAACTTATTCCATTTATCAGTTAGTTCAATTACTACCCTCCCCTTTTAAATCTTTTAGTAGTAACTTAAAAAAAATAATCTGTACTAAAAACAAGGCAAAAACTTTCACCCCTTTATAATTAAAAATTATACTAGGTTCTAAACGATTTACTGATTTATAATCTTATAAAGTCAGGAATTGAGCATGGTGAAATTATTATTATTAAATTTTTATTATAAACAAATAAATTGAAAAAAATGAACATTTATGTAGGTAATTTAAGTTATAAGGTGGATGAAAATGACTTAAAAAATATTTTTGAAGAATATGGATCAGTAACTTCTGTTAAAATTATTAAAGATAAATTAAGCGGAAAAAGCAAAGGTTTTGCTTTTATTGAGATGGCCGATAACAACCAGGCTAAAACAGCCATAAAGGAACTGAATGGCGGCGAACTGGACAACAGGAAAGTCATTATTAATGAAGCAAGACCTAAACGTACAAATAACAACCGTTATTAATAAAAAAAGGGAAATAAGTATTATGGCAACAGGAAAAGTAAAATGGTATAATGATGCCAAAGGATATGGATTTATCGAAACCAAAGAAGGTCAGGATGTTTTTGTTCATCGTTCGGGTTTGTCAGTTTCATATTTAGGACTTGAGCCCGGCCAGACAGTTGAATTTCAAACAAAAAACGGAGAAAAGGGATTGGTAGCTTTTGATGTCAAATTAATAAAATAGAATATTATCACAGGATCAGGAATCATATGAACCCCGGGTAATAGCTGACAAAAAATTATTAAATGAGACAACTAAAAATTACAAAGCAGATCACCGACAGACAAACTGACTCTATTAATAAGTATTTTCAGGACATAGGCAAATATAAATTAATTTCTGCTGATGAAGAGGTTGAATTAACAAGAAGAATCAGGGAAGGTGACATTGATGCGTTAAAAAAACTAACCACGGCAAATCTCAGGTTTGTTGTTTCAGTTGCAAAACAGTACCAAAATCAGGGATTATCACTTGCTGATTTAATAAATGAAGGCAATCACGGCCTTGTTAAAGCAGCCTATAAATTTGATGAGACCAGGGGATTTAAATACATCTCATATGCTGTGTGGTGGATCAGGCAAGCTATAATACAGGCGATAGCTGAGCAATCAAGAGTTATCAGATTACCCCTGAACAAAGTTGCCTCTATTAAAAAAGTTGCCAAGGCAACTTCTAATTTAGAACAGAAGTACCGGAGAGAACCCACAGATGAAGAAATAGCAAATCATGCTGAGATATCCAAAGAAGAGGTATATATCTCCAATCAAATTAAGAACCATCATATTTCACTTGATGCTCCATTGAGAGCTAGTGATGATGATGACAAGAACCTGTATGATGTTGTTATTACCAAAGATTTGCCACTCCCTGATGCTAATTTGATATTTGATTCTTTGAAGAAAGAAATTAATATCGCATTGAAAGGTCTTTCAAAAATTGAAGCAGAGATAATAGGCATGTTTTATGGATTGAATGGCCTGTCCCCGTTATCCCTGGGAGAAATAGGCCTTAATTACGGACTATCCAGAGAACGTGTCCGTCAGATTAAAGAAAAAGGATTAATGAAACTTCGAAAAAATCCGAATAATAAAACCCTTAAAAGTTTTTTAAATATTGAAACCTGATAAAATAACAGGCTCTTCATAAAATCTAAAATTAAACAATCATGAAAATATTATTAATTTCCCCGGCAAGAGATAAACATGCCTATACTAACAAAGGAATAATGATTCCCCAGCTTGCCTTATTTATTCTGGAAGGCCTTACCCCGAAAAAACACCAGGTCAGAATTGTTGAAGAGGAGTATATGCCGGTTGATTTTGAAGAAGACTGCGATATTGTTGGCATTAGTTTTATGACATCTAATGCCTATAGAGCATACAGCATATCAAAGGAATTTAAAAAAAGGGGTAAAACCATAATTATGGGAGGCATACATCCAACCATTCTGCCTGATGAAGCGCTTAAATATGCAGATTCTGTGGTTATAGGCGAGGCAGAAGGTGTATGGGAACAAGTATTGGAGGATATTGAGAATAATTGCCTAAAGAAAAAATATCATGTAGCGGATCCTGATCTGACAAGATATGTCCCAAAGAATTTTTCAGCCCTTAAATCCAAAAAGCTGTTTAATTTAGT
>CAZHQW010000065.1:0-15761 GCA_964534745.1 uncultured Bacteroidales bacterium
CTTACCCGCTGACTCCTTAGCGTTGTTCACCACAGATTCATTATTTGCCTTTGCCCCAAACTCAATGGCCTTCCTTGTTGCTTCCAGAAATGCCTCTTCATTTTCCTGCTTTTTGTATATCAGGCTTTTCATATAATAAGCTTTATCATATTCGGGGTCAAGTGCTATTGCCTTATCATAATCGGCCAGTGCTCCCTCAAAATCATTATCATTATATTTGTTCCCTGCCCTCATATAATACAGCTGGGGCACTACTTTAGAAGCTTTTGCACTTAAGCCCGGATCATTATATTTATCAGCTACCTCAACTGTTTCCTCGAATTTTTCAATTGCTCCATCCAGGTTCTTCTCGTTATATAATTCCATTGCCACCTTGTAATATAATGCAGGCATATTTGATTCTACAATAAATATTATATCTTCAGCTTCCAGTGAATCTGATGTCCCCAGGTGTGAATAAATCTCAATGCATTTGTTAAAGTGCGCTATAGCCTCATCCAGGTTATTTGCCTGTTGCGCATTAACTCCATTATTATACGCTTCCCTGAAATCATCGAGTGTCTGGCCAGACGAGATACTTCCAACGGTCAGAAGTGATATAAAAACAACAGCTACCTTCAAAATCAATTTGCTATATTTCATTATTGTAAAATTTAAGTTAAAGAATAAAAATAATTTGCAAATATAATTATATCATTTAATTATAAAAACCGTTTGTTTCCTAATTCTGATTCCAATTGAATAATCAGAAAATTATGTTTTTAAATGAATATAATGCCGGCTTTCCCATTGTTCTGACTATGATTTCCGACCCTACATACTCATTTATATATTTTTTGGCCTCTTTCCTGTCTTTCAATATATTCAAAAATAGCTGCTCCAGCTCCGGTAGTCCGAATTGCTGAGGTAGAAGTTCATGTCCCAGTTGACCCAATCTTAGGAGCTCATTAAGCCTTTTCAGGGCAACAGGGACTATCTCGCTATGGTCAAATGCCAGGGGCGGCAGCTTGCTGACGGGAAACCAGGCTGCCTTCCCTGCATCGTCACCGGCCCTTACAGGTGCACTCTCATAATTTACAAATCCGTAAAAAACCACTGTAACAGTGCGCCCTCGGGGATCTCTTCCCAGCTTGCTGACAGTAACCAGCTGCTCAAGATTTCCTAATGCCAGTCCCGTTTCCTCACCAAGCTCACGGCATGCACACTCTTCGGCAGTTTCTTCCATTTCCAGGAATCCGCCCGGGAAAGCCCACTGCCCCTGAAAAGGCATATGATTCCTTTCTATCAGAAGAACAAAGAGTACATCTTTATCATACGAGAATACTATTATATCTGCTGTCAGAGCAGGCCTGGGAAAATCATAACAAAATTTATCCATAACAGTGCGCTTAATTATTATTTGACAACAAATTTAGCCGTATAAATATAAATCACCATAATAATTTCATTAATAAGTAAGTTTATTGGATAACCCCATTATTTGCTAAATTTGTGCTTTTAAAGACCTTAAAAAACTTCTGATGTCAATAGTTGCTGAAAATGTTACCAAAAGATACGGCTCTCAACCTGCTCTGAAAGATGTCTCATTTAATGTCAAATCAGGAGAAATTGCCGGTTTTATAGGTCCGAATGGCGCAGGCAAAAGTACTATGATGAAAATCATATGTGGTATACTAGCCCCGGACGAGGGAAATGTCAGGGTTGAAGATCATGATGTTGTCAGCGACTCCTTAAAGGTAAAACCCTTAATAGGATACCTGGCTGAGAACAACCCCCTGTATGACGATTTATATATTAGTGAATACCTGCATTACCTGTCCGGTTTATATAAAATGGGCAGAGAAGCAGCGTCGCGTATCAAAGATACTATAAGGCTAACCGGACTTGAAAAGGAGGTTAACAAAAAAATAGGGGAGCTGTCCAAAGGTTACAGGCAAAGGGTCGGACTGGCACAGGCAATCCTTCATAATCCTGAAGTGCTTATACTCGATGAACCTACTTCAGGTCTTGATCCTAACCAGATAATTGAAATAAGAAACCTGATCTATGAGCTGGGGAAAAAGAAAACTATCCTGCTTTCAACACATATCATGCAGGAAGTTGAAGCAATATGTGACCGTGTGCTTATAATCAACAACGGAGAAATTCTGGCCGATGATAAAGCCAAAAATCTTCACTCCTATGGAAAAAAATCATCATATACAATACTTGTGGAGTTTAGTCTGCCTGTAAATAAACCTGTACTTATGAAAATAGGGGGTATTGAAAAAATAAAACCGGTTGGCGAACAAAGCTGGCTTATTCAGCCCGTGGAAAACAAGGATATAAGACAGGATATTTTCAGATTCGCTGTGGAAAATAACCTTACAGTGCTTTCACTTAGCAGGAAAGATAAAAGCATTGAGGAAGTTTTTCATGAGTTGACTAATCAGTAAATATAGGCTATTGGTCAAATGATTTTTTTTAAATCTGAAAATATAAATATATTTACCGGTTCAAAAAAAAAGTGATAAAGCATTAACTAATAAATGAATTATTATGGGATATTTATTTACGTCTGAATCAGTATCCGAGGGACATCCCGATAAGGTAGCAGATCAGATTTCCGATGCGCTGCTCGATGAATTCTTAAGATATGATCCTGAATCCAAAGTGGCTTGCGAAACACTGGTGACAACCGGACTGGTAATTTTAAGCGGAGAAGTAAAGACAAATGCTTATGTTGATGTCCAGCAGCTGGCAAGAAATGTTATTAAGAAAATAGGCTATACTGTATCTGACTATATGTTTGAAGCTGACTCATGCGGTGTTATATCAGCCATCCATGAACAATCACAGGATATATACAGGGGTGTTGAAAGAGGCTCTGAAGAAGAGCAGGGAGCAGGTGACCAGGGCATGATGTTCGGCTACGCAACAAAAGAAACAGATAACTATATGCCCCTTTCCCTGGAGTTATCGCACCTGCTGCTAAAAGAACTTGCAGCAATACGCAGGGAGAAAAAAGTAATGACCTACATACGTCCCGACTCAAAATCACAGGTTACAATCGAATACGGAAAAGATAACCAGCCGCAGCGTATCCATACTATTGTAGTCTCCACACAACATGATGAGTTTGATACTGATGATAAAATGGCTGTCCGCATAAAGACAGACATCAAAAATATCCTTATTCCCCGTATTCTAAAGAAGTTGCCTGAGCGTGTAAAAAAAATGTTTGGCAACGACTATGTTTTGCATGTTAACCCTACAGGAAAATTCGTTATCGGCGGACCTCACGGGGATACCGGACTAACAGGCAGAAAAGTCATAGTTGATACTTACGGCGGTAAAGGTGCACACGGTGGCGGCGCGTTCTCAGGAAAGGACTGTTCTAAAGTTGACCGTTCGGCAGCCTATGCCACGCGCCATATTGCTAAAAACCTTGTCGCTGCAGAAATAGCTGATGAAGTGCTGGTCCAGATTGCCTATGCCATTGGTATAGCCGAACCTGTCGGCTTATATATTAATACATATAATACTGCCAGGGTAAAGGAAAACGATACAGAGATAGCTGAAAAAATAAGGCAGATGTTTGACCTGAGACCAAGCTCCATAATAAAAAGATTCGGACTGAAGAATCCGATATTCCTGCCTACAGCAGCATACGGACATATGGGAAGGCAGCCTTACTTCGATGATATTAAGGTTTACAGGAATAACATCCCTGAAACAAAAAAAGTGGAGTTCTTTCCATGGGAAAAAACAGATTATGTCGATAAAATAAGAGCTGCTTTTAATCTTTAGCGATAATTAGTTGAATAAAACTTTTTTTAAATTGTAAAAATTAGTATTTTGCTCACTACAAAAGAAATGCTAATTAATACATAAAATAAAAATGAAACCTGCATCATTAACCCTTATTGTCTTTGCCTTATTCTCATTTTCCTTGTCAGGACAAAAAACTACTCCTGCAATTATTAAACTGAAAGATGGCAGTAATGTTGATGTTTATCATTTCGGACAGCTTGAATGTAACAAAACAAGGTATTTCGACAGTTACATCATGCTTAAAGGAAGATATGAAAACATCCCTACCGAGATTAAAGATTACAGTACCATTAGCAAAATGGTTCTGATTGACTTTGAGGATCCCCCTGTTGCATCGGTAGGAAATGAGAAGTCAAGGATCACTGTATATAAAAGAAACGGCGTTATAGTGGAACTTGTTGAAGCCGAATTGTATTTATCATGCTACGGCGTAGATGAGAAATATAATCAGATCAAGGTGCAGATAATGAATCCCCTTACCGAGAAAGTTGTCGAGAGAACCATAGACATGAGAGATATAGATTCTATTATCTTTAAGGAAAGACTATAAAATATCATAAGATATGATTAAGCTTGCGGGGGCTCCTTCCAGTCCCCGTTTTCTTTTATAAGCGCAATTAACTCATCTACGGCTTCCTGCTCAGGTATGTTCTTTTTGACTGCTGCCCTTTCCTTGTATAGTGTTACTTTGTTTTTCCCCGTACCTACATATCCGTAATCAGCATCTGCCATCTCGCCAGGTCCGTTTACAATACATCCCATAACAGCAATCTTCAGCCCCCTCAGGTGCGAGGTTCTCCTCCGTATTCTGGCAACAGCCTCCTTGATATTGAAATTGGTTCTCCCGCATGACGGACAGGAAATATACTCTGTCCACGATATCCTGACACGCGCTGCCTGGAGTATGCCAAAGGCTGTCTTTACAATTTCTTCCTGACGCACGTTCCCTGAATTTGTGAGCCATATACCGTCACCCAGTCCGTCCAGGAATAGGCCCCCTGTGTCAGCAGCGCTCTTAAGCTTAAAATCCTCACTTTTATCTTCATTATAATCTCTCCTGATAATTACAGGCACATTGCAGCCTCTGTTTATCAACTCACAGAACAGGGCCCTCTGTTCTGCAAATCCGTTTATATTGTCGGTTACCGACACAAGCACAACTGTTGGATCATCACACAGCAGACTGATAACATCATCATTCAGCTCATTATAAAAAATCCTTACAAAATTAATTTTGTCTGACCTCTCCTGCTCATTAATATAATCATCCAGGGAAAAAAGGGGATAATAATTAATATTCCTGCCCCTGTGTTCCTTCCACTTTTTGGCATCAATTATAATTCCCGTATTTCCGGGTATGTGAATTTCATTATCAATATCATCCATATACATATAATCAGGCGCAGTATTACCTTCGAATGAAATACCTGCCTTACCCTTACCGGCCACCACAACAGGATGATGTTTGCCTCCTATATCGCCGGCGGAAATTGTCTTTCTTCTTTCATAGCGGCAGGGGTCGATCGGATAATTTGAAATCGGCCTTATTGGTTTATGGCTCCCGCGGCCGGAAAAATAATTCACCAGCTTTCGCGCAACGGGAATCTCCTCTTCAGGTTCCTCTGTAAGTGATATCCTTACAGTATCTCCAATGCCATCGGCAAGCAAAGCCCCCACACCGACTGCAGATTTAATCCTCCCGTCGTCACCCTCCCCGGCTTCTGTCACACCAATATGCAACGGGAAATGCATATCCTCCTTAAGCATCTTTTGTGCAAGCAATCTTGTTGATCGGACCATGACATGTGTATTGCTAGCCTTCATGGATATCACGACATTGCTGAAATTTTGCTGTCTGCAGATTCTAAGGTACTCCATTGCAGACTCTGCCATCCCTTCGGGAGTATCGCCATACCTGTCCATAATCCTTTCAGACAAAGAACCGTGATTCGTCCCGATGCGCAAAGCCGTATTATTTGCCCTGCAAATATCAAGAAGTGGGACTAACTTTTCTTTTATATGTTCAACTCCCATGGAATATTCATCGCCGGCGGAATATTCATCGCCAGCGGATAATGATTTACTCTGTTTCCTGCTTCCTGCATAATTTCCCGGGTTGATCCTTATCTTTTCAACAATAGCCGCAGCACGTTCTGCAATATCCGGATTAAAATGAACATCAGCAATTACCGGAGTGTCATATCCCTTATGCCTGAGCTCACGGACAGTGGCTGCCAGGTTATCCACATCCCTGACCGAGGGCACAGTGATCCTCACATAATCCGCCCCGGCATCAATTATTCTAATACACTGGCTTACTGTAGCGTTTACATCTGACGTAGCTGTGTTTGTCATTGACTGCACCCTGACCGGATGATCTGAACCCATTGGAACCTTGCCTATATGTACCTCGTTGGTTTTCCTGCGTTCGTATTTAAGAGGGACAGCTCCCATATTTTTGCCTCACTAATTATTCTCAAAAATAGTAATTCAGTATTAAATATTTTATATTTACTTGCCATCATATTGATAGTTTGAAAAAAATCTTTGTATCGGGATGTTATGATATTCTCCACGCCGGACATATTCAGTTTTTCACTGAAGCTAAAGCCCTTGGAGATCATCTTACAGTTTGCTTTGCATCGGACGAGGTTTTATGGAAGCATAAAAAGCGCCGCCCTTCGGTACCTGAACAGCACAAAAAAGCTCTTATCCAGGCACTTGATATGGTTGACGACGTCGTTATCGGCACAAATATGGAAATTGGAATGGATTTTAAAGACCATTTTCTAAATATCAAACCCGATATACTTGCGGTCACCGAAGATGACCAGTATGCTGAAAAAAAACGCAAATTATGCTCACGGACAGGAACAAAGTATTATGTGCTGCCAAAAACGCCGCCTAAATTTGAACCTGTCTCTACTACCACTATAGTAAAATGGATCCGCGCACCCCAGGAAGCACCGCTCAGGGTTGACTTCGCAGGGGGGTGGCTCGATGTGCCACGCTTTGCCAGAAAAGATGGTTTTGTGGTAAATTGTGCCATTTCGCCTCTTGTATCATTAAAAAGCTGGCAATATGAGAAAAGATCCGGACTGGGAGGGAGTGGTGCATGGGCTCTCCTTAACGGAGAAGATAGTGTTGACAGTGAACTAAAACTTGGTGTAGGCTGGCAGGATCCCGCGGTAATCCAGGAAACCGGACTGTGTGTATGGCACAGCGGCAAGCGCCCCCGGCTTTACCTTAAACGCAGTGGAGACATACTAAAGGGACTTATGGCCCTCTATTATACTGAATACGAGCATGATACACCAAGCCTTGCAGAAATGAAACGTAATTATAAGTTAATATGCAATGCCAGCAGGATTGCTGCCCACGCGGTGCTGCACGAAGATATTTATAAACTGGCCGAATCTGTCCGTTTAAGTCATAAAGCGCAGACAGAAGAAGGTATGAATGAACTGGAGAAATCCCATAACTGCCTTGCCCGCAAATACTGTGGCGGTGGCTGGGGCGGCTATGCGCTTTACCTTTTCCCGTCCCAGACGGATCGAGATGACTTTGTATCAGGTCATACACAGGCTAAAGCAATTGAACCCTATATCAGAAAGTTTTAGAGGGACAGCGCCCATAGGGGACTGTCCCCAAAACATGGGCGCTGTCCCCCTATTCCCTCACTACCTGAACTTCCCCATTCGATCCGAGCTTTATTATACCCGAGGGACTGGTTTTTGTCATATCCTCCTGCCTGTATTTCACCACGTAATCCACGGAATTAATAATTTCCCTGCTTATTTCTGCGTATGTACGTGCAGCGATAGCCCCGCTTATATTGGCAGAAGTTGATACAACAGGCTTCTTATACTGCTCAATCAGCTTTTTACAGAAGCTATCCCTGACTATCCTGATCCCGACCGAACCATCACTGCCAAGCAGGCTGGGGGCAAGATTCCTGGCTCCCGGATAAATTATTGTAAGTGGATTTTCAGTTACCTCAATTAACTTCCACGCTATATCAGGAACCTCAGCATACAACGGAAGAAGGTTTTTGGAATCCAGCAAAACTAACATTCCTTCCTTGTCCTCTCTTTTTTTTATTTTATACACCATCCTGACGGCTTTCTCCTCTGTGGCATCACATCCTATTCCCCATATAGTATCGGTAGGATATAGTATTGTGCCTCCCTGCCGGAGGACCTCCAGAGCCTGCTGAATGTCTTTATCCACTTTTTACCAGATTCTTATAAGCATTAATAATACTGTCAGCCATAGCATCATCGTTAAATTTCTGTACATAATCATAGCCCTTGCTGACCATTTTCTTTCGCAGATCCCTGTCTTCGACGGCCTTTTTTATGGCATCTCCCAGTTCCTCAATATTAAGGGGATCAACATACAAAGAGGAAGGTCCTCCTGCCTCCGGAAAACAACCATATCCTGACGTTATTACCGGGGTCCTCGAATACAGGGCCTCAATAACAGGTATTCCAAATCCTTCAAACAGAGAGGGATAAACAAATACCTGCGCTCCCTGGTATATTGCCGGTAAATCCTCATTTGCTATAGATTCCAGGAAATATATTTCCCTTTTTTCATTTTGGTCAATATATTTTTTTACCTTCCTGTAATAACCTGTCCTTCCTCCTATTGCTACCAGAGGCAGTTTAATCTTCACCGCATCCATAGCTTTTAGTAATGACAACAGGTTTTTTCTCTCTTCAATGGTACCTACATACAGGATGTAAGATTCAGGAAATCCGTATTTCTTTCTTGTTTCCTCCCTCTCCGCTTTATTAAGTTCCTTTCTGAAAACAGGATTACAGGACTGGTATATCACTTTGATCCTTGATTCATCTATTCCAAAAAAGTCTTTAATATCATTTGCCGTCTGCCGGCTTACAGCTATCACAAGATCGGCAACCTGACAGGCATACCTGAATTTCCGCTTATAAATAATCCTGTCAGCCGGTTTATAAAGATGTGGGAATCTTAAAAAGATCAGATCGTGAATGGTTACAGCAGTTTTTATACCTGACTTATGAATATTGTAAGGCAGCTCATGACTAAGGCCGTGAAAAACATCAGGCTTATCTCTTTTTACCTGTCCCGTTAACGAAAAACTTCTCCAGTAGCTTTTAAAACTCCTGCTTATTAATCCTTCCGGTTCTTTAATTATGAATTTTCCTCCGGCATCACTGAAAAGTGTGCTGTTCTTTGAAGGAGTATATAAAATGTATTCATTTTCAGGATAATACGACTTTAATGCCCTCAGTAAATTCCTGCTATAATTTCCCAGTCCGCTTAAATTAGAAAAAGCACGTTTGGCGTCAAAACCGATTTTCATAATTACAGTCTGATATTCTTTATCCTCTCCATAGCTTCAATCACATTTTCACGAAGCGCAAAGGCTGAAAACCTCAAAAAACCTTTTCCCGACGGTCCGAAACCTGAACCCGGTGTTGCTACAACGTTTGCTTCTTTCAACAGTTTGTCAAAAAGTGCCCAGGAATCATACTTTTTGGCAGATTTTACCCAGACATACGGTGCATTTATTCCTCCATATACCTTAAATGCAAGTCCGGTTAAATGCTCCCTCATTATCCTCGCGTTTTCCATATAATATTGAATAACCTCACTGATCTCCCTTTTACCCGATTCGGAATAGACTGCATATGCTGCCTTCTGAACAGGATACGATGTCCCGTTAAATTTTGTCGACTGCCTCCTGTACCATAACGAATGCAAAGGATACCTGCTGCCTCCGGCTTGTGAAACCGTCAGTTCTTTTGGTATAACAGTATATGCACACCTTGTGCCCGTAAATCCTGCTGTTTTTGAAAAGCTCCTGAACTCAATAGCCACTTTCCGCGCTCCTTCAATCTCATATATGGAATGGGGTATGTTATCTTCCTGTATATAAGCCTCATAAGCCGAATCATACAAAATTACAGAATTATTTGCTATAGCGTAGTCAACCCACTTTTTCAAATCATCCCTTGATGCTGTGGCGCCTGTCGGATTATTCGGGAAACACAGGTATACTATATCTGCCTTTTCTTCCGGCATGTCAGGAATGAAATTGTTCTCCTCGGTGCACGGCATATAAATGACCCCTTCGAAGTACCCGTTATCCTGTATTTTGCCTGTACGTCCCGCCATTACCGTTGTATCCACATATACCGGGTATACAGGGTCAGAAATAGCTATCCTGTTATCAATGCCGAATATTTCCTGTATATTACCCGTGTCACTTTTTGAACCGTCAGAAATAAATACCTCGTCAATATCTATTTGCACACCCCTGCTGTTATAATCATTCTTTACTATTGCTTCCCTGAGAAATCTGTACCCCTCATAAGGCCCGTAGCCCCTGAATGTTTTTATTCTGGACATCTCATCAACACCCTCATGAAATGCCTTGATAACCGAAGGGACCAGGGGAAGAGTAACGTCCCCTATGCCCATCTTTATTATCTTCCTATCCGGATGGGCGCCTGAGTACTCATTCACCCTCCTTTCAATCTCAGGGAACAGATAGCCTGCTTGCAATTTTAAATAATTTTCGTTTATCTTCGCCATGATTTTTTTTTAACGCAGGTAAAGATACTCAACAAATTTAAAATAATTTAAATGCCTTAATGAATTACATTAATGCAATAATAAGCAGGGAACTGAACTTCTTCGGTAATAACAACCCGTTTTACCTTACCGGGAAATACGGCAGTCCTTTATATGTATACAACGAATCAATACTCAGGAGCAGGTGCAAAGAGTTTCTGAAACTTATCGACTATCCCGGCTTTGTTGTTAACTATTCGCCAAAAGCTAACAACAACATCGAGCTGCTGAAGATTATAAGGGAGGAGGGACTGTGTATAGATGCTGTTTCCGCAGGCGAAATTTACGTTAACCTTAAAGCGGGCTTCAGTCCTGAACAGATAACTTATGTATGTAACAACGTCACTGCGGAAGAGTTATCATATGCTGTTCAGTCAGGAGTTAAAATAAGCGTGGACTCCCTTTCCCAGCTGGAGTTATTCGGGAAATTAAATCCGCGTGGTGAAGTAGCGGTGCGTATTAATCCCGGAATAGGAACAGGACATCACACCAAAGTGATAACAGGGGGACATGGCACAAAATTCGGTATTGATATAACCCATATAGAAGCTGTTAAAAATATACTTTCAAAGTATAATCTTAAACTTATCGGCATTAACCAGCATATAGGTTCATTGTTTATGGACGCCGAGGCATACCTTGCCAGTTCCGCATTAATACTGGATATTGCAATGCAATTTGACAGTCTGAAGTTTATTGATTTTGGAGGTGGATTCGGTATCCCTTACAGGAAGCAAAACAATGAGAAGCGCCTTGACCTTAAGACACTGGGGAAGAAGCTCGGCCAGATGATTGCAAAATGGGCCGAAGCATACGGAAGGCAAGTATCATTTATTGTCGAGCCCGGCAGGTATATTGTTGCCGAATGCGGAATACTGCTCGGCACGGTAACCGCAACAAAAGTAACCCATGACATTAAGTATGTCGGTACGGATATCGGATTCAATGTGCTGCCGCGCCCGATGATCTACGATTCGCACCATGACATTGAAATATACAGAAAAGATGACAGTCCTTCAAATAACCGTGAAAGTGTGTGGATTGTCGGTAATTTATGTGAAAGCGGCGATATGGTCGCAAAAGACAGGGATCTTCCGGAAATTCACGAGAATGATATTTTAGGTATTCTCGATTCAGGGGCCTATGCCTTTTCAATGAGCTCAAACTATAATAACAGGCTCAGACCTGCTGAAGTGCTTATTGATACCCATGGGAATGACAGGCTTATCAGGAAAAGGGAATCATTTGAAGATTTAGTGGATAATTTTATTTAGCTTTATATAATCATTCATGATAGCAATGGAAAAAAATTTCTTTGTAAAATCTCACGGACTGGGAAATGAATATATAGTGCTTGATAGTGAAAATATTGGTTTCAGCCTTACCGTAAACGCTATACGACGCCTATGCAATGTTAATTTCGGTATAGGGACAGACGGTGTTTTGCTAAAAGTCCCCTCAACAGAGGCTGAGTACGGACTGAGAATTTATAACCCCGACGGCTCGGAGGCTGAAAAAAGCGGGAACGGACTGCGGATTTTCTGTAAATTTTTGTATGACTATAGATTTACCGTAAATACGAAATTCTCTGTTGAAACTCCCGGGGGCGTTGTCAGGGCAGAGATCATGGAGGCAGAAAACAATCGTGCAAAAACTATCAGAATCGATATGGGCAAGGCTATTTTTAATAGCAGGGATATACCAGTTAATTCTGATGAACATGAATTCATTGGCCGTCAAATTAAAGCCGGGGACAGGAAATATGAGGTCAGCTGTGTATCGGTTGGAAATCCTCACTGCGTGATAATCAAAGATGAACTTGATATCAGTGAAATAAAAAAATACGGCCCCCTGCTTGAAAATAACACTCTTTTCCCAAATCGTATAAATGTGCAGTTTGCAAAGATAATTTCTGACAATCTTGTTGAGATCCTTATATGGGAGAGAGGTGCCGGCTATACCCTTGCCTCGGGCAGCTCCTCATGTGCTGTTGCCAGTGTACTTGTAAAGCGCGGATTGACTGGCAGGCATCTAATGGTTAAAATGCAGGGTGGACTGCTGACAATTGAAGTGGATAATAACTGGAGCCTCCGTATGACAGGGGAAGTACGCGAAATAGCAAGCGGCATACTCTCAGCCGAACTGGTAGACGACCTTGAAAGCGGACTGCCGGAGTAGCAAAAGCATATAACTTTTATTTGTATAAAAACCACTGATTAGTTATTTTCGCCGGGAAATTATTCAGCCATTTAATCTGTATTAAATTGAAAATTAAATCTGTAAAATCACATCTTACCGGTGAAATCCAAATACCGGCATCCAAATCACATACTATACGTGCGCTGGCTATTGCAGGTATGGCTGAAGGAAAATCCGTTCTGGCAAATCCCTTGATAGCATCCGATACAATATCATGCATAAACGGTATAAAAAAATTCGGAGCAGTTGTTAAAATGAACGGTGATATCGAAATAACAGGCATCAAAGGAATATTAAGTCCGCATTGCAAAAAAATCGACGTTGGGAATTCCGGCACAACATTAAGGATATTAACCGCCCTGGCAGCCCTGGCTTCACATCCCGTAACATTTGACGGAGATGCATCTATAAGGAAAAGGCATATGATTCCTTTACTTTCTGCACTGGAAAACCTCGGCGTGGAAATAAATTCAACAAACGGCAAATGTCCGTTTACAGTCAGGGGCCCGGTAAAAGGAGGAAAAACAACTGTAAATGGTATAAGTTCGCAGTTTATCACTGCGCTGCTGATCGCATGTCCCCTGGCAGAGGCTGATACTGAAATAATTGTTGAAAATCTTCATGAAAGGCCCTATCTGGAAATAACCCTTGACTGGCTTAATAGACAGGGAATACAATACGAAAATAAGGGACTTGACTGGTTTAAAGTAAAGGGGGGACAGCAATATAAATCATATACACGGGCTATCCCCGCAGATTTTTCTTCTGCTACTTTTTCATTATGTGCAGCTGCCATAGCAGGTTCGGACGTACTAATAAAGGGACTGGATTTTTCAGATCACCAGGGGGACAAGAATGTATTCGGATATATCGAAAAGATGGGGGCCCTGATAAAACACACAAGTAAAGGGGTTCTTGTCAGCAATAATAAACTCAGCGGTATAGAAATAGATATGAACGCTACACCTGATGCATTGCCTGCCCTGGCTGTTGTTGCATGCTTTGCCGGGGGCAAAACGCGCCTTTATAATGTCGCCCAGGCCCGGCTTAAAGAATGTGACAGGATAAGTGCCATAGCCACCGAACTTAAAAAGATGAACGCCCGCGTGGAGGAGCTTGAAGACGGACTGGTAATAGGGAAAAGTAACCTTAAAGGTGCAAACGTTTGCGGATACGATGATCACCGCATGGTTATGGCTCTGACTATAGCCGGACTGGCTTCTGAAGGTGAGACTGTTGTGGATTCCGCCGAATCTGTAAACATCACCTATCCCTCTTTTATCGAAGACATGAAGAGACTGGGAGCAAATGTTAAACTGATAAACTAAATAAAATAATAGTAAATAACCTTAAAACCAGAAAATATGTTAGGATGCACATATGGAATATTGTTCAAAACAACTGTTGCCGGCGGTTCCTACCAGGAAGGATTATCAATTAATATCCAGGGAGTCCCCCCGGGATACATGTTCAGTGAAGAAGAAATTTATACCGAATTGATGCTCAGAAAACCAGGCCAGGGAGAGCTTACCTCTCCCAGAAGAGAGCCTGATGTACCCATTATTTACAGCGGTGTAAACGCTGCCGATACCATGCCCGGATTTTCAAACAAAGGATATACCAACGGCACTCCTTTTGTAATTCTAATCCCCAACCTTGACAGGCATTTCGAACATATAGAACAATACAGGGTAACAAACCGTACCCCGCGGCCCGGACACGCATCATATGCATCGTATCAGAAATACGGTGAGTGGGACGATTCAATAGGAGCAGGATTTTTCAGCGGCCGCTACACATCTTGTATTGTTGCGGCAGGGTGCATTGCCAAAAGAATACTTAAAAACCATGGAATAGAAGTTACTGCTTACGTCAGGGAAGCCGCAGGAGTGAGTATGGGCGATATACCTGTTGAAGAAATAAGGAAAAAAGCAGCTGCTTACCGCCAGGTAAGGAAAAAATATGATCCTATATACCAGTATCTTTTTGCTTCGGGAAAATACAGTCCCGATTTACGCTTTCTGGAAAAGACAGCTATACTGGCAACCCTGGAGAACAGGATCCCTGACATACCAAAACCGGTATTCGATGAAGCAGAGATAAGGGAGAAATACGAAATCAATCCGAGTCTGTTCTGCCCTGACCTTGAAGCTGCCGATGCTATGAATAAAGAGATAATACGTATTATGAACGAAGGAGATTCTTCAGGAGGAACAGTTGAGGTTGTTGTCTCCGGCGTCCCCGCCGGTATAGGCGAACCTGTCTTTAATAAACTCGACGGGGAGCTTGGAAAGCTGATGAGCATCGGTACCATCAAAGCGGTTGAAATAGGTTGTGGCACAAGGGCAGCAAAAATGACCGGCTCACAATGCAATGACGCTATGAGAGTTAAAAACGGGAAAGTAATGTTTACTTCCAATAATGCAGGAGGCATAACAGGGGGACTGGCAACCGGACAGGATATAATTGCCAGGGTAACTGTAAAACCAACACCTACTATCGCCAAGCCCCAGCTTACTATTGATAAGGTAAGCCTTGAGAATAAACAACTTGCTGCCGTAACAAGGCGCGATCCAACAATAGTTGCACGCGTATGGCCCGTGGTTGAAGCTTTTACAGCACTGATAATTCTTGATAACTACGCTCAGCACCTTGGATATGAAGCACTGAAGCCCCGTAAATAATTTATATAACATAAATATTTGCATTAAGTTTATGGCCTGTCAAAAAAAAATTACACGATTCATCCAATAATCTCCATGAACTAATTTATACTTTACACTAGAAATAATGATTTCCATAATATATTTCTTATTTTTATCCCGCTTTTAAAGGATAGATTATTAACCAGTTATATTGCTATCTTTACTTAAGAAATAAGTTGAAGCCAATACCAGCATGTATAATTTCATTTTAAAAGTGTTAAAAATAAGGGCCAAGGAGGTTTTTACGCTTGGTATAACCTGCCTTCAGGCTATATTTATAGGCGTCTATCTGGCTTCGTTTGATATCGGCTCTCATACTATATTCCTGGATACATTTCAAACCGACCAGATACCTCTGGCATTTGTAATATCCGGGATATTTGGAGTACTATTGATGTCAATATACACTTTCTTTTCAAGCAG
>CAZHQW010000066.1:0-15333 GCA_964534745.1 uncultured Bacteroidales bacterium
TAAAAAGATATTCATCCCAGATAAAGATACTTTCCTCAGGTACTGAAGGGCAGCAAAGAATAAAAAATGCCAGTATCCTGGTGATTGGCGCAGGCGGTAAAGGTAGCTCCGTGCTGCAAAATCTGGCTGCTGCCGGAATAGGAAAAATAGGGATTACAGATAATTTCCCGGTTGAAGAAAAAAATCTTTCAAAACAAAGGCTTTACGGTAATAGTGATATCGGCAAGGAAAAGGCAATTATTTCAAAGCAAAAGCTTAAAGAGATTAACCATTTTGTCGATTATGAGCTATATAACGTTTGCATAAACAATAAAAACATACTTGATATCTGCAGAGAATACAAATTAATAATTGATGCGACAGATAATTTCCCGGCCAGATATTTAATTAATGATGCCGCAGTTATCCTTAATAAGCCTGTTGTATTCGGTTCAGTGCTAAATTCAGTGGGGATGGTTTCTGTATTTAATTTTAACAAAGGGCCGACACTAAGGTGCCTGTACCCGGTCGCTCCTTCCGGTGATGAAAAACCTGAAATAAAAAATATTGCAGGTATTGGAATTCTCTATAATATTGTCGGCACTATTATGGCTAATGAGGCACTGAAGATTATTCTGCATATGGAAAATATATTAAGTGGCAAATTGCTAATATTCAATATTTCAGACTACTCTATCTCATTTAAAAGTATAAATGTTAATCCGATCAATCTTAAAATATCTGCCCTTGATTGACTGCCTGTTTCGTCCTGTTTCATCCTATTCAGAATTGTGTAAAAATTTTATCATTTTATTTGTTAATTATTGATTAAATATGATTATTTTCAATGACATAATGAATTAGTGTGTCAATAATGTTTAATTCGCTAAGATATAGACTTTTAGGTTGGTTCCTTATATTCTCCTTATTGATTGCCTGTGTTATTATCCCGTCAAATATTATATTAAACAAAAAAGAAGACAAGATTAATTCTGTTGTTAAAGAAATAAACTCTCTCCATATAGATTTCCTTAAAATGCTCAGATTATCCGATGACTTTTTTTATTCTGAATCATTCAATCCCAGGTTTTTTATTACCGGAGAGAGCGATATATTAAACAGGCAACAGGCTATCACAAACTCTATAAAAGAAAAAATCGCAGGCATTACCAATACTTCTGCATGGAAATCATTCAAGCATGATAATGAACTTTCGCAGGTTGCCGATGAATTTAAGGATTATTGCATAATCTATGATACCCTGGTTTATCTTATTTATAAAAAGGGCTATAAGAATTTCGGACTGGAGGGTGAAATGATAGATTATATCAATAAACTCGAGAATAATCCCAAAGTCAGCAAGGCCCGGATATTGCAAATAAGGCGTAATGAGAAGGATTATTTTTTAAGAAATGACGAATTCTATATTGAAAACTTCGACAGACTCTCACAGAGTTTAAAATCGTCAGTTACCAGAAGCAGGCGGTTGTTAAAAAGTGAGAAATCTCTTATTATCTCTACACTAGACAATTATATTAATGTATTTCATCTGTTAGCTAAAGTTGACAAACAAATTGGAATAAAGCATAACTCGGGATTATGGTTTGATCTGCGACAAAAATGTATGGCGATAGAATCGCTACTGTCACGACTTGAAAAAAAATCTGTCATCACACAGCAGGCCCTGCTTAAGAAAACAAGTATATATTATGCTGTTTTTATGGGTTTTGTTATTTTACTCTCTGTTATAGCAAGTTATGTTTTATCTAAACATATTGTATCACATCTTGAAATCCTTACGCATTATATAATAAATCTCACAAAACACAATTTTAAATACCCTGTAAAAATCAACCTGAGAAATTCTGCAACTGAAATCAGGCAGATCTATAAGGAATTCAGAAATATGGTCGCGCAATTGCGCGTGTGGGAAAAACAGCGGGACAGGGCTATAAAAAATGCAGAAGATAATGAACTCCGTTACCGCGAGCTTGCTGATATGTTGCCTCAGAGTATATATGAAACAGATGAACTTGGTAATTTTACCTATGTTAACAAAGCCTGGTACAATACTTTCGGTTACACTCAAGAAGATATGGATGAAGGATTAAACCTTATTGAGATAATAATTACAAAATCAAGCAGTGATTTGCTAGGGCACCACAAAATTGAAAACTCCAATTTTATCGCTATAAGGAAAGACGGTTCCAAATTCCCGGCTTCCGTATACTCTGACAATATTATTAAAGGTAACAGGTTTTGCGGACGAAGAGGTATTATTATTGATATTACGGCAAGAAATCAATATATAAGCACCCTTAAAAAGAAAACCTATAAAGCACAGACAGCGGACAAGCTTAAATCATCCTTCCTTGCCAATATGTCGCATGAGATACGTACTCCTATGAATTCTATCATCGGCTTTTCAAATTTGCTTTCTTCTGAAGAAATACCCGAAAACCAGAAAACCGAATTTGCCAGCTATATAAAATCAAGCGGAGAGTTACTGCTAAAACTTATTGATGATATAATTGATATAGCTAAAATAGAAGCCGGAGAAATAAAAATTGACAAGAAAGAATGTAATATTCTGAAAATGTTCCGTGAGCTGCAGCATACCTTCAAAGAAATAATTAATAAATCATCAAAGAAACATTTGGGAATAATCTTTAACCCCCCCGATACCGGCGAACTGATAATTAAAACAGATCCGTACAGGCTTAAACAGATATTAAGCAACCTTATTAATAATGCCATAAAATTCACTGACGCCGGATATATTGAATTTGGTTACAAGATAAATAACGAGAAAACTATAGAATTTTTCGTTAAAGACACTGGTATCGGACTTACAAGGGATGAGATATCAATAATTTTTGAAAGATTCAAAAGGACAGTGGCCTCTGAAGAAAAAAATATTGTAGGCACCGGTCTCGGACTGGCAATATCCAAAAACCTTGTAGAACTTCTCGGCGGCGATATGTGGGTTGACTCGCATCCCGGTCTGGGAACAACTTTCTTCTTCACCCTTCCTTACCTGAAAATAACACGGGTTGAAGAGCAATTTACTTATAATGAGGATATTTTTCAGGATTATGAATGGGAAAACAAGACTATACTGGTTGTAGAAGATGATAATAATAGCTACTCTCTTTTAAAAGAGACATTAAAGAAAACCAAAGCCAATATTATCCATGCTAAAAACGGTGAAATAGCTATTGATATTTGCAAAAGTAATATCAATATAGATATTATTCTTATGGATATTCAGTTGCCAAAGATGAACGGGTATGATGCCACACGTGAAATTAAAAAATTCAGGAAATCATTGCCTGTAATTGCCCAAACTGCATTTGCAATGGCCGGAGACAAAGAAAAAAGTATATTGGCCGGGTGCGATGATTACATATCAAAACCGATAAACATTAACAAATTATTACCAAAAATAAACCAGTTTATTGATAAGACAAGAAAAATAAAGCAACCTGCCAATAACAATGATGCCGGAACTCCCGTTGTACAGAATAAGACATCCCATGAGCCATTAACTGATTCATAGGAATTTCAGGTCTTTATATATGAAAATAGCCAGACGTACTTTAATTATTGTCACTTTCTTAATTCTTGTCCTGTTAGGCATAGGAATATATATATCAGTTACCTATGAGGATACTGCTATCAAATATTTTAAAAAATACCTGGATAATCATCTCACTACCGAAATTGAAGTGGATGACATAAGCTTTTCCCTCTTAAAAAGCTTCCCATATGCATCAGTCCGCTTTAAAAATGTTTACACCAAATCTGCGCTTAATTTCGCGGCACATGATTTTGCCGGACAGGATATTGACACACTGCTTACTGCAAATAATGTATTCTTTGAATTTGGGATACTTAAACTGCTTTCAGGCAAATATGAAATCAGAAATATCAATATTAATAACGGAAAGCTAAAAATATTGATCGACAATGACGGCAAAGCCAATTACAACATCTGGGAATCGCGGCAAAGTGAACAGTCAAAGGATTTTAATATGAATCTGCAAAGTATGGTTTTCTCAGATATCGATATATACTTAATAAATCTTAAAGACAGATACACAGTATCAGCCTACAATAAAAAGCTTATCATCAAAGGAAATCTATCGGGTTCACTTAGTAATCTGCTTGTAAAAGGCAATTTACGCATTGCTCACTTCTCTGTAAATAATAAATTTTTATTAGGGGATAAAGAACTTTATATCGAAAGTAATGTTCTCAATAAAGATGATAATTATAAAATCAGAAATGGCAAAATAAGGCTTGGCAGTGTAAGCTTTAATGTCAGCGGAGATATATTATACGGTCAGCCTCCGCGTTTAACCCTGAACATATCATCAGGCAAGGCAAAATTATCTGAGATACTATCCTTGTTTCAAAACAAAACGGACTTTTCGCCCGGATTTTTTTCTGTCTCCGGATACGCATATTTCGATTCAAAAATATCCGGGAACTTATCGCAAACATCCCCGCCTGATATCGTAGCCGCCTTTCGTGTTACAAACGGAACATTGCTTAATAAAAAATCCCGGAAAAAATTATCAGGAATAAGACTAAAAGGTAAATATACAAATGGGGAAAAAAATAATCCTGTCACTTCAGAAATTTATATAGATGATTTCTATGCCTCTGACCATAATAGTACTGTTAACGGGAAGCTGAGCATTAATAATATGAATCAGCCGCAGTTCAGGCTAGTCCTTAATGCCAGTATTGATCTTAATGAAATGCAGAGTTTTATTAATATAGACACCCTTGAATATATAAATGGTAATCTAAATGCTAAAATTGATATCACCGGTTTAATACCGGATGTTAAAAAGATTACAAAAAGAGATATTATTGGATTTACAAAAAATTGTATACTGAATTTTTCCGGGGCTAATTTCAAGTTAAAAGGCACAGGTCTTATCGTTAATAATATCAACGGTGGAGTATTTGTTAAAGATAATATTAAGCTCAGTAATCTTTCTTTAAGCATTGGCAGCAATACTTTGCTGGTTGACGGCATATTAGACAATTTTTTTGAATTTGCCCTGCTCAGGGATAAATACCTGGTCCTTAATGCTGAAATAAGTTCTGATATTATAAACATTAAGACACCTTTAATATATAAGTTGCAGGATAACTCCGGGAAAGAGGAATCAGCTGCCAGCCTGCCAGCTAATTTGCTTGTGAAAGCAAATGTCGGCATTAAAAGCCTGTCTGTTGATAAGTTTGAAGCTTCAAATATTTCAGGTGTTATAAATTACAGTCCGGGCATTATAAACTTCAGCATAAAGCAACTAAGATCTTTTGACGGCAGCATAACAGGACATGGCCTGATTACTGAAAAAAAAGATAGTTATTTTATCCAGTGCCAGTCAGACCTTAAACTACTTGATATCAACAGGTTCTTTTACTCATTCAACAATTTTGGTCAAAGTTTCATTGTCGATAAAAACCTTAAAGGACATCTGTCAGGTGATGTTGTATTCTCTGCTATTGTGGATAAAAAATCGGGTTTCCTAAAAGAGACTGTTAAGGCAGATGGCAATTTAAAAATAGAGAACGGAGAACTGATCCAATTCGAGCCAATGATGGGACTTTCCAGGTATATTGAATTGGAAGAATTAAATTACATAAAATTCAAGACACTAAGCAATGAAATACTAATCAGGGACCAAATAATTACAATTCCGGAAATGGATATATATTCTTCTGCCATCAATATAACCGCCCTGGGCATTCATAAATTTGATAACAGTTATGATTACAGGATAAGGGTATCCATGACCGACCTGTTATTTAATAAAGCAAGAAAAAAAAGAAAAGAAATTAGTGACTTTGGTATCATTGAAGATGATGAACTGGGCAAAATAAGTGTCCCTTTAAAATTCATTGGAAAAGGAGACAATTACGAAATATCATTTGACAGAAAGGCAGCTCTTGGCACACTGAAAAATAATATTCAAAATGAAAAAAAGGTACTTGGCAACATATTCAGGGAAGAATTTAATTATTCGCATGAAGATAACAACCTTAAAGAATTGGAGATAAATAACAAGAGTACAGACTATAATATTTCATGGGAGGAGCAATATGATAAAAAAGATGCTATATTTGAAAAAAAGGATTTGAATAAAGATCACTCCCCTGAATATATTATAGAATGGGACGAAAATGAGGATACGCTGGATAGAAAAAATGATTAATTTTGAAGCATAAAAATATACGGTTTTGAATATTTACGTGATTAAATTCAGATGGAAATTACTGCTATTTGTACTGGCAGTTATTATTGGAGTAGGTTCGTTATGGTATACAAGGAAGCTCGTCAGGAAACTGGCAGACGAGGAAAGAAAAAAGGTTGAGCTTTGGGCTGAAGCACAAAGTAAAATATTGATGAAAGGCCTATCAGAAGATCTCATGTCATTCTTTATGAAAGTTATTAAGAATAATGAGACAGTACCTGTTATTCTCGTGGACAAAGACGACAACATTATTACCTATAGAAATCTGAATCCCAAAAAGGCTGACAATCCAAAATACCTCAGGCGGAAATTGATGCAGATGAAGGAGCAAAAGAATATTATTGAAATAGAACTGCCCCCGGAAAACGAAAAGGAATTATATGTAAATGCATTCAAAGATCTGTTCTCATCCGTCAATGACACTGTATATAATGATATTCAGCCAGGACCGGAAAAATCAATGATTTCTATTTATGATTATATAACAGGTTACCTGGAATGGTATTCAGGAGGCATTGAAGATATAACATTAAATATTGATTCTGCAAAATATAGTAATATATACTCTTATGGTCCCAAAAAGTACTTTACATATGTATATATTGACAAATCCTTCTCGGGAAAATACCAGGGGACGCAAATGTTTAGATATAATAAGAAACTCATCTTTAAGATTATATTTGAAAAAAAGAGTAATTCTTATACAGGCTATAAAATAGGCGGCATTAAGAGGTTTTCATCCTTAACCGAAAATAAAGATTCTAAAGCTGCCGCTAAAATGAAAGTTACAAATGTTGCTGAAGATAAGCTTAATGAGATACATATGCATACCAGACAAATTCTGGAAGATTACATTCGAAAACTTGCTTTGCTGGGCAGTCCGAATCAATACCTGTATTACAGTAAATCTATAATACTGATAAAACTTACATATTATCCTTATGTTCAGCTTGGAGTGATCCTGCTTTTTATCCTTGTTTCCTATTTTGCTTTCAGCTACTCAAGGAAAGCTGAACAAAACCAGGTTTGGGTGGGCTTGTCAAAAGAAACGGCACATCAGCTGGGAACCCCAATATCTTCGCTTCTTGCCTGGCTTGAAATGATGAAAATTAAAAGCTCAGATAATGAGATGCTTGTCGAGCTTGAGAAAGATATAATGCGGCTTGAAAAAATTACAAGCAGATTCTCAAAAATCGGCTCTAAACCCCTATTAAGGAAGGAGAATATTCAGAAAATTATAACGACTACAATAAATTATTTAAAGTCGCGCTCTTCTGATAAAATCACTTTTAAACTCGATACGCCCTCTGAAGTATTGAACATCCCTTTAAATGCATCTCTCTTCGAATGGGTAATAGAAAATGTATGCAAAAATGCCATTGATGCTGTTAATGGTTCTGGTGAAATTACTTTGTCTATAACGGATCATACACAGGTTATTTATATAGACATCTCAGATTCAGGAAAAGGCATATCAAAAAGCAAATTCAAAACAATATTTAAACCTGGCTATACAACAAAAGAAAGAGGATGGGGCCTTGGTCTTTCACTTACTAAAAGAATAATAGAAGAATACCATGACGGTAAAATATTTGTCTATGAATCTGAAATCGGGAAAGGCACTGTTATCAGAATAGTACTAAAGAAATAAAACTATAAATTTTTCCTCATATTAATGTTGTCCAAAAGATTCAGGTTTTATAAAAAAGAGAGACTTACCGGGAAAAAAATTATCAATCTCCTTTTTAATTCAGGAAATGCATTTTCATTATACCCGCTGAAAATATACTGGATTGAAACAGATGGTCATCAAAAATTCCCTGTCCAGGTGCTTGTGAATGCTGCAAGTAAAATTATGAGGAAGACCCACATAAAAAACTTAGCTATAAGAAGAATTAAGGAAGCATACCGCTTAAAAAAGCATATATTGTACAAGAATCTGGCAACTATTAATAAGTCAATTGTAATTGCTTATATATACGTAAGTTACGATATATTACCTTATAAAGAAATTGAAGCTCTTATAGAAGATTCCTTTAAAATAATACTTAAAGAATTAAAGTAGTTAATTAATTTTATATTATTTCTAATCTGTATTTTATATATTTTAGCTACAAATATGTTTTTAATTCATAAAGCTATAGTTTCGGTACTTCCTTTATTTATCTATATATCTGATATATATGTTCTCTTGATAATTTAGTCTTCAAGCCTGTCATACCATGTATTCTTGAGAATAAATCCTGTTCCTAAAATGATCACAATAGTTATCAGCATAGAATACCACTTCCTTGTAACAATAAAAATTGGAAGAGCAACAAGTGAAGTCTGGCATATAATTCCGATTAAAATATTGAACATATCCCTTCCGAAATTTTTATTCTTTTCAAATCCGGGATATTGCTCAACGACCTTGTCATGTACTGGCTTCCAGAATCCCCATGGTCTTACGGTTCTGTAGAAATTCATAAGAACCTCCATTTTTTGTGGCGGATTTAAATAAGTTCCCAGGATGCAACCTATCAGAGATATTACCAGTAATGCGGGAAAGAAATATAACAATATTATATCCTGGGGAATAGCGGGGAACAGGGGCGGTAATATTTTCGGAAATACCAGGGCAGCAATAATTCCGGCCAGCATGCCCCAGAAATAACCGTGTCCGTTAAACCTCCACCAGTACCATTTTAATACGTTTGCAGCCAGGTATCCACCCCATAGCCCTGACACGATCCATTGCAGTATGCTATTAACATTCCTGGCAAACAACCCGAATATTATGCTTACAATAACTACCAGTATTCCGGCCGAGTAATTGACCAAGCTTATTTGTCTTCCTTTGGCTTCGGGATTAATGTATTTAAGATATATATCATTTATAATATAAGCCTGGGCAGCATTTAATGTGCCGGCAAATGTGGAATTGAATGCTGCCAGCAGTCCGGCCAGCAGTAATCCCAGTATCCCTACAGGAGCAAACTGGTTGATTGCTGAAGGCAATATCTGCTCAAAGTCTATTTTACCAGCTACTATAAGGTCAAGCTTATCATAAAAAAGAATAGCAAGCACAGCAAAACCTGTTATCAGGAAATATCTTATAGGATTTAGTATTACAGATACGAATCCGCTCATTTTTGCAGCTTCTTTCGGACTTTTTGTTGCAAGTATTTTCTGCATATCATAATTTGGAGCCGGACCTGCAGCACTGACGAGTATCCCCTTAAACAGCATCATACCAAAGAAAAGAGAAAAAAGAGAATACCCGTCACTACTTATTTTGTCATTTACTTCACTTATTATTCCGCCCCAGTCAATATTCAGATTTAATCCGAAAAAAGGAGAAAACCATCCATCAGGGACACTAAACTGACTCACGGCCAGTGCTTTCATTGCTATAATCCCTATAACAAGTGAAGAAATCGTCATTATAATATACTGTATAAGATCTGCCCATACAATGCTTATCATACCGCCCAGGACAGCATAGAAAACTGCAAATGCAGTAAACACTATTCCGTAAAGGTGAGGTACAAATTCGGGCCTGATACTAAATAATGCATCCACAAAAAAAACATACAGATTATTTAAAAAGCCAATTTTTTGAATCCAGACCGGTGTATGTGACAGCCATTCCAGCACGACCTCCCAGGGAATGAAAATCTCTATAAATTTCCCTAATCCAATAAACCCGTATGCCAGGAATCCAAGGCAGCTTATAAGTGCAAATACCACTACAATATTATGCGACAACGAGGCTCCCAGCCCCCTTCCAAATCTGGTGGATATCCATTCGGCTCCGGTTGTTACATTTGAACGACGCAACCAGGCTGACAGATATACCATTAAAAATATCTGGTTAAACACCGGCCACAACCAAGGGATCCATATACTTTTCAGTCCGTATACAAATGCCAGCGTTACCAGCCACATTGTTCCCGATATGTCAAACATACCCGAGGCATTTGAAAGGCCCAGCATATACCAGGGCAGCTTGTTACTACCGAGCAGATAGGATGATTTGCTCTTCTGGGCATGCCTCTTTAAAACCAATCCGATTACTACTGTTGAAAGTAAGTAAATACCAATAATAAGTATATCCAACAATTTTAGCTTCATGATACTATTATTCCGTTAATATTATTATATATACAATTACATACGGGTTGTCCCTTAACTTCAGATGAGTAATAAAATAAAAAAAGCCCGGAAAAATAATCCCGGGCTTCAAATTAAAATCAAATATTTTACTGGATGGTAAACTTGGCAGTACCTACATACATGTTGTTGTTATACAGGGAGATGAAATATAATCCGCTTTCAAGGCTGGATATATCAATCTTTGTTCCTTTAACATCTTTAAGTATTAAGGCTTCCTGTCCAATGATATTGGTAATAACAACTCCGTTAAATGTAGCATCAATCTGCAGGTAATCCATTGCCGGATTAGGATATACATTGAAGCTTGTAACTTTGTCAGTTACTATTCCTGATCCTCCACAAGTAACTTCATCTGTGCTGAATACTACGTGACCAGCTCCGTCCATGGTATTCCATGCTTCATCTGCCGGTACTCCATTTCCATCCTGCATCCAAACAGCTCTTTTCCTTATATCTTCACCTGCATCACGGTCAATTACAGTTACATCAAAACCGATAGTGTCAATTGCCAAAGGATCAAGAACCATTCCCAGATGGTCTGTTAATCCGCTGAGAAGCACTGAATATTCAAATTTGTAATCCGGATCATCAACCACATAGGCATACGTATATGTTGCAGAATAAGCAATAGTATCCTCTGCATAAGTTGGATCAGGAGCAAACTGATAATGACCTTGTCCGGCTGCTGGTCCAACACCATCTATTAATGTGTCATTCACATCAAAATAAATTTCAGGTTTGTCAGACATCCAGCCTGCCTGAGGCGGATCACAATACTGCATACACCAGCTGTCATCTTCAACAGTTATAAGAACTATAATAGCTGTATCGTTCCATACAGCTTGCCACTGTGCTAAATAAAGTGATGGCTCTTCTGCCTGAAAATTCTTTTCAACATTAAATATTTCAACATTTTCCCAGACAGCGTCAGCTACCCCATCTATAACGAGAGGGCATCCTGCCGGCAGTTTGTAAAAAGTAGCATCCTGTGCTATTGCTGCCAATGCAAAAATAAAAGCTACAAACAATGCGTAAATTTTTCTCATAGTTTTAATTTTTAGTTAATAATATAATATGTTATGCGGATTAAAAATAACTATTTAATTTAATATATCAAATATTTTTTAGATTATTTTAAGCCTTAAATAATGCTCAATCGCCTTCTATTAAAAAGATTCACATATGCAACATCCTGATCTAAATCCATAAAAAATATAAATCTTAAACCTCACTTTACAAATATTAAATCCTTATAGTACTCTATATCAAATATTTATGTACTTTTTATTCAGATTAAAAAAATAATATTTTATATTTAACCCTTGATTTCGTTCGGCTTTTTAAATTATTTTAACTTCTGTAAAAAATGATAAAACAAAAGAAAATACCAAAAATAAGTATCCGGAAAAGGCTTATATATAATTTCATGCTTTTATGTATCACACTCCTATTCTTGTTTATGCTTGAAGTTATATTGCGTATTGCCGGTTATGGTGATGATCTGGGCCTGTTTATCAATAATCCGGATAAGGATTTTAAGAAATACAAAATTGTAAATCCCTATATTGGTAAAAAATATTTCCGGAAGCTCGAATATACAAGTCCTGCCAATGATATATTCCTGAAAGAAAAACCGGATAACGGATTCAGAGTATTTGTTATGGGAAGCTCCACAGCCATTGGATTCCCTTACAACTATAACCTTATGTTTTCCAGGATACTGCATGAGAGGCTGAAGGACAGTTATCCCGACAAATACATTGAAGTCGTAAATACAGCCATAACGGCAATAAACAGCTATACTCTGCTGGATTACATGAATGAAATTTTAAAGGAAGAACCTGATGCAATTATCATTTATGCAGGACATAATGAATATTATGGTGCTTTTGGTGTCGGCTCAAATGAAGCAATGAGTAAATACAGGAAACTGACATTTCTGCATCTGGACCTAATGTCACTGAGAATTTACCAGATGCTTCAAAATGCAATTAACGATGCAGGCAGGCTATTCGCTGGCAGCAATAAGGATTCGGAGATAAGAGGAACTTTAATGAAACGTATTGCTGGAAATAAGGAAATAGCCTATAAAAGTGAGACATATAAAATCGGGATAGAGCGCTATAAAGAGAACATGTCAGATATACTTGAGAAAGCCAATAAAAATAATGTCCCGGTTTTTATAAGTGAGCTTGTATGCAATGTAAGGGATTGTAAACCTTTCTGCTCAACCCTCACGTATGATTACCCTGAAGCTATAAATATATATGATAAAGCCGCAAAATACGAGGCAGAAGAAGATTACGCGCAAGCAAAAGAAAATTATTATTTGGCAAAGGATCTGGATTGTATCCGCTTCAGGGCAACTGAAGAAATCAACGATATTATCAGGGAACTGGCATCAGAATATAAAGCTATCCTGGTTCCTATGAAAGCCCCATTCGAAGATGAATCGGAAAACGGACTGATCGGCAATAATTTACTGACCGAGCATGTTCATCCCAATATTGACGGATATTTTCTTATGGCAGATGCGTTCTTTAACGAAATTGCCCGATCAGGGCTTCTCGGCAGTAATATAAACATACTACATTATCACAGTCCGGAATACTATAAAATAAACTGGGGATATACTGCCCTGGATAGTCTCCTGGCTGTTCACAGAATCAATAATTTAAAATATCACTGGCCGTTCAAGCCCCTTGATGCTCCTTTTATCGACTACAGGCTTATATATAAACCTGTATCTATGATTGATTCACTGGCCTTTACAGTGATGAAATCACCTGACCTTAACGTTATAGATGCCCACCTCGAACTGGCCAGGTTTTATAAAAAAAGAAATGATTTTTATAAGGCTTTCAGGGAGTATAATGCTGCAATAACATGCAGTCCCTTCTGGGCAGAAGATTACCTGGATGCAGCCGAATGCCTGATTAATATTAACGATTTCACGACAGCACTTGAATATCTTGATAAATCCATTGAATTAAAAGAAACCTTTTTCGCCTATTTCACTAAGGGTGAAATTTTCTTACTAAAGAGAGATTACAAAAATGCTTCGGATGCATTTGAAAAAGCATCAAGACTGGTCACCAATGAAAATAATAAAGAAAAACTAATGGGTAAGCAAATTTTGGCTTATTACTTCAGCGGCCAGGTTGAAAAATCCAGAGAAGCGTTAAATGAAGTAAGAAAAATAAATCCCAATTACAGTACTGATTTTACCCTCCCGGCAACCGACTATATATTACTTTTTCCGGTGCAGGTTAAAAGGCTTATTATTAGTGCCCTCGACAATTACAACAATGGTGATTTAGATGTTGCACTAAAGGAATTGCTGAGATCACTGGAAATTAGAGAAACCCCAGTAGCCAACAGGATAACAGGGGAGATACTCCTTAAAAAAAACCATAAGGATGCTATTTTTTATTTGCTTAAAGCTTCCCCCGATTTTAAAAATGATCCGGAATTTCTCTATAATTTAGCAACTTCTTACCTTCAGAACGGAAAACCGGAAGAAGCCAGCAAAATCTTAACAAGAATAAAGAGCATCAATCCCGGTTTCCAGGATTTACAACAGCTGGAGAAACTTATAAAAGGCACGGATCATTTAAAATAATTATCTGTAATCTTGTAAATTTGCATACATGAAAATATTAGGAATTTCTGCATTTTATCATGATTCTGCAGCGTCTGTTACAGAAGATGGGAAAATTATTGCTGCAGCACAGGAGGAAAGATTTACACGAAAAAAGCATGACTCATCATTCCCTGTTAATGCATGTAAGTATTGCCTTGAATATACCGGACTAAAAATAAATGAGCTTGACGCAATAGCTTTTTATGATAAACCCTTTCTGAAATTTGAAAGATTACTTGAGACATACTATGCCTTTGCCCCAAAAGGACTTATATCGTTTGTCACTTCTATTCCGGTCTGGTTGAAAGAAAAAATCTTTCTAAAAAAGCTAATATTCGATGAACTGAAAAAGATCGATAATTTTGATAAAAGAAAGATCAGGCTTCTGTTTCCTGAACATCACCTTTCTCATGCTGCAAGCGCTTTTTACCCGTCATCTTTTAAGGAAGCGGCTATTGTTACAGTTGATGGTGTAGGCGAATGGGCAACCGCATCAATATGTTCTGGTGCCGGCAATAAAATAGAAGTAATAAAGGAACTTCATTTCCCGCATTCTGTCGGCTTATTATATTCATCATTCACGTTCTGGCTTGGATTCAGGGTGAATTCCGGGGAATATAAACTTATGGGATTGGCCCCATATGGAAATCCGGGATCAAAAAGAGTTAAAGAATATATTTCTAAAATCAAAAACGAACTTGCCAATATTAAAGAGGACGGTTCCGTATGGCTGAACCAGAAGTACTTTAATTATTCCACCGGACTTAAAATGGTCAATGAAAAAAAATGGGAAAAACTTTTTGGATTTCCAAGACGTTTGCCTGAAAGCAAGCTGGAACAGCAGCATTGTGATCTGGCCATGGCTATACAGAAAGTTTCAGAGGAAATTATGATCAATATGGCAAAAGAAGCCAGGAGACTGGTAAATACGGAAAATCTCTGTCTTGCAGGTGGTGTCGCATTAAATTGTGTAGCTAACGGTAAACTGCTACAAATGAATATTTTTGAAAATATATTTATTCAGCCTGCTGCCGGCGATGCAGGTGGAGCAATCGGGGCTGCACTGGCAGCATATTACCTTTATTTCAATAATAAGAGGGGTAAAAATAATGATGAAATGATGCGTGATGCCTACCTCGGTCCCGAGTTTTCAGACCTGGATATTGAGACTGCTTCAAAAAGACTTAAGGCAAAATATACTAAATACGAAGATTTTAATGAGCTTGCTGAAAAAATCTCAGAACTCATCAAACAGGAAAAAGTAGTGGGCTGGTTTCAGGG
>CAZHQW010000067.1:0-7091 GCA_964534745.1 uncultured Bacteroidales bacterium
GTTTCCTGTGAAGTAGTTCTGCCTGAAGCAGCTTCCTCTGCGGAAAGTAAAAAGGCAGTAAAAGTTGAACTTAAATATGTGGATGGCAAATACAGCCTTTACAGGCATGGTAAACCTTATTATATTAAAGGGGCTGGTATCGAATTCGGTAATATAGCAAACCTGGCCTCGCACGGGGCCAACTCAATGAGGACGTGGCGGACAGACAGCGCCCGGTCAGAACTGGACCTGGCATATGAAAACGGGCTCACCGTGATGATGGGACTGGAGGTAGGACGTGAAAGGCTCGGATTCGATTATGATGATACGGCCAGTGTAAGGAAGCAATTTGAATATCTGAAGGGAGAGGTATTGAAGTATAAGGACCACCCTGCCTTGCTGGCATGGGGCATAGGAAATGAGCTCAACCTGTGGTACAAGAATAAAAAGGTGTGGGATGCCGTAAATGATGTAGCTAAGATGATCCATGAAGTTGACGGCAACCACCTTACAACGACAATGTTATCCGGCATAGGAAAGGACGAAGTTGATTATATTAAGGGACATTGTCCGGATTTGGATTTCATTTCTATCCAGATGTACGGAGACGTAATTAACATTGAAAAGAGAATTGGCGACGCAGGCTGGGACGGTGCCTATGCTGTGACGGAATGGGGGGCAACGGGACACTGGGAGGTGCCACGTACTGAATGGAATATTCCCATTGAACAGACCAGCTCGGAAAAGGCTGATGTGATTCTCGAAAGATGGGAAAAGGCAATATACGCGAACAAAACACACTGCCTCGGATCCTATGTATTTTTCTGGGCACAGAAGCAGGAAAGGACACCGACCTGGTACGGGTTTTTCCTTGAGACAGGAGAGGAAACAGAACCGACAGATGTTATGCAGTATGTATGGACAGGCAGGTGGCCCGAAAACAGGGTTCCGCGGATGGATTCAATATTCCTGGACGGCAAAACAAGGTACGATAATATACATCTTAAGTCCGGTCAGGACTACATGTTAAATGTTTACAGCCATGACTATGATAATGACAGCCTTACACTTGAGGTTCAGATAATGCCCGACATCCCCGAATATTACAGGGGAGGAGGTGACCATGAACAGCGGCCGCCGACGATAAATAAGAATGAATATGATAAATATGAGCCCAGTCAAATAATCAAAGCTCCGGCAGAGGAAGGCCCATACAGGGTATTTGTATATGTAAGGGACGGGCATAACAATGCAGGTACTGCCAATATACCCTTTTATGTAGATAAGTGATTATTAATTATGAGAGAATAGTCAGTACAGTTATAAATGTGTAACCAATTTCTATGGTTATGTATAAATAAGAATAAGATTTCTGTATTCATGTATAAATAAGAATACAATTTCTGTAGCCATGTGTAATTAAGAATAAAAATTTTATAGTTATGAGAATATATAAGGCTTCCTTTTTAGCTTTTTTAGTTCTGCTATTCCTGCCCGGCAGGTTAAGCGCTCAATGTAAAAGCCTGATCTGGACTGATGAATTTGACGGAACAGAGGTCAATCCCGAAAAATGGACTATTAATGTGGATGATTTTGGAGGAGGGAATAATGAACTTCAGTATTATACTGACAGGCCCGAAAATATAAAGGTCGAAGACGGAAAACTGATTATTACGGCTTTAAAAGAAGATTACCTTACGCGTGAATATACGTCGGCAAAGATAAACAGCAAATATAAAGGGGATTGGAGATACGGAAGAATTGAAGCCAGCATAAAACTGCCGGAGGGGCAGGGAATGTGGCCGGCATTCTGGATGATGCCGACAGAACAGATATATGGAAGCTGGCCCAACAGCGGTGAAATAGATATAATGGAGCTTGTTGGCCATGAACCTTCAATAGTATACGGAACACTTCATTACGGTCCGCCCTATGAGTACACAAATGGATCCTATACCCTTCCCTCGGGTAAGTTCTCAGATGGCTTTCACGTGTTTTCAATTGAATGGACACCCGATTCTATAAGCTGGTTTGTGGACGGACAGCTTTATTCAACCAAAGATCCGGAAGATGTCAGCCACTGGCCGCTGTTCCAGGAAAAGTTTTACCTTATATTGAACCTGGCAGTGGGAGGAAACTGGCCCGGACCGCCTGATGAGACAACGGTTTTCCCGCAGACCATGGAAGTTGAATATGTAAGGGTCTACGGAAGCATGTCTGATCAGGAGATAACGGCCATGGATAAAGCATATCCACTGGCAGGGACTGTAAGATATTCATTTTCTGAGGTCCCGGGTGCAACGTTTAACTGGACTGTGCCGGACGGAGCCGGTATTTTATCCGGACAGAATACTAGTCAGATATCAGTAGCATGGGGATGTGATACAGGAACAATTTCGCTTGAGGTGATTGATACTACATGCGGCACTTTTGACTACGGGCTGCCGGTAATATTCTCAGATATTTCCGTATCAGGAGAGGACAGGGTACTGCAGAATGAGCCGGATCTTTTATTCATGCTGCCTGATATTGACAGTACTGATTTCAGCTGGGAACTCCCTGAAGGAGCATCAATAAGCGGGGATCCGGATAACGATTCAATTATTGTAACCTGGGGCTGTGTTGGGGGACTGGTAAGAGCAAATGCTTCAAATAAATGCGGTACATATACCGACTCAATGAACGTCATTATTGAACAACCTTTGTTGCTTGGAATCTCTTACGTGAGCCAGTTCTCTATGGGCGTTGAATATTCCATTACTGAAATGCACGAAGCATCATACGGCTGGTTTGTTCCTGAAGGTGCAAGCATAGCAGGCAGCGATTCATCAAATAAGGTATCAGTCGACTTTGGTGATATGGCAGGTAGGGTGGGAGTTATTATAACTAATATGTGCGGAACAGATACATTTTCTATAAATGTGAACCTTTCTGACACAATAGTGCTGGCTGATTTTGAAACGACATTTATAAATTTTGTAGGATGGGAAACAGGAGTTGATCCCATGTGGGTAGAAAATCCGTTTAAAGATGAGCAAAACAGCAGTGACCACGTTAGCACCTCTTTCAAGACAACATCTGCATGGTCGGGCATATACGGAGACTTGGGTTATAACATGGACTTCAGTGAGCACAACAGGTTTGCTTTGAAAGTAAACGGACCGAAAGCCGGTTCGTTTCTATTCAAGATAGAGGATGTTGATGAAGGTATAACACCCACTGGCAAGGATATTAACAGTATCAGTCCGATTGAAGTCCCGCAGCCATATTCGCAGCCCGGTGCATGGCAAGAGCTGGTCTTTGATTTTACCGGTGCAGAAAGCGAAGTATATGACAGGATTACGCTGTTTTATGATTTTGGTTCAAATGATACAAATACTTTTTATTTTGATGATATTATTCTTTTGCCTGCTGATACCGCTTTTATATCCCTTTCCCAGGATGAGGTTATAGTGGAGGGACAGGAAGACGGGAAACATATAGTTGTTACAGTGCACTACAATGATTTTGTTGAAACATTATCACCGGGCAACTGGAGCTTCAGCAACCTCCCTGCCGGTGTAACTGTCGGAACCATAACAAGAGCTGATAGGGATACTGTAATCCTGACTCTTTCGGGAAATGCAACCGAAGAATATGAAGCAAGCATAACGGATTTTACAGTAACAGTCAGCAAGGATGAATTCAGGGATGCTGAATATGACCTGTCAGCAAATTCAGGAATTGTATTTAAGGCACTGAGTGAGCTCAGCCTCGAAAATAAAGAGGGGAATAACATAATAGTATTCCCAAATCCGGCTAACGGAAGTTTTAGTGTCCGCCTGACAGGAAAGGCCTATGACAGTTTTTCATGCATCATGTGCAGCATTGACGGGAGAATAATAAGATCATATGAATTTAAAGGCTCTTTCCCCGGTTATTTAATAATAAATGATATTCCTCAGGGAATATATCTATTGATGATCCGGAACGGACAGGAAAATTTTTATCAAAAAATAGTTGTCTACTGATAATTAAGTTTCTAATTGAGAGTGACTGTTTAAAATAATTAATGGCAACGAATGTCTATTGTACTGAAGAACAGTAAGTTACGAATTGAGATTGACAAACCCGGTCAGAACTACAGGTCCTCGCGATTTGACTGGACAGGCAAAATAACACAGGTGACTTTAGACAATAAATATACGTTCTGTACCGAGGAATCACTTGATCCTGAACTGATAAACGTCAGGGGCAGGGGCTTATACAATGAGTTCGGGATAAGCGAGGCATTAGGTTATGAAGAATGCAGGCCGGGGAAGAACTTTGCCAAGATAGGGATCGGACTGCTAAGAAAGGAAAATGAGGAGTCTTATGATTTCTTTAAAGACTATAAAGTAATGCCCTTTAAGACACTTTTTAAATCAGACTCACAATATGCAATATTTGTCACCTATCCCACCACCTGCAATGGTTATGCAGTAGAGCTTACCAAGAACATCTCACTAAATCACAATTCATTTACTGTCTTCTATAATTTGAAAAATACAGGAGAAAAGACTGTGAAGACAAACGAGTATTGCCATAACTTCCTGGCTATAAACCGCAGGGTGATAGACAGGGAATATAAACTTCATTTTCCTTTTAATATTGAAAGAGAAAAAATAAAGGAATTTGTTGATCCGGATAAAGTGTTGCAGATTGACCGGAATGATATAGGCTGGAAGTCGGTTTATAAAAACCAGTTTTTCCTGGGGGCCCTCGATGGCGGCAAAAAGGTAAAGGCATCATGGGCACTGGAGAATTCGGTTTTAAAGGTTGGCATCAGGGAATCGGGTAATTTTGTCCCCGAAAAAATAAACCTGTGGGGCAACACCCATGTTCTCAGTCCGGAAATATTCATAAAGATTGATCTGCCGCCCGGCAAATCAATGAGCTGGGTAAGGGAATATGAAGTGTATCATTTATAACAGTCCATGATACTTAAAAGAAAAAGCAGAATAAATAAACTTTAAATGCCAGAAAATGAAATTGATTAAGAAAGAGCAATTTTTTTATATAAAGGTCATCCTATTCCTCTTTATTATTTTCATTTCTTTGATATCGTGTAAACATCGCCGCGGGGCTCTTGATATACGGGAAGCGAGGGAGGCCCGGGAAGCTGCTTTAATAGACCGCCGCATTGAGGAGCTGCTTTCGTTGATGACCCTTGAAGAGAAAGTGGGACAGATGGTCAACATCGGACTGCCAACATTACTCCAGGGAGACATTTACTATGCACCAAGAGATACGTCCGTCATTGACACGGCAAAGCTTGCTCTTTACATCGGCAAATACGGGGTAGGATCAGTACATAATACTCCGGGTTACCCGCCGGACAAAGATGAATGGTACAGGCTGATAAAGCAGATACAGGACTATGCGATAAACCATACGAGGCTTGGCATTCCTGTTATTTATGGCATTGACGGAGTGCACGGGGCAAACTTTGTCAATTATTCAACCATGCTGCCCCAGCAGATTGCACTTGCCGCTTCCTGGGATACCGGACTGGCGGAAAGAGCGGGAGAGATCACTGCCTATGAACTGAGGGCTGCGTCTATGCCATGGAATTATGCACCCGTTATTGATGTTGCTTCACAGCCCCTGTGGGGAAGGATGTTTGAGAGCTTCGGCGAGGACCCTTACCTTATATCCCAAATGTCAAATGCATTTATCAGGGGGGCCCAGGGTGATGAGCTGGCCGATACCATAAAAACAGCAATATGCATTAAACACTACGTCGGCTATGGAACAGGCATCAATGGAAAGGACAAGGCAGATGCATTTATTCCTGAAAATTACCTGCGCCAGTACTATCTGCCGCCCTTTACGGAAGCTATCAAAAATGGAGCACTGACAGTAATGTTAAGCTCAAACTCCGTGAACGGTATTCCTTGCAATATCAATAAATATTATATTACGGATATTTTAAAGGGTGAGCTCGGCTTCAGGGGATTTACAGTTTCCGACTTCAGTGATATCGAATTCCTTGTCGATGCCCACCAGGTGGCACATGACAAGAGGGAGGCAACCAAAATGGCGGTACTGGCCGGACTGGATATGATAATGAATCCGTATAATGCAGATGTCTCCGATATGATTATTGATCTTGTGTATAGGGGTGAAATACCGGTGAGCAGGATAAATGATGCTGTAAGAAGGATATTACTTGTGAAATTAAAGCTGAATTTGTTTGAAAAACCTTATAATGATCCCGCCTCATTCAGGGATTTTGGATCGGATAAGCTTGCAGAAGATAATTACAAAGCGGCAACGGAATGTATTACGCTTCTTAAGAATAATAATGTACTCCCTCTTCCCCCGGGATGCAAAATACTGGTAACCGGAATGGCAGCGAACTCTATGAATTATCTCAACGGGGCGTGGTCAAGAACCTTCCAGGGAGTGGAGACAGCATTCAATGATCCGTCCAAGCTGACTATTCTTGATGCATTAAAAGAAAGGTTTGGCAAGGGAAATGTGAGATACGTTGAGGGCACGGACTATGAAAAAGATATAAACACAAAAGAGGCTGTGCGGGCTGCGGCAGGGGTAGATTATGTCATTGCCTGCCTGGGTGAAGTGCCTGCTACAGAAAAGCCCTCGGATATTGATGAACTGCCGCTTCCGCTTATCCAGCAAAACCTAATAAAGGAACTGGGTAAGACCGGCAAGCCTGTTATACTTGTGCTTGTTGAAGGGCGACCACGTATTATCAGGGATATAGAACCTCTTGTACAGGGAATTATCCTTGCATACCTGCCCGGTGATGAGGGGGGAAGGGCTGTGACATCCATTATTTCCGGGGATGTAAATCCATCCGCCAAGTTACCTGTCACTTATCCCAGATACACGGGTAATGCGTTGCCATACTGGCATAAAAAGGCCGATATAAGGGATAAGAACTGGGGATACAACGGGTTTTACCCCCAGTATGAATTCGGGTACGGACTGAGTTATACAACATTTCAATACAGCAACCTGAAGCTGTCAGTGAACAAACCTGCTGCCGGAGGGAACACTGCCCGGAAGAACACTGTGGGAGGGAACACTGCCCGGAAGAACACTGACGAAGAAAACACTACCGGAGA
>CAZHQW010000067.1:7191-10622 GCA_964534745.1 uncultured Bacteroidales bacterium
CACTGCCCGGAAGAACACTGACGAAGAAAACACTACCGGAGATAACACTGCAGAAGTCACCCTTGCTGCGGGAGACAGCCTGTATTTTTCCGTAGAAGTTGCCAATACCGGTGACAGGGATGGAAAGGAGGTTGTAGAGGTTTATATCAGGGACCTTGTTGCCACTGTATCGCCCGATGTATTGAAGCTGGTACGTTTTAAAAAGATAAACCTAAGGCCAGGTGAAAAAAAGACAGTTGAGTTTGTGCTGGACGAATCCGACCTGGCCTTTGTCAATGCAGATAATAAGTGGATAACAGAGCCAGGCTATTTTATTGTATTAGTAGGAGGAAATCCCGCTGCACTTTTGCAGCAGAGTTTTTTGTTTTTAAAGTAATTATGCAGGCTGCCTAATCAATAAAGTAATTATGCAGCCTGCTTAATTAATAAAATTAAGTAAAGCGGGTTAGAATATAATTTCAAAATTTGTCCTGATGCAGAAAGAACCAATATTTTCAGGTAGAAGCCAGTTGCAAAAAAATGAGGCAGCAGTCAGGGGCAGCTATGTTGAACTTGATGGTGAACGATTCTACAGGATTGAGAATTACAATAACATGCCCTCGTTTTTTATGAGCTTGGTAAGTGACTCAGACCACTGGATGTTTATTTCAAGCAACGGGGCCCTGTCAGCAGGAAGAAAAAATCCGGATAACGCCCTCTTTCCCTATTATACAGATGATAAAATAACTGATTTCCCTGAGATAACAGGGAGTAAGACCATTCTATTTATAAACAAAGAGAACAGGACTTATTTGTGGGAGCCTTTTTCCGGAAGATATGAAAACCAGTATAGCATTAAAAGAAACCTCTACAAGAACACCTATAATAATAAGCTGATTTTCGAGGAGGAAAACACCGACCTGGGTATTACCTTTTCATATGGCTGGTTTAATTCGGACAAATACGGATTTGTCAGGAGATCGGGGATAACCGGTAACTCGGATGAAGAAGTGGAGGTTGAGGTTCTTGACGGCATACAGAATATATTACCCTATGGTGTTACCCGCGTATTGCAAAATGAGTACAGCACACTTGTTGACGCTTACAAGAAAAATGAGTTATTGCTGCCTGCAGGTTTAGGCATCTACTATCTTAGCTCTATTCCTACTGATAAAGCCGAACCAAGTGAGGGATTAAAGGCAAGTACAGTATGGTCAACAGGATTTAAATCCGCACGGCGGCTCCTATCTTCAAACAAGCTGGACAGTTTCAGGAAGGGTAAAGATATCAGCGAGGAAACAGATATCAGGGCTCTGCGGGGCGCCTATTTTGTGAACTCTTCTTTTTCACTGGAACCGGTCGGTTCCAGGCAGTGGTATATTGTTGCAGAAGTAAACCAGGATATTGCAGATATCAGGGCGCTGGAAGAGCTGTTAAGTTCCGGTAAGAATATAGACAGCCTTATTGAAGCTGATATAAAGAAAGGGACTGAGAACCTCGTAAAAACAGTGGCAAGTGCTGACGGACTGCAGATGACAGGTGATATACAGGTATGCTCAAGGCATTTCTCAAACGTCCTGTTTAATGTTATGAGAGGTGGCATATTTGATAATAACTATACCATTGATAAGAAAGATTTAGTAGCCTACGTTAACAATTTCAGCAGGAAGACTGCGGAAAAGCACACCACCCTGTTCAGCGTCAAGGAACCTGCAGTTGAATACCACTGGCTTATCAGGGAAGCTGAGAATAGCGGAGATAAGGACCTTATACGCATGTGCTACGAATACCTGCCGCTGACATTCAGCCGCCGACATGGTGACCCAAGCCGCCCCTGGAACCTTTTTTCCATCGAAACAAAAAATGAGGACGGCTCGAAATCGTTGTACTACCAGGGCAACTGGCGTGATATCTTCCAGAACTGGGAGGCCTTGAGCCTGTCTTATCCGGACTTTGTGGAGAGCATGATCTGCAGGTTCGTGAATGCATCAACGGCTGACGGGTATAATCCATACCGCGTCACTCGTGACGGCATAGACTGGGAAGTTATTGATCCATCTGATCCATGGTCCAACATAGGCTACTGGGGAGACCACCAGGTGATTTACCTGTTAAAGCTCCTTGAAATATCCGTGAAATATAATCCGGATAAGCTTGAAAGCTTGCTGGCAAAGGACATATTTGTCTATGCAAATGTTCCCTACCGCATTAAGCCGTATAGCTCACTGTTAAAGGATCCGCAAAATACCATCAACTTTGACGAAGAGCTGAATGAGCTCATTAAAAAAAGGGTGCACGAAACAGGGGCAGACGGTAAATTGATTTGGGACAGGGATGGTAATGTATATAAGGTCAACCTCACAGAGAAGTTCCTCGTTTCTCTGCTTGCCAGATTCAGCAATTTTATACCCGAGGCAGGCATATGGATGAACACACAGAGGCCCGAATGGAATGATGCAAATAATGCGCTCGTAGGTTCGGGAGTATCCATGGTTACCCTTTATTATATGCGCCGCCTTGCAGCATTTTACCTGGATATGTTCAGTTCGGGAGGATTAAATGTCACCAAACCAGGTGATTCAAGTGACCTGAATTCTGAGGTCCCGGGAATTACCGGGCACATTGAATTATCGGAGGAGGTTGCCGGATTACTAAATGATACAACAGAAGTATTTATAAGTAACAGGAAACTACTGAAAGGCAAAATCAGTGACAAAGCGCGCAAAGATATCCTTGACCTACTCGGGACAGCAGGAAGTGATTACAGGGAAAAAATATACAGTAAGGGGTTTTGCGGCAAAAAGAAGGATGTTAATGTACACAGCGTGACATCATTTCTTAAATTGGCTCTCGATTTTATTGATCATTCGATACGGGCAAACAGGAGGGATGACGGATTATACCATGCATATAACCTGATAACAGTCAGGGATAACAAAGAGATAACCATCAGGCATCTTTATGAAATGCTGGAGGGACAGGTTGCCATACTTAGCTCGGGATTCCTGAACGGTGAGCAGGTGGCCGGACTTCTGGACGCATTGCGTGCAAGCAAGATGTACAGAAAAGATCAGAAAAGTTATACCCTTTATCCCGATCGCCAGCTTCCACTGTTCGTGGAAAAGAATATTATCCCGGCCGGGCTCGCAGGTAAATCGGCATTGATCAGAAAGCTTGTTTCAGATGGTGAACGTACCGTCATAATAAAAGATAATAGAGGGGACCTTCATTTTAACGGGACTTTCAGAAATGCTGCAATGTTAAAATCAGCACTGGATAAGCTAGGGCCAGAGTACAGGGAGCTTGTTGAGAGGGACCGCCAGCTTGTACTGGATATTTTTGAAAAGGTGTTCGACCACCAGTCCTTCACCGGGCGCTCCGGTACATTCTACAAGTATGAAGGCCTGGGCTGCATATACTGGCATATGGTCTCCAAACTCCTGCTCGCTGTA
>CAZHQW010000067.1:10722-15134 GCA_964534745.1 uncultured Bacteroidales bacterium
ATGAGAAGGCATATAACGGGACAACTGACAAGAAGGATAATAACCCCAAAGTTGAGACGAAGGATAATAGCGCTAAAACTGATGAGAAAACTTTAAAAAAGCTTGCAGCTCATTTTTATGAAATCCAGTCAGGTATAGGAGTGAAAAAGCCACCGGCATTATACGGTGCTTTTCCCACTGATCCCTATTCACACACACCCAAACATGCCGGGGCACAGCAGCCGGGGATGACCGGACAGGTAAAGGAGGATATAGTAACCAGGCTCGGAGAGCTGGGAGTGAGGATTAATAATGGCTGTATCTCGTTCATGCCTCTGTTGCTGAAGAAAGAGGAGTTCCTTTCTGCTCCGGGAATATTTGAATATTATAATGTAAGGGGCGAGTTAAAAAAGATTGTGCTGCAGAAGGGCCAGCTTGCCTTTACATTTTGCCAGGTTCCGGTAATCTACAACATCTCCGCAGGAGACAGGACTAGCATAGTATATACAAGCGAAGAGCAGATGGAAATCAGTGGTTCCACAATCAGCCGCGAAACAAGCATAACGATCTTTAAAAGAAACTCAGATATTGAAAAAATTATAGTGGAGGTGGATATATAAGAAAGCACAGATATTTAATAAGTCCCGATTTTAAAAAGATTATCGTGGAAGTAAATTTATAAGAAAGCACAGCACATTGTAAAAGTCATAGTGGAGGTTAGGTTTAGTTTATACCCGCTTCTTTTTGACAATCCCGGCAGTACGATGCCGGGATTGTTTTTTTATAGCACTCTTGTAACAGGGACTATTTAATAAAATCTGTTTATAATGTTTTTGAGATATCATATTTTCTTAATATTATTACGATGAGTTAGTTTTATAGGAAATTGAACAATAAGGAAATTGTATAACCTGAGAAAGTACGGGGAACCGCCTTACAGGGTGGCTGTAGTGCATGGAGGACCAGGAGCTGCCGGAAGCATGGCTCCTGTGGCTAAGGAACTATCTTCTGTGGCAGGCATCCTGGAGCCTTTATTTTTTCCCAGGACTATAGACGGACAGCTGGAAGAGCTTTATAATGTTATTAATGATTTCGCGGAAATCCCTGTTATCCTCGCGGGCCATTCCTGGGGTGCATGGCTTATATATATTTTTGCGGCTCATTATCAGGAAATAGTAAGTAAGATAATACTTATAGGCAGCGGCCCTTTTAAGGAGGAATATGCACGGAGTATTACCAAAGTCCGGTTAAACAGGTTAATTGAGGAGGAGAAGGTCAAATTGCGTGATCTTCAGAATGCTCTGAATAAAAAGGATAATGAAAATAAGGATGATACTTTCACGAAGCTCGGTGCATTAATATCTTTGACCGACTCGTTCAATCCTTTGACTTCCGGTAAGGAAAATGAATTGACGGTTAGTTATGATATCTACCAGTCCGTTTGGGAGGAGGCATGCCAGCTCAGAAGGAGTGGAAAACTTATTGGATTAGGTGAAAATATACATTGCCCTGTAGTTGCAATTCACGGGGATTACGATCCGCATCCGCATAAAGGAGTTGAAAAGCCTTTATCGGAAGTTATCAGAGATTTCAGGATGATATTACTGAAAAATTGCGGGCATGAACCCTGGCTGGAGGTGCAGGCTAAAGATAAGTTCTATGAAATTCTGAAAGATGAACTGGAAAAATAGAAGGCAGTCAGTGGTGATTTATTTACGCAGGTTACTTATTTGGTAGTTTATATTTTCTGCTTAATAAGTAGATATTTATCATTGCCAAGATCCCTGTAGGCATGGTCATAGCAAAGATTATAAACGTTTTTACTTTCCGATTTATAAATACCCGTAAAATATTTAAAGCTGAATCCTTTTTCAACCAGTAAGCGTTTTGTAACTATAGTTTTGCTGGCAATACTCAATTCCTTTAGAATTTTTCTGTTCTTTCTGAGAATTTTGTTAATATCTTTAATCTGGTCTTTTGATTCCCTGTTTTTAATATTATGGTAGTGGGTCCTGCAATAGGAATCACAGAATTTCTTATCCTTCCTTCCGGATAGTATTTCATTGCAAGCAAGACAATATTTATTTATATCCATAATCAAAGATTATTTATGCATAAAAGGCATTGTTCATTTGTATATATAAATCTGTATGAAGAATCAAACATCATAAACTTCGCATTCATAATTAAACACCTTATTCAGGATCAGAAGTCATATTTTCTGCATTTATAATAAAACATTTTATGGAGGATATCAGACATCATATATTTTGCATTTTTATAATTAAAGAGTTAATAAGTTAACAATTACTTCCATAAATTTTTTTATTGCGAAAATATCTGTTCCTGACTTTTTTTTATTGTAAAAATATCTGTTCCTGACTTTTTAAATGTTTAATCGCCTTTGAAAAAGAATAAGCGATTAAAAAACGCATATAAACGGTTATTATTAAAGCATTTTTGTATTTTATGGTGCTTTAAAGCTGGCTAAATTGGAAACAGTATTATTAAAAGAAGTTCTGTTCAAGGGAAATCGAAGAATTAAGCTGGTATTTAAATATAACAGGGAGTTGATTGAAGCAATAAAAAAATTGCCGGGGAGGAAGTGGAGCAATGATATGAGGTGCTGGCACATACCTTACCGGGATGATTATCTGGAGTATATAAAAAGGGCTTTACACGGTATATGCAATATTGCCAGGCATAAAGAAGAAGGATTATGTAATAAAAATATAGCCGGGAAAACCGGTAGTGAGAGGAATGCGGGAATAAAAAAAAATGATAAGAAATTTTTAAAAGTATATACCGATACTATGCTGCTAAAGCGTTTAAGTCCGATGACTCAGAAGGTATATTGTGGCTTTTTCAAAGAATATTTGGAGTATTTCAGTTATTCTGATATTGATAAGCATAATTACCAGATAATTTACGGATATGTAAAGAAAAGAGCGCAGGATCTGGGTTATGCAAGGCGCAAGCAGATGATTGCAGCAGTGAAGTTTTATTACGAGCAGGTATTGAACAGGGAGCGAATGTATTTCAATATAGGCAAGCAGATAAAGCCTTTTATTGCTCATATTCATATACCATTTTACAGGATTATTAAAATTCTTGAAAGAATAAAACCACCATCCGATAGACTTTTATTATTTATGGCATATCATCTTAATCTTTCACCAACTGAGATATCCGGAATAAAAACAAAAAATTATGAATGGCTATACAAGCATCATCAGGTCAGGAATAATCAGTTATACAGGGATTATTTTAAGGATTTGATTTTTAAATATTTAAGGACCGTGCAAAATAACGCATATTTTTTTATGGCAGGGAAGTTACCTTTAAATGGAATGCAAATCAGAAAAAGGGTCTATGGATTACTTTCTAACCACAGGATAGAGGAAATTTATGTTTTCCAGCTTAAGTCAGTACTTGAAAGCACGGATTATTCGAAACAAACGGGAAGGAATTATTTAAGTGCATTTATATGTTTTTTAAGGTATTTTAATTATAAGCATCCAACCTTGATAGGCAACAAGGAAATAAAAGATTTTCTTTTATTAAGCAGCCAGAAGAGTGAAGCATATCAGAATAATATGATTAGTGCCATCAGATTTTATTATAAAGTTGTTTATAACCGCGATATTCCGGGAAATTTCCTTATCAGGCCGCGGCCGGGGAAACATCTGCCCAATATTTTCGAAGAGGAAGAACTTGTTGCGCTGTATCAGTGTCTGGACAATATAAAGCACAGGCTACTGATTATGTTAATATACTCGGCCGGATTGAGAAGGAGTGAAGCACAGGATATAAAAGTCAGGGATATAAATATCAGATCAAACATGCTCTTTATACGTTCAGCAAAAGGTAAAAAAGACAGGATAACAGTGCTTCCTGTTGGACTAAAAGAAATTATTAGGGAATATCTCAGGGTGTATAAACCCAAGGTATTTTTATTTGAAGGAAACAATCCAGGTAAAAAGTACAGTTTTACAAGCATGGGTAATGTTTTAAAAGCAGCTTCAAGGAAGGCAGGTATAAAAAGAAGGGTCCACCTTCATATGTTAAGGCATTCATTTGCCACTCATTCGCTCGAACATGGAATGGATATAAGATATGTTCAGGAATTACTGGGCCATAGCGATCTGAAAACAACCCAAAGATACACACACATGACCAGCGTAGCCCTGCAAAGGCTAAAAAGCCCGTTTGATTATTTGGAAATAGAAAAAAAAGAAACTAACTTTGATCAAAGTTAAATGCAATATGATTATAACCAGATATATACAGTTTATATATTTTTTAGTTAAAAAAGACCCTTTTTAATAAACAAATAACACGTTATAATAGTAATATATACAATTTTCTATATTGACATGTTAGTATGTAATTGTGGCCAAAAAAGTTAATTGTCTTATATCTCTGACAAATCG
>CAZHQW010000068.1:0-14948 GCA_964534745.1 uncultured Bacteroidales bacterium
GCTTTGTCCGCTTCCTTGAGCATAGAAATATCATTATATGAGTCGCCTATGCCAATAACTTTATAGTTGAGGCTCTTGAGGGCCTCAATCACTTTCCTCTTCTGGTCTTGCTGCCTCAGCTTATAGCCGGTGATATTATTATTGCTGTCAACGATGAGTGAGTTGCAGAAAAGAAGTGGCCTGCCGAGCTTCTTCATGAGGGGGTCGGCAAATTCCACAAAAGTGTCCGATACCACGACAAAGCGTGTCCTTTCCTTAATCCAGTTTATCATTTCCAGGGCACCTTCAAGGGGTTCTATGGTCCCTATAACGTTTTGTATATCTTTCAGCTTGAGTTCGTGTTCTTTCAAGACTTTCAGCCTGTGCTTCATAAGCTCGTTATAATCCTTTATATCCCTTGTTGTAAACCTGAGCTCTTCAATTCCTGTTTTACGGGCAACGTTTATCCATACTTCGGGTACCCATATACCCTCGAGGTCAGAACATAATGCGTGCATAATAATGTATAAATTTTATTATTGTAATTATCGCTCTATAAATATTTGTCCTTTAAATAATTTTTAAACTTATCATAATCATTATCAAGAACATCGTACTGCTCCTTTTTATCTTCAAGTCCCCTTAAACTAGGCGGCAACGATATTTCTTTGCCCAGTATCTCCTTTATCTCTTCTGGAAATTTTGCAGGATGCGCCGATTCTATGGACACACTCAGCTGTCCCTCCCCACCGTCACCGTCATTGGCCCTGAAATCCTCCATTAGTCCCTCCCATCCCACAGCTCCGTGCGGCTCAATAATAACCCCGTACTTTTCATATACCTCCTTTATGGTCTGCTTTGTCCGTTTATCATTAATGCTCACTGCGTACATCTCCCTTCTCATCCTCTCCATATCAGGTTCCTTATGTATGGTCCCGCTATCATCCATGATACCCCCATACAGGGACACCACACGTGCCATGTTGCTGGGGTGGCCGACATTCATGGCGCTCGATATGCAGTTTATAGAGGGTGAAATTATCTCGTAGCTGCCGGTCTTCCAGTAAACCGGCACCTCATCGTTTTCATTTGTTGCAACAACAAAACGCTTCACGGGAAGCCCCATCTTCATGGCTATGAGTCCGCCCATAAGGTTTCCGAAGTTGCCCGAAGGCACCGAGAATATCACCGGGTCATCATAGCCCTTGCTAAGCCTGGCGAATGTATATATGTAATACATTGCCTGGGGTAGAAGGCGCCCAATGTTTATCGAATTGGCCGATGACAGGTTAAGGCATGTAAGCTCCCCGTCGGCAAAAGCCCTCTTAACCATTGCCTGGCAGTCATCAAACTTACCCCTGAGCGCTATTATCTGTATGTTCTCATGCAGCGTTGTCATCTGCCTGCGCTGCCTGTCCGTCACCTCCTTCTCGGGATACAAAACAACTACCTTGATATTTTCGAGCCGGTAAAAAGCATTCGCAATGGCGCTGCCTGTGTCTCCCGAAGTAGCTGTCAGTATCAGCAGGTTGCGGTTCTCCTTTATCAGGAAATACTGCATCAGCCTGCCCATAAGCCGGGCGGCAAAGTCTTTGAAAGAAGCCGTCGGACCCTGGTCAAGATGCATTATGTACTTTCTCTCATATACCCTTTCAAGGGGAACTTCAAAATTATATGCATCCCTGGCTATCCGGTAAAGATCCTTATCAGGTATATCATCACCCAGGAATTTCCTGCCAACCTCGAAGGCTATCTCATAATATGGCTTCCCGGCATAGCTGTCAAGCTCCCCGGCACTTATTGACGGTATGGGGTCAGGCATAAACAAACCCCTGTCAGGTGCAAGCCCCTTGAGCAGGGCTTCCCTGAATGTTACTTTTGGAGCCTTCCGGTTTGTTGAGTAATATAAAATCTTACAGGGCATATTAATAATAAATAAATCTTATATTTTTTTTCTTTCTGAGGGGCAAATTTAAAAATTATCGGTTAAATCAAACTATCTAAATAGTTTAATTGATCTTCGCCAAATTCCTTAAAGGAACGAATCTTAAGATCAGCAAAGTCAAACTTTGAATCTTCGTATTCATCACTGTCCGGTATTGCCACAACCTTCATCCCTGCATTATATGCTGACAAAGCACCGTAATACGAATCTTCAATAGCAAGGCACTCCGACGGTTCCTTTTTAAGCATCCTCGCTGTTGAAAGATAAACTGCAGGATGAGGCTTCCCCGACAGCTCAAGCTCTGAAGAATGGACAACTGAGAATTTCCTGCTTAGCCTGAAAGTCCGCAGCACCATATTTATCATTTCCAGGGGTGATGATGAGGCAACGGCCATGGATATTTTTCTTTCTTTAAAAAGATCAAGAACCCTTTCAACATCCTCTTTCAATTCACCCTTTTGCTCTATGAGCCTTAATAATTCTTCATATATATCGTCCCTAACATCCTCGGTCTTCCTGTCTTTCCAGGGCTTATATTCATACCAGTGATTAACAGTATCTATACAATCAAGTCCCGTTGTCTGGCGGCACATCTCATTAGTCAGATTTATCCCGACCGTTTTGAAGATTCTTTTTTCAGCTTCTTTCCAAAGAGGTTCCGAATCGATGATTACACCGTCGAGATCAAAAATTACAGCATTTATCATTTAAAACAGTTAAGGGCTAGATATTAACAACTCTTATAACATCTGCAAAAACACCTGCGGCTGTCACCTCGGCCCCTGCCCCGTAACCCCTTATTATCATTGGTTGTTCATGATACCTGTCGGTGGTGATAAGTATAATATTGCTATGTCCCTCCAGTTCATACGCAGGATGTGCCTGGTCAATTTCCCTTAGTTCAATCCTGGCCTTTCCATTGTCAAGCTCTGCAACATACCTCCATTTCCTGTTTTCTTCAGTAACCTTCTTCCTTTTGGCTTCAAAGTCACTGTCAAATTTCTTCATCAGTTTCCAGAAATCCTCGAGTGATTTCTTAAAAAACTCATCCGGTAAAAAAGGCTTGGCCTTTACATCCTCTATGTCCAGCTCATAGTCCGACTCACGGCCAAGAATCAGTAACTTCCTCCTGGCATCAATGCCGCTAAGGTCCGTACGCGGATCGGGCTCCGAAAACCCTTTGTCTATTGCCAGCTTTATTGCCTTGCTTAAAGGTGTCTTCTCATCTACCTCATTCAATATGAAGTTCAGTGTCCCCGATAATACGGCTTCAATTTTTCTTATTTTGTCGCCGCTTTTTATCAGATCATTCAGTGTGCTGATTATTGGCAGTCCCGCCCCCACATTTGTCTCATATATAAACTTGACGTTCTTGTCACGGGCAGTCCTTTTAAGTTCTTTGTATACCGGAAATTCTGATGAGCATGCTATTTTATTAGCCGCTACGACCGATATATATGATTCCATAATATTTTTATAGTGCGCTGCTATATCCTCACTTGCCGTGCAGTCAATAAAAACGCTGTTACGCAGGTTCAGATACATCATCTTCTGGATGAACAGGTCTATATCAGCCTTTTCACCGGACTGTGCCAGGTCTTCCCTGTATTTTTTCAGGTTTATGCCATCCTGCACTATCAGCATCTTCTTGGAATTGCTGATGCCGATAACATTAATTTTAAGCCTGTGGCTCTTCAGCAGCTTTTCCTGCTGGTTTCTGACCTGTGCGAGCAGAATACTCCCCACTTTCCCCAGTCCGGCCACATAAAGATGCAGCTCCTTGTAATGGGACAGGAAGAAACCCTCATGGATAACATTCATCGCCTTCTTCAGGCTCTCTTTTCTTATAACCACGGAAATATTAAGCTCCGAGGAACCCTGGGCTGTAGCTATTATGCTAATACCGTTTTTTCCCAGGGATGAAAAAAGAATTGCTGAAATGCCGGGCGTATTTTTCATTCTCTCTCCAACAATGGCAATTATGGAGAGGTCTTTCTCTATATGGATGTTAAGTTCATTTTTCAGTTTTATTTCTGTTTCAAACTCCTTTTCCAGGGCTTCAATAGCTTTTTCAGTGTCTGTGGGAATGATTGCAAATGTTATGGAATATTCCGATGAAGCCTGGGTAATCAAAATAATGTTGATATCACTGTTTGCCAGGGCTCCGAAAAGGCGGCTGGAGGTGCCTTTTACCCCCACCATCCCGGGACCCTGCAACGTTACCAGAGTAATATCATCTATTGATGATATGCCCTTGATAAGGGAATCCCCTATGGTTGCTGACTTCTTTGTTATGACCGTACCTTTGGCCTGCGGGTTGAAAGTATTATATATTGAGACCTCTATGTTCTTCTGGTAAACGGGCTGGATCGTCGGAGTATAAACAACGGCAGCCCCGAAATGTGAAAGCTCCATAGCTTCGGCATAGCTCAGCGATTCTATGGCAAAAGCTTTCTTTACCTTCCTTGGATCAGCAGTCATGAAACCGTCAACGTCAGTCCATATTTCCAGGCGGTCAGCACCCAGGGCTGCAGCTATTATCGCTGCCGTATAATCGGATCCCCCACGTCCGAGGGTTGTTACCTCGTTCCTGTCACTGCTTGCTATAAAACCCGGCACTATAGCAGTCTTTTTTATTGTCTTAAACCTGTAACGAAGCAGCCTGTTTGTGTGGGTGAAGTTCACCCTGGCTTTGCCAAAATCACTATTGGTTTTTATATAATTTTTGATGTTTATGAGTTCAGCATTGCTAACCAGTCTGCTTAAAATTAAAGAGGACAGCTGCTCTCCGTAACTAAGGATCCTGTCCTTAATCTTCAGGGTCAGATCATTTACAAGGTACAGTCCGTTTACAATATTGGTTAGTTCCTTAAACAGCTTATTAACTTGCTGTAGTACTTCCTTTTTTTCCGGTTCGCTAAAAATTGTGTTTATTATTCCCAGGTGTTTGGCCTCTATCTCATTATAAATCTTAAAAAAATCCTCTTCATTTTCAGCAGCAAGCACAGCCAGCTCATCCAGCTTATCGGTAATACCCTCGACCGCAGAAACAACAACCACTACCTGGTCCTTCTGGCTTTCTATGATCTTCTTTACATTTAGCATATTCTGGGAAGAACTTACAGATGAACCTCCAAACTTAAGTACTTTCATGTGTTTAATTTTATCTGTTACTATGTTAGTCTAAAATTAATGATTTTATGCCGAACACAAAAAAAAGAATTTTTAACCTATTTATAATGTGGTTTGCCTAATAAGTATTAATTTCAAAAATCTTTATAAATATCCCGGAGGATGAAAAAAATTAAGGTAGCCGTTATTTTTGGGGGCAGGTCGGCCGAACATGAAGTATCATTGCAGTCTGCAAGAAATATTATAGAATCGCTGGATAAAGAAAAGTATGAACCGGTATTGATAGGTATAGACCGCAAAGGCAGGTGGTATCTTAATGAGAAGTCAATCCATCTGCTGAATTCCGATAGTCCGGCCATGATACAGCTGGCGGAACAAAAAAATGAGATAGCCCTCACTCCCACCGGCGAAAGCAGGAAACTGATAAATCTCAGTACTAACAAACCTGCAGGAGATATTGATGTAATATTTCCTGTCCTGCATGGCCCTTACGGTGAAGATGGCTCTGTACAGGGACTGGCAAAAATGGCAGATATACCATGTGTCGGGGCAGGCATAGCGGGTTCGGCGATAGGGATGGATAAAGATATTATGAAACGCCTGCTCAGGGATGCTGGCATAAAAACTGCGGAGTTCGTGTCAATAATCAAAGAAAATGCAGAGCATTATACGTATGAGCGACTTGCTGAAATGCTGGGCAGCCCCTTCTTTATTAAACCCGCTAACCTCGGGTCTTCTGTTGGAATAAACAAAGTCAGTGTCCGGGAAACCTTCACACAGGCAATAGAAGAAGCCTTCAGTTATGACAACAAGATTATTATCGAACAGGCTATAACAGGCAGGGAAATAGAATGCGCTGTCCTGGGTAATGATAATCCGGTCGCTTCTGCTGCAGGTGAAATTATCCCCAACGATACATTTTATTCATATAATGCCAAATACATTGATGAAAAAGGAGCAACCCTCATTGTACCTGCTGAAATCACGGTTAAGCAGCTTAAGACAATACAGGACATATCGGTAAAGACATTTAAAACTCTCGAATGCAGAGGCATGGCCAGAGTTGATATGTTTCTGACCCCCTCGGATGAAGTAATTGTTAATGAGATAAATACTATTCCCGGATTTACCAGGATAAGCATGTATCCCAAGCTATGGGAACACAGCGGGATATCATATACTGAATTAATAGACAGGCTAATTAATCTTGCGATAGAAGACTTTGAAAGCAGGGGGAAACTGAAAATTACAGTAGACCTTTGACAGTGCTGTCAATTATGCAACAGCCTGCCTGTTCATTGAATATTTGTCAATATTTAGATTTTCAAGTATATTAAACTTCCTGTAAAGTTCAATTAATTCCATTAACTCATCACTCACATTTGACAGGTTGAAAGATGAGCCGTATATCCGTGAAACCCTGGCTATGAAATTAAGCATCTTGAATCCGGTGCTGTCAATAAACTTTATATTATCGAGATTGAGTATTAAATTGGTACGCGGAACCTTTATAATATTATAAAGATTAAGTTTAATATCTCCTGAAATAAATAAGTTTAATTTTTCAGTGTTTTCAAAAGACACCCAGACATTTCTCCTTTTCTGTCTTACTATCAAAAAATTAATACTGCCTCTTTTCATAGCTGTAAGGTTTAAGTAAAATCCATAACAATAATAAAGGAAATTTTCCAACAGTCAATGCACAATTAGACCAGCGGTAATATATCTTTGATAAATGACAGCCCCTGATATGAATGTTAATTTTTTTTGGATAAATGAACTTTTTTTATTGACTAATGTTTTAGCTATAAATGAAGGATTTACAATATTTTAATTAAAATGTCCATTTTTTTAAATGAATTTTTTAATGGCTGATTCAAAAAATAATGTTATATTTGATCACCCCATTGCACGTAACTTATTATTTTTTTTACAGTAAACCTTAACAACCTAATAATACCCTTTATGAAACCTATTCTCACATTTCTCAGATTCACAAAACTCCCAAAAGTCTTTTTCCTGGCTTTTGTGCTTTTGTTCAGTGTTCAATATCTCTCAGTATCAGCATTTGGTTTTTTTGATGACAGTGACATCTTAAAGATCAATCCTGAATTTAAAATTAAAAGATATTCCAATGGAACAGTTATAGCTTATGCATTTCGTGAGAACGGAGAGAAAATAGTGCACAACTTTACAGATTTTAACGCCGACGTTCTTCTGGCCGCCCTAAGAAAGCAAAGAGTAGAAAACGTTATTCTAAACCTCTCAAGAAAGTATCGCCTATCTGAGGATGAATGCAGAAGAAATCTGAAACATTCCTTAAATGTCCTTGGAGAATGGGATATTATTACATCAGGAGACAGATTCCTTACAAATAAATAACAGCATATAATAATATTGAAACCCCTGGCTGATAAATACCAGGGGTTTTTTTTATATTTGAGATTATCTGTTTTTAAACTTGGAAAAGGGCAATAAAATATCATTTAGTAAGGCTGTCTCAATGATAAAAAAAAGCGAAGGATTTAAGACAGACCTTCACAAAAAGAATACATTCAGTCCGGGCTGGATTGGCCTGGATAAAAAGGCCGTTAATATAAGGTTCCGCCATTACAGGGGACGTGACGGATTTACATGGAGCGAGTGGTATTATATACAAAAATAGTATGATATGAAACTTCCGGTAATATATATTATACTTTTTTTATTCTCCTTCCTCCTGACCTTTTTAATCAGGAAACTGGCAATAACAATATCAATTGTGGATGTCCCCACCGAACGCAGCTCACATAAAAATCCGACTCCGAAAGGGGGCGGACTGGCAGTTGCTGTTGTATGGTTTACCGGGCTTCTCTATTTCTACCTGACTAAAAATATAGATGAGAGGTTATTCTTCAGCTTCCTTCCCGGGATATTACTTGTGGTCATTGGAATTATAGATGATATTTTTGCTATAAGGCCCCTCTACAGGCTGATATTTCAGTTTATAGTCAGCAGTATCGCTGTTTTTATGCTTGGAGGACTGGAAAAACTGGATCTTGGATTTTACGTTGTCGAAAACAGCACTGTCCTTACTGTGCTTGCACTATTGGGGACAATATGGTTTATCAATTTATTTAACTTCCTGGACGGCATTGACGGCTATATAGGAATGGAGGTGGTATTTATCACGTCATCCGTAGTCTTTTTATTCAATGACAGTATTGCCCCTTTATTGCTTGCCGCAACACTTGGATTCTTAATCTGGAACTGGCAGCCTGCAAAAATCTTTATAGGTGACGTGGGAAGTACTCTTTTGGGATTCAACATCGCCATATTTGCAATTTACTATCAGAACAGCTCAAAATCATCTATACTGGTATGGCTTATGTTATCATCCCTGTTCTGGTTCGATGCTACCTTAACCCTTTACAGAAGATACAGGCATAAAGAACCGCTTATCATACCGCACCGTAAGCATGCCTTTCACCGGATAGTTAAGGCGGGGTTCTCACATCAGAAAACAGTACTGCTTGGCTTTATTATAAACCTGGTGATACTTTTACTAACCTATCTCTCTGTCAGGTTCAGGGACCTGATGGTTCCCCTCCTTGTGCTGAATATATTATTATTATACCTTGTTACCAGGCAGATTGACAAAAAAATGAAATTTGCATGAGTCTGTTAAAATAATCTTAACTGATTATCTTCAAATAAGGTAGGATAGTTAGCATCAAACTTTTTTAAAACTTCAGTGATAATGGCTTCCCTCATGAACTTGGACCTGTTTTTTATTCTGAACTTGCTGCAAAAATGATCAATAGCTTTGTATTCCGGTGTATTGAATAATATCGTATGCCTGTTCGTTCTTTTAAAATTGTTCAGCTTTGGTTTCCTTTTTCTCATCATTAAGTATTAATTATACTTTGCTTACAAGTTAATTATTAATTAGTATTGTGAAGTATTGATTTATTAACATCCTCGCTCCTGATTTGCCACTTTTAATTAAGTTTTAAAGCTGATGCAGTGTTAATTATTTCTTATAAGATATAGTAATACAAGGAAAATTTTTTTCAATAAAACCTTATAATTGCATATTCTTATAATCGATATAATTATAATTTCCTGATGCCTCGTTTTAATTATGATACAGCACTGAAAAGTTGTTTAAATCAGGATAAGCTTGAAGCAGGGTGTGATGAAGCAGGCAGGGGATGTATTGCGGGACCGGTATTTGCGGCTGCCGTGATCCTGCCCCCTGGTTTTAAACATTCTGTTTTAAATGATTCCAAAATGCTCAGTGTGGAAAGCAGGGAAAAACTCAGGGACGAAATACTAAAGGTTGCCGTTTCATGGTCTGTAAAATATATTGATAACGACACAATCGATAGGCTTAATATTTTAAGGGCATCAATACTTGCCATGCATAAAGCTATTGACGGACTAAGCGTTAATCCCGAATACCTAATAATTGACGGTAACAGGTTCTTCAGGTATAAGTCAATCGAGCACAGGTGTATTGTAAAAGGTGACTCAAAATATTTTTCGATAGCCGCTGCATCGGTGCTGGCAAAAACATACAGGGATGATTACATGAAAAAGATCCATACTGAATATAAGCAATACGGATGGGAAAAGAATAAGGGATACGCGACAAAACAGCACAGGGAAGCAATAAAAAATTACGGACTAACACCCTATCACAGAAAATCATTTCGGATTTTAAATAGCCAATTAAACTTAAAATTTTAAATTTGAGACCTTAAATGTTTTGTATCATTTACCTATTTATTTACTATTGTATTATGAGAAGATATTCCATATTAATTTTTGCATGCCTGTTTCTTATTCATTATAGCCTATCAGCGAACGAGGGGATGTGGCTGCTGCCCCTGCTGGAGAAACTAAACATTGAGGAAATGAATAATATGGGCCTCAAATTATCATCCGAAGAAATTTACAGTATAAACAGCAGCAGCATAAAGGACGCGATAGTTTACTTTAATTTAGGTTGCACAGGAGAAATAATATCAGAAAAGGGATTGCTGCTTACAAATCATCACTGCGCATATAGTTATATACAAAAACACAGTACTGTCGAAAACGACCTTTTAGAGAATGGCTTCTGGGCACACACTGCTGAAGAGGAACTGCCAAATCCGGGTCTGACGGTAAGGTGCCTTATAAGTATCGAAGATGTAAGCGAAAAAATAAACAGTGAGCTCAGCGATACCATGGATGAAAACACCAGGGTTGATATGATCTCGATGATTTCAGAAGATATTGAAGGAGAGGCTACTGAAGATAACCATTACGAGGCAGAGGTAAAATCGTTTTATAGCGGCAACAACTTTTATCTATTTGTTTATGAAATATTTAAGGATGTGCGGCTTGTTGGTGCACCTCCTTCCTCAATAGGAAAGTTCGGGTATGATACCGATAACTGGATGTGGCCCCGCCACACAGGTGATTTTACCCTTTTCAGGATCTATACCGGTCCTGATGGCAACCCTGCAGAATACTCAGAAAATAATATTCCTTACAAGCCCCGGTATTACCTTCCTGTTACATTAAAAGGAATCAAATCCGGTGATTTTTCCATGGTGCTTGGCTATTCAGGCAGCACGCAGAGATATTTGACATCTTACGGGGTAAAGGAACTGCTGGAAGTGACCCATCCCAACAGGATAAAGATAAGGGGACTGAAGCAGCAAATTATGATGGAGGATATGATGAAAAGTGAGAAGGTGCATATTCAGTATGCATCAAAATATTTCAAATCAAGTAATTACTGGAAATATTCAATCGGACAAAGCCAGGGACTGAAGAGACTGGGAATTTTTGATAAGAAAAAAGAACTGGAGGACACCTTTACCGGGTGGCTGACAAATGATGATGAAAGACAAGCAAAGTACGGCGATGCCCTTCCATTAATAGAAGAAGCAATTATAAAAAGAAAGCCCATACTCCATAACCTTCAATATATATATGAGGCCTTTCTGAGGTCTTCCGAAGTACTGGACTTTGCAAGCGAAGCTGACTGGCTTTTTTCGGCAATGCCTGAAAATGACTACAATAAGGAAATTATAAGTGCGCTTGCCGAAGGACTCAGGGAGAAAAGCAAAGAACATTTTGCCAACCTTAATCTGCCTACAGAAATTAAAATTCTTACTGCCATGCTGAAGCTTTACAGCGAAAACGTTCCCCCGGAACAGCATCCTGATTTCTATATGCTGATAAATAATGAACATAAAGGCAATTATGAGAAATTTGCAGATAAAATGTGCCGCAAATCGGTATTTGCTGACAGCATTAAATTTCAAAAATTTATAAATAAGCCTTCAGTTAAAATACTGGACAAAGATCCGGCATTTGTTACAGCAAGGTCAATATATGCAGCACTTAATAAAGAACGCTACAGGCTAAAAGAAATTGATACCCAGTTAAACAAGGGAAGGAGGCTCTATATTGCAGGACTCATGGAGATGGAGAAAGACAGGATTTTCTATCCCGATGCCAATTCCACAATAAGATTAACTTACGGAACTGTCAGCGACTACTCACCAAGGGATGCCGTTCATTATGACTATTTCACAACATTAAAGGGTGTAATGGAAAAGGAAGATCCCGACAACTGGGAGTTTGTGCTACCTCCAAGACTCAAAGAACTTTATGAAAATAAAGACTTTGGAAGGTATGCAGATGACAAAATTATGAATGTCTGCTTTATAACAGATAACGATATTACAGGAGGCAACTCCGGGAGTCCTGTCCTCAATAATGAGGGCCAGCTAATCGGACTGGCATTTGACGGTAACTGGGAAGCTATGAGCGGAGACATCATATTCGAATCCGGACTGCAAAAATGTATATGCGTGGATATCAGATATATCCTGTTTATTATTGATAAATATGCAGGGGCCTACAATATCATTGATGAGCTTAAAATAATGAACTAGTATTGTTAATCAGATATGCCTCATAAAATTACTATCTATACTGATGGTGCTGCAAGCGGTAATCCGGGTCCGGGGGGCTACGGAATAGTAATGATTTCAGGCAAGTTAAGAAAAGAACTCTCACAGGGTTACACATGCACAACAAATAACAGGATGGAATTGCTGGCAGTTATTGTTGCACTTGAAGCTCTTAAACATAACAACTGTGATGTTACCCTTTACACCGATTCAAAATACGTGGCTGACGCCGTGGAAAAAGGATGGATCCTTGACTGGGAAAAAAAGAGATTTAAAAAGAAAAAAAATCCCGATTTATGGAATCGTTTTCTCAAGGTTTATCGTAAACATAATGTTACCTTTAAATGGATTAAAGGACACGCTGAAAATATTGAAAATATAAAATGCGACAAGCTTGCTGTTGAGGCATCAAAAAATAAGTTTCTGATCGTTGATGAAGGTTATGATAAAAAAGACAGTTTATTTTTAAACAGTTTTAATTCAATTGAATAATTATAAAAATATTTATAATTTAATTATTTTTATCTTTTGATAAATTTCGTAACAGTCACATGATCTCCAATAATACGAAGGAATTAATATTAAGCCACAGGGGTACTCTAAAGTATGATACTATTGGAGAGCTGATTAATAATCTCAGGAAGACAGTTACCAGGTTAAAAATCAAGCTTGGCATATATAAAAAATTATTGCTTGTGATGATTGAGTCACTGGAGAATATTTTAAAGTATAATGAGAACTTTGACATAGACAGTCATATAAGAACTAAATACACTCCGGAATTTAAAATAGAGAAGGATGACGAAAAATATTTTCTTACTTCGGTAAATGTTGTTTTCAATAAGGATATACCCATGCTGGAAAACAAGATTAATCATGTAAATACACTCGATAGTGAAGGACTGAAAAAATTATATAAATCCACAATCACTAACGGCCGCTTTACACATAAGGGGGGAGCCGGACTGGGTTTTATAGAGATGGCAAAAATTTCGACTGAAAAAATACAGTACAGTTTTAAGAAAATAGATGACGATTATTCAATGTACAGATTATGCATAATTATTGACGAGGATTATTATAATAATAATGATAACAAGGAATAAATGGAATCTTTAGTTTTGGAATCCACTGAATTTACACCAAAAGTAGAATTAAATACAGATACCCTGATTTTTGAAATTGCAGGTGTTTCGATGCCCGAAGATGCCTCGGCTTTTTACTGGCAGATACTGGACTGGATGAATGAATATTATGAACATATTGCCAAAACGACCACGGGTAAAAACAATATTATCAGGCTGAACTACAGACTAACATATTGTAATTCAGCTTCTGCCAAGTTCCTCCTTTCAATCATGGAAAAACTTAAAACATTCAACGATCTGGGTATATATTTTGAAATAAACTGGTATTACGATGCAGGGGACGACCTTATGCTTGATGACGGGAGAGACTTTGCGGAAGCTTTAAATATGTCATTTAACTTTCATCCTATAGTTAAATGAATCTTTCCAGACAATACAATTGCAAGTTTTAACTGTCTGTCATTATTTTTTTAATATCTGCAATAATACTTTCCGCCAATTTATCAGCAGCATTTTTTGTCCCGCTTTCCGAATATATTCGCATTATTGGCTCTGTATTGGATTCTCTGATGTGAACCCACTCATTATCAAATTCAATCTTTAATCCGTCAATGTCAATCAACCTGTTACCTCCATACTTATTCTTCAGATGTTCAAATATCTTCTGCGGCTCCATCCCGGGAACAAGATCGATCTTCTTCTTGGACATGTAATAATCAGGGTAGCAGTCCCTGAGCCCGGTGCATTTTTTGCCTGTCTCTGCCAGGTGCGATAAAAACAGGGCTATGCCAACAAGTGCATCACGCCCGTAGTGCAGTTCAGGCAATATTACCCCTCCGTTGCCTTCACCGCCAATGACGGCGTTATATTTTTTCATAGCATACACAACATTTACCTCTCCAACTGCCGATGAGTGATATACACCCCCGTATTTCTCAGTAACATCCCTCAGTGCTCTCGTGGAAGACAGGTTTGAAACACTGGCTCCTGCCTTCTTTTTAAGTATATAATCTGCCACGGCAACCAGGGTATACTCCTCTCCGAACATTGACCCGTCCTCGTTTATAATAGCCAGCCGGTCAACATCCGGATCAACCGTAAAGCCAACATCGGCTTTATGCTTAACTACTGCCCTTGATATATCAGTAAGATTCTGCGGAAGAGGCTCGGGATTATGGGGAAAGTCACCCGTAGGTTCACAGTATAGTTTTATTACCTCCTTTACCCCCAGGGCTTCAAGCAAATCAGGAATCACAAGTCCCCCCACGGAATTAACGCAATCAATAACCACCCTGAAACCTGCACCGTTTATAGCCTTCCTGTTAACTGTTTTAAGACTGGCAATTTTATTTACATGTATCCTGCCGAGTGTATCATCCTTTTTGATAACACCAAGCCTGTCAGCACCGGCATAGTTAAAATCAGCACTATCTGCCAGTTTTAATATTTCTTTGCCTTCTTTATCTGACAAAAATTCCCCGTCCGAATTTAACAGCTTCAGGGCATTCCAGTTCCCGGGATTGTGACTGGCTGTAATTATTATCCCCCCGTCAGCTTTTAGTCCGCTTACTGCTATTTCTACTGTCGGCGTAGTTGCAAGTCCGATATCCATCACATCAATACCAAGCGCAACAAGCGTATTGCACACAATATTGTTCACCATCTCACCGGATATGCGTGCATCACGCCCCACAACTATTTTTATTTTCTTCTTCTCCGAATGTATCCTTATCCATTCTCCGTACGCTGAGGTATATTTAATAATATCAGGCGGCGAAAAGCTGTCTCCCGGCTTACCTCCTATTGTCCCCCTGATACCCGATATTGATTTTATTAAAGTCATATTAA
>CAZHQW010000069.1:0-8106 GCA_964534745.1 uncultured Bacteroidales bacterium
GATCGAGATTATTCAGACTGAAAGACATATCAACGCTGCTCTTCCCGGTTTCGGCATGAAATTTCCTGATAGTAACACTTGTTGTTTTGTTATTCATCATTTTGCCATTCGTAAGATAACCGGTGAAGGAAATGTTTTTTAAAGCCGGATAACCAGCCATTTGTATATATCCATTCTTCATTACAACATTCATCTTCACCTCAGGCAGAATGGAATCATAGACAAAGCCCTTTATTGCGGCATCCATATTTAACATACCGGAAGCTTTTTGCAGATCAATATCTTCAAGTGTTTTTTTTGGGATGTATTTGATTATCTCATCAATATTGATTCGAGTACCCTGTATATGAATATCCATTTCAACAGTGTCCTTTATCACAGCATTTCCGACAAGATAAAAATCAGCACCATCGGTTGATATGATCAATTCTTTCACATCCACCGAGTCTTCTGAATACATCACATTAAAATCAATTCCCGTCTCTCTCATAAAATGCAGATTTGTAGCTTTATAATTGCAGTCTGACAATTTCAGCATACCTTTCGCCGAACCGTGAATGTATTCACCCCTTATTTCACCGTTTATTTCAGCTTTCGGAATTACCATCCGGGCACTTATTAAGTTCAGGCTATCGTAATAGTTACAATGAATATCCCTCAATATTAATTCTTTAAGCATAACATTCAGGCTTACTGCGGTGGTATCGGAAATGTCTTTTTGTTTCGCATTGATTAAGAAATCAAAGTTGCTGATGCCCCGGGTATCGACGATGTAACTGAGATCCGCCCCTTTGATTTCAACCCTCATTATTTCAAATTCACCTTTAAAGAGCGGTCTTGTTTTTACGGAAACGTAAACCTTTTCAATTTTTGCCAGTGTTTCTTCCTCTGTAATTAGCGAATCGGATAAGCCAAAAGCATCGGGAGAACCAAGCCAGACACCTTCAAGTTTTATTGTTGCCAAAGGGAACCTCCGGATGAGGCTTAATGAAATATCGTCAATAACTATGGGTGCGCTAATGGACTTACCTATCTTCCTTAGTGCAATACCGGCAATCTCATTTTCCTTAAGTTTTGCTATAACAGAAAGTAATATGATCAATAAAAGAAAAGCTAAAATGATGATGCCAGATATTTTAAGTGCTTTTTTCAAGTAAAAAGCCGTTATTTTCAAATTCTTATTTATTTTAGTATGTGACACGATCCAATTTCTTTATGAATTTAATGTAAAAAAGGTATTGTTTACTTGCTAAAGTTAACGATAATAAATATCCTAAAAAACTCTCCATTTCAAAGTATTTCGATCTCCTCTACCGTTAATATAACCTTAAAAAGTTTTCCTTACGCCCTGCGGGCAAAGCTAGAATTAAATAACCAATTTTTGGTCTGGATACAAAAGTAAAAGGCTGCCCTTTTGAGACAGCCTTAATTTATAAATTTAATGTTTAACTCAGTCTTAAGTAGCTAATAATGGCTGATCTTTTTAATCTTTTACTCTTTCACCAGCTTAAGATAAACGGTCCCTTCAGATGTTTTTATATGTACAACGTAAATACCAGCAGCCTGGCCGGATATATCCAGCCCGAGCTTTTCTCCGGCGCCCTGTAATGTAAATTTCCTGTCATATACAATATTACCCGTAGCACTTGTGATTGTGAGCCGCCCGATGTTAATGCCTCCTTTCAAAGCGATATATGCTTTGCCACTGGTCGGATTCGGAAATAATTCCAGACCTGGCATGATATTCTCAAGACCTGTAATACTGCTTACTACCTGGCTATTTGAAGTAGCGCTGCACCCGTTTTCGTCTGTCACTACTACCCAGTACTCGCCATTTTCAAGGGCTGTATACTGGTACTGGATACCATCCAGAGGTATAATATCACCGTCTTTGAACCATACATAACTGTAATCCGGATCCTCTGTAGCGGTCAGCAAAGTACCTTCCAGTGCTAAATCTACATTTGGGATCGGATTTACAGTGATGTTAACCATATTCGAAGGCAGGGAATCGGAACTGCAGGCGTCAAATATCTCAACATGATAGGTACCATTCTCACTGGCCGCATAACTGTAATTTGTTGCTCCGTCTATTACAGCATCATTCCTGTACCATATGTACTGAAGTCCGGATAGTGTATCCGTGCTTAATTCAATGCTTTCACCATCACAAATGCCGATGTCACCTGACGGTGTAACCAGCGGATTTGATAAAGTCCTGTTAAGTATCTGCAAAGTACCCGTACCGGGAACCCCGTCCATAGGCGGATTGGAAGCATTTATTCGTATGCGGTACAGATATCCGGTGGATATATTATCAGGGATTAATGCTTCGATTGTTCCTGTTAGATCGGTACTGGCCACACTTCCTATTACCATCGGATCATCAAAACTTCCAAGGGAATCTGACAGTTCCACGGTGAATATGTTCCCGGGTGAAACCTCTGCTGATTTGTAATCAACGGCTATTGAAGCATCGGCACATTGAATACCAGCCGGCAAGCCTGTAACTTTTACTGAAGGCATTAAATATAAAGGATACCTGTATAAAGTCAAACCGGTAACCGTATCGTTTGTTACATTGCAGGAATATGCTCCTGCATCAGTTGCCGCAGGATTCATTATAAGCAAAACTGAATCACCTGTGCCAGAATACAAACCGTTATCACTTATATCTCCCCCATTGAATGTCCACTGGTAATTATTGTACAGGCCGTCAGTCAGCGAAACCAGCGTAAGGGTATCTTCAACTGCAAAATATATTGTATCGGATGTACATATAGAATCCTGGGGAGAGTAAATGTCAAGGATGTGAATATTTGGTTCCAGGTCACCAAAGGTAAACTTATTATTCTCTACATAAAACTGGTCTACCGATGATAGTCCTGAAAAATCGGGCAGGTCTTCAAGATTATTATTCCTGATATGTATCCTGCTAAGTCCAGGTATACCTGTCAACTCCTCAGGAACCGGTCCGCTCAGCTGATTATTTTGCACAAAAAAATAGTTGAGCTTGGTTAAATTACCCAGCTCCGGCGGTATAGGACCGGTAAGCTGGTTTTCGCTGATAATGAAGTTCCATAGATTTGTAAGGTTACCCAGTTCAGGAGGTATAGCACCTGTCAGCTGGTTTCCATACAGTTCAAAATAGATCAGATTTGACAAATTGCCTAACTCAGGGGGAATACTTCCTGTAAAATTGTTTGTCTCCAGCGATAACTGCTGCAAGTTCGACATATTGCCCAACTCCGTAGGAATCTCGCCCGATAACTCATTATAGGCAAGGTTCAGTGTAACCAGACTGGTTAAATCATCAATTTGTGAAGGCAGGCTGTCAGTCAGTTCATTGTTGGATAATATTAGAGCAAGTAAGCTGGTTAAACCGGTTATCTCATCAGGAATTGGACCGGTAAGCTGGCAATCAACCAAATACACATGCTGCAAACCCGAAATATTTCCCAGTTCCGGGGGTATTGTGCCACCCAGCGGGTTACCGGAAAGCATTAGTGTTCTTAGATTTGTTAAGTTTTCAATATAGCCGGGAATACCTCCCGATAACTGGTTATATGATATTGCCAGTGTGACAAGATCGGGTAAGTTACACAATTCGGGAGGGATAGATCCTTCAAGTTCATTATAATTCAGATCAAGAAATGCCAGTCTTGATAAGTCTCCCAGTGTTGCAGGAATTGAACCGTCAAGAGAATTATTACTTAAATACATCTCGCCAATATTTTCCATATTCCCCAGCTCAGGGGGAATGGGTCCGGTAAGATTATTTTCTCGTAAATTCAGGAAACTTAAATTGGATAAATTTCCAAACGATGAAGGAATTGAACCGGTAAGATTGTTGTTATGTAAATCCAATAGATTCAGATTGGATAAGTTCCCGAGCGACGAAGGAATCGGACCTGTAAGCGAATTTCTGTCCAGGGCTATATCTGTTATGCTTTCCAGGGTTCCTAACTCGGGAGGAATGCTTCCTGTAAGATTGCAGCTATAAACATAAAGCCTTTCCAGTTTTGACAGGTTTCCTGTTTCAGGTGGCAGGCTGTCAGTCAATCCATTATTTCCATTTAGATAAAGCCGTTTAAGGCTATCGAGATCTCCAATCTCAGGAGGGATACAACCGTTAAGATCGTTGCCCTGCAGGTAAATATTCACTACTCTTCCGTTTTCCATCTCTATTCCATACCAGGCACCCACAGTATCTGTTTTCCAGCCCGAATTATACTCCCAGTTATCACCATCGGTACTGTCGTATAAAGCAACAAGGGCCAGGGAATCGGTCAGCAAATCGCCGGCATGCAAGACTGAAATGTTAAAAAACAGAATTAAAAAACAGGTAAAAGCATACGATAGAAATACTTTCAATGACTTCATGATTTTATGTTTTAAGGGATTATTATAACAGTGATTCAGGAATTTACTGAAATTCCCTGTATAACAAATATACTATATTAATTCATATTTTCATACCTTTATTAATTGCAGACAGATTTAAAATCGATATAGACAAAAAATAAAGCCATGAAAAAAGAAAAAAGTTCCTCTAAGTCAAATGTAAAAAAGGTCGCAGCAAAAAGCCTTAAAGAAAAAAGGGCCGATAAAAAAGCCAAACGTGAAAAGTCTAAACGTAGTGGTTCATGACTATTTCCGGTTTTAAAACAGTTTTTTGACCAATCCGGGAATGCGGCTTAGCGCAAGCTGTTAGTTCTTTTCAGACTTTTTAATTTTTCTTTCTTCCCTGCGCTGCCTTTTTTCTTCCTGTTTTTTTTTCTTAGCCAGTTCCTTTTTTCTCTTTTGGTATTTATGTTGTGATTTTTCCATAAATTATGGATTATTATATGAGTACTAATTTACAAAACTAAACGCTTTTCCACTTTTACCCGCACGGCCGGTCCGGCCAATACGATGAATATAATTTTCGATAGTCCTTGGCAGCTGGTAATTAATAACATGTGTTACATCATTAACATCTATTCCCCTGGCCGCAACATCTGTGGCTACCAAAACCTGTATGTTTCCCTTTTTAAAATTATTTAACGCGGTTTGCCTTCTATTCTGGGATTTATCCCCATGTATTTGATCAACCCGAATACCTGATTTCTTAAGTTTCATGCATACAGTGTCAACCATTCTTCTGGTTTCAGCAAATATCAGCACTTTTTCGAAATCCTCCTGCTGAATCATGCCAAGAAGAATCCTGAACTTGTCTTCATTGTTTTTTGCCCGTAACATCTTTTGCTCAATATAACATTCCGAAGTTCCCCTGCTAATAACTTTTACCTCTTCGGGATTATGCAGCAATTTACCAATTAAAAATTGCTGGGACTTGTCTTCTGTTGCTGAGAATAATAGTGTTTGTTTTCTGCTGTGCATCGAATTTATAATAAGCATAACATCTTCAATAAACCCCATGTCAAGCATCCGGTCAAATTCATCCAGTATCAATATGGCGAAACTCTTCAGATTAAGAACTTTCCTTTTTTCCAGGTCGAGCAACCGTCCGGGGGTTCCTACTATTAAATGAACATTCCTTCGCAACTTATTCAGATCATTGCTTATATTAATACCCCCAATAAAACAGGCGCTGTATAACTCCAGTCCTTTTGTCATACTTTTGAATTCCTGTTCTACCTGCACAGCGAGTTCACGTGTCGGGACAACGACAAGCGTTTTCATAGAACTTGCATCCCTAATCATATTGTGAATTACAGGAATAAGAAAAGCACCAGTCTTACCTGTTCCTGACTTTGCAATACCAAGGAGGTTATGTCCTTCTATTAGTTTTTCCAGTGTTTTATCCTGAATTTCTGTTGGATAAATATATCCTTTTTTATTCAATGCGGCTTTTAAATGATTACTAATTGGCATCTGGTTAAATGACCGGCTGGCAATATAATTAATTTCCTTTAAATCATTAGCCTCTTTTTCAAGTAAATCGGGATTCAGTGATGAGCTCTCCTTACTTCTTTTGTTTCCAAATGAATGATTATATGATTTCCGTTTCCCGTTACCGGATGCAAACGGACGGCCATTGTGGTTTCTTTTAGAAATGTAATGTGTGTGATTCATAATTAATTTTTAAGTTTAAAATTCGTTTACTATAATTTATACATAACAAAATGATGCTTGTAAAGCATTCTTTTGCTCCAGGGAGACTCTTTAAGGAATTCAGATATTTAAAAGGAATTGCTTAGCTAAGCCTCAATGAATACCTAGCTAAATCTAAATAATAGAAAGGAAAATTATATAGGAAATAAATGTCCTGCTAAGTAAAGTTGCACAAAGGTATAAAAATATTTCATATCTTTATTAATTACAGCCAGTTTTAAATCCAGTACAGACCTTAAAAATAAAAGCCATGAAACATCGCAGAATTATTTTAAACCTGATTATCCGGACACTTGCTCTTGCTCTTCTGCTGATCCTGTTCTGTCAGACCGGAAATGCACAGAAAATCGAGGTATCCGATGATATAAACAATGATACTACCTGGAAAGCCGACACAGTCAAAGTTCTGGATAATATAGCAATAAACTCAGGCTATACACTGAGAATTAATCCCGGTACTTACATAGAATTTCAGGGGCACTATAAGCTTGAAATACAGGGATGTTTGCTGGCCTTTGGAACCAAAGACAGCAACATTATTTTTACAGTCAATGATACTACTTTGCTTCATGACCTGGATACCACTACCGGTGGTTGGAACGGTATAGATTTTTACAGTACTAGTGCAGACACCTCCAAACTTATATATTGTACCCTTCAATATGGTAAGGCAACAGACGGACAGCCGGCATGGGACGGTTATGAGGATAGTGGCGGATCGGTATTGTGTTATAGTACCGGACCTTTCCTGATACAAAATTGTACGATACAAAATTCAATTGCAGTTGACGCGGCTGCTGTTAAATCACACAACGGTAATGTAATACTTTTAAACAATGTTATGAAAAACAATAAAGCACAATATACGGCTGCTGTTAGTATTGGCTATTCAGAAGCCCGTGTTATAGGAAATACTATTGCGAATAATCTCTCTACAGGTGGTGAAGGAGCTTTAGCACTTGATAATACAAATGGACTATATGTAAATAATCTTATTATAAACAATGAATCAGTAAGCGGACCGGGAGCCATATATGTAAACTCGTCAAATACTTCCCGCAGTTTTACTTTTACCAACAATATTATAGCTAATAACAGGTCACATGGTATTTACGGGGGCATATACGTCAGCAATACAGGTGCGCATACATTATATAAAAACAACATTATCTGGAATAACGTGGCCGAAGGCATTAGTTCCCAGTTTTATCCGGAAGACATAATACGTGTCGAGTATAACAATATCCAGGGCGGGTACGCGGGTGCTGGTAACATTGATGCCGATCCGATGTTTGTAAATCCTTCGGCAGGTGCCGGGATTCAGTTTGACGGACTGGCAGCGGACTGGTCATTGCAGCCGTTATCTCCATGTATTGACGCCGGCAAGCCCGATTTTACAACCGACAGCACGGGCACGGAAACAGATTTTGCAGGTAGTCCCAGGATACAGTATGGTACTATTGATATTGGCGCCTTTGAAATAACTTATTGCACTGCGGTTAGTGAACCTGATCCTGACAATATACTTATTAATGGCAGCTTCGGAACCTGTGAATTAACGCCGTGGGATGTATATACTTCAGAACAAATGGATAAACCTGCCAGGTATCGTATTATTGAAGGGGAATGCAGGGTAATGCCTGACGGCATTGCTGCCGAGCCTGATCCATTGGATGTTCAGCTCCTGCAGGAGCTGTCGGAGCCGCAAATGCAAATGCTTGAAACAGATTCCACTTATGAACTCAGTTTTGATGTCTGGGCTGAAATGAATGACAGGCCCTGCGAAGTGTTTTTTGGCATGAATGAAGAACTGTTTACAGCTCTCGTAAACGAAGATATTTTGGTTGGCACGGAACCAGGATCATTCGCATTTGAGTTTACTGTAAGCGAGATTTTCCCTTCAGCTAAGTTATCATTCGGACTTGGAGCTGACAGCTCTGCAGTAACGATTGATAATGTAAGGCTCGTTAAAGTGCCTTCAGGAGTAAT
>CAZHQW010000069.1:8206-12591 GCA_964534745.1 uncultured Bacteroidales bacterium
TAACCTGCATTATTTATTATCTTCGGGATTCATAAGTTAGATAATATGAATAACGGGAGATTGCTTTTTTATTCTTTGTCAGTTGCCCTTGGCGGATTCCTGTATATAGCTTTCTTCGCTATATCCCAGGGTGCTGTTATCTGGGTATTTATCTCAGAAATCTTTCCAAACCAGGTAAGGGTATCCGGACAGGCTGCGGGCTGCTTTACCCACTGGATACTTGCAGCAGTCATTGCAAATGTATTTCCCTTTTTTGTGAATTTCATTGGCGGCACACCCATATTTTTGTTTTTTGCTATAATGATGGTGCTCCAGTTATTGTATGTTTTAAAGCTGATGCCTGAAACCAGGAATATTACACTGGAGGAGCTCGAGAAAAGACTTATAAAGTAATTCTATAATTAAAACAATGAGAATAGTTGTAGCCCTTGGCGGGAATGCCCTGCTGAAAAGAGGCCAGCCCATGACGGCTGAAAACCAGCGTGCAAACGTCCGTATTGCTGCCGAAGCACTGGCTCCGGTGGCCAGGGAACACCAGCTGGTAATATCGCATGGCAACGGACCCCAGGTGGGATTGCTTGCCCTCCAGGCATCCTATTATAACGAGGAGGAAGCCTACCCCCTTGATGTGCTTGGTGCACAGACAGAAGGTATGATTGGCTACCTTATTGAACAGGAGCTGGGCAACATACTTCCCTTTGAACAGCCATTTGCCAGTATACTGACTATGGTCGAAGTTGAAATTGACGATCCTGCTTTTAAGAATCCGACCAAGCCTATCGGACCGGTATTTGAAGAAGAAGAGGCTATGAAACTTATGAGGGAGAAAAAGTGGATTATGAAAAAAGAAGGTGATAAGTGGAGAAGGTTCGTCCCCTCTCCCATTCCCAAAAGAATATTTGAGATGCGCCCAATAAAATGGCTGCTCGAAAAAGGCACTATAGTCATATGTACGGGAGGCGGCGGTATACCGACCGTATATGACAGTGAAAGGATGCTGCACGGAGCAGAGGTTGTCATTGATAAAGATTATGCGGGGGCGCTTCTGGCCTTTGAGCTTGAAGCCGATATGTATATTATGGCTACAGATACAGATGCAGTATATACCGGCTGGGGAACACCACAGGCCAGGGCACTGAAAAATGTTACCTGCGATGAACTGAAGAATGAAGATTTTGATCCCGGCTCGATGGGACCAAAAATAAAATCGGCCTGCTGGTTTGCCGAAAGAACCGGTAAAAAGGCAGCAATAGGCTCACTTGCAGACCTTGAAAAAATAGTAGCAGGAGAAAAAGGCACAATAATATCTCCCTGAGCAAAAAAGTTAATGAAATTTTTGGAAGTCCTGTTTAAAAGTTGCATATTGCAACAGTTTTCATATACAACAATCTCATAGAATATGCGTAGTGATTATAAGTCAGAAATTCCAGGGATTTCATCACAATGGAGATTTGCTGATTATCTTGGTGCATTGAGAGTGCGATTTTCGATAGGTCGCAATAATTATAAAATCAATCCGGGTTTATGCAGGCTGGGCAACGCTGATTCAAAATCTGACGTGTTTGTAACGGCTAATTATAAGCTGAGCTTTGACATTTTAAGAAAAAATCTTGATGGCATCAACGCATGGATACTGGTTCTCGATACAAAAGGAATAAATGTATGGTGCGCAGCCGGTAAGGGCACATTCGGGACAGGTGAACTTATAAAGCAGATAGGTCAAAGCAACCTTCACGATATTGTATCGCACAGGCGGCTAATACTCCCCCAGCTTGGTGCTACAGGCGTTTCAGGTTACATCGTTACAAAAGCAACGCAGTTTAACATAAGATACGGACCGGTCCGTGCCCGGGATATTAAAAATTACATCGAATCGGGTTACAAGACAACCGAAGATATGCGCAAGATACGGTTCAACATAAAGGACCGTATAATTCTTACTCCGGTTGAAATAGTTAATTCCCTGTGGAAGGTGTTGCTTGTAATTGCTATATTCTTTGGCATATCGGGAATTGTTTCAACGGGTTTCTCATTTGAGGCAGCATTGAGCCAGGGTTTCAAAGACGCTTTGTTCATCACTGCAGCTTATCTTTCAGGGGCATTCCTTACACCGGTACTTTTGCCATGGCTGCCTGGCAGGTATTTTGCAGCCAAGGGTATTGCAGCTGCAGCTGCAGTGTTCGCCATAATAGTGATAACCGGAATAGCAGGTTACCGTCCTTTTTATCTTACAGGATGGTTCCTAATGTCTGTTGCCCTTTCTTCATTCCTGGCAATGAATTTTACAGGTGCCAGCACCTATACATCACTTTCAGGTGTTAAAAAGGAAATGAGAGTGTTTATACCAATCCAGATAGCTGCTGTTTTAACCGGATTTATTTTATTCATAATTTCTAAATTCATATAAATATGGACAGACAGTTGTATATCAGGAATGTTGTTACTCTTAATTACGATTCGTCAAAGTGCAACGGTTGCGGACTATGTGTGCAGGTTTGCCCGCATGGAGTATTTAAGATGGAAAATAAAAAGGCCGTTATTACAAACAGGGACTTTTGTATGGAATGCGGTGCATGTGCTATGAATTGTAAAGAGTATGCCATAAGTGTCAGCAAGGGAGTAGGCTGCGCATCAGCAGTGCTTAACGGACTTCTAAGAAAAACAGAGCCCTCATGTGGCTGCAGTACAGGTGGCTGCAGCACAAGCTGCAATTAATATTAAATCCGGGAAATCATGGAAAATGAATACATAAAAAAATTCAGGGAAGTTATCAGGCAGTTTGAACGCGAGTTACTTTTCCAGAACACAGAATCGTGCTGCAATGGCGTATCGCTGGCGCAATGCCATACATTGCTGGAGCTGGAAAATAAAGAGAAAGCATCGGTCACCGGGCTTGCCGACAGCCTGTCGCTTGATAAGAGCACGGTGAGCCGCACAGTGGACGGACTGGTAAATATCGGCCTTGTTAACCGTGATATACCTTCCGATAACCGCAGGATGGCCATACTGAGCTTAACGCCAACAGGAACAAAAACATGTGCCGATATTAATTCTTTAAGTAATGAATATTTTTCAGAAAACCTGTCAGTTCTCTCAGTTAAAGAACAAAAAGAACTATTAAGGCTTCTTAAAAAGATAACGGACTATATGATCAGACGGCGAAAAGAATGCCAGTGTTCCCTTTGATATTACCTGATTGTAAAATAGGGGAAGTCTATGCCAAGCAGAAATCTCATGAGTATGCAGTATCTTTTCAGGAGGGAGGTAATGAGAAAATTGTTGCGCACATGCTCAACAGCATGATATCCCATCCTTTCCCTTTCATCTTTATTGAGAAGCAGGAATTTCATATATGTTGCCATATGATCGGTATTGTAAGGTTCAACCAGGAAGCCCGTTTTATTATTTATTACCTGCAGGGGTATCCCGCCTACCTCACTTCCTATTACCGGTGTCCCCTGCCATAGAGCTTCCGAAATTACAAGTCCGAATCCCTCCTTAGTGGAAACATGTATAAATAATTTGGCAATTTTCATTAACGCACCAATACTCTCATCATTATTCTTGATATTCAGCAAAAGATGTATATCAGGATCCCCGCCAACGATATTCGAGATTTCGGAATAGACCCTGCTTCCCTCAGGATCATCTTTTGCAGAATTTCCGACTATTATTAATATCGGCTTTAGCTTCTGCACCCTTTTATATTGCCGCAGTTTGTTAAACGCCCTGATAATAGATACCTGGTTTTTATGAACATCATATCGTGAAACTGCAAGTATGATCGGCCGCTCAGCATCAATATCATGAACTTTAAAAAGATCTTCCAGGGTAGCCAGTGCTTCTTTTTCAGTACGCTGCCTGTTTTTGGGATTCAGAGGATCAATAGCCGGAGACATCCTGTACACAGGTTTCTTGATTCCTTCCTTTACAAAATTATCATGGGAAAAGACCACCCCGTCGTAATTATTGATATAGGGCAGCAGGAAATTCCATATCAATTCATTCGCTTCAGTTGTGTCAATGTGGCACCTCCATATCATTTTTCCCTCATAATGTCCGTGGACTACAGATGCACACGGCTGCGGATCATGAACGATATTCATGTCGCCAATTATTCTTTTGTTTTCAAAATTTCTCTTATTGGTATTAATATATAAATCAAGCAAATCCTCAAGTGTAAACTCCTGTTTCAGACCCTGTATTATATTGTGGAACCTCTTTGTGACCATGTAGAAATCCTCAGTGCCTTCTATGCAATACCATATACATTTTATTCCAAGTCCGTTTGCCAGGGGAACAAGGCTCTTAAGCATCTCTGCCACCCCTCCTCCATCAAACGTCGAGTTCATATGTGTCCACGTTTTATTTACCAGGAGATCGGA
>CAZHQW010000069.1:12691-14904 GCA_964534745.1 uncultured Bacteroidales bacterium
CAAATGTTTTGTAAAGCTACATTTAATTATTTGGAAAAAACGGAGAAATTGCTGAACTTTCCATTTGGAAAGAAATTGTGAGTTGGTATAACCTTAATAATCATTATCATGAAAAAGATGTTATTTGTAATCCTGCTTTTTATAGCACTTAACTCGGGCATGTCACTCTATTCACAGCACACTGTAAATCTGCATCCTGTGGCCGATATATATATGAGAACCCTTGGGGGCGGTGACGGACATTGCTCATTTATGAAGTTTGATATTTCTTCAATTCCAACGGGTAACAAAATTGATAGTGCAAAGCTCGCGGTTTATGTGCACGAGATGAGCACGGACTATGCACTTAATAACGATATGTTGTTTATGCACATGGATAATCAGGACTGGATTGAAAGTGACAACAGCGACATAGTGATAACAGATACGATAGTACAGGAGGACGGATTAGTCGCGGGCTTGGGGTGGAACTATTCGGATGATCTTACACAACTGTTTGTTCACGATTATGGCATATCAAACGGCTTTTTCACGGTAGTGATGAAAGATTCCAATGACATGACCGTGATGCCTCCCTATTTTGAATACCCCGAAGATAAGGATGACAGCCTGGTAGTGGGATTGTTGCCCAAGTATATAATATTCTACCCTCACGAATATGGTGAGTCCGAATTCATACCGGAGCTGACTATTGATTATACTATTATACCAGATATAACAAATGAATCAGGTGATTCTGCAAAGTGTGAGGGTGAGAGCGCATCCTTCTTTGTGTCAGCAACCGGCGACCCTCCTTTATACTACCAGTGGCAAAAAGATGGTATTGATATCCCGGATGCCACGGAAAGCACATTCTCCATAAGTCCGGTTACCACTGATACTGCGGGAAACTACAGGTGTATTGTTACCAACAGCGGGGGTGCAGACACAAGCTCTGTAAAGGTACTGACCGTATATACGTTGCCAACTGTCGTTATTCTCGGTCCCGATACTGCATGTGGTAGTGCATTGCTGGATGAAGGTGTCGGAATGCCCGGTGATATTTACCAGTGGTCAACAGGTGAAACTACACAAATGATTACTGTCACCGAGAGCGGAAATTACAGCCTGACAGTCATTGACGGCAGCGGCTGTGCCGGATCGGATGATATTGACGTTGTTGTATATCCCCTGCCCTATGTCGAGCTGGGCAATGATACATCTATACTGGCAGGATCGTCGCTTTTGCTTGATGCAGGTGAAGGCCGTGACTCATATCTATGGTCAAACGACTCAACCACGAGGACAATACTTGTGGACTCGACAGGGACCGGACTGGGTGCGGCAATATATTATGTGACGGTAACAGAGGGTGTATGCCAGTCAGCTGACTCAATAACAGTAACATATGTCATGCCCTTTACTGATATAGCAATTGTTTATCCCCCCGGGGAATTCAGCTATTCCTGCCAGATAAGTGAAGAGACAGAAGTGCCGGCAATGCTTATGAACACCGGCAACACAATAATTCCGGCCAATGACACAATATTCGGTTTCTACAGGGTGGATAACGGACCGGAGGTTGCGGATACTATGGTCCTGCCAAGTGATATAAACCAGGGCAGTACTTTTGTCTTTTCCTTTGACCAGAAGGCCGACATGGGAGAATACAGGCTCTATGACTATAAGATATATTTCTATTATAAATATGACCAGTATGCAGATAATGATACTGTAAACGGACAGGTGGAAAGGATTCCGGTACCGGTCATAAACCTTGGAAATGATACTACGCTTTGCGATGAACAGAGCATAGTCCTTGATGCCGGAGAAGGATATCATGAATACCAGTGGTCAGATTATTCAACCGGACAGACACTCACAGTGAATATGTCAAATGCAGAATATGGGCCGAATACATTTTTTGTAACGGTATATTTTTATGATTGTGTTTCTACGGATACTATTGAAATTACTTTTATGTCATGTTTCGGCGGGATCGATACGCACATTAACCGGCAACCGGACTTACGCACTTACCTGTCAGGTAACGATCTTAATATACTGGTAACAGGGGCGGCAAACAGGGAAATAGACGTGCAAATTGTCAACCTTCAGGGACAGGTTGTGTTCAGTGAAGTTTATACTGTCACGTCTGAAAAGTATATAAAGCAGGTAAATGTTTCCAGCTACCCCGCAGGTGTATACATAATTAAGGTCAGAAGTAACAATAC
>CAZHQW010000070.1:0-1639 GCA_964534745.1 uncultured Bacteroidales bacterium
ATAGATTTGTTTTTGAATTTTATACAATTAAAAGTGTATTTTAATGCTCTTTTTGATGGATATTTTTATTTTTTATTTATATTTGCAAGAAAAAGAGCCATATAATGCACCTTAAAGAATTAATTGAAACCCTGAAAAAAAGACGTAAATTACTAGGAGTAACGCAAGAGCATCTTGCTGAGCTGTCCGGGGTAGGGCTTAGAACACTTAAAGCGCTCGAAAGCGGTAAAAGTAACCCGACATATGAAACACTAATCAAACTGGCAGAAGTATTGGGTATGGAATTGAAATTGGAAGTTAAAAAACCAAAATTATAACAAATGCGCATATCAAAAGTATATCACAATGGCCGGTTAGTCGGTAGTTTGATACAGAATAACCCTAAAAGCTATGAATTTCGTTATGATGACGCATGGTTTTCAAATGACACTTTGCCTGCTATAAGCCTCACATTGCCAAAGACACAACAAGTCTACAAAGCCGATCATTTGTTTCCTTTTTTTTTCAATATGCTCTCTGAAGGTATGAACAAAAAGCTGCAATGCCAGCAATTGAGAATAGACGAAAAGGATTACTTTGGACTTTTGTTGGCTACTGCATCAAATGATACTATTGGTGCTATAACAGTTGTACCTGTAAAGGCCGAAAAAGAATGAGTATTTCAGAGATTAAAAATTGTCCGGGAACGCTGGCGGAAGGCTTTACTACTTACAGCAACACTTGCCTTAGAAGGGTTTTTTATAATAAGAAAGTGAGTCATGTACTTCCTTACAATCCACCACAACTCAGTGAAGAAGACGCTGAGAAATTCATGGAAAACCGGAAACGAATCTCTATTTCGGGTGTTCAAGAAAAGCTATCTTTTATTCTGGATAAGAATAAGCTGCGATTAACTAATAAGGGAGAACAAGGAAATTACATACTTAAACCTATTCCAAAAGATCTTAAAAAAGCGGAACAGGTACCGGCCAATGAGCATTTAACAATGCAAATAGCTCGTCAGGTTTATAAAATTTATACTGCTGAAAACGCACTGATATTTTTTAAAAACGGAGAACCGGCCTATATTACAAAAAGATTCGATGTAAAAGATAACGGCACAAAATGGGGAAACGAAGATTTTGCTACCCTTGGGGGAAAAACATCAGAAAATGCAGGGCCGGATTTCAAATATGAATACAGCTATGAAAAACTCACAGAATTAGTTAGAAAATTTGTTCCTGCATATATCGTTGAAATGGAAAGGATTTTCTCACTAGTAGTCTTTAATTACTTGTTTTCCAATGGAGATGCACATCTAAAAAACTTTTCTATACTGGAGACACTCAATGGTGATTATACTTTAAGCCCTGCTTATGACTTGATTAATACACGGATACATATTAATGATACAGATTTTGCATTGAATCGTGGATTATTCAAAGATAATTTTGAATCGGAAAAAATGAAAAAGAATGGACATGCAGGTTTGGAAGATTTTCATGTGTTTGCAAATAGATTGGGGATTAAACAAAAAAGGAGAGATAAGTTGCTTGCACCGTTTTTGGAAAAACAGCTAATGGTTGAACAATTAATTCAACGATCTTTTTTGAATGATCAAACAAAAAGAGAATATTTATTACATTATCAAACCAAACTA
>CAZHQW010000070.1:1739-14877 GCA_964534745.1 uncultured Bacteroidales bacterium
TATATTTGCATTATACAAAAAACGTCAGATGAACTTTGAAGAGATCCGCATATATTGCCTGTCTAAACCAGGAGTAACAGAAAGTTTCCCGTTCAACGATACAGCTCTTGTATTTAAAGTAGCCGGTAAAATGTTTGCGTTGCTCGACTTATCTGAAGATAGCAGGGGAATAACCCTGAAGTGTGATCCGGAGCTGGCCATTGAACTTCGCGAACAATATCCGGAAATTACTCCTGCTTATCATTTTAACAAGAGACACTGGAATACAATATTTCTCGACGGAACAATAAGAGATAGCCTTATTTACGGGTGGATAGATCATTCATACAATCTCGTTGTTCATAAGCTGTCAGAGAAAAAATCGAAGGAACTTAATTTTTTATAAATTCACGACAATAAAAATCCAAACATATGAAAAAGTTAGTCAGGTATTTTTTACAGGGGTTGCTTTATCTGGCTCCCACTGTTATAACAATATATATTGTCTATCTGGTTTTCAGGTTTATTGACGGACCCATAAGGCACTATATTGTAAAGATTGTTAATATTGATATTCCGGGCTCCGGACTGCTGGTTATAGTTGCTGGCATTACAATACTGGGATTTGTAGGGCAGACCATCCTTTTCAGGCCTTTACGGAGGTTAATTGATAAAGTAATGACTAGAGCACCGCTAATAAAGGTTATTTATTCGTCGTTAAAGGACCTGTTGTCGGCATTTGTCGGCAAGGAGAAGAAGTTTAAACAACCAGTGCTGGTGAAGGTTAACATGGTTTCAAATCTTGAAAAGATGGGATTCATAACCCAGGAGGATCTTTCAGATATAGGCATTAAGGACAAGGTATCGGTATACTTTCCGCACTCATATAATTTTTCAGGGGAAATGTTTATAGTTCCAAGGGAACATATAAGAATACTTGATGTGCCTGCGTCTGATGCCATGAAGTTTATTGTCTCCGGCGGGGTAACGAAATTCTGATTTTAGAATGCGATTATTTAATCTTTCTTGTTTTATCCTTTATTACTGAAATAATCCTTCAACTGAAAGGTATCTTTCACCCGTGTCATAGTTAAATGCCAGTATTACTGATTTTTCGGGTATCTCGGGCAGTTTTTTCGCCACAGCAGCCAGTGTTGCTCCTGATGAGATTCCCCCGAATATACCTTCTTCCCTGGCTGCCCTTTTGGCATATTCAAAGGCTTCATCTTTAGATACCGTTATGACGCCATCAAGAATTTCAGTATCGAGGTTTTTTGGGATAAATCCCGCTCCTATGCCCTGGATGGGGTGGGATCCGGGTTCTCCTCCGCCGATGACAGGCGACAGTTCGGGTTCAACTGCAAAAACCTTCAGTTTAGGGAATGATTTCTTTAATTCCCGGGCGACACCCGTAATATGTCCACCCGTGCCGACACCTGTAATCAGGAAATCTATTCCCCCGGGGAAATCATTTAATATTTCCCTGGCGGTAGCTGTCCTGTGTATTTCAACATTAGCTTTATTATCAAATTGGGAGGGTATCCACACTTTCGGATTTTCTGCAGCAATCTGGCGGGCTTTTTCAATAGCTCCTTTCATCCCTTTATCTCTTGGAGTAAGTTCAAAATCAGCTCCATAGGCAGACATGATCTTTCTTCTTTCAACTGACATTGATTCGGGCATCACCAGTATCAGCTTATATTTTTTTACCGCAGCCACCATTGCCAGTCCGATTCCCGTATTTCCCGAAGTAGGCTCAACAATCACCGAGTCCCTGCCAAGTATCCCTTTTTTTTCGGCATCTTCGACCATAGCCAGTGCTATGCGGTCTTTTATGCTGCCTCCCGGATTTGCACGTTCGAGTTTAAGCCAGATCTCATAATCTCCGTTATATAAGTTTTTTATTCTGATATGGGGGGTATTTCCAATTGTCTCGAGAATATTGAGGGCTTTCATAATTGACAAGTTTTAGGTACAGTAGTATAACAATATTATAAGCACGATTGTTTCTTGACTCTATCAGATAACAAAATCGTCGGCTTTGGGGCGCTTTTTGTTGTCGCGGACTATGGTCTTGCTTTCATGATATACAACCGACCATGAAGGAACGCTTTTTGTCAGCCAGACATTACCACCGATAATCGTATCATGTCCCACAACTGTTTCACCTCCCAGTATTGTGCTTCCTGAATATATGATAACATTGTCTTCTATTGTGGGATGCCGCTTTTTACCCTTCATGCTTTTTTTAACGTACATTGCTCCTAGTGTAACGCCCTGGTAAATCTTTACGTTATTGCCGATGGTTGTTGTTTCGCCGATGACCACGCCCGTACCATGGTCAATAAAGAAATTCCCGCCTATTTGTGCCCCGGGATGTATATCTATACCTGTTTTGCTATGTGCATGTTCCGAAATTATCCTTGGAAGGAAGGGTATTTTAAGCTTATAAAGCGCATGTGAAAGCCTGTATATCGATATACTGTAAAATCCGGGATAATACAGTATGACACTCTCAATAGAACGGGCTGCAGGGTCGGAATTAAGGAAAGCTTGTGCATCCTTGATAAGGCTCTCATATATGGCCGGGAGTCCTTTAAAGAACTTGTCAGTAATCGAAGCTACCGTACCTTCAAGTATTTTCTCCATGGGAGTCAGCAGATCCTTAAAATCGAGCTGGAGCTGTGCCATATTAAGGTCTATCTGGGGGAGGGTGCATTTTCTTTCCTTTTTTATAGGGAAGAGGAAACATATAAGGTTGTCGGCAAAAGCATGCGCTTTGCTCATCGAAGGCACCTCCTTGCGGAATTTGTTGTACTCGTTAAAAAGATATTCCGGAAATTTATTAAGAGAGGCCATTTTTTATTGTTAGTTTAGTTATTCTCCATCTTTAGTTTTTCCAGTTTGTTATAGGATGTAATCAATCCTTTAATCAGTGCCGAGCTGAATCCCTGGTGTTCCATTTCATTGAGTCCCGATATTGTTATGCCCTGGGGCGTTGTCACTTTATCAATCTCCTTTTCAGGGTGGTTGCCGCTCTCAAGAATAAGCATGGCCGCTCCTTTAAGTGTCTGGGCTGTAATGAGCTGCGACACCTCGGCACTAAATCCGATCTCTATGCCACCCTGGCTTGCGGCGCGCATATATCTTAATGCATAAGCTATGCCGCATGCACCTAGGACAGTAGCTGCTCCCATCAATTCTTCGCTGATGACAATAGTTTTTCCAAGTTTTTCAAAAAGGGCTACTATGGACTTTGCCGTATTTTTATCAGCATTCTTATATGATATGCAGGTCATTGATTCCCTGATTTCTATAGCAGTATTGGGCATCAGCCTGAATAAAGGCAGAGGACCCAGTTTTTTTTCAACTTCGCTTATTGGCAATCCTGATACGGTGTAAGCCAAAATATGCTTATCCTTGTTTACGGTATTGGCTATTTCTTCAAGAAGGGTATTTACCTGCTGCGGTTTTACGGCAATTATTATTAGTTCGCTTTCAGATACAGCCTGCTTGTTGTTATTTGTAACCTGGAAACCGGCATTGCTCAGAAAATCTCTTCTCCTCTCCCTGATTTCCGAGACAATGATATTCTCCTTTTTGTAATCGCCGGTCTCCAGCAGGCCCCTGGTCAGGGAAAAACCCAGGTTGCCCCCTCCTATAATAGCGATTTTTTTGAATTTCATGATTAAATAGTTACATATATTCAATATAAATTAATCTCTAATTGCTTTAATTCCCGGCAGTTCTTTCCCTTCCATATATTCAAGCATTGCTCCTCCGCCGGTCGAGACATAACTGACCTTATCGCTGAGTTTGTTTTTGTTTATTGCAGCAACGGAATCTCCTCCGCCGATAAGGCTGTAAGATCCTTTTGACGTAGCTTCTGCAATTGCCTTTGCGATGGCCGAGGTACCCCTTGCAAATTTTTCAAATTCAAAAACTCCCATCGGTCCGTTCCAAAGGATTGTTTTGGAGCTGTTTATAATTTCAGTGTATTTCCTGATTGTTTCCTCTCCTATGTCGAGGCCCATCCATCCGTCAGGGGTCTCATCAACCTTAGAGTATGATGTTTTGGCATCGGCTTCAAATTTGTCTGCATTGATAGCATCAACAGGCAGATATACGTTGACGTTGTGTTGTTTTGCTTTTTCAAGAACGTTTAATGCCAGGTCAAGTTTGTCTTCTTCGCATAGTGATTTGCCGATTTTTCCTCCCTGTGCTTTTATGAATGTATAGGTCATGCCACCTCCTATGAGCAAGTTGTCTATTTTAGGCAGCATATTTTCTATTACCAGTATTTTATCCGATACTTTGGCCCCTCCCATTATTGCTGTAAAGGGCTTCTCAGCTTCATGAATGATCTTGTCCATACTTCTAAGTTCACTATTGATAAGGTACCCAAACATTTTATGTTCTGCAGTAAAGTAGTTGGCGATGATTGTTGTTGAAGCATGGGCACGGTGTGCGGTACCAAAGGCATCGTTTACATATACGTCCATCCCTTCTGCGAGCTGCTTTGAAAAGCTTTCGTCTCCTTTTGTTTCGCCGGCATGGAAACGCAGGTTTTCCAGCAGAAGGACTTCACCCGGTTTCAGGTCTTTTTTTAGCTGTAATGTTCTGTCACCTATGCAATCATCTGCGAACTTTACAGTGGTTCCGGACAGATGCTCCTGCAGCTTGGGGATTACATGCTTGAGTGAGTATTTTTCCTCGGGACCTTCTTTGGGCCTGCCAAGGTGAGACATTAAGACGGCCGAGCCCCCGTCGTTAAGTATTTTTTTAATTGTTGGCAGTGCTCCTCTTATTCTTGTATCATCTGTAACTTTAAAAGTTGCCTTATCCAGAGGGACATTAAAATCCACCCTAACTATTGCCTTCTTGCCTGCAAAGTTGTAATTATCAATTGTCTGCATGTTGATTTAGTTTGTAGATTAATAATTCGGCAAATTTAAAAAATAATTCTGTCATTATGACATGCATTATACAAAAACAGGATTGGTAAGGAATTTGTATTGGAATTGCGTAATTTTGCAATTGATAAAAATTAAAAGATATGTTAGGTTATGCTTATATGATAGATCCGGGGTATCTTATGATATTTATAGTATTTCTGCTGATAAGTTCTATAATAGGCGGACAGTTAAAATCAAGATTCAGAAGATACTCAAAGCTTCCTATAAATTACGGGATGACAGGCAGGGAGGTGGCTGAAAAGATGCTGCATGAAAATGGCATACATGATGTAACTGTTACTTCTGTGCCCGGACAGCTGACAGATCATTATAATCCGGCAACAAAGACAGTAAATCTGAGTCCGGATGTTTATCAAGGCAGCAGTGTTGCCTCTGCTGCTATAGCTGCCCATGAGTGCGGACATGCAGTGCAGCATGCAAGGGCATATGCTTTTTTACAGTTCCGCACTGCCCTGGTACCCCTTCAAAATATAAGTGCAAAGATTATGAACATCATTTTTGCAGTGATGTTTTTCGGATTTATATTTTTGCCCGGTGTTATTTCTTTTGAATCGGCTCTTTATATAATTATTGCCTGTTATGCAATATTTTCATTGTTTGCGCTTGTTACCCTGCCCGTAGAGATTGATGCAAGCAAGAGGGCGCTGGCGTGGCTCAACCGCAGCGGCATAACCAACTATGAGACACATGACAAGGCAAAGGATGCATTAAAATGGGCCAGCTACACTTACCTTATTGCTGCAATATCATCACTGGCGATGCTCTTTTATTTTATAATGCTGCTGGGAGGAAGGAGAAACTGATTGCCTATCAATATTTATTAAAGGTTCGTGTTCAGGCCGGTACTGTAAAATAAAAAGTGCTGCCCTGTCCGGTTTCGCTTTCTGCAAATATTTTTCCACCGTTAATTTCTATTAGTTCCTTACACAGTATGAGTCCGAGTCCGGAACCTTTTGCATCACTATCTTTTGGGCTGATTGTGTTATCGATCCGAAAAAGCTTCTCTATATCTTCACGGTTAATTCCAATGCCTGTATCTGTTACGCTTATTTTTATGAATTTATTTTCCCTGTAACTGTTAATAATTATCTTTCCCTTTGGAGGTGTAAATTTTATAGCATTTGTAATAAGGTTGCGAATAATTGTCTTTATCATATTTTTATCGGCATACACATTATAATCTATTTCTTCATTAATTAATAATGTGATGCCTTTTTTACCGGCCATTTCGTTCAACAATAAGGTATTTTCCCTGATAATATCAAGAATATGAAATTTTTCCGGCTTTGCTTCAAGCCTGCCGGTTTGAATTTTAGCCCATTCCAGCAAATTCTCCAGCAGTTCAAAGGTTTTTATTGAAGATTGCCTTATATAATCGGTATATTCTGCAATATTTTCATAATCTTTGTTTTGTAACTCGGATAAAATCAGCTCGGATAATCCCCGGATATTATTAAACGGATTGCGCAGGTCATGGGCAATAAGTGAAAAGAATTTGTCTTTGGTAGCATTTAACTGGGATAATTCCGATGCCTGCTTTTTGACTTCAATTTCCGCTTGCTCTCTTTTTTTCATGTGTATTATAAGGCTATAAAGAGTAGATAGAAGCAATAATATTGCGACGGAATAACCTGCAATCAATGCAACAACTATTTCTTTTGCCCTGGTTTCAGTCCTTTTCCTGAAGTCTCCCAGCCTGTTTTCAAGTAATGCTTCCATATCTGAAGCGACATCCCTGATTTTAAAATAAGTAATAGTTGCCTGTGTATATATTCTTTTTCTTTTCTGTTGTGGTATCTTAAATGAAGAAGTGATTATGGTGGTATCGAGCAGGCTTATGTCCCTTCTGATAAGTTGATTGAGTGTATCAATATTTTTTTTCAGTATGTAACTCTCATAGTCTAATTTGTAAATAGCTTCAATGTTTTTAAAGAGGGAATTCTTATAATTATTATAGAGGTTGTAGTGCAGGCTGTCGCCTGTGTGTACAAAGTCTCTTTGTGCGAGGTTTGCAGATCGAAGTTTTAGTCTTATCTCTTCCACTGACTCATACAGCCTGGTAATCTCAGATATCTCGATATTGTCTTTAATTAGACTTGAAGTAACCTTGATTACGAAAGCAGCAGTTGCGATAAAAATGATTATAGCTGAAACAAAATATACCAGTGCTCTTCCTTTCATAGACAATTTCAAATATTATTACCTTTCTGTATATTATTATTACCGACCAGTTAATATTAAGACTGATTTATCACAAAAAGTAACCGGCTGTTTTTAATTCAGAGCATGTTAAAATATAATACAGGTTATTGCAACATAATATTATGATCAGAATATTAGGGGAATGTTAAAATGAAATTAAAAAGTGATTAAAAATCAAAAAGATTTTTTTTCACGGCCGGGTATATTTGCCGGAAAATCATTTCTGCGGTATCCCGGATTAATTTATCTGCGTTTTTTATTGCGTCTTCTATGTCAGAGGGATTCCGGGCAAGAGGTATGATTAGGTCAAATATCTTTTCATAAAGTTCATCTGCTTTATCGCCAAGGGAGCCTGCTATTGCTATTACAGGTTTTTTATGCCTGGCGGCAATGCGGGCAACGCCGAACGGGACCTTGCCAAATTGTGTCTGGGAATCGATTTTTCCTTCGCCTGTTACAACTATATCAGCCTTACGGATTTCATTTTCAAGGTTAATTATATCCTTTATCACCTCGAATCCAGGCTTGAGTTCAGCTTTCAGGAAGGCCATAAGTCCGCCTGCCAGTCCCCCTGCTGCTCCGGCACCCTTTATATTTTGAATGCTTATACCAAGTATTTCAGATATCTTATCTGCAAAGTGCCGCATATTATCGTCCAGTTTTTTTGCCATTTCTTTGTCAGCGCCTTTCTGTAGGGCATATGTCAGTGCCGCACCCCGGGGCCCATAGAAAGGATTATCGACATCGCAGGCAACAAGGATTTTACATCTGCTCAGTCGTTTGTCCAGTCCGCTCATATCTATAACTGCAATCTGGCCCAAGTTGCCTCCTCCTGCTGCCACCTCCCCTCCTGTATTATCAAGAAACCTCACACCAAGGGCCTGCGCCATACCTGTGCCTGCATCGTTAGTTGAACTTCCGCCGACACCGATGACAAGTTTTTCACAGTTCATGTCCAGGGCATGATTTATAAGCTCGCCCGTACCGTATGTTGATGTGAGCCACGGATTACGATCATTCTCTTTCAGCAGCTCTATTCCTGATGCTGCAGCCATCTCTATTATTGCTGTTTTTATGTCTCCCAGCACTCCGAAGAATGAATTTATGCTGCGCATAAGAGGATCATGAACAACGACATTAATAATTTCACCCCCTGTAGCCTCAACAAGTGCTTCAACTGTACCTTCCCCGCCGTCTGCCAAAGGCAACATTTTAATATTGGCAGCGGGCATTGCCCTTCTTATGCCTGCTTCAATGTTCAGTGCAACCTCTCTGGCGCTTAGACAGTCCTTAAAGGAATCAGGGGCTATTAAAATGTTCATTATGCCTGATAATTTACCGGAAATGGTTATAAACGAATTGTCCAATTTATCTATATTTAACCAAATAATAAAAAAATGACTGCTGAAAAATTTAAATGGGACGCAAAGCTTTACCAGGATAATTCTTCCTTCCAGTATGAGCTAGCCATGATGGCCATTAACAGGCTGAAGCCGGCGAAAAAGGAACGGATACTTGATATTGGCTGTGGCAATGCTATGGTAACAATTGAGCTGGCAAAGCATGTGCCGGAAGGAGAAATTGTTGCTATTGAAATATCCACGGATATGTATGGAAAGGCTTTGGATAATATAAAGGGAAGCGGTGCCGGCAATATCAGTATAATAAACAAAAATGCATTTGATATCGATTACCAGGATGAGTTTGATGCTGTTTTTTCCAATTCGGTAATACACTGGATTTATGAACTTGAAAAGATGTACGGCAAAATATTCAGTGCACTGAAAAAAGGGGGGAGGATAATGATACAGACAGGTTCAAACGAAAGGAATCCGCTGATTGATAGCATCGACAGGTTATTGCACCTGAGTGTTTTTAAAAACTATCTTAAGGATTTCAGGTATCCCTGGAGGTTTCTTTCTGCAACTGAAACATTAAAAATACTGGGAGACAACAATTTTAAAAAAATAAATGTGGAGCCCTATAATTATAAAATGGAGTTCAGCAACCTTAAAAACTTAATTGGTTTTTTCAAGTCCGCAGCCCTGATACCCTTGTTATCTGCACTTCCTGAGGAGGTTCACGGACAAATGATCAGTGAATTTCTTAACCTGTATTTTGATATTAACAAATCGCGGAAGCTGACAGTTGAGATGCACAGGCTTTTTATCGGTGCAGAAAAATAGAATATTCAGCGAAATAAGTATTATGAAATATTTGTAAAACTTTATACTTTTGCATCACATTTTGCCCCGTGGTGTAATTGGCAACACGTCTGACTCTGGATCAGAAAAGTCTAGGTTCGAGTCCTAGCGGGGCAGCTTTTTATTAAGATTCAATAATAAATGATTTTCGTTACCGGCGGCACCGGCCTTATAGGGTCCCACCTCATTTTTCAGCTGGCACAAAAAGGATACCAGGTAAGAGCACTCAGAAGAAAAACAAGCAATATAAAAATACTGGATAAGATTTTCGGGTATTACTCTGATAATCCGCGGGAGCTTCTTAAGCAAATAAGCTGGTGTGAGGCAGATATCCTTAATAAGGAATCCTTGAGAAAAGCCTTTGAAGGGATTGATCAGGTTTACCACTGTGCCGCACTTGTGTCATTCAATCCGGCCGATGACCAGTATATCCTCGAATCAAATGTAAAATGTACGAGGAACATTGTTGAACTATGCATGGAAAGGGGAACGGGCAAGTTATGTCATCTCAGCTCTGTCGCCGCTTTGGGCCGTAATCCGGATGCACGTGAGGTACATATTGATGAAGATTCGCCATGGGAGGAATCCGGCAATTTGTCCGCCTATGCAAGGAGCAAGTATCTTTCTGAACAGGAGGTATGGAAGGGTATTGGGGAGGGGTTAAATGCCGTGATAGTAAATCCTTCGATTGTATTCGGACCGGGCGAATGGAGCAGAAGCAGCTCGAAGATGTTCGATACAATATGGAAGGGGCTTAAGTTTTATACTGATGGATCAAACTCATTTGTCGATGTGCGGGATGTAGGCAGGGCCATGATTACTCTTATGGAAAGCGATATCTCCGGGGAACGCTTTGCAGTGACATCTGAAAACATGCATTTCCGTGAAGTTTTTAACTTTATGGCCGATAATTTAAATAAGAAGAGGCCCCGGATAAAAGTTACCAGGTTTATGGGAGAGATAGCATGGCGCATAAGTGTACTTTACAGTATTATTACAGGGAGTCCGCCCCTGATATCAAAAGATACTGCCAGGTCAGGACAAAAAAGAATTTTCATCTCCAGTGAAAAAATCAGGAAAAGGTTGAATTTTGAATTTATTCCCGTGGAACAGTCTATAAAAGATACTTGCAGGTTGTTTCTTATAGATCACAGATGAAAAACCGGATCACAAATTTTTAGTTCCTCTTCCCATAATTGGCATGGTTCTTTTCTTGTATTTTGCGTGTCAGGCTTGTTACAGTATTCCTTGGCAGTAAACGTATCAGGTTGGCAGTAAGATAATTTACATAGCGGTGTATGGCAACGACCTTTCCCCTGTTCATAGCCCTGTAGCCATAGGCAGCAACGGCGGCAGGAGTTGTGTAGACCCAGCTTTTATCAGCGTAATCGGGCATACCGGCATTTATAACCTCCTGGAAACCGGTTTTTGTGGCACCCGGACAAAGGACTGTCACGGTCACTCCTGAACCCTTCACCTCATTTGCAATGGCTTCCGAAAAGTGGAGTATATATGCCTTTGAAGCAAAGTATACAGACATAAGGGGACTGGGCTGGAAAGCCGCCATAGAGGCAACATTCATAATCTTCCCTTTTTTCCTTTCAACCATACCTTTGAGGAAAAGCTTTGTCATGTGAGTAAGTGTAAGAACGTGCAGTTTGAGCATTTTAATTTCAACTTCCCAGTCAGTCTCATTAAACTCTCCGTAGTGTCCGAATCCTGCATTGTTTATAAGAACATCAACAATAATTTTTTCATTTTGTAATTCATCATATATATCCCTGCCGGCATCTGGGAGAGTCAGGTCTTTAACTATGGTTTTTATTTTTATATCCGGATTAATGTCCAGCAGATCCCTGGTTACACCTTGTAAGTTATCTTTCTGATCTACCAGTACAAGATCGTAAGAGTCGCGGGCAATGAGCTTTGCAAGTTCATATCCTATTCCCCCGGCAGCACCTGTTATTAAAGCAGTATCTCTCATAAAATTCTATCATTATTTAATATATTTGAGTTGCAATGATAGAAAATCCTGTTATAAAAGCCAAACCGTTTCTGAAATGGGTTGGGGGCAAGGGCCAGCTTGTGCCCAGGTTCACAAGCATTTACCCTGCCGAACTATTAAGAGGGCAGATAAGATATTATTTTGAACCATTCCTGGGGGGAGGAGCTGTTTTTTTTGATGTGGCATCGAATTTTGAAATAAAGGCAGCCATGCTTTATGATATTAATGATGAACTGATACTTACATACAGGGTTGTGCAAAGGAATGCCGGAAAATTAATGGAAATTCTGTCAGGTTACCGGACTGCCTATCTTAATCTTTCACCTGACAGGCGCAGGGAATATTTTTATCAGGTGCGTTCAGATTTTAATCTGGATAGAATAAATACAGATTATAAGCGCTATTCTGAAAGCTGGATTAGGCGCGCAGCCCAGGTGATCTTTTTGAATAAGACCTGCTATAACGGACTTTTCCGTGTAAATTCAAAAGGGTCATTTAATTCGCCTGCCGGTGACTATAAAAATCCGCAAATATTCAGTGAGGATAATCTTTTAAATGCTGCAAAGCTTCTTTCCTGTGCAGAAATAGTAAAAGCTGACTTTAAGGATTTTAATCCTGCAATTGTTGAGGGGTCGTTCATATACTTTGATCCTCCCTATCGGCCCATTAGCCGCACAGCATATTTTACATCCTATGTTAAGGATGAATTTACTGATAAAGATCAGTATATACTGGCCGGCCTTTACAGGAAATTGGATAAAAGGGGAGCAAAGCTTATGCTTAGTAACTCCGATCCCAGAAACATTGATCCGGAGGATAACTATTTCGACTTGCTATACAAGGGTTATTATATACGTCGCTTGCCTGCAAGACGCCTGGTTAATTCAGCAGTAACAAAACGGGGTGTTGTAAACGAGCTTGTTATCACAAATTATAAAGTGGCATAAGATGAAAGAATTCTCTAAGAGGGAAATAGCCGACTATTATAACCAGACAGTCATCCATTACCGCCTCTTCTGGGACCTGGATCAAAGTTTTGCCATTCATTACGGGATAAGGGAACCGGGAATAAGAAGCTTCAGACAGTCACTTAAGAATACAAACAGGGTTCTTGCCGAAAAGGCCGGAATTAGCAAATCCGATTACGTGCTGGATGCAGGGTGCGGAGTAGGGGGCTCTGCTATTTACCTTGCAGCCAATTATGGCTGCCGCGTAAGGGGAATAACATTAAGTGAAAAACAGGTTGAACATGCAAGGGAAAATGCGCGAAAGAGAGGGGTAAACGGACTTGTATCATTCGAAAAGAAGGATTATTGCTATACAGGTTACATGGGCGAAAGCTTTAACCTGGTATGGGCGCTTGAAAGTGTGGGTACAGCGGTTAATAAGGGTGCTTTTCTCAGTGAATCATACCGCCTGCTTAAGCCGGGGGGCAGGTTAATTATCGCTGATTATTTCAAAACAGGCAATTTTAATACTGATAATAACAGGATCATGAGAAGCTGGCTTAATAACTGGGCCATAACAGATCTGGATAATATGGAAGATTTTAAGGATAGAATGGTTAAGGCAGGATTTGATAAAATTATCACTGAGGATTATACTGCTAACATTATGCCCTCTGCCAGGCGTATGTTCCTTGTATCATTTCCCGGGTATATTTCGACAAAGCTTTATAACCTGTTTTACAATGCAACGCCCTTTTCTAAGACCCACTACAAGGCATCTCTGAACCAGTACAGGGCACTGAAAAGAGGATACTGGGAATATAA
>CAZHQW010000071.1:0-14678 GCA_964534745.1 uncultured Bacteroidales bacterium
GTGAATCCGGCCACGGTGAACATTGTCACAAGAAAAACCCTGCTGCCACCGGACTTCCGCATGAGGAGGTTATAAAAGGAATGGAGGAAAGCTGAAAGAACAATATACAGTAAGTATTCTATACGCATTGGCCCGGAACAAATTAATGCTCCAAAATACTTAATTAATTTTTTACAGTCAAATTTAATAACTCTTTCCTGCAACGGAAAAATATCAGTCCGGTTCCTGCAAGTATTGCCAGTTCGCCTGTCCAGAACATTATCCAGTTAAAGGATTCGGGAACATACCTCATGGCAAAATCAAACAATGCATCACTGTTTGAAAATTCCATTATTCCGATTTCCGATATCTGTCTGAGTATAAATACCGAATAATCCCACGACCATGCCGCAAATAATATCAGTGAACCGCCAATAAGCAATGCCCACTCCCTCCCTTTTATGGTAATCCTTATATTATAGGCACTGAAGAAAATAATGAATCCTGACAGCAGTATCATGGTCAGTGATGCTATTACCGGCGTTATTACCGGTCCCACCCATGTTACTGGTACAAAGAACAGCACATCCCATGTACTCAATGATTCGGGCCAGCCAAGGATCAGTCTCAGGAACACGTAATAAAAAATGTCCCAGACTCCGAAGCAATAAATGAACCATGCGAACTTTTCCGTAAAATACCTGCCTGTAATTATGCTTACAGCCAGCAGCATGACAATGGTTGTCACCTCGCGCAATACCTCGGTAATAATAATCCTGCTGTCAACCATAACAAGGGGGAATCCGAATCCGCCAGGATATACCAGTGCCCTCAGATAAACCACAATTGCACTCTCAAGGTATGCCATAGCAACAGCAAAAAGTGTAACCCATAACAGGATCTTAATATATCCAGCTGACTTTAGCATAGTAACGCAAATTGTCCTTATACTGATAACGTATCTGTATCGATTTAATTATTAAAATTAATTAATAATTATACGGTTACCAGGCAACAAATAATTTATTTGATCATACTGTCATTTGTTACCCGTAATTTATTATTATTGCATATATTCAAGGGGTACATATGAAGTTCAGGATAGCATCGGAATACAGGCCCACGGGTGACCAGCCCGAAGCAATAGAGCAGCTTGCCGACGGCATAAAGAATAATGTACCCTTCCAGACCCTCCTTGGAGTGACAGGCTCGGGAAAGACCTTTACCATTGCCAATGTCATCGAGAAAGTGCAGCGGGCCACCCTTGTGCTGAGCCACAACAAAACGCTTGCCGCCCAGCTTTTCGGGGAGTTCAAGCAGTTCTTCCCGGACAATGCGGTTGAGTATTTTGTTTCCTATTACGACTATTACCAGCCCGAGGCCTACCTGCCGGTTACCGATACCTACATTGAAAAGGACCTGTCAATAAACAGCGAGATTGAAAAGCTGAGGCTAAGTACCACATCCTCGCTCCTCTCGGGGCGCAAGGATGTTATTGTTGTCTCTTCCGTGTCCTGCCTATACGGCATTGGCAATCCCGATGATTTTTACAGCAACACTGTAAATATAAAGCAGGGTCAGCATATCAGCAGGAATGTCTTCCTGAGGCAGCTTGTCGACAGCCTTTATTCGAGAAACGAAACAGACTTCAGCAGGGGTAATTTCAGGGTGAGCGGCGATACCGTGGATATTTTCCTTGCATACAGCGACTTTGCATACAGGGTCAGCTTCTGGGGTGATGAGATAGAAGAGATAGAGGTTATTGATCCGTTCACTGGAAAAAACATTGAAAAACTGGAGAAGGCAAGCATCTACCCCGCCAACATTTTTATTACGACAAAATACAGGATGCAGAATGCAATCGGACAGATTAAGGACGACCTGGCCAGGCAGGTCGAATACTTCAATAATACGGGAAGGCCAACGGAGGCGAAAAGGCTCTATGAGAGGGTAACTTACGATATTGAGATGATCAGGGAGCTGGGTTACTGTCCGGGCATTGAGAACTATTCGCGTTACTTTGACGGACGCCTCCCCGGCACGAGGCCCTTCTGCCTGCTTGACTATTTCCCCGACGATTTTATTGCTATAATAGACGAAAGTCACGCCACCATACCACAAATAAGGGCCATGTACGGCGGTGACCATTCACGCAAGCAGACCCTGGTGGAGTATGGCTTCCGCCTCCCCGCAGCAATTGACAACAGGCCCCTTAAATTTGAGGAATTCGAGGAACTGGTTAACCAGGCCATATTTGTAAGTGCCACACCTGCTGACTACGAGCTTGATAAAAGTGAAGGAATCATTGTTGAACAGCTGATAAGGCCGACCGGACTCCTTGATCCGGTTATCGAAGTGAGGTCCAGCCTTAACCAGATTGACGACCTGATAAAAGAAATAAATACCTGTGCTAAAAGGAACGAAAGGGTTCTTGTAACAACTCTTACAAAAAGAATGGCTGAGGAGCTGACAGGTTACATGCTGAAATACAACATCAAATGCAGGTATATACATTCGGATATAGATACACTTGACAGGGTAGATATTATGGAAGGACTGCGGGGCGGCAAGTTCGATGTGCTTATAGGTGTTAACCTGCTGAGGGAGGGACTGGACCTGCCCGAGGTTTCGCTCGTTGCCATACTTGATGCTGACAAGGAAGGTTTTTTACGGTCAGAAAGGTCACTTACACAGACTGCAGGCAGGGCAGCTCGCCATCTTAACGGCAGGGTTATCATGTATGCTGACAACATAACCTCATCAATGCAGAAAACTATTGATGAAACAAACAGGAGAAGGGAAAAGCAGCTTCAATACAACGAGAAGTATAATATAACACCGCAGCAGATCATTAAGGCTGCCTCAAATATTATGAAGGAGGTGAGGCTTAAGACCGGTGAGCCCCGGCCTTACAGGGAACCTGAGAAAATTGATATTGCCGCTGATCCCGTGGTTAAATATATGAACAGGGAAGCGCTGGAAAAAGCTATTGAGAAATCCAGGGCATTCATGGAAAAGGCGGCCAGCGAACTAAATTTCATTGAAGCAGCAAGGTACAGGGATGAAATGTATGCTTACCAGGAATTGCTGAAAAAAACATAGATTTATTCAGCCATAAAAAAAGGCTGCCTGTTAATGACAGCCTTTGTATTAATAAGTCTTTATATCTTATCCGAGGTAGGATTTTAATAATTTGCTTCTTGATGTGTGGCGCAGCCTTCTAATCGCTTTCTCCTTTATCTGGCGCACTCTTTCCCTTGTCAGTCCGAACCTCTCTCCTATCTCCTCAAGCGTCATCTCCTGGATTCCTATGCCAAAGAAAAGCTTTATTATGTCTCTTTCCCTTTCAGTTAATGTAGCCAAAGATCTTTCTATTTCCTTTATCAGTGATTCGTTAAGCAGCTTCTTATCGGCTTTGGGCGAATCATTATTAATCAGAATGTCAAGCAGGCTGTTATCTTCACCGTCAACAAAAGGTGCATCAACCGACACATGCCGTCCCGATACCCGTAATGTATCGGTAACCTTCTCCTTGGGCAAATCAAGATTTTCAGCCAGCTCTTCAGGTGAAGGGGTCCTTTCAAATTCCTGCTCAAACTTTGAAAAAGCCTTATTTATTTTATTCAGGGAACCAACCTGGTTTAGTGGCAGGCGGACTATCCTCGACTGTTCGGCCAGTGCCTGCAATATTGACTGCCTTATCCACCATACAGCATATGATATGAATTTAAACCCGCGTGTTTCGTCAAATTTTTCAGCGGCCTTTATTAATCCCAGGTTGCCCTCATTAATGAGGTCAGGCAAACTCAATCCCTGATTCTGGTACTGCTTGGCAACAGATACGACAAATCTCAGGTTTGCCCTGGTTAGCTTCTCAAGTGCTGACTTATCACCTTTTTTTATTCTTTGTGCCAGCTCAACTTCTTCCTCTACCGTTATAAGATCTTCTTTCCCTATTTCCTGCAAATACTTATCAAGAGAAGCGCTTTCCCTGTTTGTAATTGATTTTGTGATCTTTAACTGTCTCATCGTTTATTTTTAAAAATGTCGCAAATATAGACTATTTTTTAATCAAATTCAATATGTGCAAGCAATAAAAAAGGCCTGCGGAACAGCAAGCCTTTTTATATTTAATCAAAGTCAACCTGTTCTACAAACCGAACGCGTAATATGCTATCACTCCATTTGGATATATTCCCTTAATGTATACTCCACCTTCTATATTGTTTATTATCTTTTTCAGATCCTCAACTGTAGAGACGTCCTTGTTATTAACCTGAGTTATTATAAATCCTTCTTTTACACCTTCGGCCCTTAGTTTTCCCGCACCAAGCTCGGTAATTTTCACTCCGTTTTTTATGCCAAGGCTTTTTTTCTCTTCATTGTCAACCTCAATGACTTTAGCTCCAAGAATCGTATCGTAGGTTCCGGATTTTACAAATCTGGTATCTCCCTGCAAATTACGTAAGATCACACCAAATTGTTTCGTTTTGTTTTTCCTTTTTAGCGTTACATTAACCTTATCTCCTGGCCTGTAACGATTTATCTGTTCCGTTAATTCGGAAGGACTGTTAACTTCAACATCGTCAATTTTCATTATTATATCTCCGGCCAAAATTCCGGCATCTTTTGCTGCACCCCCATCCCTCAGTTCAGAGACGTATACGCCTTTCAGGACGTCAATACCTTTCTCCTTTGCCAGGTTTGCATCTATCTCCTGGATGCTGACACCCAGAATGGCCCTTTGTACAACACCAAATTCAACTAAATCGGCAACTACTTTCTTAACTATGCTTACGGGAATAGCAAATGAAATGCCTGCATATGCACCTGAAGGTGATAGAATCGCAGTATTAATGCCGACAAGTTCTCCGCGTGTATCAACAAGGGCACCCCCGCTGTTGCCCCTGTTTACAGCCGCATCGGTCTGGATAAAAGACTCTATACGGTACTGGTCCTGTATAATACCGAGGTTTTTCCCTTTTGCGCTGACAATGCCCGCCGTGACAGTGGAAGTTATAGTAAAAGGATTTCCCACAGCCAGCACCCATTCCCCAACCTTTAAATCATCTGAATTGCCGTAAGGTATATAAGGGAGCCCGTCAGCATCGATTTTAATAAGGGCAAGGTCAGTGCTCGGATCAGTGCCTATGACTTTTGCTTCATATTCGCGCTTGTCGTTAAGTGTAACAAAAACCTTATCGGAATTATCAACAACATGATTATTTGTCACAATATATCCGTCGGAAGAGATTATAACACCTGATCCGAATCCCAGAACAGGCTCCGGATTTTTATAACTGTCTCCGTAGAAGAATTCAAGTATAGGATTTCCGTAAGTTTCCCTGACCATCTCAGTTTTCACATTCACCACGGCATGAATTGACTTTTCAGCTGCATATGTCAGGTCTGCCACCCCTGTACCGGGTTCAGATTTTAAATCAGCAAATCCCACTGGCTGCCTGACTATTGCAATGGAACTTTTCCTGTTCTTATCAATAAATAATGAAAAAACCAATACTGCGATAAGACCGCCTATAATTGCCGTTAAAATACTGATATATATCTGTCTCTTTTTCATAATACAAAAATAGCCAATTTATAAACATTCTAATTTAAATTAACAATTTTTAACCATTAAATAAACGCAGGATGACTTGCACCCTTCGAAGCTTTAGCCTGTCCGCCGTATGGATACTCCGGAAGGCGGGCGCAGGAGGGACTATCTGCGGTAATAATTTGACAGCTGTTTGCGGAAGGAATTCTGGTTGTATATGTTTATATCACTTATTATTTTCGAAATTTGCTCCTTGCGATCTTCCATTTGTTCATAAGTGAGATTTGCTGATTTATTAAATGCAATGGATTGCAGCTTGTAACCGTTAAGGTCCATACTTATTGCTGCCGCTGCATCAAAATCGTCAAATACAAGTACCGAAGGGATCCTGTTAATGGAATAGTTTCTTATGGCATTCAGGACCTGGCTCCTGATATAATTTATCTGTGCCTCACCCAGGAAATTGGCACCGAGCAGAACCTTCACCAGGTCAATCTTTGCAACAATATTAACCTTCCTGTTTTCAATGTATTCCCGGTATCTTTTATTACTTGTACCTAAAAACAAAACTATAAACTCTTCCGGTATATTTTTCAGGTCACCCGGGTCATCCCTTTTCATCCTAAACTTATATTCCTTTATTGCCAGTTTCTGATCCACAGGAATGTAGTATTCCCATTTTCTTGTTCTTTTATATGAATCAGTTGGCGGCTTCGGCTTCCAGTCCGTTTCAGGCCTTCTCATCAGCGGAGCAGTCAGGTCCAGTTGTCCCGTTTCCAGTGAATAGAGCAGGCAGTTTATAAAATGTACCCAGCCCCCACCGAGAGACTCATGCAATGCAGCCCAGAGTGTCTTTAAAGATGTTGATTGAATTGTTTCATTTGCATATAAAGAATCTGTACCCAGGTTGTTTATATAGTCCTCGTCCAGGTTCACGGGATAAAAAATAAAATCGACTGCAGAGTCTGAAGGATCTTCCTTTATATGAAACAACTGCCTTATATCATAGGTATATGTTGAATCATTTTTCATCCTCAGGTAAACCTCGTAGTCAAGCTCCCACTTCATTTCCGATATCCTCGAGAAGCTGAGATCGGACTGGCCCGACAAATACCAGGGTAAAAAAGCAAAAACGCATATAAAGAAATTCTTCACAAGCTTGATTTATTGGTTATAGAAATGCAGGATATCATGCATCGATATTGGCATATTTTGCATGTGTCTCAATGAATTCTCTTCTTGGCGGTACTTCGTCGCCCATGAGCATCGAAAAGATCCTGTCCGCTTCAGCAGCTGACTCAATTGTAACCTGCCTCAATGTCCTTTTTTCGGGATTCATCGTTGTTTCCCATAGCTGCTCAGCGTTCATCTCACCCAGTCCCTTATACCGCTGAACACCGATATTTCCTTCCTTTTCTTTATTAAATTCTTCTATTGTCTGCTGTCTTTCTTCCTCGCTCCAGCAATATCTCTCCTGTTTACCCTTTTTCACCAGGTAGAGGGGCGGAGTAGCAATATACAAATGCCCGTTTTTTATAAGATCCTCCATATGGCGGTAGAAAAAGGTCATGATAAGCGTAGTAATATGGCTGCCGTCAATATCGGCATCGGTCATTATTATAACCTTATAATATCTCAGACCTTCCATGTTTAATGCCTTGGTATCATCCTCAGTACCTACCGAAACACCCAGAGCTGTAAAAATATTCCTTATTTCTTCATTGTCGAAAATCTTGTGAGGCATAGCTTTCTCGACGTTCAGAATTTTACCCCTCAACGGCAGTATTGCCTGGAACCTTCTGTCACGCCCCTGTTTTGCGGTACCACCTGCCGAATCACCTTCGACCAGGAATATCTCGCTGGCAGCAGGGTCCCTGTCCGCACAGTCTGCCAGCTTACCGGGCAAACCTGAGCCTGACAATACATTCTTACGTTGTACAAGCTCTCTTGCTTTTCTTGCTGCATGCCTTGCCTGGGCAGCAAGTATAACCTTATTTACAATGGTACGTGCGTCTTTGGGGTTCTCTTCAAGATAATTACCCAGCACAGTGCTCACCGCCTGATCCACGGCGCCCATAACTTCCGAATTGCCGAGCTTTGTCTTTGTCTGTCCCTCAAACTGGGGTTCCGCCACCTTTATAGAAATTATGGCAGTGAGTCCCTCCCTGAAATCATCACCATTAATATCAAACTTTAACTTTGCCAGCAATCCCGATTTTTCAGCATAATTTTTAAGAGTCCGCGTCAGCCCTCTTCTGAATCCCGCAAGGTGTGTCCCCCCTTCAATTGTATTTATGTTATTTACATATGAATGAATATTTTCCGAAAATGAGGTATTATACTGGAGTGCTATCTCAACAGGGATATCATTCTTAACAGTATCAATATTGATAACATTGCTTACCAGCTTTTCCCTTGTTGAGTCAAGCAGTTCAACAAACTCTTTCAGTCCGTGTTCAGAAAAGAAGGTCTCAGTGCGGTATTCATTTCCGTTGCCGTTCTCCTCGAATTCTCTCATATCGGTTATTGAAAGATGTATGCCTTTGTTCAGGTAAGCCAGCTCCCTTAATCTCGAAGAAAGAATTTCGAAGTTGAAATCAGTTGTGATAAATATCGAATTATCCGGAGTGAAAGTAACATCCGTCCCGCTCTTGTCAGTATCACCTGTCTGCCTGACCTCATACAGAGGCTTGCCCCTCTCATATTCCTGCATAAAAATACCCCCGTTCCTGTAGGTGACGACTGTCAGATGGGAAGAAAGAGCATTTACGCAGGAAACACCAACACCATGCAGTCCCCCGGAAACCTTGTACGAATCTTTATTGAATTTGCCCCCTGCATGCAGAACTGTCATTACCACTTCCAGTGCCGACCTCTTTTCTTTCTCATGAATGTCAACAGGTATCCCGCGCCCATCATCCCTGACAGTTATCGATCCGTCTTCATTTATTATAACATCAATTTTACTGCAATACCCTGCCAGAGCCTCATCAATTGAATTATCAATAACTTCGTAGGCCAGATGATGCAATCCTTTGGTGCTCAGGTCACCAATATACATTGCCGGTCTTTTTCTTACTGCTTCAAGACCTTCCAGTACCTGTATATTCTCGGCCGAATACTTGCCGCCGTCAGTACGTTTGCGCCCGTCTCCTTTTGCTTTTTCATTTTTTCTCATATACACTTCTTACATTAATTCGTTGAAACTACTACTCTATTTACACTAAAAAATAAAGGGTTAATTTGTTAATCCTCGCAGGCATTCCTGAATGAGTTACCACTTTAACAAAGATAATAAAATTTGAGCATTTTATTTTTAAAAAAAGTGCTATAAATCAATGAAATATCAACAAATAATCAACAAATTTTTTATAATTTATAAGTAAAACCTGCGAGCATGTTAAACCTCTGTGCAGGGTACTGGTTCCACATATAATATTCCGATGAAGTGATGTTGCAGAGGCTGATAAAAAACGACAATATCTTTGAATAGCGGTATTCAATTGCAAAATTTAAATCAATTACAGGCTTGAGCCTTATAAAATCAACCTGCTCCTGAAATGATTTGGCATATCTGTTGCCGATAGCTATCAAATCAATATCAAAAAGTATCTTGTTCCTCAGGTTATAACTGAAATAAAAGTCTATATTATACTCCGGCTTATGCCAGGCCTTCTCCTCATCAAACGTGACATACTTATAATAGCTGCCTTTAACCATCATATTGAGTTTCTCCGATATGCCAAGGTTAATCTCCCCGTGGTATTTTATCTGCTCCAGGTCGTCATAAACCACAGTAAACTGATTCTCGTAATCGCCGGAAGTATCGTTTACAAAAAAGTGCATATCGTTAATCAGTGAATATGTGACATCAAACCTGAACGCAGTAACTGAGCTTAACTTCCCTTTCAATCCGGCGTAGATAATAAACTTATTTACGGAGTTCGCCACATTTAGTCCGGGTACGACAAACTTGTTTTCATCAGTGACAGTGCTGTAGTTATGAATATCAAGTCTGCCATCAATCCCGAAATAAGGGATGATTACCTCTTCCAGCATATTAAACTGAAGGCTGGCTCTAGGGAAAATATATGTTTTTGCCTTCTCAAGGATATTTACATAAACATTAAAACCAAGGTCAGCCTCCCATTCCGGGGTGCGCTTCCTGAACCAGGGCATCAACTTTATCACGGTATTATTTACCGAGTCAATTGACTCGCTTTTCAGATAATTAACCAGTGAGGCATCCATCCCAAGCATCAGTTTAACTACAGACCCGGAAAGGCCTCCCCTGAGAGCAAGAATATTTTCACTGTTTTTGAATCTATCACTGAAATAGTCATACCGGATTCCTATTCCATAATTAAGACGTGAGGAATCAAGGCCTGCAGAATATATGTCAGCTGAAGTGCCGAATAAAAAATATCTTTGCCGGATATCCCTGGCCCTTATTTCGGGGAAGGTATCGGTAAACATTGCAGTGTTATAGCCATAATGATGTATGCCGTCATTCTTTAATCTTATATTACCTGCAAGGTTAACATTATCATAAATTTTTTTGCCTGATAATTCAGCATAGCTATTACTGTAACCTGCGGGTACCTTGTCTTCATTGTCAAGTTTCAGTTTTGAATGTGAGGACTTATGCATCAGGTAAGCTCCTATCACATGGTCTTTGGAACGCTGGCTGCTGAAACCGTATTCAGCCAGGGGAGTAAAGTAGTTCCCCAGTCCGGCTTTTATATAACTATTATATAGTTCTGTAAGGGGAATGGTCATCTTTGCCGGCTTAATGGCTTTCGGCTCATATTCAGTTGTTAGTCCGGATGGCAGTATGTTATATTTAAATGACGGGGCGAAAGCCAGGGTATCATCATTTTGAGGGAGGTTGTTTATTTTAACAGCATCCGATATTGTCGGTTCGTAAGGTTTAATTACTACTACATCCCTGCTTATCTGCTGGGAAAATAACAGTGTACATGGCATCAAAAATATTAATGGTATGGATATTCTTATTATTGCTTTCATAAAGTACCTTTCTGTTAATTAAAACTTTAATCTTACATATTACTGCTCCTTCATGTTTACCTCCATATCCTGCTGCCCAGAGCTCTTTTCAACTGACTGCTGATCCCTGACAAGCTTTTCCAGTTTTTCTTTTGCCACTGATATAATGCCGTCATCCGTTACCTCATAATAATCAATGATACTCTGAAGGGTCTGTGTTGCCTGGAAATAATCACCCCTTGCAGCAAATATATCTGACCAGAGAATGAAGCTTTTGGCCATCCAGTATTGATGGGGAGTGGTTTTTTCAGTAAAATCAAATATTTCTTTCTCTGCATTCTCCAGTTCACCCTTGCTAAAATATATTTCCGCCATTCTGTACTTCGACTCCGCCCCTTCTTCGCTGTTCACCTCAGAGGCTATTTTCCCAAACTGCTCCAGTGCCAGCATTGCACGGTCAGTTGCATAAAGTGATTTTGCAAGAATAAACCGGGCCTCCCTCTCCATTGCCGCAGATATCTTTTCAGTGGCAAGGACACTTTTAGCCGCATCAATAGCCTCTGGAAAATTATCAAGGTAGTATTGGCACCTCATTAATCCGATACGTGCCTCGAGCTTATTATTGTTTAACTCTGTTACTTCTTCCAGCTTTTTATAATAGCCGATGGCGCTGCCATAATCTTTAAGCCTGAATTTTATTCTGGATGCACCCAGGAGTGCCTGCTCTGTATATATGTTCCTTGGCCTGCCAATAATATAGTCAAATGATTCCATAGCTTCGTCATACTGCTTAAGCTTATAGTTGCAGTCCCCCTTGTAGAAATGGGCATCCAGGATAAAACTGCCATTCCCATACTTCTCTATGTAATTGCTGAACCCCTGTGATGACCGTTCACAGTCACCTGACAGATAAAGCTTTTCAGCAGTAATATAAGTAAGTGAATCCTGCTCTTTCATATCAACCCTGGCAAAATCCCCCAGATTATTAACATAGGCAAAGTAAGCATCTATATTATTCATGTCGACATAAATGTTCTTTATACCCTTCAGTGCACTCTGGGCCTCTGCTGTACCCGGATAATCACTCACGACCCTCTTGTAAAGCCTGAGTGATTCCTCGTTGTTGTCAGCACTGTAATAAATAAGCCCTAACTTTACCAGCGCTTTGCTGACATAACTGCTGTTGGGAAAGGTATTTACAATTTTCTGGAAATATGGGGTTGCCAAATCGTGTTTCTGCCGAGACATATAGCTTTCCCCGACTTCATAAAGAGCATCATCGGTGTAGGCCGAGCCAGGATAAACCTTCAACAGCTCATTAAGGCACTTTACTTTTTCATCGTACCTGTTTAAAACGCCGAGGGACAGGCCTTTCTGGAACATTGCATAATCAACATCAGTGATGCCGGCCTTTATGCTTCTGTCATAAAAATTTATAGCCGAATAGAAATCCTTGCGGATAAAAAAACAGTCCCCTGTCCGGTTCAGTGCATCCCCGTATCTCCTTGTCCTTTCATCTTTAGCAAATCCGGTATACTTCCTGAACCATACCGCTGCCTCTGCGTAGTCTTTCTTTTTAAAATATGCATATCCAAGATTATAATGGGCAATATTGAACTCCTTCTGGCTGTATGCTACGGGCATGTCAACATATTTCATGTAATCACTGATGGCCTTGTCATAATCACCAAGCCTGTAATATGCTTCCCCCCTCCAGTAGTAAGTCAGGGCATACAGTTTATTGCTGTAACTTCCGTATTTTGTTGAATTATTGAACAATTCCACAGCCTCACTGAACTTCAGGTTATTAAAAAGCTCCAGTGCCCTGTAATAAGCTATCTTCTGATATGCTTTCCTTATATCTTCATTTTTATCTTTTATCTTATCAATAGATGACAGGGCCATGCTGTAATTCTTTGCATTCAGGTATGCCAGTCCGAGATAATTATAAGCCTCATCGGTTCGTTTTGACCCCGGATAAAGCCTTATGTAATCGTTCAGTGCCTGGATAGCTTCATTAAAGGGAGAATATGACAATTCATATGTCACCAGTGCATAATTGAACAGTGCATCTTCCTTTATCTGCGGATCATAGTCAAGTTTCGATGCCGAGGAAAAAGCCATCCTTGCCTCATGCTTTTTACCAAGCTTCAGGTAACAATCTGCCAGGTGATATAAAGCATTCTGGCAAAGCAGTGAATTCTCATTTGACAGGCTGCCGAACATTTTTGCCGCCTTATCATACTCACCAGCCCTATAATATGCATAAGCCAGCTGGTACTTATCCTCCGCTGTCACATCAGAGGAGTGTTCAATATAATATAAAAGGTAAGGTATTGACTCGTCGAAGCGTTTCAGCATATAAAAAGACACTCCTGTCATCTTTGCCACCTCCGCATGCCTCAATTCTGTTACATTATCCAGCACCCTGGGAGCATATTCCACAACCTTCTCGTATTTCTTCTGGAGAAAATATATCTGGGTAACGTAATAGGGTACTATTGGCGAAAATGTATCATCATCAGAAAGCTTTAAAAATCCGTCCAGTGCAGTCTGGTAGTTACCCTGGCTGTAGTTAATATGTGAATAATAGTATATGGCAGGCACAGAATACCTGGTACTTTTATCTTTAATTTCATTAAATGCCACCCTTGCATTATCAGGATCATCAATTTTAAAATAGCTGTACCCTGTTTTAAAATAACATTCCGCCTGCTCTTCATCTTTCAGCAGTCCCACATCAACTTTTTTATAATACGATATGGCATTTTTATACTTCTGAACATCATAAAAATAACCTGCCAGATTGAAATACGCGCGGTTAACCAGCGGACTTTCGGGGTTGTCTTTTACAAATGTAACTGTTAAATACTCAGCATCTTCATTGAACAGCCTGACGGCGCATAATGCAATATAATACTGCGTATTTGTTCTCAGGATTGAGTTCTGGCTTCCATATGAATCATATGCCTTCCGGAATAAAACCTGTGCAGCACCGTAATTCTCCTTCTCCAGCAGCTCCATGCCCTTTTTATAGTTCCGGTCATCATTAGTATGGACGGCGGATTGCTGCGACCATGTTAAAGTAGCAAATATAAAACCGAATATGATTACGCCTGCAATAAACTTAATACCATTATTCATTATTCAAATAATTGTTATTTGCATAAAATTACAGATTAAAAACGATCAATGCAGGCAGAATATTTCCCTTTTAATTAACAGAAAAATGTTAATTATACAGTTTTAAAGCATAACTTATATTACTTGATGTAAAATGTTATATTTGTTACATAAAAAATATATCCGGACCTGCATAAAGATCTTTATAACAGAAAAAAGCAAATTCAATGGAAAACAATAATATAATAAGTTTCCATAAAGCTTCAATTTTTCATGATGATCACCTTGTTTTGTCGGATGTGAGTTTTCAGGTTGCCAAAGGTGAATTTGTGTACATTATAGGCAGGGTAGGCAGTGGAAAAACAAGCCTTATTAAGACAATAAATGCCGAACTGCCATTGAAAACAGGAAGTGCGACTGTCGTAAATTACCAGCTGGAGAAAATTAAAAGTAAGCAGGTGCCCTTGCTGAGGAGGAAACTTGGCATTGTTTTCCAGGACTTCCAGCTGCTAATTGACCGCACAGTCTATGATAACCTCTTATTTGTACTTAAGGCTACGGGATGGAAAAACAAGAAAGAAACAGATGAAAGGATAAATGAAGTGCTGGGTAAGGTGGGACTGGATTACAAGGGGTACAAAAAACCGCACCAGCTGTCAGGCGGTGAACAGCAGCGTGTCGTCATCGCACGCGCCCTGCTTAACAATCCTGAAATAATACTTGCCGACGAGCCGACAGGTAACCTTGACCCCGAAACATCCGAGGGAATTATCAGGATACTCAGGGAAATAAGCAGCAGCGGAAGGGCCGTTATAATGGCCACTCACAATTATACCCTGCTTAAAAAGTTTGACGCCCGCACACTGAAATGTGAAAACGGAAAACTTGCTGAAGTGGACAAAACTTCGGAAATCGATTTCAGTACCCTGATATAAGAGAGGGACAGCGCCTCGGGGCGCTGTCCCTATACTAAGTACCATTTATCACTTCCACTTTCGTGCTTTATAATAAA
>CAZHQW010000072.1:0-14342 GCA_964534745.1 uncultured Bacteroidales bacterium
GTAACATCCACACAGCTTACGTCCCGGCTGTAAGACAATATTAAAAAACGGATAACTTTCATTATCCGTTTTTTACTTTATTTCTTTTTCTTTGATTTTGGTTCTTTTTCCTCCGCCTCAACACTTTCAAGATCTTCGAACTCAACATCTGTGTAGTTCTCTGTGCCTTCGGCCTTATGATCTTCAGGTAGTTCAATAGGCTCGGGCTTTTCATTTTTAATGAACTCAATAGATTCCAATAGTCCCTCTGAAAACTTATCAAAGTCCTCTTTGTACAAGAAAATCTTGTGTTTTTCAAAGTAGAAACGGCCATCCCTATGGTAACGCTTCTTGCTTTCTGTGATCGTCAGATAATAGTCATTCCTTCTTGTAGCTTTAACATCGAAGAAATACGTTCTTTTGCCAGCTCTTACTGCTTTAGAGAAAATTTCTTGCCTTTCAACTTTCTCAGTGCTTTCCTGCTTTTCATTTCCTTCTTCAATCATAGGTTTAGGTTTTAGTACAGATTAATTGCCAATTCAAAAATAAACATTATTTTTTAAAATCATAGTCTTTAGAGGTTTATAATACATAATTTTCAAAAAACGGGAACCGGGGAATTTAATATTTGAGAATTTCAGTTGCTATTTATAAAAATTGCATTTACTTTGCAATGCATTATTAATCTTGCAAATATAACTGCTCAGGTTCTTTAAAATTATGGTCAGCAGGAGGATATTAAGAATTAAAATAATACAGCTTCTTTACGCTTATTATAAATCATCGGCCAGTTCTATCAATAATGCGGAAAAAGAGCTGTTCTTCAGCATACAGAAGACATATGACCTATACCACTATCTTTTGCTGCTTATTATTGATGTTGCTGACTATGCCCTGAACCGTATTGAAATAGCCAGGGAAAAGAAAATACCCACCTGGGAAGATTTGAATCCAAATACGAAATTCATTGATAATAAGATTATTGCGCAGCTAAGGATCAACAGGCAGCTCAATGAATACCTGAAAAATAAAAAACTCAGCTGGATCAACTATCCCGAGCTTGTCAGAAACCTCTTTAACAATATTAAGGAATCGGATTACTACAAGGAATATATGAGCCGTAGCGACCGCTCCTATGAAGAAGACAAAAAGCTGTTTACAAATATATTTGTTAGGGATGTCGCCGTTTTTGAACACCTGTACCAGAACCTTGAAGAACAGAGTATTTACTGGAACGATGAGGTGGAATTTGTGATAAGCATCATTATAAAGACAATAAGGAAATTCAGGGAGTCTGACGGCGACTCGGCAAAAATACTGCCGCTGTTCAAAAACGAGGAAGATATTGAGTTTGTTAAGAGGCTTTTCAGAAAAGCTATTCTTAAAAGTGAAGAATACAGGAAACTTATTGAAGAGTATGCCAAAAACTGGGAGATAGAACGTATAGCATTTATTGATATACTTATCATGCAAACAGCCATTGCAGAGGCTATAGAGTTTCCGTCCATACCCACCAAGGTAACGTTTAATGAGTATCTCGAGATAGCCAAGTATTACAGCACCAGCAAGAGCAGTGTCTTTATAAACGGATTGCTGGACAAGATTATAACCCACCTGAAAGAAAAAAACATTGTGAAAAAAAGCGGAAGGGGGCTTATCGGCGAAAATTTGCAGGAGTGAAAGGCTTTTGTGAACGAATGACATTAATAAACTTGTTGTTATGATAAATTTGTTATTACTTTGCAGCCTGTTTTAAGTTGTTAGACTTTAATTGTAAAACTATATAATATGATTAACCTTATTAGTATTATCCTCTACCAAGCCGGCGAGGGAACAACGGGAAAGAGTCCCCTTCAGTCACTGTGGCCGCTGTTGTTAATTATTGTCGTATTCTACTTTTTCATGATAAGGCCTCAGATGAGAAAGCAGAAAGAACTAAGAAATTACAGGGATAACCTCAAGAAAGGCGACAAAGTAGTTACTACCGGCGGTATATTTGGAAAGATTAACAACATTTCAGAAAACATCATAACAATTGATGCCGGAAACAATGTACTGCTGAAGGTCGACAAAAGCGCTATTTTGAAAGATCCCAGTGACCTGGCTGCACAGAAGTAAGAAGCACGGCCGTAATATATGGGTTTAAGGTCCGTTGTCTTAATGCTTTAAACCCCATTGAATATTGGAAACCAGGAGAAAATATATCAGAGGTTTATTGAACATTCTGAATGAACTGCCGGAAAGAATCATCATTTTCAGAAGAAAGTACCAGCAGAAAATATTGCTTTTCCTTTTTTTTGTATTACTATCTACAATATTCTGGGTAATAAGATCACTCAGCGAGGTATATGAGACTGAGATCCTGTACCCTGTTAAATATGATAATATCCCTGAAAACAAGGTGCTTATGAATGAGCCGCCTGACAGGCTAAAGCTTAAGGTCAGGGCAATAGGCCGCACCATACTGGCACATAAGTACAGCTTCTTCCTTCGCCCCCTTAAGTTTAATGTCAGCTCATATACAATGAACTCTATCGGAACGGACTCATGTTACGTGCTGACGAGTATAGCCAGGGAACCTCTTTCGCAGGAGCTCGGCAACCTTACAATACTTAACATATCTCCCGACACACTGTTCTTCAGGTTTACCGAAGTAGTTACCAAAAAGGCAGGTATAAAACACAATATTGCCAACTACCCCAATATATTTGCCAGGCAGTATATGATTAACGGCAAGATGGCCTTTGTACCGGACAGCATTATTGTATCGGGACCCCAAAATATCATTGACACACTTAAAAATGTTTATACAGAACCTATAAGCCTTAATAATGTTACTGATTCCATTGAGAAAGTATGTGCGCTGAAAAAAATTGACCAGGTTGCATTCTCCAGGAAAAAGGTAAGGTTGCTCATACCGGTTGACAAATACACCGAACATAGCTACCTGGCGAATATCAGGCAGGTAAATGTACCTGACAGCCTGACCCTTAAGACATTCCCGAGCTCAGTAAGGATAACCTATACTATAACCCTGAGCTATTTCAATAAGATTGATCCCGGGATGCTCGAACCGTATGTTGACTATAACAGTATCGAATCTTCAATGAGTTCAAAGCTTAAGGTAATGCTGAATAATATTCCCGGCTATGTTCATTCACTAACACTCTACCCCTCATCAGTGGAATTTTTAATCGAGAAGTAATGCTAAAGGTTGGTATTACAGGCGGCATAGGAAGCGGTAAATCTACTGTTTGCAGAGTATTCAGGCAACTGGACATCCCTGTTTATCATGCTGATGACAGGGCTGCAGTACTTACAGATACGAGAACCGATATCAGGGATAAACTTATTGAGCTTTTCGGTACCGGCATCTATGACGGCAGCAAAGTCAGGCGTGGTAAACTGGCTGGGATCATTTTTAATAATAAGCAAGCTCTTGATAAGGTTAACAGCATAGTACACCCCGCAGTCAGGACTGACTTCCTTGAGTGGGCCTCTGCGCAAAGGGATGTGAAGTATATTCTTTTTGAGGCCGCGATACTTATCGAAAGTGGAACGCATGAAATTATGGACAGAATTATTGTGGTCATTGCTCCGGAAAAGACCAGGATATCGAGGGTGCTTGGCAGCAAGGGCTATACAGAACAAATAACTGGAAATATCATAAAAAACCAGCTTCCTGACAAGGAAAAAATAAAACATGCCCATTATATTATTAATAATGACGGCAAAAATTTAATTTTACCGCAGATCATGGAAATACACAATAAACTGGTTAATATTGGAAGCGGCAGGCAACAGTAATTTAAAAAGAGCAGCATAATGGGGAAATTTGGTAAATGGATAGGCGCAGGCCTCGGCTGGGCATTCGGGGGCCCCCTTGGAGCGATTTTCGGATTCGCAGTGGGATCATTCATTGATGCCACAAAGGTTGAAGTGATACATGGCGAACACACAACAACACCTGGCGACTTCGTGGCAAGCCTCCTGGTGCTGGTTGCAGCAATAATGAAAGCCGACGGCAGGGTTGTCCGCTCGGAACTCGACTACGTTAAAAAGTACTTTGTACAGGCATTCGGCACTACCGCTGCCTCGGAAGCTTTACAGATGCTGAGGGACATACTTAAACAGAACATCAACGTCAGCGAAATAAGCCAGCAGATAAGGCATAGAATGGACTATTCATCGAGGCTCCAGCTGCTTCATTTCTTATATGGCATAGCTAATGCCGACGGGAGGATAGATCCTGTGGAACTGAAGCTTATCGAGCAGATAGCATACTACCTGGGCATAAGCTCTACCGACTCGGGATCCATTAAAAACATGTTCATCAAATCCACTGACTCGGCCTATATCATTCTCGGTGTTGACAGGACGGCAACAGATGAAGAAATAAAAAAAGCATACAGAAAGCTGGCGGTCAAGTACCATCCCGATAAGGTAAATTACCTGGGCGAAGACATCAGGAAAAAGGCAAATGAGAAGTTCCAGCATATAAATGAAGCATATGAGGCTATAAAAAAAGAAAGAGGGATAGTATAAAAAAAAATAAAATAATAAATTTGAATTTTAAAAATATTATCAGGTTATGAATTTAAAAGACATACTTTCCATTTCAGGCTTTAGCGGATTATATAAATATATCTCCCAGGGCCGGCAGGGTATCATTGTTGAGTCTTTTGAAGATAAGAAAAGAACATGTATCTACACTACCCATAAGGTAACAACACTGGAAGATATTGCCGTATACACCAGCGACAAAGAAGTGCCCCTGGCTGATGTTTTTAAGAAAATATTTGAGAAGGAAAATGGCGGAGAGGCAATAAATCATAAGTCGTCGGACGAGGAATTGAAAAAATACCTCGCCGGGATCCTGCCGGACTATGACCGCGATAGAGTGTATGTTTCTGATATAAAGAAAGTTGTAACCTGGTATAATATACTTCACAAACATGATCTGCTGAAGTTTGACGTTGAGGAAGAAAAGGAAAAGGAAAAGGAAAAGGAAGGCAAATCAGAGGAGACTGCCGAGGGGCCAAAAGCGGAGACCTCCGACAGTGCAAAAAAACCGCCTCATACCATAAGTAAATTCAAGGAAGCCGAAGCAAAAGGGAAAATACATACAAAGAAGATCATAGAACATAAGGGCAAGAAGTCGCAAAAGGTATAACCTGACTGCTGAAGCTTTGGCCTGTATCAATCGTCAAGCCGCCGGTAAAATTCTTCGGGCTTTAGTTCCCTGAAATTATCATTAGCCGCCAGGTATCTTCTTATATCCACGCAAAGATGGCACTTGGACAGATATCCGCCCTCAACCTCCCTGTATCCGTGATCCCCGGCAAATGACAATAATCCCTCAAAATCCTCGTATATAATATGCTTTAATACGGGAAAATTATCCAGTTCTATGCCTTCATTTATCAGTAAATCAATATCATAGAAGCTTCCCAGGGATAGTCCGCCACAGTATCCGGGGACAAAGTTGCCGTAGTTGTCAACATGGTTATGCCAGCTTCGCATGAATGGCGGATTGCAGGGCTGGTCAAAGAGCTGCGTTGCCCTGTACCTGGGATAAATATTATACCGGTCGATTTTATATGGAGCACGCCCCGATATAAAAAACTCGGTGTTCCTGGCAAAGTCGTTCCGGCCCTCTGAAGCTATAAAATCTTCGAAAGACATCTTCTCGCTTATATTGCGGCTCCTGAAACGTTTGTAATATTCGTGCTGGTATACAATAAGGTTTTGTCCGAACAGCTCGTACCCGTATTTTATCACCCTTTCCGTGCGTTCAAAAGGGATGTACTCAAGGAAAAAAGGATTTACAGACACCAGCAAACCCTTAAGGCCCTTGCTTTTAAGTATTGCCAGTTTCTCGCGTGCCATCTCATCGCTGACAGCCCAGAAGCAGTTAGTTTCAACAAATGTTGATGGTATATCCAGCTCCTCGGCTATCTCTACTGCCTCAGCCAGCAGATCGAAATTTAAAAAAGGCTCCCCGCCGGTGAAATGTAAGCCGTAATTAAGGCTTATATTTTTTGCGCCAAAAGGGGCGGGTTCAATAAGGTCTGACATCAGGGAAAGCAGCCTGTACAGATTCTTGCTGCTTATATAATCAGCCTTCCATTTCTGGCTGCATGCATACATGCAATGCTTGCATGCTGCAGAACATTTGTAGGTTAACAGTAACCCTAACGATATCGGTCTAGGTAATTTCAGATTCATGTTGTAAGAGGGACAGCGCCCATGTTTTTTGTTGTTAGAGGTACAGTCCCCGAAATATGGGCGCTGTCCCCCTTATTTGCGTAACAATAGAGGCAGTTGTGACGGCAGGTGTTGTACTGGCCAATATCAAAGCTCTCATAGCAATTACATTCCTTCCTCTGGTTTTTGTCCCTGCCTGTTTCCAGTTTCTTTCCCGTAATCTTTTCAATCAATGTTTTGTCTATGCAGCTTCCCGGATAAATTCCGCAAGCAGACAGGCCCGCCTTCCGGAGTATCCGTACGGAGGACAGGCCCGCCTTCCGGAGTATTCGTACGGAGGACAGGTCAGTTTTTACGGCACAGGCCTCAACCGCAATACCATAACTGTACGCTATGTCTGCAATATTTGCGGACAGGGCATACATCTCATCTTCTGTTAGCTCCCTTGCCCCGGTGCCCTGCAGCTTCTTCCTGCATTTGTTATACATGCATAAAAAACTGATTATGCACTTAGTAGTATGCCCGTGCAGCTCTTTTGCAAGGAACTCAAAATTCTTAATGTGATAATCCATATTAATACTATCGGTATAAATGATAGGATCATACCTCCATATAACCCTTGCCTCTCCTATCATACCGGACAGCTTCCTGAAAGTGCCAATTAATTCCTTTTTAGGAGGGACATTCTTTTCCAGCTCTTTATCATAGGGGGTTAAAGTAAACAGGAAATAATAGCTGTACTGCCGCAGGAGTTCCAGTTTATCTAAAAAGGGACCCGGATCCTTGGTCCAGAACACTATGCAATCCACTGCGTCGGGATTTAAAAGCACCTTCCTGACAATCTTGCTGTTGAAAGGATTCTTTACTGAAACTGACCCGGCCTTTATCCTTTCAATAAACCAATCCCCATAGAAGGCAGGAATATCGGTCCGTCTGCTGGCACTAATTATCATTTTATTAACAGGTCTTATTAGCAGGATGTGACTCCGGCGGGATTCGAACCCACGACCCACAGCTTAGAAGGCTGTTGCTCTATCCAACTGAGCTACGGAGCCAGTGTTAATTACATTTTTTTAACAGGCTGCAAAAATAAAAAAATTATTCTTTTGTATAAGCTAATGACAGATTTTTTACTTCTTCCCCTTACCCTTGTTAAGCTTATTTAACAATGCTGTTTTTTCCTTTAGCTCTTTCTGGAGTTTCTTAGTCTTTTCCTCAATTTCCCGTGCCTTGATTTCAAGATTCTTGATATGGGTAATATCTGATGATACACCAAAAGTGCCTATGATTTCTCCTTTTTCATCAATAAGGGGCATCTTGGTTGTTGTCACCCATGTAATCCTGCCATCTTCCCTCGTTTCCTTTTCTATCTTATTTACTATGGGCTTGCCTGTCCTGATAATCTCCATTTCATCATTATAAGCAGGCCTGGCATGTTCTTCGGTAAAGAGGTCAAAATCGCTCTTGCCTATTGCATCCTCGGGCTTTTTAAATCCGAATGACTTGGCCATAGTCTTGCTTATCCTCATAAACTTGCTTTCTTTGTCCTTGAAATATATGTAATCGCGACTGAAATTCATCAGGTTCTTCAACAGGGCTGTCTCCTGGACCAGGTCTGACTGCATCTGGTTAAGCTCCTCATTCTGCGACTTAAGCCTGCTCATAAGCTCTTCCTGCTCCTTCTGGTGTTTATCAGCAACTTTCTTCTCTTCCTCTTTCACTCTTCTTAATTCCTCCTGCGCAGCCTGCATCTCCTCGAGGTTCTGCCTCATTTCTTCATCCTGCTGCGACAGCTCCTCAGCGCGCTTGTTGGATTCCTTCAATAACTGCGCCGTCTTTATGTTCAGCTTTACCGTGACCATAGTCGAAGCTATGCTTTCAGCAACCTGCTCGACAAACTCTATTTCATGCGGCTTAAATTCATTAAGCGACGCCAGTTCCAGAACCCCCAACACCTGATCATCCATATTCATTGGCACGATCATCAGGCTTCGCGGACTGCCCTTACCCAGTCCGGATGTTATTTCAGCATAATCCTCCGGTATTTCCTTAAGGAATATGGTCTTCTTTTCCAGCATACATGTTCCGGCAAGTCCCTCCCCTATCTGTATCTGCTTTTTAAGGTATTTTCTTCTTTCAAAAGCATAGGAAGCCAGAAGGTTTAAATACGGTTCCTTATTCTCCTCTTCCTCAACAAGGAATATGCCTCCCTGGTTGGCGGACAAATAATCAACCAGGTTCCTTACCAGGTTAAATGAAAGTTTTTCAATATTGTCATTGTCCGTCCTCAGGATATCATTGAACCTGGCGATACCGTTTGAAATCCAGTTCCGGACCTCATCCTCGCGCTTTCGCTTTTCTTCCTCTTCGCGGGCATCTATCAGGCTGTTTTTCATCTTCTCCAGCGATACACCCAGCTTGTCATTCTCGCTATAGGATTTGAATTCCTGATCAAACCTGCCTTCGCCAACATTTACAGCAAACTCCGAGGCTTCATTGATACGGTGCATAAGGTTATTCAAGGATTCAGTTGTCTCACCCAGTTCGTCATGCAGTGAATCGCCAAGGTCTTTGAGCGTCTCACCCTTTGACAATGTTACCAGTGAGCTGTTGATATTCTTTATGCGTCCGGAAAGATTTTTGCTGTAAGATGCTCCTGCATACAGGGATATCAGGATAATAATTATGCCTATCAGAATAAGCAGGTAAGTTATATGCCTTACGGATTTGAACAGGACCCTGTAACCGGACTGATTAATGAGGGCCCACTCAAGGTCTTTTATATCGAGGGGGGTGTATGTACACAGGAACTTCGTCTTTGTCAGATCCCAGTATTTGCCCTGTCCGGGATATCCTGCCTCCCTGTCTTTAAAAAGTTCCTTCCCGATATACTCTCCAAGTGCAGCAGTAGAATATTTTTCAATATCATTGACAACTTTAATATCTGCTTTTGCCTTTCTTAAAGACTTCAGATACTTATCCCTGTCATTTATAAGCCTTAGGTCATTGCTTCTTAAATACCTGTCACTGCCAACTATAATAGGTTGAATATCAGCGTTGGCCTTAGCATCTTCATTGGGTTTTGAACCATACAGCATCACGTCTATCTCTTTAGCAGGTATTTCAAATACAAGAATGCCTAATTTTTCCGAATAGTAGTATATAGGTGAGGCAATAAACATTGAAGGTTCAAAAAAAGCGGGCATATATCTTTCGAGATCAACGGTAACGGTGTAGCCGGCATTAGCTGATCCTGCAACTGACTTGCAGGCAATGGAAAGGTTACTGCTGCTGTATGGTCCTGATGCCAGGTTTGTGGCAAAATCAAATTTCTTCTTTAGCGAGTATACGACGTTACCCGACTTGCTGTCTACAAGGTATATATCGGAATAACCGAATTTATCAGCCCATTCCCTGAAAAAGGGGTGGTACTTTTCATGGACACTGCTGTAAACACTGCCGTCATCAGCGCGGTTTAACATATGCCTGGCTGCAGCCTGCCTTGGATTACTGGCAATATACAAATATTGAAGGATCTTTGAATTGTTGCCGTCAGGAATAAAGCTTTTTACATCAAGGTCAATTCCAAGCTTATTGTTGATTTTTTCTATGTATTCTGTTTTGTAAAATTCATCTAAACTGACCGACATATCTCTAAGGCCTCCTACAGATGAAGTATAATAATTATCTTCTTCAATAATATTAAAGGCATCCCTGAACTCCAGTAATGCATTCACAGCCACCTCATTATCGGACAATAGCTGTACCTGGCTTCTTATCTGCGCAAAGTATAATTCTATCTGCTGCTTTTTTGATTCCTGTAATGATGTAAGCTCATCTACCGACTTCCTGAATACTACGTTCCTGTGGTAAATCAGTCCGAATACACTTACCAGCAGAAGAGTGCCGAAAACCAAAACAAATATCAGTAACTGGATTTTATTTTTTATACTGAATTTTCCGGGATCAAGTTTTTTAAACAGCGATTTTATTTTTCCTTCCTGTTTATTACGATCCTCATTATTATTCATAAATCTTTTTTTTATCAATTTAATAAAAATAATAATTTTTTCAGACAATAATAAAGAAGTAATCAAACCATTTTAAATTTTAATCTCCTTACCACTGAACTTCTGGAAATAGCCAAGGCATGTATCCCTCCATACTGCAGCATCCTTTAACTGGACCTGCAGCTTGTCCCGCACATGCAGGTAAATATCATTGTCAATTTTACCCTTGAGCGACTCCCACTTGACAGCCATATCACCGACATAGCCAACACCTTTGTAATACCTGTGGCAAAGCTCTTCCCACAATGTCCTGCCTGATCTAAGCCTGTGATCCCAGTTTACATGGTGAAACCATAAAAGATATTTTTCAGGGCATGTATTAATGTCATCAAACTGCTCCCTCAGCGGTGGACGGTACTGGGAAGTTGCATTGCTGCCTGAGGAGCTCCTGTCGAATCCGATTCCGGCACTGTCCGCCCTGTGGTAATATACCGATGTCCAGTCCGTACGCCCCTTGTCATGGTCCGGCTGGGGCCCGTAATGATAACCCTCCTGCATGATATGGTGTAATCCGAGAGGTGTCATGTAATTAACACAAGCCTCCCATGAATCCATCATCATTGATTTTATGGTACCGACCACTTCATCATCATTGCTTACGGACATCCTTATCCACTCATCTGCTATATTTGCGGCTGTGAGAGTATGGTCCCATGCCAGGCGCCCGAATGAATACCAGTTAGCCTGTGCAAAAAAGTGGCCGCACCAGTTGTCATCATCACCTGTATTCGCTACTCCGGCCATACCTGTCATATGGTAATTCTGAACCGTGCCGTCAATAATCTTTGCAAGCTCAGAACCACTGCCCCTGGCATAGGTATCAAAACCAAGGTACTCCTTCCACATCGGTGCAAGGTAAACAAGGTGCTTGGAATGGCCAAGGTACTCCTGTGTGATTTGCAGCTCAAGCATAAGGGGAGTGTGGGGCATGGCAGCGAACAGCGGCTGTACGGGCTCCCGGGGCTGGAAATCTATGGGCCCGTTCTTGGCCTGCACAAAAATATTAGGAGCAAACTCTCCGTCAAGCGGAACAAATTCCTTGTAAGAGCGCTTTGCACGGTCGGGATCAACATCGGGCTCATAGACAAAGGCCCTCCACATTACTATGCCGTTATAATCATTCAGTGCCTCAGCCAGCATGTTGGCTCCGTCAGCATGTGTCCTCCCGTAATCCTGCGGACCGGGCATACCTTCGGAGTTGGCCTTTACCAGGAATCCCCCGAAGTCCGGTATACACCCGTAGATCTCTGAGACCTTCTCCTTCCACCATTCCCTGACCTGCGGATCAAGGGGGTCGGCAGTGCCCAGGTTTCCTATGCCTTTGCTCCTGCCCTTTGCTTCCGTATCCGGACTCAGGGGTGAGGCAAAGTTTACCGAGAGATAGACTTTTATGCCGTAAGGCCTGAAAACATCGGCCAGGGCTTCGGCTTTTTTAAGGTATTCCCGCGTGAGGATAACCGGACTGGCATTGACGTTGTTGATCACAGTGCCGTTAATGCCTATGGAAGCACAGGCACGGGCATAATCCCTGTACCGCGGATCAATCCTTTCGGGCAGCTCGTCCCATTTCCATAAAGATTTGCCTGCATAGCCTCTTTCGGCCGTCCTGTCAAGGTTATCCCAGTGGTTAAGAAGACGGCGCTGAATACGCGGTTTTTCTGCAATATTAATATCCTTAAGGCTATTTTGTGTCTGCATGAGCCTCAGCAGGTGAAAAGTCCCATACAGTAGTCCGGACTCCCTGCCGGCAGCAATTATAATCGCTTTTTTACCACCAATTTCCGCTGCCTTTATAATATATCCCTCCCACCCGAGGGTATCGAGCTCAGCGGAAATATTAAGACTTTTAATTACCGGTGATGTTTCAGGGGTGCCAATTATAAGCGTGCCGTCACCTGCTATTGAATCAGTCACCCTGACCTTCCTTTTCAATAAGAGGGACAGCGCCCTGTTTAATTCCTCTCTTATTATATCCATGGTCTCCGAATTTCCCTGCACGGAGACATATGATATTAGCTGCCTGTACTCATTAAGAAGAGCCGGATTATCCACCTTTTCGTATTTCAGCCATAGCTTATACATATCATCCCCGTCAGTTTTATCAGTTGTACAACTTTGTTGGAACAGTGCAACGAAAAGCAGGGACACAAGTAAAGCCGGTACTATGACACGCATTAGGGCCGGTTTTTTGGCCAATTTTTTGGCTGGTTTTTTGACCAGTTTTACGGCTGTAATTCTTTTACTGGATTTTTTCATGGTTTATACTTTATTTTGTTTCAGCCAGCAGGCAAAGAAAATATCGTTCACCCTGTACCTGTTGTTAACTTTAATAATCAACTCCTTATCCAGCAAGCTTTCCGCTGCTGTTGACACAGAACTGGCAGCTCCCAGTCCGTACCCGCTTAAAAACTCAGCGGATGTGATGTTCTCTGCCCATTTTTCACTGGCAATGGCTCGCAGAAGTTTTACCTGTAATTTCGTGAGAATATTTAGAAAATTAACAAATACAGAATCGTACTCTGCAATAATTTCATCCATGGTTTCATGAACATGCCTGGGTTCAATTTTTTTTAAAGATTTCCCGTACAGGCGGTTGCATAAGTACTGGGTATAGAATGTATGCAGTTGTGTAACGGCAATAACTTCTTCCAGCGCCTCAGGGACAATATTTTTCCCTGATTTCTCAAAATGACTGTTAATAAAATCCGAATATCTGGTCACCGGTATAGTATCGATCTCCATGACTGATGAACTTTTATAGAAAGGACGCCCGGGTGAATTAAACATATCTGATAATATGTGCCTGCGGCTACCGGCAAATATAAAACATGTATTGGTAAGTTTCTGTATATGTGACCTCAGAATTTCCTCGCAATTCTTCTCGGCATATCTGACAATTTGCTGAAACTCATCTATGGCAATCAAAAAGAATAGCTTATCGTTTTCAATGAAATGAAAAATCCTTTCAAGTGAATATTCAGTTTCTGCATTTTTTATATCTATGCTTATTTCGGGTTTGCCTGTCAGTTCATTATATGAAATCACGGGCCTTAAGGCTGAAAAAAACTTCAGTATTTTTTTTATCATACTTTCGTTGCGTGCCATTACTGACAATACAGCTTTACTGAATACCATCGTGAATTCTGCAAGGTTCGTGGTAGGCATAATATCAGTATATACAATACAGATATCTTTTCTTTTGCGGATACTATAAAAAAAGTGCTTAATCAGGTCTGTTTTCCCCATTCTGCGCAATGAAAAAAGAGTAATATTTCTCTGGTTTTCCAGTGCTTCTTTTAAGGATTGCATTTCTGTCTCCCTGTCGCAGAAGTATTCAGGAGATAAATACCCGCTGACTATAAAAGGATTTCTTTTCATATTTTACATTACGTTATTTACGTAACGTAAATTACGTAATTTTTTTGAATATTTGCAAGTTAATTTGAATATTTTTGGTAAAAGATTTTGCTATAATACAAATAAATTTGCCATCCTTAAACCAGAAAAACAAAAAAGCCGCCCCGGAATTGAGGCGGCTTAATGTATAATTTACACAGGAATTTATTGCTGAACTTTTACAGCAATAGTTATTGTGGCATCAGTTGCTGTACTGCCAAAACTTGGAGAAGCACTTTGTACTTTAATTAATCCATATTTGCCTGCATTTGTTTTAAATGCTATTACTTCTCCAACTGTCTCAATCTGATTTACTTTTTGTACAACTGACCCTGATGCACCATCATATGCACTTTGCAACAAACTGCTTTCATGGGATTCAATACCATCAAAATTCTCACTTACACCTGATTTTAAAGAGGTGCTGTTTGGAGTAAGTGATGCCCAGTCTGTTACATCAAAACCTGCGAAATCATCCAAATCATCTTTATTGTCAGGAGAGCTCAATGAATATCCATTTGCTGTACCATTAAAGAATATAATATCAATTTCTGACAGATGATTATCAAACTGTGCTGCAGTATAAGTATTACCACTCGCAGCATCAACATCCAGGCATGGACTACCGGAACCACCACCTCTTGGTGATCCCAAAGTTACCGTGTAACTGTATATTGATACTACGGCTTC
>CAZHQW010000073.1:0-8410 GCA_964534745.1 uncultured Bacteroidales bacterium
GCAGGGTTCGATAAGCTTGGATTCCAGGGAGGGGTCTTCGTGAATACAAAGTTCAGCGATGCCTGGGGTGCACAGATGGAAATAAAATATAACGGCAAGGGCGCAAGGAAAAGAACCAGCAAGGACGATTTTGAAACGTATTCACTGACGCTTCATTATATTGACCTGCCCCTGATGGTAAACTTTACAATAAAGGAGAAGTATGTTCTTGATGCCGGACTGGTACCCGGTTACCTTTTTGCCAAAAACGGCGAAGAGAACGGCTATAAGTTTACCAGTGATGAGATATCAGCATTTAAAAAGTTTGATCTCAGCTGGCTGCTCGGATTTAATTATAAGATCACAGATAATTTCATCGCCAATATAAGATATTCCTATTCGCTCTTCTCAATAAGGGACTACGAGAATACCGATGCCAACTACGGCATTATAGCCCGGATGTTAGGATATACAAACGGCGACTACAACAACTTCCTCACAATGGGAATATACTACCAGTTTGACTGATACTGAGAATCAGATACCCCCATATACGAAGAAAGTAATCCAATGCTGAAAGAGAATTAGTGGAAAAACAGGTAGGCAATGAATATTGCGGCGATGACGCCTGCAAGGTCGGCTATGAGTCCGCACGACACGGCATGCCTAACCTTTTTGATGTTTACTGCCCCGAAATATACGGCAAGGGTATAAAAGGTTGTCTCTGTCGTTCCCTGGAATGTTGAGGCAAGCCTCCCCACAAAGGAGTCGGCACCATAGGTCTGCATAGCCTCGACCATCAGTCCCCGTGCCCCGCTGCCGCTCAGCGGCTTCATAAATGCCACGGGCAGCGCCGGAATAAAATCGGTATTTATGCCAAACAGCCCGAAGAATTTGTCAAGCCCCCCTATTATGAAATCCATGGCCCCCGATGCCCTGAAGACACCTATAGCGAACAACATTGCCACAAGGTAGGGTATGATTTTTATGGCAACCTCGAAACCCTCCTTGGCGCCGTCAATAAAGGACTCGTAGATATTTATCTTTTTTCTTATGCCCAGCCAGATAAATGTTATGATGAACATAAACAGTATGAAGTTGCCTGCGAACCTCGATATGACCTCCACACGCGGCTGCTCGATGCTGGTGAGGTACCATATGACAAGGGCTATTATGGCGGTGATACCCCCCAGGTAGGCGAGGACAACCCTGTTGAAAAGGTTTATTTTCTGTACTATGGCCACGGCTATGAGTCCGGCCACTGTCGCAAAGTAGGTTGCCAGAAGCAGCGGCACGAAAACATCAGTCGGGTCTTTGGCCCCGCTGGCAGCCCTTATTGCCATGATGCTTATAGGTATTATCGTCAGTCCCGATGTATTCAGAACTATGAACATTATCATCGAGTTGGAGGCCGTATCCTTTTTTGTGTTTACCTGTTGCAGGTCCTTCATGGCCTTCAGTCCGAGCGGTGTGGCCGCATTGTCTAGTCCCAGCATATTGGCGCAGAAGTTCATGAGCATGGAGCCTATAGCAGGATGATTGGCAGGGAGCTCGGGAAAGATCTTCCTGAAAAAGGGCGATACAACCCTTGACAGCGCATTTATTGCACCTCCCCTTTCACCTATCTTCATTATGCCAAGCCAGAGTGTCATAACTCCTATAAGGTAGATGGCAATCTTGACAGATGTCTCGGCCATGTCAAAGGTGCTGTTCACAATAGCCGAAAACACCTCCAGGTCCGCCCGGTCAAAGATTATACCCAGGGCGTCGGCAAAGAAGTCCCGGTAGTAATAACCTATTACCCTCACCAGGGCAACAATGAAGCCTGCGAGCAGGAATCCGACCCATATATAATTCAGAAGCATCTTGTGCTTTTAATCGTCGCTCAAGTTAGTAATTGGACTTAAAAAATGGAAGCCTGTTAACGCTTTGTTATCAACAGGTTTTTTACTCTTTCACTCCAGAACTTGTTAAAACTGCTTCTGGGATTTTTACACAAATATACCTGAACATTATATTCAATAGCCATCCGGTTTTCTATTCTGCCTATTTCTTTAATATCCTCAAATAAATCATTTACATCATCGCCCAGTTCTTTATTGATGTATATGAATTCTGTTATTTTATTATCAAACTCTCCTGGAAACCAATACCTGAAAGCATCACAGAAACTGACCGGCTCAGGTAGACCATATTTCTTTCCAATGATATTTATCGCTCCGGCCTGCCCGTAATTTTCACAGTATATAATGCAATTTTTTTTATTATCAACTTGTTGCCATGCCCTGCTGGTTATTTCTGTTAGTTCCTGCCAGCCAAGCATGTCGGCATAAAGCTGGGGTAATGAACGATAAATTCCGTCTTCATCTCTTCTCAATACATCAGTCCCTGTTATTTTTTCATAACTATCATAGTATCTTACCATCTTTTGGGGATTATAAACAGGTATGCCCAGAGGCAATAATAAACACGACAAAAAAATCAAAAGTGCCAGAAGAAAAATGCGTAGAAGTTCTTTTTTAAAATATCTTTCAAAAAATAATGCGCCACAAACAATAAAAAAAGGAAGTATGCCGGCCGTATAGTAACTTTTACCCCGAAATATCAAAAACAGCAAAATAACAAGTGCAGATACAATTAATAGAAATTTATACTGGCTGAATTGCTTACTTGCTGAAAAATAAATAATACCGGGTATGATCAGCAAAGTTAACGGTAAAGGCAGGATTAATTGTTCAAATAAAAAACTTAGCCTGTTTACATTTACAAGCTGACTGTCATGCAATTCCTTCATATGGTCAATAACCTGAAAATTATGTCCTATCTGCCATAATATGTTGGGTAAGGCAATAAGCAGGGATAATAACATACTGTAATAAAATGCCCTTTTAGTGAATATATTCTTATATCTGGTAAATGGCAACACAATCAGCAATGAAACCAAAAGAAATATTATACTGTATTTGTTCAGAAAGGCGAGTCCGGTACTAATTCCCAGAAATATCAGGTATTTATCTGACCGTGTATTAATATATCTTAAAACAAGATAGAATATTAGAGTCCAGAAAAATACATCCATATATATAGGAGTAAATAATCCGAATATCGTAACCAGCACTGATGATCCTGCCGCACCAACTCCGGCAACAACCTGTGACCAGTTGCCGCCTTTTAGTTCTTTTGCAATTAATGATGTAATATAAACAAGGATAGCAGAAAAAATAGCAGGGAAAAACCTGACCGAATATAAAGAATACCCGAAAACGCTTTTCGAGATAAATGCCATAAATGCAACCAGGGGAGGGACTGTAGCGTATCCAAAAGCCAAATGCTGTCCCATGGAAAAGTATAGTAACTCATCCCTGTGATATTCAAAATGACGATTAAAGAATAAATGGATAACTATACTTATCAGTCCAATAAAAATCAGAATAATATTTTTACCTTTTTTAGACATATATCATATCTTAATAATTGCCTGCAACTTTAGAGACCTTTTACCAACTTAATGACTTTTTCATATTCGCCTGCAGATATCTGTATAAAGTAATTTCCATTGGGCAGACTGCCAAGTTCAAGCGTAAGGATATTACCGTTAAAAGATTGCCTGGCTACTATTCTTTTGCCCTGGCTATTATAAAGCGATATTTGCTTTTCTTTTAAATCCCCTGAAGGAGTATTCAAATCATTGCCTTCATCTTCATTGAAAACAATGTAAATTGAATTATTAAAGGGATTTGGAAATACAAGCACCTGTTCATCAAAATTTGTTGGTTCCCGGATACCGGTTGGATTCAGCAGATAAATTGACTGATTGTCAGAGGCACTGCAGTTGTGATGATCTACCACTGTAAGTTCAATATCATTTGCTCCGGTTTCCAGCGTGGTGTTATCGGCAAGAATAGAAGGATCCCCGGGAACATCGTTCCAAAGGTACCTGACATAATCATCTGCCACTGAAATAAGGATGCTCTGGTTAAAATTTATGGTGTCATCGGCTCCCAGGGTGATTACCGGGTTGGGCATAACAACCAGGTTCATTGTATCTGAATAGTTTCCGCAGGTGTTACCGGCTTCCACCCATATTTCTTTTGACTGGTCACAGTATATATTGGCAGAGGTGCCCGAGCCGCCGACAGACCAGTTTTGCCATGAAGCATTGCTGATCATGGCCTGTACTTCCCTGTATTCCCCGGCACATGCATGCAGTTCCTCGGGCAGCGCAACTTCGGGATAAATTCCCGAGGCCACATGTAATGAATCTATGCTCTTTACATTGGGCATTTCAGGCATAACATGGTCGTTTACTATTTCTTCCCGTAGCGTGCGACCGGTTTCAGATGCCAGTCTAAGGTACCAGTCGCTTGGCAGTTCATACCCGTCGGCATCGAGTGTTACCCAGAATCCAGTGGTTGGAGTATTCTCCTGGTGCGGCTCCAGCTTATACATAGCTGTGCCTTCATCCACCTCATCGTACATAGCGATAAAGATCATATTCACACCCGCCTTGTTTACGTTGTATGACTGCCTCCAGTAATAATTTCCCCCGTTCCTGGGGAACTGGTTTTTCTGGTATTCACCGTCTCGTTGAAGGTTGTACCATGAGAATCCGGGCCATATCACAGGCAGGTAGTCCATGTTGTGGGCATCACAAAAATCTTTATCAGGCAGGATATACTCGTTCAGAAAATTATCAGCAGAGCCAAAATCGTTGTAACGGCCTACACTCCATGGTTTGATCACGTCCACTGTGGAATAGAAGTCAATATATTCTGCATCGGTCCTCCATGTTGCGGGCACACCGCACATGACAGTTGCACGGTATTTCTCCGGCGCCCCTGAGTGAAACCAGTCGATAAGCTCCTGCGCCTCTTCAGGGGTAGCGTAAGAATACATATCAAAGCCTATTCCGTAAATACCCACCAGTGGCCGGCCCTTATGTCTTAAATACCAGGGGTTAAGTGTTACATTAAGGTCGTCCACAAGGTGCATCCAGTCATTTTTTATTGTCTCGACCCAGTAATCTTCATTCTCCTGTATGCAAAATTCAATAGCAAACACACGCTCATATTTATCGCAGCTCTTCATCACGTTGTCTGTTACCTTATCCACGAAATCAAGGCTTGCATCCCAGAGTGCGCAAGAGATGAACCGCTGCAGGAATACTCCGTCCAGCTGGTGTTCATACATCCACTTGAAGTGTCGGTCAACAGTTTTGTAATTATACGCTGAATATAGTTTTACAGGCTCTCCACCTGAATATTCCATGTCCGTTTCATATAGTTCATCTTCTTCATATTCCGACAGGTCCGGCCAGCAGTCGAAAGTAGCATTATCAGCATCCGGTATATTATTATTAAACCAGTGCACCCAATGGTTGTATTGCGAGCCGTCGCCAGGTGCTGCAAACCAGCCCTGGTAGCCGAAAAGGACCTTGTCTTGAAGGGTATGCGGATTGACAATGTGCGGCTTCGGCGGGGAGTTCTCGGTAAAGCGGATGTCATCTATTCTGAGCAGAACGGTATCGTTCATAAAATTGTAAAGCCTGAAGTAATTAATTGCTGAAAGGTCAGGATCACCTGTTTTATTGGCACGGGTAAGTTTAAGGAATACGTAGTTCCATCCGTTTTGAAGGTCGGGACAATTTAAAGGCCAGCTGTATTCATCTGCATCATATCCTCCCGAGCTGGTGATTTCCACCTGTCCGGTCCCCTCCAGGGCCGTTATGTCCGAAACATAGAACCAAAAGCTCAGATAGCCGTTTTCGAAAGAGACATTTGCATCTATCGGATTAAATACTTTGATAAACCTGTTAGTGCCTTCACCCAGGGAAGCAATGCTGGCTCCGCCTTCCATTTTATTGGCCATGTCCTTGTAAATATCGTCATTACCATTCCAGTCAGTTGTATTGTTGCACAGATCAACCACATTTCCCGGGAGGGGCATGCCTACATCATCGTCGAAAATGATATCATCAATCTTAACAGTCACCGAACCTGTATAAAAGCTGTATACCCTAAAAAAGTTAATTGCAGATAAATCGGGAGAGCCATTTTTGTTGGCCGAAGCCAGGTTCAGCACCATGTAATTCCATCCGTCCTTCAGGTACAGGTTATTCATATTCCAGCTGTATTCGTCAACATCGAATCCGCCGGAGCTTGTTATTTCTATCTGGCCTGTATTATCAAACAGGGAAACATCGGAAATATAGAGCCAGAATTTCAGATACCCTTTTTCTTCGTTCAGGTAAGTATTACGCGGGGAATAGACTTTGGAAAAGGATACAAGGTTATCTCCTGTGCTGCTTATGCAGCCTGTTCCCTGCATGTTGTTTTCGGTATCAAGGATGATATCATGGGGCCCGCCCCATCCTGTAACATTGTCACAATAATCCAGGGTTACATGTCCAACTTCTGCTGCTCTGGCTACTCCAAGGGAGAATAACAATATTATACACAGAGTTAGATATTCTATAAAAGTATTCGTTTTCCGGCTGGTTTTGGATTTTTTGGTTTTCATAGGCTGGCGTTTTATATAAAAGTAACGTTATTCAGGAATAAATACAAACTGAATGCGGATTTGGGAGGTACGCTGAGCAAGTCTTTATATTGATGCACTTGAGCGGTTAGTTTTTAATAACCGGCAGCCTGTCCGTCCTTCCTTGATTCCGAGGCGCCATAGTAAACGCCTTTTTCTTTATCCCGCATGATGGTCTGGTATCCGCCGTAGCTGCCCAGATCAAAACCGACCTTGTGTCCTTTCTCCATAAGTGTCCGGATAGCCTCGTAATCAAATCCGGTTTCCAGCAGGACCTGTCCGCTGTCTGTCATTTTGCCCCCTGTTGGCTCAGAGGAGCCGGTATGCTGCATACGAGGTGCATCACCCGCCTCCTGCAGGTTCATGACGAAATCAATAAGGTTCATTATAATCTGGGCATGCCCCTGGGGCTGCATAGCCCCGCCCATAAGTCCGAAGCTTACCCATGGCTCGCCATCTTTTGTTATAAAGCCGGGTATAATTGTATGAAAAGGGCGCTTATTCGGCTCTACCATGTTGAGGTGCCCTTCTTCCAGTGAGAACAGCTCTCCCCTGTCCTGTAAAATAAATCCCAGTTCCGGCGGTACCATGCCGGAGCCCATGCCGTGGTAATTGCTCTGGATAAGTGACACCATGTTCCCGAACCTGTCCGCCACGGTAAGGTAGATAGTGTTGTCCTTCCCGAGGTCTCCTGCTTCGTAGCTTGCTGCTGCCTTGTCTTTTATAAGCTTTCTGCGCTTATCCGCATATTCTTTGGAAATTAATGTGGCGACCGGCAGCTTATTAAAGGCAGGGTCGGCATAATATTTTGCACGGTCTTCAAAAGCCAGCTTCTTGGCTTCAATAAAATGATGCATATAATCAGCACTGCCAAATCCCATCTCCCTGACATTATATCCCTCCATTATGTTAAGGATCTGCAACACGGCTATTCCCTGTCCGTTAGGAGGCAGCTCCCATATATCATAGCCCCTGTAGTTTGTTGAAACCGGTTCAACCCACTCCGATTTATGGCTGGCCAGGTCTTTTTCGGTCAGCAGTCCTCCCTGCGACTGGATGAAGCCGGCAATGGTCTTTGCTATTTCACCTTTGTAAAAGGCATCCCTTCCTCCTGCGGCTATCTTTTCATATGTGTCAGCCAGGTAAGGGTTTTTAAAGACATCACCCTTTTTCAGGGGCTTGCCACCGGGCATATAGGTATCTGAGAAATTGGGATAATCCTTAAATCGCTCTGATGACAAAGAAAGGTAATAACCTATCAGCTCTGTGACCGGAAAACCTTCGCGGGCATAAGCTATGGCAGGGGTCAGTATCTGCTCCATGGTCATTGTCCCGAACCTGCTGTTCATCTCAAACCAGCCGTCAACGCAGCCCGGCACTGTAACCGGCAGAGGACCGTAAGGGGGTATTTCAGTCATCCCCCTGTCTTTGAAATATTTCAGGTTCATTTTCCCGGGTGAGCGCCCACTGGCGTTCAGGCCATACAGCTTTTTATCTTTCGTACTCCATATTATGGCAAACAGGTCACCGCCAATGCCGCAGCCTGTCGGCTCCATCAATCCCAGCGCTGCGTTGGCTGCAATGGCTGCATCTATTGCATTTCCCCCCTTTTTCAAAATGTCCAGTCCGGTTTGGGTAGCCAGTGGATGGCTCGTTGCTACCATCCCGTTTTTTGCAATTACTTCCGAGCGTGTCGCGAAAGCGCGTCCGGTAATCCGGTCCTGGGCATGAATCATCATGGAGGTTATTGCCAGAATGAAGCCTGCCAGCTTAAATGTGGTTACCTGGATTTTCATCCGTTTGATGTATAAACAATTTACTTTACAATTTTATTTCCTTTGCGGTCTATTTCGCAGCCACAATACGGACAAATCCATCCGCCAAGAGCAGCCTG
>CAZHQW010000073.1:8510-13942 GCA_964534745.1 uncultured Bacteroidales bacterium
TGCGGTCTATTTCGCAGCCACAATACGGACAAATCCATCCGCCAAGAGCAGCCTGTTTAAAAGAAGCCGGCTTTCTAAACTTGGGCAGCTTCTTCCCGCATTCGGGACATGATTTTGCCGGTATAATTAAAGCGATAATTAATACACTTAAGCCACCGATTACTCCGGCGATTAATCCTATTTTTATTTGTGGATCCATAATTAAGAAATTTTAAAGGTTAATATTTTGATTTATTTATTGAAGCCAATGCATTATCTGCCCAGGTTTTGGCATTAATATCCTTGTCAGTTAAACTTTCCAGGTATGGAACAGAATACTCGCCAAATTTTACTAACTGATTAACCGAGTTGTTTTTCTCAGCATCGCTTTTTTTTGAAGATTTTAGAATTTTTATTTGCTCTTTTATATCTATGCCCAGAATTCTTTTCAGATTTTCTTTTAAATTTTTATTCTTTGTCATTATTACAGAATTGTCGTCGGAAATGTTATCTAAATAATTAATATCTTTTTTTATTGATTCAATATATTGAAATAATGAACTCCTTTTACTATTGACAATCGAATAAGAAATACAGTCAAGATAATACTGGGCCCGCCACAGGTGTCTATATATCTTCAAATTGTTATTTTTTTTATCGGATTCAATGCTTTTTGAAATATTTTCAATTTTAGTTAGCCTTAGTTTATGACGCCGCTCAATTTTAGAATGTTCATTATCACTCATGGTTGATAATGCTGTCTTGGCTACTAACATAAACAGTAATAATATAACCGGGCCAAATAAAAGTACCCTGCCAAGCAGATCGGGAACAGGAACTTTAAAAATGGCAAGTAAAAGACCTAATATAAACATTACTATCAGAATAACGGTAAGAGGCATATAACTGGCTTCATCCGTTATGTACATTTCATTATTAACTGCTTTTGATGGGAATTTTGTTTTTCTGTTAGCAAATAATTTCCACAAAAATATGTTAACCGTCTTAAATAGGAAAAGTGATACTCCAAGTATAATGAAAATAAGTGCGATAGCTAAAGCACCACCAATAGTCTCTGCAAAAGATGCATAATAAAGTTGTTCCATTTTGTTTTATTTTATTTAGGTTAATGATACCATATAATGCTTTATAATTTATATTTACCTGATTAGGAACCTGGTTGAAATCTGGTAACTAATAGTAGGGTCATAAGTCCAGTCGACAACCTTTTTTCTATCGCCCATAGCTCCCGATGCATGTTTAAAATCAACCGGACTGCCATAAACACTTCCGGAAATGATAAGTCTTGGGGCTATAAAAAATGACATTCCTATTCCCACTTTGCTGTTATACAGGAATCTTTTAAAAAGTCCGCCTGCAAGCTTGACATCTTCCATGTGTGTTCCAACACCATTATAATCCCCAACAAAAGAGCCTTCTTCTATTTTCATCCTGGCAAACAGATTTATACCCAGGTACGAATCTATTGTTAAAAAATTAGCCGGCTTGTATGATCTCTTTATATTAAGATCAGAGTAATAATATTTTATCTTAACTTCTCTGTTATTCCAGGTTGCTTTTGGGAAGAATTGTACGTAGCTTATATCTACCGATGTTGCCCACCTGTGTTTGTCATTATACCATCCGATGGCAGCAAGAAAGCCATAATTATTTTCAAAAAGCGGTTCTATTACATTCCCGTTATTTTCCGTTTCATAATAATCATCGCCGGATGGATAGTACTCATCGCCATTAAGGAAAACAGTAAGATAATTACACGATACCATTCCTAATTCAAGATAAGTATACTCAGTAAAGGGCGCTATTGCAGGCAGGGGATAAGTTTCACAAAGATCCGTATATCCGGGACCTGTTTCCAGCTCGCCTGAAACACAAATCCATTTCTTATAGTCAAACGCACCATAAGCCCAGCTTTTGCTGTCCTCGCTAAATATTATATCGGCTTTGGCCAGGTTATTATATCTTTCCTGCTCCTCTCCGTCAATAACATATAACCATTCGTTATTTTTTAAGGCTCCATAAGCCCAGTGCTTGCTGTCCGGACTAAAAGTGAGGGCATTTTCTGAAAGATTGCTGTAAACAGGCTGTTTAATTTCGTCAATAATATAAAGAGTCTTTAATTTAAACAGTCCCCTGTACTTTACAGCCATATATGCATAATGCATGTGATCCGGACTGACAGCTATTGTATCTTTTATTATCTCTTTATAATGGGTCTGCTCTGTTCCGTCGATAACCACGCAATAACCATCGTTACACTTTGCAATGTATGCAACACTGTTACTGTCTGTAATAAAATATATCCGGTTCTTTACTATTTCTTTGTATACCCTGTGCGGGGTAGAATTTACAGATACCTGGTATTTATCTTCCGATATTTTATTAATAACGACTTTTTTTTTGTTATCCGGACTGGTAAATTCAACCTGGCTAAATAGTATCAATGACTGTAATAAAAGCAATGCAATGGCAAGTAGTTTTTTCATTGTGATACTGTTAGATTGATGGATAAAAAACAAATATAATAGAAAATATGAAAAGTGATTAAGAAGGGAGTTATTCAACAAGGGCGAAGTCGAGTTGCCTTTTGGGGAGGTTGGCCCTGATGACTTCAACATTGACAGTATCGCCCATCTGGTATTTTTTGCCTGTATTCCTGCCGGTAAGACAGTAATTGTCCTCATCATATTCGTAAAAGTCATCCATCAGGTCCCTTATCGGGACAAGCCCCTCGCACAGGTTTTCCACTATCTCGACATATATGCCCCACTCTGCCACGCCCGAGATTATACCTTCATACTGATGGCCTGTCTTGTCAAGCATAAACTCAACCTGCTTGTACTTTATCGAAGCCCTTTCGGCATCCTCGGCGCGCTGCTCCATATCTGACGAATGGAGGCATTTGCGTTCATACTTCTTGCTGTTCTTTGATGCTTTGCCTTCAAGGTAATCCCCCAGCATATGGTGTACTATCATATCGGGGTACCTCCTGATGGGTGAAGTAAAGTGAGTGTAAAACCTGAATGCCAGTCCGTAATGTCCTATGTTCTTTGTCGAATATTCTGCCTTTGCCATTGTCCGCACAGCAAGGGTCTCGACCATATCCTGGATCTTCTTTCCCTTCACGTCGGCCATAAGTTTATTCATTGAATCGGATATAGCTTTATTGGAAGACAGGTTTATGCGGTAGCCGAATTTCCTCATGAACTTCGAGAACCGTCCCAGCTTCGCAGGGTCTGGCCTGTCATGGACCCTGTAGACGAATGTTTTTTTATCTTTCTTGTCTTTAACATTGCCTATAAGCTCGGCAACCTTTCTGTTTGCCAGCAGCATAAACTCCTCGATAAGCTCATTCGACTGGCCGTGTTCGGCAAACATGATCTTCAGCGGGTGCCCCGTATCATCAATCTCGAACCTCACCTCTGAACGCTCGAACTTAATTGAGCCGTTGTCGAACCTCCTTTTCCTTAGCTTCTGTGCCAGCTCGTTAAACTTTAAGATTTCGCTGCTGAGGTCACCTTTGCCGATATCAATGATCTGCTGGGCTTCCTTATAGTTAAAGCGGCGGTCGGAGCGTATGACTGTCCTCCCGTACCATTCATCGTAGACGTTAGCCTCATTGTCAAGGGCAAATACGGCTGAGAAGCAGAGCTTTTCCTCATTGGGACGCAGCGAGCATACTTTGTTTGACAGCTTTTCGGGGAGCATGGGCACTACCCTGTCAACAAGGTAAACAGACGTGCCGCGTTCGTACGCTTCATGATCAAGCAAGGTCTTGGGTTTTACATAGTAAGTAACATCGGCAATATGTATGCCTGCCTCCCACCTGCCGCCGGGAAGCTTGCGCAGTGACAGCGCATCGTCAAAATCCTTCGCGTCCTCGGGGTCAATGGTAAAGGTAGGCACTTCACGAAAGTCTCGCCTCGATTTGTATTCTGAATCCGGTATCTTATCGGGTATCCTTGCAGCCTCGGCCTCCACCTCCTCGCTGAACCTGTATGGCAGTCCGTACTCAGACAGTATGGCATGCATTTCCGTCTCGTTATCACCGGGATCGCCGAGAACCTCGACTACTTCGCCAAGCGGATTTTTTGCATTCCTCGGCCAGTCGGTAATCCTCGCTATAACCTTTTGTCCGTCCTTTGCTCCACCCAGCTTATCTGCAGGGATGAAAAGGTCGAAAGGCATCTGGCGGCTATCGGGCAGGAAGAAAGTAAACCGGGCACTCACCTCAACAGTGCCTACAAAAGTGTCACGCGCCCTTTCTATAATTTCAATGACTTCACCTTCGGGATTCCTGCCCTTCCTCTTCGCATAAAGGTGCACCTTCACCGTATCTCCGTTTAATGCATGGTTAAGGTTTTTTTGTGAAATAAAGATATCTTCGGCAACAGATTCGGAGTTTACAAATCCGTAGCCGCCCGCGGCTATGTCAAGCTTGCCGACAAAATGGCCGCCCTTTGAGCGCAGTTTAAATTTACCCGGGTAAACCTCTTCAAGGTCGTTCCTTTGCGTGAGCTCATTCAGCACCTCAATAATGAGCCGCCTGACAGGCTTTTTTGTTATGAACAGCAGCTTTGCAACCTGCTTGTGATTTAAGTTATTTTTCGGATTATTTGAAAATATGCCGAGAACAGCATTTGTAAGTGATCTTTTATCAAAAGCCGCAGACTTTTTCTTCTTATGTTTCTTTGTGCCCATATATTTTATTATGGTGAATCCTGAAAGGTAATAAAATTATTGCGGGCATTTATGGCAAACTTCATTTTTCAGCTCTTTGCCGTCAATAAAATCTTTTATGTTCTGCATGGTGGTCTGTGCAATATTATACATTGCCTCACGGGTAAAGAATCCCTGGTGGGAAGTTATGATCACATTGTTAAATGACAACAGGCGTGCAAGGATATCATCAGTAAGGACCCTGTTGGAGAGGTCTTCGAAGAAGTACTCGCTTTCTTCCTCGTAAACATCGAGGCCCGCAGCCATTATTTTACCGGACTTCAAGGCCTGTATGAGGTCATAGGTCCGTATAAGCTTGCCGCGGCCCGTATTTATTATCATTACGCCGTCCTTCATCTTTCTTATGTTTTCCTTATTGATAAGGAACTCGGTTTCCTTTGTAAGGGGACAGTTAAGCGATATAATATCTGATTTGGCAAAGAGCTCGTCAAGAGGGACATATTTGTAACCCATCTTCTGCGCATGTTCCTTGTCCTCGTACTTGTCATATGCAAGCACGTGCATCTCGAAGCCCAGCAAAATTTTAATAAGGGCTTTCCCTATTCTTCCCGTGCCTATGATCCCTGCCGTCTTGTTATGCATATCGAAGCCCAGGAGTCCGTCAAGGGTAAAATTTGAATCCCTTGTCCGGAAGTACGCACGGTGGATCTTACGGTTAAGCGCCAGCATCAATGTTATGGCATGCTCGGCAA
>CAZHQW010000074.1:0-13847 GCA_964534745.1 uncultured Bacteroidales bacterium
GTCTCGGTCGGACAAAAGTCGACTGCCAGGATAACAAACAGTACTTTTGTTAATTGTAATATGGGGCTTGGATTAAAGGACTCATGCCATGTTACTGTTGACCATTGCACTTTTTACAGTAATGCAACAGCTATTGCCTGCTTTGAGAAGAATGCAGGCAGCGCAGGCGGAAATGCTATTGTTACAAACAGTATCCTGTCCAATTGCTCTGACGCATCTTATTTTGTTGACAGCAGGTCAGCGATGAATATATCGTTCAGCCTTGCCGATAATGATGAACTCCCTGCCGGTCCGTCAAATTTATTCGATGATCCTTTGTTTGTTGATCCCACAGAATTTAATTTCAGGCTAAAATCTTTGTCCCCATGTAAAAACGCGGGCAGCAGCCAGGGAATAAATACCGATATGGGCTCCTTGTTTTATAAATATAGCGGCGAACCATCATTAATGTTTTCCGGCATTTTTTATAATCCATGGAATGATGATTCGAAAACCGAGTTCCTTGCTTTTTATAATCCGGGCTTAGCAACAATTGATATTTCAGGCTATAAAATAACCGAAGGAGTAGATTTCACTTTTCCTGAAGGCACATTGCTTGAGGCAGGTGAATCATACATTGTATCAAAATATTCTGATGTGGCTCTTACCGGTGACTCATGGGGTAACCATGCACAGTGGGAAGCCGGAAGCCTTGCCAATGAAGGTGAACCTTTGAAGCTGGAAAATAAATACGGCATGGTGATTGACTACCTGTATTACCAGGCAGATAATTCCTGGCCCTTCCTGGCCAATGCCGGTGATGTTCTCATCCTTACAGGTACCGGACTGGACAATCATTTTCCTTACAACTGGTCAGTGGCCTCTTTTGATGATCTTGTGGTCAGTGTTGATGATAGTCAGGTTCCACGCATTATAAGTATTTATCCCAATCCTGCCACGAACATTATCTATATTAATGCGCCACGCTATCCTGGCAATTATATTGATATTTTTACTGTTACCGGCAAACTTGTCACAAGGAAACTATTAGATGCAAACGGTTTTGCAAGTATAGATCTTACCTCCTGCAACAGCTCCCTGCTGCTTCTTAAGGTGGGGGAGACCGTGGAAAAAATTGTGCTCATACGGCCTTAAGTATTCCTCTCTTTTTCATAGGGAATTTATTCTCTAAACTATCATATTCTAAAATACTTATTTAAAGGTTTTCTGAACCGTACTTTTTTTTAAGTTATTTCAGTTTTTAACTTAGACCGGTATTTTATATATTTATAAAAACTCAAACAACTGCATTATGACTAAAATAAAAGACCAACCTGATAACAGAAGGAACTTTTTAAAAAAGAGTCTCGCCGGAGCGGCAGGCTTATCTGTGATACCTTCGCTAAGCGGACTGAATTTAAAAGCCGCGGACGGGCAGGTTTCCCGCAAGGAAGGGGACAACAAAATCATTTACCGGACGCTGGGACGGACAGGAATAAAAATGCCCATAGTGAGTATGGGAACATCTGAAAATGAGTACATACTGAAGGCTGCATATAATAAGGGAATTATGCATTTTGACACTGCAAACGGTTATGGAAACGGGGTGCATGAGGTGATTCTTGGCAGGATACTGGAGGGCAAACCAAGAGATTCGTTCATGATAGGCTCAAAAATATTCGGACTCAGGGATAATGTTACGGGAATGCCCCTGGCAGAAATCACCGCTGATGAGTTTAAAGCTGACTTCAGGCAGAAGATGGACCAGAGCCTGAAAAGGCTCAAAATGGATTATGTTGATATTTTTTATCACCATGCCATTGATAATCCCGAGATTCTCAAGCTTGACATGGTCCGCGATATTTCAAAGGAATTTAAGGATACAGGCAAAGCAAGGTTTCTGGGCGTGTCGACACATACACCCGAGGTTGTGTACGCTGCTGTTGAGGAAGGAATATATGATGTGATACTGGTATCGTATAACTTCCGTGATGAAGAGACGGGCACAGTGAGAGAAGCAATAAGTTATGCCGCGGGAGCAGGATGCGGCATACTAGGCATGAAGGCCCTTGCAGGTATTTTCTGGGACAGGGAGAGGAAGAATCCCATAAATGCAAGGGCGGCAGCAAAATGGATTCTACGGGATGAGAACGTTCATACCACGATATTCAGCATGCGCTCCTTTGACCAGCTTGAAATGTACTGGTCACTTATGGATGATCTTACTCTTACTCCTGAAGAAAGAAATGATCTGCGCCTTGGACAGGTAGCCGGACTAACAGGACTATATTGCCGGAACTGCAGGCAATGCCTGCCACAATGTCCCCATGGTGTGGATATTCCAAAGATAATGAGAAGCTATATGTACGCATACGGATACAGGGAGCCCTCAAAGGCAAGGGAAACAATGCAAATGGTCGATACCGGCAGAATTAAATGCGATGAGTGTTCGGTATGCGACATTGAATGCTCGATGGGATTCAATATACGTGAGAAGATAAGGGACATTAAACGTATCATGGATGTGCCCGGTGAGTTTTTAGTCTAACATGCATATACTGTCAGATAATGAAAAAACATTATTTATTTATCGTTTTACCGGTAATATGGATATTTTTAATACAGGTACTTTCCGCAAAACCGGCTCAGGATATCACAGAATATTTTCCCGATATTGAAGGATTTGAAAAAGCAGGTAGAATACAGCTGTGGTATCCTGAAAATCTCAAAGATGCAATTGATGGAGCAGCAGACATTTATCTTGATTACGGATTCATGGAGATGGCCTCGCTTAAATATGAGAAAGCGGACGGACAATCGGTGACCATCGAAATATACCAGCATGAGAGTCCGGATTACGGGTTTGGCATTTATTCGCAGGAAAGGTACGGGACAATAATACAGAACTTTATTGATGTCGGAGCACAGGGCTATTATATACCAGGCATACTTAATTTTTTCAAAGGCTGTTATTATGTAAAAATAAGAGGCAACGGAGTTGAAGATGAAGAGGTGTTATTAACAGGCGTTGCACGCCGCATTGCCGGTATGCTGCCGGGCAAAAATTCACTTCCTGCTATTTACGATGATTTCCCTGTGGTATACAGGAGAGCCTATTCAGAAAGACTTGTTGCAAGGAATTTTTTGGGCTATCCTTTCTTTAAAATGGCATTTACCGCTACTTATAACGTTCCGGGGGTCACCTATTTCCCATACTTTATTATCAGATGTTCCACGCAGGAGGAATGCCGGGAAACACTGCAGTCATATATGAATTTTATTGAAAAGGACCAGGACATTAAGGAAGGGCGAATTACTATTGATGACCCTTATTACGGCATTGTTGACCTTATGTGGACAGGTAACCTAATTAAAGGTACTTATGCTATTAATGACAGTAATATACGCACTGAGGTTCTGACTTTTGACCGTAAAAAATTCAAGGTTGAAAAAATAAAGAATGAGGTAGCATGTTATAAGTCCGCTACATCATCATCAGTTGAGGACCTTACTTTAACGCCTCAAAATGCAATTGACGGTGATTTGTCAACACGCTGGTCCACTGAATTCAATGATCCGCAATGGATTTGCATTGACCTGGGCAAAGACTATACAATCAACAGGATAAAACTGATCTGGGAATCTGCATATGGCAGGTCTTATAATATTGAGGTTTCGGCAGACAGTAGCAGTTGGACGCAGGTTTTTGCCACACAGGAAGGTGACGGACAGGAGGACGAGATTGATTTTGATCCTGTTAAAGCACGCTACGTGAGGTTAAATGGATTGGAAAGGGGGACTCCCTGGGGCTATTCGATATACGAATTCCAGGTGTTTAAAGGAAGTCGCTAAGTTACCGGGTAACGATTAATTTTGCTGTTCGCACTGTTCCTGAACTTATGAGCCTGCAGAAGTAGATACCGCTGTTAACCGGACTGCCTGACATATCATTGCCATCCCATATGCAAGAATAACTGCCGGGCAAATGAATCCTGTCAGCAAGGGTTGCAATCATTTTTCCTGATATATCATAGATAGCAATCCGGATACTGCTCTTTTCAGAAATATGGTAGGAGATAGTGGTGTTTCTTTTAAACGGATTGGGATAAATCTGCAGTAAGTCACCGGTGCTGGCAATAACATCCTGCAGTCCGCTGATAGCTGAAGTATCCCTTACAACAGCCGTGTCCATATCGGTAATATATATATTGTCAAACCAGAAGTGGCGCCCACTCAGGTCATGGTGTTCCGCCACAATTTCGAACCTGTCGACGGCCGTCCAGTCATAATCACCGACCGGATTGTACCATGCGCCCTCATCCCACGAGCCGTGCTCGCTGAAGTCGCTTAAAGGTAAATGAATATGATACCATCTGCCGTCCCATGCAGCAATATTTTCATCAACAGTATATCTCATCCGCCAGGGGTGATCATCAGGATCACTGGTCTTGGTATCAATGAAGCGGATATCAAATTCAGAATCCGGGAATGAGCCGCGCACAAAAAAATCAATGGCATAATTGTTCTCCAGCAGGTAGCTCAGGTCTTTGTTAGGTTTGAAATCAAAACCTATGCTGCAATACTGAACTCCGCCCGTCCAGTAAATGCAGTAACTATCATTATTAGGATGATTGCCGGAATACAAGTTTATTAATCCGTCTCCGGCATAGCTTGATTCAAAAATATAGGGTGCGATATAATCAGTATATACAGGAAAACCTGAGGAGTCGGGTACTATCGTAAACTCCTTCTGTTCGGGGACTGTTAGTCCGAGTGCCTTTACCAGGGCAGTATCGATGTCGTATTCAAACAGGTCATTTCCACCCTCTTCAAAGATTCCAAAGCCTCCGGTATAATCCCATATTGTCCATGCAATATCATTCTCCTCGAGATAGGAACGTACAGTGTCATACCAGTTGATCCTGTCCTGATGCGGACTGTTGGGTATATAAACCCCGAATTCACCGCAGAAAACAGGCACGTTCCTTGTGTTTTTAAAATCCACGGCAATGTCAATAAGCTCTTTTACGTTCTCAACCGTGCCGTCCTGGCTGTAGTTATTAAAAGAACTCTGTATCCATGTGCCTTCAAGGTCGTCAGGAAATACGGGCATGCTGCCCGCGTCATAGGGCCAGGGCACACCTGACAGCGACTCCATTGACGGGTCTGTCCAGCTCGCTCCCTGGTGTGTAAAAAGAAAAGGATCGTAGTAATGGAAAGTATAAATGAGGTTGTCATCTTCGTATTCAGGCATATACTCAAGGTTATTGTAACTGTTCCAGCCGGCGGGACCGACGATTATCGTGTGCTGTGTGTCAACGGTAAGTATGGCATCAATGACGTTTTGCTGTATTGAGTTCCACTGTGCATCCAGGATCCCATGCGGCTCGTTAAGTATTTCATAATAAATATAGTCCGAGCGGTTCTTATAATGTTCCGCCATCTGCGTCCATACTTTAATTAGTACCGACTCCACTGCAGGATCAGTATTTTCGGAAGGGTCGAAAGTATGGTTATCCAGCAGAAGATGAATCTGCAAATCCTCAGCCCAGGTAACGACGGAATCCAGGAAACCAAGGAATACCGGGTCAAGATTATAATCAGGTTCACCGTCAGTCATAAAATGAAGGTTAATTGGCAGGCGCACAACATCACATCCCAGGCTCTTTATATTTATAAAATCCTGCCTGGTGAATTTTGTAAACTGCAGCTGGCCCGGATTATCAACCTGGAACCAGGATGTGAGGTTCACTCCCCGGCTGAAAGGGGCCTGGGGATAAGTAAAGTGTAAAAATACAATTAGCAGCAGGATAACCGTAATTGAAAATTTCTTCATGGTATTTTGATTTTAAAGTCAATGTATTATAAAGTTAGTTATATTTTGCGGAACATAAATAATAATTTTTATATTTAGGACTGATATGACGAAACAGAACACATTTGCAGTAGCGCTTATAGTCTCGATGTTTCTTTTCTGGGGACTGGCCAATAACATGACAGACACATTGCTGGCGGCCTTTAAAAAGATACTTAGTATATCGGACTTTAAAACGTCATGGATTCAGATCGTATTTTACGGTGCTTACTTCTGCCTGGCACTACCCGGTGCTTTGTTCATCAGGAGGTTTACATATAAATCGGGTGTATTACTCGGATTGGGACTTTATATTACAGGGGCGCTGCTTTTTTACCCCGCGAGCCTGACACAGAATTATGCTCATTTTCTTATTGCCCTTTTCATACTGGCAGGAGGATTATCTATCCTGGAGACATCGGCAAATCCCTACATCATTGTTCTTGGTCCGGAAGAAACAGGCACACGGAGGCTTAATTTTGCACAGTCATTCAATCCCATAGGCTCCTTAACAGGAATACTTCTCAGCAAGCTGTTTATATTATCCAGGCTCAATCCTGCAAGTGCCCAGGAGAGGCTTAATATGGGCAAGGAACAGCTTCTGCAAATACAGACAGATGAATTGAATGCAATAATGGGAACCTATGTGGGAGTAGCTCTGCTGCTAATAGTTATATGGATGGCAATAGTTATAACCAGGATGCCCAGGTCTTCGGATGCCGGCACGAGCTTTGATTTTTTAGCAGTATTAAGGCGGATACTGCCGAAGCGCCATTATACCTATGGTGTTATAGCCCAGTTTTTTTATGTGGGAGCACAGATCGGTGTATGGTCCTTTACTATAAGGTATGCAATGCAGGAACTTAAACTTGTTGAAAAGGAGGCCGCAACTTATTATCTTTTATCGCTAATCATTTTCTCATTGTTCCGGTTTATAAGCACCGCACTGATGAAGGTAATACGTCCGGCAGTACTTCTTATGGCTGCGGCCCTGCTTGCAATGTTATGTTCACTTATCACAATAACTACCGGAGGAATGACCGGTGTTATTGCACTGGTGCTCATCTCAGCCTTTATGTCGCTGATGTTCCCGACTATATTCGGACTTGCGGTAAGAGGACTGGGCGGTGATACCAAGATAGCGGGATCCGGACTGATAATGGCAATTCTCGGGGGGGCAGTGCTGACAGCAATACAGGGCAGGTTATCTGATTTTGCAGGAGATATTAAGGTTTCCTATATTATACCGCTAATATGCTTTGCCGTAATTCTTGTTTATGCCAGGTATGCATCTGTTCACCTTAAGCATGAACAGTAGAGTGCAAACGATCAGAAAGGTAATTACTTCTTTTTATGCTTTTCCAGCTCCGCTTTAAGGTTGCTTATCTCTTTTTTATATTCTTTTTCCTTTGATTTGAACTCATCAGCCATCTTCCTGAAATTTTCTTCCTTTCTCTGCATCTCTTCCTGTGTGGCAGTCATCTCCTCGAGGTTCTGGCGCAGCTCTTCCTCCTGTGAGGTCAGCTCCTCGGTCTTCTCTTTTACCTGCTCATACATCTTTTTCATATTGTCATTGGCCCTTATAGTTGATAATGTTGCGGATACAAGCTCACCCATTTTTTCAACGAACTCTATCTTGTAGGATTCGAGTTTTTCAAAAGAAGCAATTTCAACAACACCCATAACGATCTCATCGAGCTTTAACGGTATAAGTGCCAGGTGCCTGCAATATGCCTCTCCCAGTCCGGAAGCCACTTTTGTATATTCTTCGGGGAGGTCATCAACAAGCATTACTTCCTTTTCTTTGAAGCAAGTCCCTATCTGTCCCTCACCTATACTGAATTTCTTAGTCCCGGCTTTTTTCTTTTCATAGCCGTAGCTTCCTATCAGTTCAAGATACTGTTCCTTGTCGTCGTCGGATATAATGAACATACCTCCCTGCTTTGCTTCGAGGTACTCAACAAGGTTGGTTATCAGGACCTGTGCCAGTGCAGTAAGCTCATCCTTATTCTTGCTGGTCAGGTCGCTGAACTTTGCCAGTCCCGCATTGAACCATTTCTGTACCCTCTCTGCTTCATCCCTTTGCTGTATCTCTGCTGCCTGCTTTGCTATTTCTTTTTTCTGATTTTCCAGTTCTTCATTTCCTTTCCTTATATTTTCTTCAAGCACGGCTTTATCTTTTTTTACCTGCTCTTCCCTTCGCTTAACAATATAATATACTCCGTATATTACTATCACAGCCAGTATAGTATAAAATATCCAAGATCTCCAGAAGGGGGGAACTATAGTAATTTCCAGGGAAGCACCCTCATCATTCCATATCCCGTCATTATTGGATGCCTTGACACGGAATACATAGTCGCCCGGATCGAGGTTGGTAAATGATACCTTGCGCTCACCCTTGGCATCTATCCATTCATCATTAAATCCTTCCATCATATACATATACCTGTTTTTCTGCGATTGCCTGTAGTTAAGTGCCGTGTATTCAAAGGAGAATATATTCTGATTATACTTTAACTTAATACGTTTTGTCACCATTATGTTCTTCTTCAGTAATGATTCCTCGCCTATTTCAACGTCCTCATTGAACAGTTTAAAGCCTGTAATATAAACAGGGGGCTTATAGGGATTATCAAGCACGGCGGAGGGATCAAACATGTTAAAGCCGTTGACGCCTCCGAACAGCAGTTCCCCGGTTGATAATTTTTTAAATGCCCATCTCCCGAACTGGTTACTTTGCAATCCGTCGCTGGCATTATAGTTCTTAAAGGTCATGCTGTCGGGATTAAATTTGCATAATCCCTCATTTGTGCTTAGCCACAGGTTCCCCTCATCATCTTCAAGAATACCTAGTATAACATCGTTCGGCAGTCCGTCGCTCATCCTGTAGACCTTAAAGGTATTGTTCTCCCTGTTATACAGGTTTAGTCCCCCGCCGTTTGTGCCAATCCACAGCCTTTGCTTTGAGTCTTCGTAAAGTGAATATACAGACACATTGCTTATTCCTCTTGATTCGCCCCTGGTATTGGTTACCTCGTCATAATGAATGAATGCGTTGTTTTCCATATCATACCTGTAAAGGCCTGCCCCCTCGGACGCTATCCACAGGTTTCCCAGGTGATCTTCGGTCATCATGACACATGCCGAATTACTTATTGTTGTTGTATCATCGGGATCATTAACAAACCTTGTAAAGTCATCGGTCAGCCTGTTATACCTGCTCATTCCGTTACCCCAGGTACATATCCAGATATCATTCCTGCTGTCCTCGTATATATAAAATATGTTATTATCACTGAGTGATGTCTCATCATCGGGATCACTGATGTAATGCCTGAAACTGCCAGTTTCGGGATCATAGACATTAACCCCGCCTCCCCACATTCCAATCCATAACAGACCTTCACTGTCAAGGAGTATGGCCAGTACTTTATTATTTGTGATCCCTTCAGGCTTGTCAGGGTCAAACATTATATGTGAGAACCTGTTTATAACCCTGTTAAAATAGTTAATTCCTCCGCCGTCAGTGCCTATCCATATGTTTCCATATTCGTCCTCGGCGAAGCTGGTGACATTATTATTGCTGAGGCTGTTTGCGTCGTATTTTACTTTTTTGTAGTGCGCAAACTTGTATTTCCCTTTATCATATATGCTCACCCCTCCAAACCTGGTGCTTACCCACATGCGATCATTGATATCAAAGAATATGGTTGTTATATCACTGCTGCTCAACGTGCCTTCCTCACCCTCTTCATGCAGGAATAAGGTAAAATTGTCCTCCATCTCATTATAAAGACATAATCCTCCTGATGTGCCAACCCATATTTGTCCCTCCCCGTTTTCAGCAATGCAATTAACCAGTTTGTTGGGGATGCTGTTTTTGTCCGCCGGATCAGGTATATAGCTTTTAAATGTACCGTTACTGATATCCATCACGTTAAGTCCGTTGTCAAATGTCCCTATCCAGAGCCTGTGTTGTGAGTCCAGGAATATATATTGTATCCTGTTGCTGTTGAGGGAATAAGGATCATTGGGGTCATACCGGAAATTTATAAACTTTTTTTCGCTTTCATTATAATATGAAAGGCCGTTGAAGGTGGCGATCCAGAAGTTGCCCTTCTCATCTTCAACAACGTCACGCGTGAAATTACTGGGGATAGTGTTTCTGTTCGCTGGGTCATGGGTAATAAGCTGCATTGTCTTGCTGCTGATATCATATATGTTTATTCCCTGCTGGGTCATAATCCACAACCTGTTTTTTGAATCGACAAATAACCGTTGTACCCCGTCTGTGACAATGCTATTGGGATCATTATCATCGTGCATCATCCTGGTAAAGTTGTCCCTGTCTCTGTTATAGAGGTTAAGTCCTGTTTGTGTGCCAATCCATATACCCCCGTCTTTATCCTCTACCATTGTACGTATGAAGTTGCTGCTCAGTGTGCTTGAGTCCAAAGGATCATGGCGGTATATTTTGCACTGGTAGCCGTCGTAAAGATTCAGTCCGTCCTCGGTACCAATCCAGATAAATCCCTTGCTATCCTGCAGCGTTATCATCGCATTTCCCTGTGACAGTCCCTCTTCAACTGACAGCCTGTCGAACTTGATCCCATTTATTTGTCCGCTTACATCAATACTTAATAGAATTAAAATGATATAAATCAGCAGTTTCTGAAAGTTGTTAAACTTTGTCATGCCGGTAGGTATCTTATAAAATTTTGATTTATAGAATGAGTTAGTTTTCAGAGAAAATTAACAAAAAAAATTGTTATTGCAAAGTAAATTTATTTGCAAGGTGCCGGCATATTAAATCACGTTCCGTTCAGGCTTGTTTCAGATGATTAACAGAAGGGCGGATTTGCAGATTAGGGAATGCAACCTATTAAAAAAAAGTTTGTCTATTACCGGTGAATCATTTGACTGTGATTTTATGAAAGCATTGGCTTTCCATATTTTATTTATTGTTTTATTGTTTAATCAGGCCGGAGCCCAGGAAATATTCCAGACAGTATATGGCAGAGTGTATGACGCAGATTCCAAAGCACCGGTTCCCGGAGCTGCAATAATAATAGAACAACTACAACCTCCGCTTGGTACGATTACTGATACCCTCGGCTACTTCGCTCTTAAAAAAGTCCCTGTCGGAAGGTATAATATTAAAGTTAGCTGCCTGGGATACGGTCCTTATATTATACCCGAATTGATGGTAACGTCAGGTAAGGAATCCGTACTGGATATTCAGCTGTCAGAGTCTCCGATAACACTGGATGAAGTAATAGTAAAACCTAAAATTGACAAGAACAAACCGATTAATTCCATGGCTCTGATAAGTGCCAGGGCATTTAGCGTGGAGGAAACAAGGAGATATGCTGGTTCCCTGGATGACCCGCTAAGGGCTGCATCAGCATTTGGAGGTGTTATAATGAGTTCCTATCTTGGTGAAAACAGGATAGTAATAAGGGGAAATTCACCCAAAGGAATATTATGGCGGCTTGATGAAATGGATATTCCGAATCCCAACCACTTCGGAGGAATAGGATATTCTCACGGAGGTGTTACTGTCTTTAGCAGCCAGTTAGTCACCAATTCTGACTTTTACACAGGTGCTTTTCCTTCCGATTATGGAAATGCGCTTGCGGGTGTCTTTGATATAAAATTCAGAAATGGAAACTACAATAAGCGTGAATATTCTTTCCAGGCAGGGTTGATAGGTGTTGAAACTTCTGCTGAAGGACCTTTTAAGACAGGAAAGCAACAAACATACCTGGTGAATTATCGTTATTCGGCATTCGGACTGGCAAAGCTAATTTTAACAGATATATTGAACATTAGCCAGATAGATGATGTACCGGTTTATCAGGATTTGTCGTTTAAAATTAATATCCCGACAAAAAAAGCAGGTACATTCTCGATTCTTGGTATCGGAGGTTTGAGTTACACATCGGCAGCAGCGGAAACGGATTCATCGAAGTGGGATTACAAGACAGATCCCAGATATGCCGCAAACCGCAGTACGGATAAAGATGGCTCTGATATGGGAGCCATCATTATTTCGAACGATCTTACAATTTCACCAGGTACCCGTATTAAAACTGCTGTGGCTGCTACTGTCAACAGGATATATGATCATGAAAAATATTTAAATGATGACCTGGCAACATATAGAGTTATAGGTAACGATGAGTATTATAATACGAGGATATCCTTTAATTCATACATAAAACATAAGTTTTCTTCAAGATTTGTTAATAAAACAGGATTCACTTTGAACCGTCTCGATTATAACATGGATTTGCACGACTATGATTATGTTACCGAAACACTTGAGCAGTCGTATAAAGGATCAGGAGGAGGGGAATTATTACAGGCTTATACACAGTTTAAATATAGCATATTAAGAAATATTGAATTGAATTCAGGTTGCTATATGCAGCATTTCTTTGTAAACGGGGATAATTCCATTGAGCCAAGATTAGCTGCCAGATGGAGTATAAATGAAAGGCAATCCGTGAGTTTTGGATATGGCAACCACAGTCAGTTAGAGGAAATAGGTTTGTATCTTGCAGAAAAAACCTATCCGTCTGCCGGTACGATCCGCCCTAATAAAAACCTGAAGATGTCAAAAGCACATCATTTTATCATGAGCTATGACTTAAGCATAAATGAGTATACACGTATAAGGGTAGAGCCATATTACCAGTATTTATATAATATTCCGGTTATTGATAACTCCCCGAGATCTGCTTTAAACTATACAGGCCTGCTTACCGGAGATTCTCTTGTTAATAAAGGAACCGGCAGGAATACCGGTATTGATTTTACAATGGAAAGGTTTTTAAAAAACGATTTTTATTATCTGGTTACGGCTTCTTTATTTGATGTCAGATACACCGGTGGTGACGGCATAGAACGTAAAGGGAGATGGGATAATACAGTATCTTTGAATATTCTGGCAGGTAAAGAATACAAGGTCGGAAAAGATCATAAAAATAATATTTTGGGACTTAATGGCAGAATTACAATAATAGGTGGAGAACGTGACACTCCTATTGATGAAGCTCAGTCAAAAGCAGAACAAACAACGGTACGTATTTGGTCGGAAGCTTATACCATCAGGCAGCCTGCTTATTTTAACGTAGACTTTACACTGACATACCGTAAAAACAAACCGAAATATTCAAGTGTCTGGGCATTGCAAATAAAAAACCTTTTAATAAAAGCTCCCAAAGCCGAATATTACTATAGCAGATACTACCAGCAGGTAAGGCAGTCCTATGGCGTAGGATTATTTCCTTTTATAAGCTACAAAATTGAATTTTAGCACTTATGCCTATTCGTAACCCGGGTTCTGGTCAAGGTTCGGATTAGCGTTTAACTGATCCTGCGGAATCGGGAAAAGATTATAATAATCATCAGCTGCTACAGGCCTGAAATCACAAGTATCGTTATATTTTCCGAACCTCACAAGGTCGTTTCTTCTCCATCCTTCCCCTGAAAATTCCCAGCCCCGTTCAGCTAACAGCGCATCCAGCGTGAGTGTGGAGGTTGTGTACAATTTACTGTCATCGCCGGGGAAAGCACGGGCACGTACCTGGTTTACAAGGTCCACTGCTTCCTGTGTTGCCACGCCTCCATTTTTTCTGATTAAAGCTTCGGCTTTCATAAGCAATACATCTGCATACCTCAACACAACAAAATCATTTTTCAGTTGCATATTCTGGGCCCCGTGATAATCATATTTTACCCAGCGCGCACCTTCATCTTCATATGAATCCTCCAACGAAGTAACATCGACTGTAAATATTAATGGCTCGCCTCTTTTTTCCTGGTTACAATACAGAGTATCACCTGATGAAGATAATTGTAATCCTGTAATCCATGCATTTCTTCTGATATCAGTTGTATCATAGGATTTATAAAATGAAGGTACTGCACACATACCATTCCAGCCTCCCTCGGTCATATCATAAGTCTGGTTACTTACAAAGTGAAGTGTCCATAAATGAAGCTG
>CAZHQW010000075.1:0-2686 GCA_964534745.1 uncultured Bacteroidales bacterium
TTCAAAATATGGGCGCTGTCCCTCTTAAATTAAAATTATTCAATGGGTAAAAAAATAAGAATAGTCCTCTTTGGACCGCGCAATGTTGGAAAAACGAATGTCGGGATATATTTATCCAGAAAGCTGGGAATAAACTATATTGATCTGGATAATATTCTAACTGAGAGGTTCGGTTCTATTGAAGATATTGTTGACAGGTACGGATGGGAACATTTCAGGAAGATTGAATTTGAGACTTTGAAGGAGATACTGTCAAGGAGCCATGATGAAAGTACTATTCTTATTCTCGGTGGAGGTACCATATCGCATGAATATGATAAATACAGGGAGGGGAATATTAACATTCTGAATGAATTTCAGCCTACCGAAAAAATAATGCTTATTCCCTATGATGACCTTTCACAGAATGCCAGGGTATTAACGGAAAGGACATATAAAATAACCAGGCCCAAAGACAGGAAGCCCCCGCTAACAACAATGTCTCCCAAAAAAGAAACATCACACATTTTAAAGACAAGGGAAAAGTATTATAAGGACTTTGCCACGTATATTCTTTATACAGAAGAGATGAGGGAGTATGAAATTGCGGATAAGATTATTGAAGTCTTTCATTTATCTTCATAGGGTAACAGGCACACCCCTGTAAAAATCAAGTATCTTTACTTTAAAAATATACTCATACTTTGCCTTCAGCAATTCAGATCTGGTTTTTGTAAGGTTGTTTTTTGCCTCATTAAATTCTATGGAAGTGACCATGCCTATATTGAACTTATGCTCGGTATGATTGAAAGCCTCTTCGCTGGCTTTTACGGCTTCCCGCGCAGAGTGGTATTTTTCCAGAGCTGCCTCTGCATCTGCATACGCCTGTTGTATCTCTTTATATAATACTTGCTTTGTCTGTTCCAGTTTGTACCTGGAATCATACAGGGCTATTTTTGCATGGCTTATTCTTGTATCAATCTGTTTCTTGTTGAATAAGGGTATGTATAGATTAAGACTTGCGCTCCTGTACTGGTTATCGTTAATCTGTTCATTATATGGATAATTTAATATGGGATGAGTAGGATCAGGATCCATGGGATTTATTGAGGCTCTGTTATAACGGGTATAATATTCCGATCTTAAAAAAAGATTAGGGTACCTGTCACCTTTTGCTATAGCCAGTGATTTTTCTGCGCTGCCCACCATGTATTCGGCCCCTTTTATTTGCGGAAGGCGGGCAATTGCCGAGTTATAAAATGTGTCTGCCGGAAGCAAAGGAAAATTATCTATTTCAAGATTTTCAGGCCTTACTATCCTGAAATCTCCGACCGAATCAAGATCAAGAAGCTGTGTGAGGCTGAGGATAGACATTTCAAGCTTATTTTCGGCAGTAATTACGTTCAGATTCTCCATCGCTTTTTGGGCTAAAATATCCAGGAGTTCGCCCTTTGAACTGTTACCTACCTCAACCATTTTTTCCATCCTTTTAACCTGAAGTTCGGTCACTTCAAGCTGCCTGCGCGTTACTTCAAGCAATTCCCCGTCAAACAGTATCTGCAGGTAGGATGAGGCCAGGATTATCGTTATATCATTTTTCAGCTTTTCGACATTGGCCAGGCTGCTTAAAAGATCAAATTTCCTTTTATGGATAGTATTGTAATTTTTCAGTCCGTTAAATAGTACCAGATTACTTGCAATTCCAAAACTTCCGTCCTGGTTCCGCCGGTCCTGCCATTCATATGTTTCTGTATTCAGGGCCCTGCCCGAGCTGAAGGTATGGATCATTCCGGCATTAAGGTTGGGGAGCAGTTCGAATTTTGACTGATTATAATCATACTCAGACATGTCAGCAGCTAATTTTTGGCGTTTTATCTCAATATTATTCTCCAGCGCATATTTTATACAATCGTCAAGTGACCATTCATCCTGGGCATAACACAAAGGAGTAATCATCACAATAGCCAGAGCGACTATTATTGGTTTTATTTTCATTTTCATTAATTACTCTGCCAAGAAACCTTTCTGCACGTTATAGTAGTCTTTTGTTGTAAATATGTAAAAATAAACACCGCTTCCCGCACTGTTGCCGCTGTCATCTTTGCCGTCCCATTCTGTTTCATAATTGCCTGTATTGTGGTGGCTGCTTATCAGGGACCTCACAAGCTGCCCCTGCATATTATATACAGATATGCTGACATAGGAACGGGCAGGAACAGAATAGCTGATGATAACCGGACTGCCTGAAGGAGTGCCATTATTATTTAATATTATGAACGAATATTCATTAAGGCTGCCATTATTGATTCCGGTAGAATTTTCCTGAACATTGATCTCAAGATTATCTGATGTATTGACTTTATTCTGATGAACTTCGCAACGGGCTGTAACAGATATATTTTTAAGTCCGGATGAAGACCAGCTGTGCATGGCGGCATTGGAGGTGCTCCACTCCGATGCAGACCCGTCTCCCCAGTCAAAATTATATTCAATAACATGGCCCAGGTCCGAGGTTGCCCCTGCTGTTGTATATGTATAGGTTTCATTTATGAGCGGCTCAGTTTCACCGACAGGTGTGCCGGGCTTGCTAATGTTTTCGGCAATATCCTGAACATCGATGGCAAGGCTGTCAGAGGTTGCCATTCTGTCATTGTGATCCTGGCAACGGGCTGTGACGGTCACATATTTCACTCCTGTTGTTGTCCAT
>CAZHQW010000075.1:2786-8575 GCA_964534745.1 uncultured Bacteroidales bacterium
TTTTCATTTTTTATGTTTTTTTGTTAGAATCAGTTTTTTAGATTATACAAATATATCACAGTGGCCTTTATATAAAAATTTATTTATGTTAAAATACTATTCATACCTGAGAGATTCTATAGGATTTAATCCGGCTGCTTTCTGTGCAGGATAGAATCCAAAAAAGATGCCCACGGCTGCTGAAAAGAGAAAGGCTATAAATACTATTTCGGGTTTTATGAGAGTGTACAGGTTTGTAAATGAATTTAACGATAAGGAGACGATCACTGCCAGTATTATTCCGATTATGCCCCCGCTAATACTAAGCACCGTTGCTTCTGTAAGGAACTGCACAAGTATATCAAAGGCTCTGGCCCCCACTGATAGGCGTATTCCTATTTCGCGTGTGCGTTCGGTTACAGTAACAAGCATAATATTCATAATACCTATGCCGCCAACGAGCAACGATACACTGGCTATGGCGCCGAGCAGCCATGTCATTATTCTTGATGTTCTTGTTACCGTCTGTGTTATCTCTGTCTGATTATGGATGGTAAAATCATCTTCTTCACCTTCATTAAGTCTGTGCGCTTCCCTTATAATACCTGATATTTCATCCTCTGCTTTCTCGATCATGGCAGTTGAAACTGCACTGGCATTGATCATATCTATATAGCGCCCCCCCTTAAGACGGTAGAGGACTGTTGTCCATGGTGCCAGAACAATATCATCCTGGTCACGGCCCATACCTGACTGTCCCTTTTCCTCCAGCACTCCAATCACTTTGAATGGTATATTGCGGATACGTATGGTCTGGCCTGTCGGATCCTGGTCCGGAAAAAGTTCATCGGCAATGGTACTGCCCAGTATTGACACCTTCCTGCTTATTTTTACGTCTCTTTCAGTAAAATAGCTGCCATACTTAAGATCCCAGTTTTTTATGCCGAAATACTCGGGTGATGCGCCACATATTTCCGTGCTCCAGTTGTTTCCCCCTGCAATTATCTGTCCCCCCGACTGCACTATGGGTGTTACGGCATTTACCAGCGTAGCACCCTTCCTTATTTTCTCAACATCGCTGTATGTGAAACGGTTAATGCTTCCTGCTCCCCTGTGTACACCTCCTGTAGTGCTTGATCCCGGAAATATTATCAGCAGGTTTGTTCCGAGATCGTTTATTTCCTTTTCAATAAGTGCCTGTGATCCTCTTCCTATAGCAGACATTATAATGACAGCACTTACCCCGATAATTATTCCTATTGAAGTAAGAAGGCTGCGCAGGCGGTTTCGCAGTATCCCCCGGAGTGCTGACTTTAATACTTTTTTTATTTGCCTTCTTTTAACCATCTTCTGTTCATTTGATACTCATTAGCTGACTTTATGATTTTTTACAGTATCATCACTGATAATACGTCCGTCCCTTAATTTGATGACACGCCTGGCATACTCGGCAAGATTGTACTCATGAGTTACAAGAATTATAGTTATACCCTGCTGATTTAGTTCATTCAGAATAGACAAAATATCTATGGATGTATGGGTATCAAGATTTCCTGTCGGCTCATCCGCAAGAATTATAGCAGGCTTATTCACTATTGCCCGTGCAATGGCTACACGCTGCTGTTCACCCCCTGATAGCTGCTGCGGCATATGATTCATCCTATCTTCCAGTCCGACCCGCCTCAGTGCTTCGGTAATAGCCTGCCTGCCATCTTTAATCCGGTTCTGGCGATCATATATAAGCGGCAGTTCAACATTTTCAAATGCGGAAGTGCGGGGCAACAGGTTGAATCCCTGGAAAACAAAACCTATTTTTTGATTCCTTATATCAGCGTACTCCTTTTTATTGAGGTGGCTAACTTCTTTTCCATCAAGCAGATATTCGCCTGAGGTAGCAATGTCGAGGCAGCCCAGCAGGTTCAAAAGTGTTGATTTTCCTGAGCCGGAAGGGCCCATCACCGCAAGGAATTCGCCCTTGTCCACTTTAAGAGTGACATCCATCAGCGCATGTACAGGGATGTCTCCCATCTGGTATATTTTTGTCAGCTTGTTTGTTTCAATAACTACTGGCATATGATATTCCACATTTAACAAAAATTGTATTTCACTGGCCTGCCTTAAGGGCCTCCCGGGGGTGGGGGCGGACCCCCTCCGCCTTGCTGCGGGGCACCGCCGAACATCTGGTTTGTATTGGTAACAGTGTTCCTTTCTTTTTTCTTCGATTCAATTATTCCGGAAATAACCTGCATGCCGGGCCTCAAATTAAGGTACCTTGTAATTTCAGTGTTATTGTCGTCTGATACGCCTGTCTCCACCGGTTCCATTGCCAGCTCCCCGTTCTCATCAATATACCATACCTGCCTCACATTTTCAGGCAGCTTCGGGTCATGCTCCTCTTCTCCGGGTGGAGGTGGAGGTTGCATTTCCGGCCTGAGGGAGTCGGGAAGCGATTCCATCTTCCTGCGCATCCTTTTATGGAATTTCTCAACCATATTTTTTGGCAGCTGAACGTTCAAAGCGCTTTTATGCACCATTAGAACGTCTTTTTTCAGGTCTGTAATAAAATCAACTGTGGCTGTCATGCCTGGCAGCAATATTCCGCTTTCGTTATCTGCATTGATAACGACAATATAGTTGACGACATTTTGTATCATCATGGGATGCATACGTATCTGGTTTATAGTACCCTTAAAAATACTGTCAGGATAGGCCAGAACCGAAAATTCCACGTCCTGTCCCACATAGATATAACTGATGTCACTTTCGTCAACAGTGGCATGGATTTCCATTTTTGACAGATCTTCGGCAATGACAAACAGCGTGGGGGTATTGAAGTTTGCTGCAACAGTCTGTCCCGCCTCCACATTTCTCTCAATAACAGTGCCGCTGATAGGTGATTCTATCTCGGCATACTCAAGATTTGTATATGCCTTATCAAGGTTTGCCCTGGCAGATAAATATGCAGCACTGTCCATATAGTATGCAGACTGAAACTTATAGAATTCTATTTCCGGCAAATATCCTGATTCATAAAGCTCCTTCTTTTTCAGGTATTCATCTTTTGAAAATTTGAACTTTTCCTTTGTACTTAGCACCATTGCTTTTGCCTCACCCAGTGCGGCCTCCAATATTTTTTTGTCCATTTCGGCCAGGAGCTGCCCCTTTTTGACAACATCGTTATAGTCAACATATATGCTGGCAAAAGTCCCTGAAATTTGTGTCCCCACTTCTACTTTACTTTTCGGATGGAGTATGCCCGTGCTTGTTATGGTATTTTTAATGTCACCTCTCATTACCGTGGTGTACTGAAAAATCCTGTTCCTGTTTTTGTTTCTTTTTATAGTAAGAAATGCAATAATACTAATAATAAGAAGCAGCAGTACTAAAATGATAATTATACTTTTTCGTTTCATTTTTTCATACTGATATAATAGGTTATATCGTTGATAATCAATTATTTTATAATGTCACTTCTATCCATTGTGATATCCTTGTGATTTTCGGGGGTTTGGGTTTCATCTCTTTGCTTGCTACGTTCTGCAGTCTGGTTACCTCTCCTGGCTGTGGTCCGCCGGACCGGGGCTCTGCCATTTTGTTCAGGTCTATATCCGGTGTTTCAATGCAGATACTTATCTTTTTCTGATCATCTGATACATGCAAAGGGTATTGGAGTTCATAGGAAAGCAATCCGGGCTCGACTCCTATTGTAGCATTAATGCCCTGACTTTTCGCCTCTTCCATACCCATTTTTGTGACTTCGCTGGTTTCAGCATGCTCGATAATAATATCCTTCAGACGTTTATCCAGAATCCTTTGCAGTTCTTTTCCCACAGGGGGATTCCCTTCCCTTGGGGGTGGCGGGGGCATTTGTATAACAGGGAACTGAATACCCAGATTTTTTTCCTGAAGGCCCTGGGGATCAAGCCAGACGGTAAAGCCGAAGTTGATAATCTGCATGCTAAGCTCGGGATCTGTGGTGGAAAGATGTACATACAGGTATTCATCGTCATTGCACACACCTACAGCGGTCTTATTGCCTATAACAAATGTCCTGTCAGCCTTCCACTCCTCATCGGTACCGTCAATAGAAATTGGAGTGTTACAGGGAGCGGACTTTATTTGAGGCAATGCTGCAGAAGCTTCCTTCTCGGCTGCCGGTTTACGGCTCCTGTCTGCACAGGTTGTCAGCAATAAAACCAGTGACAATAATATTAAGTTGATTGCCAGGTATTTCATAATTTAAGTTTTTATGGTTATTTATTCTTAAAATTTTTTATTCTCTGTGCCATGAAAACAATTGTTCCGACAGCAAATATCAGCAGACTGACAAATGTGGTCGGAGGATTTTTCAGCAGGTTTCCACTGTCTATCCATTTTGCTACATTCAGGATATCATTTTTAATTACTGCGCCCGTCATGATCAAAGATGCAATAAAAAACAATAAAGGGGTAATAGGATATAACAATACGCGGAATGGACGAGGCCTTTCCGGATCTTTATATCTTAATATTACCAGAGCCAACGGTACGAGCGCTGAGAATATCCAGTATGCAAATCCTGTAAAGATAAGCAAATTGAACGGATCGTCCATAATAATTATAGCCGTAGTTCCCAGAATAAGCTGGATAAGCAGTCCCCTTACAGGAGTCCTGGTGGCTCTGTGTGTCCTGGCAAACCAGCCGAAGATCCTGTTATCGCGCCCTGTCGCATATATTATACGGGCGGATGTAAGTATGAAACCGTTCGCTGTTCCGAATGTTGAGGTCATGAGTATTATGCTCAGAACAAGTTTTGCCCATGTTCCAAGGGTTTTTTCAAAAAACAGTGTCGCCGTACTTCCTCCTGATGAAATAAATTCTTGCGGTCCAAGTACAGTAAGGTAGGCGGCATTTGTTGAAACGTAAAGGATCACACATATCAGCAGTCCGCCTATCAGTGATATAGGTATATTTCTTTCGGGCCTGACAATTTCTTCGGCCACAAAGGGTGATTCGTCCCATCCGCCGAATGTCCACATTATAGCAATTAATGCCAGTCCGTATAATACATAGGAAGGCTTATCCGGGTGCACGGTTACAGCTGCCACCGGTTCCGGTGAGATAGTATTTAGCAGTCCGATTCCCACGGCAGCGCCAATAATTATAATGCACAGCAGGCTTAATATCTTTATGGTTGTTAATATGTTTTGTGTAAGACTGCCCCATTTAACACCCAGGATATTAATGCCTACGATAAATGCCAGGGCACTTATGGCAATGGGTTTCTGGACTGCATGAACATTAACATTAAGAAGCTCGGCGGTGAACTGTGCAAAAAACATGGTCTGTATCGAAAAGCTGCCTACACGCATGATAAAAAATTTGGCCCAGGCATATTCAAAGGCAATAAAAGGACCAAAGGCTTTCCTGAAATATACGTAGGTGCCACCGGTCTTAGGATAGGCTGCTGCAAGTTCAGACAAGCAAAGTGAGCCGATAAGTGCTACCATGCCTCCTATAGCCCATGCTGATAAAATAAGGGGGGGATTGCGCAGAAAATTACCTACATTCGATACCCATGTGAATATGCCTATTCCTATAATAGACCCAACTATTAAAGTACTCGCGCTGAATGGACCCAGGGTCCGGTTGAATTCCCTTTCTCCTGAACTTATATCTTTCAAGAAGGTTTAAAATTGATTTCTCCAAAGATATTTCAAAAAAAGTAATTATCAATCAAGCTTAAAAGTAAGCATATACCGCTGCGGTATGATCTGTTCATATTTTTCAAGAGTGAATCCGTAATAGGAGAGCTGGTATTCAATGAGTTC
>CAZHQW010000075.1:8675-13507 GCA_964534745.1 uncultured Bacteroidales bacterium
TGGAGCTTAACAAAGTCATTAATAAAGTCAAGATGTCTCTCCTTGATATCTATGGCATATACTTTGCCTTTGTCGCCAACAAGCTTCGAGAATCTGTATGTAAAATATCCTGAGCCACATCCGACATCTGCAATTGTACTGCCCTTCTTAAAGTCGAGCAGCTCAATAATTTTACTTGTTTTCTCCCATTCTTCCCTTTTAGGGTTATTGAATAAAATAAAGTCTTCAAGGAAGGCCCTTCTTGTGCGTCCTATTTCCCTGTCTTCTTCTATGAGAGTTTTGCTTTCTTCTTCCTTCTTATCCTCTTTATCGAGTTTATACTTGTATTTAACATATTCTTTGATAAGCAGGTTGCTATCCTTACTAAGGTAATTATAGTATCCCTCTGTCAGCGGGTCCTTAAGCATTTCTTCTTTTTGCCGGTCAGATGCAACAAGGTATTCGCAAAACCATTGAAGTGCACTGTATTCACCTCCGAAATTTTCTTTGGGGATAAGATCATTATATACTTCGATAGCTTTTTTTGCAGCTGCCATATTATTGTTTTCCAGTGCATCAAGAACAAGCTTTGCAGCCCTTATTCCTTCTTCGGTGATATCGTAGGAGTCGAGGCTGCCGATATGTATTATTGAATTTCCCGAAGTAATATTCAGCAGGAAAGGTTTAGTGTCTGCTTTAATATTTTTTGTAAAGTCCGGTACCGGTCCGGGCCTGTGCTGAAACACAAGTACATAGCGCTGCGGCGTAATCTGCACGTACTTCATAAACCTGAATCCGTAAAATGTAAGCTGTGCGATGGCCAGCTCCTTGTTAAGGTAGCAGTTATTCATTTCTTCACCGTTCATAAATGAATTATCTGCTATAATCAGCAGTCCGTCCTCCCTGAGAGTATGCTTTAACGAGTTCAGGAAGGCCGAACGCTCGGTTTCACGGGCCCATCCGTATATGATGTGGTACAGCGAACACATAAATGCAACGTCAACCTTATCATTCATGGAAACATCGGAAGTTGTTGAAACAACAGGTACTATATTATTTATTTTGCATTTCTTTATAAATTCATCTATATATTTCACATATGATTCGCCCGCATCCACGGCATAAACCATGCCCGTGCTTCCCACTATACGTGAGAACCTGTATGAATAATAGCCAAAGCCGCAGCCGATATCGGCTATCTTATCGCCCTGTTTCAGTGGAATATATTTCAGTATCTCTTCCGAGTTTTCCCAGTCGTTGCGCCTGGGATTATTAAACATGAGGAGGTCTTCAAGGTACGTCCGCCTTTCAAGATGTACATCAGGTTTGCTGGGGGTGAAGTCATTTATCCTGTATTTGCGAAGCAGGTATTCTTTCAGATGGGCGTAACTGCTGTCGGTAAAAAAATGATAAAAATCCTCTGCCAGCTGGTCTGTAATTAAAGCTTCCCTTTCATCATCAGAGGCAATAATGCACTGGCTCAGCCATTTTAAAGCACTGAATTCTTCAGTGTTGTTGTTATTTTGTATAAGTGTGTCACAGGTCAGAATCACTTTTTCTGCTGCCATTGTGTTGTTATTCTCAACAGCATCCCAGAGCAGGGCAGCTACCTTTTTGCCTTCTTCAACAAGGGGGTGGGGGTCGACGCCGATTCTCATCAATGAGAACTGTGAGTTTACGGGTAGCTTGATCTGGATTACATCTCTGCCAGATGATAAAAGGAGAATTATAATTAAAGAAGATAAAAAGTACCGGGTTTTCTTCACACGCTTGGATTTAGTTTAACTGATTGTTTGTATCTTCATTCAGGGAGCTATAACTGTTGTCAATTGCCTGTATGGATTCAGCGGTCCTTCTGCGTAGTCAGGTTCGGGAAACGGTATATAGGCCTTGTCATGAAATTGCTGGACAACTTCATCCGCAAAGAAAGCCCCCATTTTTGTCAGCTCAATCATATTTTCATTTTCGGTAATTAATCCGTAATCTTTCAGCATTGAGAACTTATCCTGAAAAACATTATCAATAGTGAACCCGTTTACTTTTTCAAACAGTTTTTTCCTTATAAAGTAATTTTTGAGGGGCAGAATTACAGACCATCTCATCTGCTGTTCCTTATTCCTCAAAATTCCGCGGTTCAGTGGCAGGCGGTCTTCTTCTATACACTTGTAATATTCTTCAAAATACTGGGTATTAAGCACAAAACGGTCACGCAGGCTGCTAAAGGCTGTCAGTCCGATCCCTATCTCATCAAGCAGCTGGCAGCACTGGTTAAATGCATAGAGCGATATATACGATCTTTTCTTTGTAAAGACACGCCGTAAATTTTCATTGTATCCGTGTTCAGCGAGGAGCTCAATTGCAATTTGCTTCATCAGTATCGCCTCTTCGGGTTTAGGCAGCTCATCGGGATGGTACTGCCTGAATTTTTTAATTACTCCTTCCTGGTCACCATAGGGCTCGACCTTTAACCTGTAGAATTGCAGTTCAGGCGTATCCAGTTTTAATGCTTCTTCCAGTGTTTCAATCCAGTTTTCTATTGTCTGTCCGGGATGTCCGAATATAAACTCGATATTTATCTGGTAGCCGTATTTTTTTGAGTTTTCAACCGATTCTATAGCTTCACGTGCATCGTGAGAACGGTTCATGCGTTTCAAAATCTTGTCATTAAGGGACTGGACTCCGATTGTCAGTCTGTCAACACCGTAATCGCGCATGATCCTGAGCCTTTCAATACCGTCGGAGTGAATGAGTGTTGCAGGGTCAACATCATAGTTGAACTGTTTGCATTTGTCCAGGCTCACCCTTTTGGTGAAGAATTCGAGGAAGCGCTTAAGCTGGTCCGGTGTAAGGTCGGTCGGTGTACCTCCCCCGATCAGAATTGAGCGGGCGTTAATCCTGTCAATACCAAGCACTCTCATATAGATATCCATCTCTTTTTCAAGAGCATCGAGATACATATCCTTCTTGGAGCTTGCGGCATGGTATAATGAGGGGTAGTGGCAAAAAATACAGCGTTTTATACAAAAAGGTATATGGACATACACATCCAGCAATCCGTCCTCGGGAAGGGTATAATTCCTGAACATCTCTTCCTGTGTGATAGGAGCATACATGGTTATTGGCGGGTAGTGAACGCCGGATGCAAAAAAGTCACCATGTTTCGGGATCATACCTTCTTTCTGAAACCTTTTAAAATCCTGAAGCCGCGGAAGGGCTTTCTCTCTTAGGTTTTTAACTTTTTCAGCACTTGACATTTAGGGCCTCCTTGGATAGTTTCATATATGCCTGTTCGACAATATCAATAAAATGTTCCCTGTTGGGGGTTACACGTTCTACCGAGTATATGGGAAACAGAGATTTGAGTTCGTCCGGGGTGCCGTCATGAATAGTTACAGTGTTGGCACCGGCCATAAGTCCGCGCAGCTGGCTGCCTTTTTTTATCTTTTCCAGTGAGCTTGTGGCAGGTATAAGTCTGCCCGGATTCATGATCCTCAAAAGGGCCATGGTATTGAGTGTCATGTTGAGATCACCGTGAGGTTCGTTTTCAAATACCGAAGATTCAGTAGGGATAAAGACTGTTGAACTGTTCATTGAGAGGTTATACCTGTGAAGAAGTATCAGATCGTTTGCCATATCAGTTAATGTCTGTCCGGGCAGTCCGACAATATTACCCGAGCCCAGCGAGAATCCCGTTTCCAGCAAATAATCCATGCATCTGAGCCTGTTATCGAGGGTATCATTAGGTTTTGCGTTCTTGTATACAACCGGATTGGAAGATTCAAATTTAAGTATATAACGGTCGGCACCGGCCTTCCGAAGCTGCAGATACTGCTTTTTAGCAAGATTGCCAAGGCACAGGATTATAACAAAGTCGCTGTGGCGCTCCTTGATTTTTTCAATGCATCTGCTCACCATATTAATATATTCCTGCTCAACGTTTTCACCTGATTGCAAAAGTATGACCCGCCTTCCTTTCTTGTGCAGGTATTCTGTCAGGGAGAACAATACGGGCTCATCAATAGTATACTCCTTCATTGCCATCTTCTTCCCCATAGTGCAGTATTTACATCCCTGCCTGCATTTATTCGAGATCTCAATGACGCTGCGTACCTCGACATACTTATCAGGAAATGCTTTATCTCTCTTATCCCTTGCTATTCTGAAAAGTTCTTCCTGCTCTTCATTTTTAAATAACAGGGCCTTCTCCAGGATCTCACGGTAAAAGATACCTTTTTCCAGACATTCAAAAACCTCCTTATCCCGGATATCTTCACTTGTCATAAACATCGATCTGTTATTAAGTTATACCTTCACAAAAGTAGTCTGTTTAAAACCCTTAATTTTATATCAGGATACGGTTAATTTTATGTAAAGTTTCAGCAGTTCAGGGTAAAAGGGTGAATATCCGCATAAAATTGATTATTATGAATATTCACCCTGTGGCCTGAAAGTTAGGATTAATCTTATTGTTTCTTAATATAATAATCTACATCCAGGTTCTCGTCCTTCATTCCCCACTCTCCGCTGGCATTAATATCTATATCATCCTGGTGATTTTCGGGAGTATAAGAATCCAATTCATCCGTCGGATTGCTTATATTAACCTTTTTTAAAGTAGTAGGAGACCATTGTACCTTTGTCCCGTCATCCGAAATCTTCCATGAGCCGACTTCTACTTCATATTTTATATAGTCGCTATAGCTGGCAGGTTTTCCCCACAGTGTATCGTTATACGTAGTATTCATATTTATTACCAGCTTTTCCCTTATTGTCACGTCTTCGTCAAAATTACTGTCGTAGCCGCTGTATTCACCTATCCATGTTCCGCAAATCAGGCATTCCTTAACGTTAAC
>CAZHQW010000076.1:0-12932 GCA_964534745.1 uncultured Bacteroidales bacterium
GTTAGAATTTTTATAAGCTTAACATTTGGCTCCAGGTTCCTGAGATTTTCCCTGTCCCATTCCACGATGCAGAAATCACCCTTGTAATCCCAGTTTGCATAAGCTATGCTGTTTTCCCTGAAAATATCCGTTATGTCCTCATAATACTTGAGTCTCATCTCTTCAGGTACCGAGGGCAGGCATCCAAATTCGTTACAGTAAAGCTGCAATCCCAGCTCATCTGCCTTATCAATAGCATCCCTGATAATGGACCGGAGCTTTTCCTTGTTGTAGATATCACGGGCATTTTCTTCTTCAAGCCTTGTCATCAGCGCTTCATTTTTCTTGTCCACATATTTTTCAAAATCTTTATCAGTAATGCACTGTCCGGGGTAGTGAACCGGACCGGTATAATCTTTTGCCGGAGACCAGTATGCCTTGTAATGTGTCACAAAGTAAGGATGGTAAGTATGAACGCTCAGAATTATATTCTTGTCGCCTTCAGGGACCTTCAGAAAGGGGAAAGTATATGGTTTCTGCCACATATTGGAACCAATTATTATTACTCTTTCAGGCTCCCTCTTTCTGATTATTTTCACGGCCCTGGCAATAAGCTCGTTCCACTGTTCATGTTCAGGTGCCACGGGCTCGTTCATTATCTCGTAAGCTACCATTTCGTTGGGATATTCATGCAGGTAAGCTGACAGGTTTTCCCAGAGCTTCATAAGGTTATTCTGGGCAACAGTATCAACCCACAGTGTCATCTGCCCCTCATTGTTGCGTGCGTTGAAATGATGGGACCGCAGTATATGCAGATCAATAACGGCTCTTAGTCCGCACTCCGCACACCAGTCAAGACAGTTCCTGACATGCTGCAGCGATCCTTCAATTACCCTGCCGTCTTCATCCCACAGCTCTTCCTCATCAACAGGCAGCCTTATATGGTCAAAGCCAAAGTTGCGGATGAGCTTAATATCTTCAAGCGTTATAAATTTATCTTTTGGCGCCCATACGCGTGTCTGTGACATCCAGTGGCTGAGATTAACACCCTTGCGGATTATAAATCCCGACGGATTTGGTATATACTTCATTGTATCAGATTGTGCAGTTTCTCCTTCAGGTGTGCTATGCTTATTTGTATTTCCCGTACATTCAAACATTGCTGTAATAATAATTATCACAGACAGAAAATTAATAATTTTTCTCCTCATATTTTATCTTGTATTTGATTCGTCAGATTACTCCAGTCCGGCACTGGCTGTGATAACTTCGCTGTTTATTTTCTTTACCAGGCCCTGCAGCACATTTCCCGGTCCGACCTCAATAAATGTGCCGGCACCGCCGGCAATCATATTCATCACTGACTGTGTCCATCTCACTGGTGAAGTCAGCTGCAGCTTAAGATTTTGCTTTAGCTCTTCAGGATCCGTAACAGGTGAAGCGTTCACATTCTGATAAACGGGACAGACAGGACTGCTGAAGGCCGTACCATCTATTGCCTGCTCCAGCTGAACCTTTGCCGGTTCCATCAGGGGAGAATGAAAGGCACCGCCTACTTTAAGCTTTAATGCTCTTTTTGCCCCTGCCTGTGTCAGCTTTTCTATAGCCAGGTCAATGCCCCTGACTGAGCCTGAGATGACAAGCTGTCCCGGACTGTTATAATTTGCCGGCACGACAACTTCGTTAATTTCACTGCATATTTTTTCAGCTATTGCATCATCAAGTCCGATTATTGCAGCCATCGCGGAAGGATTTACCTCACAGGCTTTCTGCATTGCATGTGCCCTCTTGGATACAAGGCTCAGTCCATCCTCAAATGAAAGTCCCCCGGCAGCTACTATTGCTGAGAATTCTCCCAGCGAGTGGCCTGCTACCATATCGGGCTCAAAACTGCCGGCAATAACACTGGCCAGTATAACCGAATGCAGAAAGATGGCAGGCTGGGTAACCCTGGTCTGCCTCAGATCTTCATCCGTGCCTGCAAACATCATATCTGTGATGCTGAAGCCAAGTATGTTATTGGCCTTTTCAAAAAGATCCCTGGCAAGAGCCGATTTATCATACAGGTCCCTGCCCATCCCAACATACTGTGCTCCCTGCCCGGGGAAAATATATGCTTTCATATCTATGAATTTAAATTAACTAATGCAGCTTCACTCCTATAAGATGAATAAACTCTTCCCTTGTTCTCTGTTCCTTTAAAAAGCATCCTGTAAATGCAGATGTTGTAGCCACCGAATTTTGTTTCTGTACACCTCTCATTGCAATGCACAGATGCATTGCTTCAATTACCACTGCCACTCCGAGCGGCTTAAGTGTGCTATGCAGACAATCCCTTATCTGCACAGTAAGCCTTTCCTGGACCTGCAGCCTCCTTGAAAACGCATCAACAACCCTCGCTATCTTACTCAGTCCCGTTATATATCCGTTTGGTATATAAGCCACATGAGCCTTGCCAAAAAAAGGAATCATATGATGTTCACACAAAGAATATATCTCAATGTCCTTGACAAGCACCATCTGCCTGTAATCCTCCTTAAACATTGACGAAAGAATAAGCTGGTGTGGATCTATATAGTAGCCGTGTGTTAGAAACTGTAATGACCTGGCAACCCTTAAAGGCGTATCTTCCAATCCCTCACGTTTAGGATCAGGCTCAATATTCTTTAAAATACCCTTATACAGTTTTACCAGTTCTTCGGTCTTTTTTCCGTCGAATTTGTCTATTCTTTCATACCCGTTTTCAGATATCCCCTTTGCATTTTTATTATTTTCACTCATCTTGAATTTATTTTTATCTGTATGTTAGTCCATAATAAACCGGAAAAATATATATTTATATAATTTTATATTTTTTTATAAAAGCCTAAAGTTAACAACTTTTAATTTATAAAACCTTTATTAATTTTTATCTGTTTTGAAAATACTAATTGTTGCGGCATCAGGCAGGGAAATTAAGCGGCTAAGCGATAAACTCGAGTATATTAAAAGTGTCAATTCCAATTACTCATGTTACAAATACGGGACCTTGCTCGTTGATATGATAATCACGGGCGTGGGAAGCATATTTACTACCTATAACTTAACAAAGGCATTAAGTGCCTCCAATTATGACCTTGCTATAAACGTTGGCATTGCCGGGAGTTTCGATTACTTTCTTGAACAGGGTTTTGTCGTCAACGTTGTCCAGGACCAGTTTGCAGACCTGGGTGTGGAAGAAGATAATAACTTCTATACTCTCAGTGAGAAGGAATTAATGAATGAGAATATCTACCCTTTCATCAGGGAAGTACTCAAAAATAAGGGGAATTTTGATATAGATGAGGTCGATTCACTAATACCGGTTAAAGCTATCACTGTTAATACCTTAACAGGAAACCAGGATTCTATAGAAAAGTTCAGGAACAAGTTTAATCCCGAAATTATAACAACCGAGGGTGCAGCTTTTTTCTATGTATGCCTGCTGGAGGATATCCCCTTCCTTCAGATCAGGGCAATATCCAACTTCGTCGAGATAAGAAAAATTGAAAACTGGAATATTCCGCTTGCCATAAAGAATCTAAATGATTCAATAATTGCAATTTTTGATGAGCTCAGGCTTGACTGATATTATACAAATAATATTAACCTTATGACATGATAATAATAACCGGAGCAGCAGGATTTATCGGAAGTAATCTGATAAGCAAACTGAACAGCGAGGGTATGACTGATATTGCCATTGTTGATGATTTTACAAGTGAAATAAAAAACAGGAATCTCTCACACAAATCTTTCCGCGATAAAATAGACAGGAATAAATTCTTTGAATGGCTTGACAGGAACCGTATAAATGTACAATTTATTACCCATATAGGCGCCCGGACTGACACTGCGGAATCTGACAAAAAAGTATTTGACAGGCTCAACCTATACTATTCGAAAAGGGTATGGGACTGCTGCGTTAAGTATAACATACCGCTTATTTATGCTTCATCAGCCGCCACATACGGATTGGGGGAGCACGGGTTCAGTGATGATCACAAATTAATTGATAAGTTAAAACCCTTAAACCTTTATGGCCAGTCAAAGAATGAATTTGATAAATGGGTATTAAGACAAAAAACATCTCCCCCCTACTGGGCAGGTCTGAAGTTTTTTAATGTTTACGGGCCTAACGAATATCATAAGGGCAGAATGGCTTCAGTAATTTACCATGCCTGGTGCCAGGTAATGAAAACAGGAAAAATAAAACTGTTCCGCTCCCATAATCCCGCATACGGGGACGGTGAGCAGAAAAGGGACTTTATTTATGTCAAAGATGTGCTTGATGTTATATATTTCCTGATGAATAGAAGAAAATATCCGGGTATTTTCAATCTGGGTACAGGCAGGGCACGTACATTCCTTGAACTTGCCGAAAATATTTTTAAAGCAACAGGTAGGGCAGAAAATATAGAATTCATAAATACTCCGGAAGATATAAGGGACAAGTACCAGTATTTTACCCGGGCGGAAATGGAAAAACTTAGACTGGCAGGCTATTCCGGAGAATTTACAGACATAGAGGCAGGAATCAATGAATATATTAGTGACTACCTTACAGGCACGAAATATAATTAATCTTATAGACCTTAGCCTTTTGCTTAAAGTATTTTTTATTAATATTGTGAACAGGTTATAAATTTCTTAACATGGAAAAGGCAAACATTTATATAAAGAAAATATTGTTTCTGTTAATATGTGTTATTGCAGGATATTTTCTGATTGATTACTTTGCCTTATATTATGTTGTTCCTGCCCTCCTGCTTGCTTTTTCCCTGGCCGACTTTAAAATAACAGGCAGAAAACCCGAATATTTATTTAATTTCAGGAGAACCGAGGAATATTTCAAGAAGGGCGGACTCAGGGATTTAATAAGGATAATAGTAAGCTTGCTGGCATTTGTTTATGATGCCGTTGTCTGGGTTATCTGGGGCATATACCTTATTTTTGAGCTTTTGACCGAATTTTTGTTCTTGCTCAGGAACATTTTCTTCTGGATAATTTATGGTATATTATGGTTCCTGAAACTGTTCGTCCCGCCTATAGTTATTATCTTCAAGCTAATAATACATTACCTTATTAAATGGATATGGTGGATCTACAGGATCTCATTTAAAAATATATCTGCAAGCCTAAGGAAAGATCATTATTTCGCTGCCCTCAAAGGTATAATACTGTCGTTATTCACTGTTTTCGTATTTTATTTCATAGGTATACTTGCCGATGTAAAGGGAATTGTATTTATAGGTGTCGTGCTGTCATTATTGCCGGTAACATGGATTTTTGGCGAAATATCACTGTCAATAAGTAAAACCCACCAGGATAAAAATGAAATACAGGCACTTAACAACTATAACAATGGACTTGAATCGGTGCGAAGCGTGCTGTTCTATATCACAGTCATACTTTTGCTATTTATAGTGCAGATTCTCCTCAACTTGCTGGGATGGATACCCGAAGCGGGATTGAGCCTTCTGGGAGTGGCCCTTAATTTCAATACTTTTATCACACTGGTTCTTATATTTCTTACAGTAATTACAATATTCGGAGTATTGATCATTCCTACCCACAGGTTATTCAATGTTTTCAGAGAAGTTTCAATCAGGGATTCGGTTTCGCTGCTGGGTATTATTTTCAGGAAAGGATTGCAGTATATTCTCCTGCTGGTTCCTGCCTCCTTCTTCAGTGTTTTTCTGATCATCATTCCTGCAGTCATTCTGAGTGCAGCTTTATGGTTTACCATTTATATCAAGGATAGTGTTATTGACGCCAAAATAGGATCCCTGAAAAACACAAAGATAGAAGCCACGAATGAAATTGAGGATTATATGATTCAGACCAGAATTAATAACCTCAAGTTTTACAAGGACTATCCCTGGAACATCTGTAAAGAGATAAACAACAGGAGCAATGTGGACTATGAGATAAGGGACAGGAAAGAGGAACTTATTGACGAAGAGGCTGAACTTAACCTGATTGATAATGAAACAACAGTAGAGATAGAACAGATCGAGGCACAGATAAATACTAAACTGATAAGGGATGCAAACAGTGCTTTGGTAGCGGATCTGAGGAACCAGAAAATGATACTGGAGAAGAACCTGGCAGAAATAAAAGCAGTAAAGAAAGTAGTCATCGGCAAGCTTATTATTGACATAAATAATCTTGAAAATTACAAACTGCAGCTGCTCATTGCTTTTTTCCTTACAGGTGTATGGTTATCAATTTTCGGTGGAATGGTACTGGCTTTTGTTTTTGCCTATATGGGCAATATATTTTATGAAATTTACCTGTTCAGGAATGATAATAAGCCAAGCTACTGGAGACAGATCAGCATGGAAGAAAAAGAAAAAGACAGTAAGCAGCCTCTTATCGGCTTTACCCTTCTTGTTATTGTAATTGTAATAGTACTTGTGTATTTTTTCTTTGTCCGCCCGGGCTATTCTAGTAATTACTTTTTCTGATGCTCCCGGCACTTGATGAGCTCTTTTTCCTGATTTCAGGTTCACCCCTGTAAATAATATCACCGGCACTGCTTGATTCAAAGCTGGCCTCTCCTGTTATAAATACCTTTGCGTTACCTGCACTTGAAACAACGACATCACCTGTTTCAGCTTCCAGCTCAAAAGCATTAAGGTTACCGGCACTGCTGAGTCCTGCCTCAAGATACCCGGTCCTTCCTGACAGAAAAGCCTTTCCCGAGCTGCTAATATCAACGTACATTTTTTCTGCCTCAACATTTAGCTCCAGGTTGCCGGCACTGCTTAATTCAATATTTAACTCGTCAGTTATTAAAATTCCTTCCCCCTTAACATTACCTGCGCTGGAAATATTTATTGAGCTAAGATCCGAATACCTGACATAAACCTTACTGGATTTTGTCCTGCATACACTTTCGGTAAAATAGATTTTAAGGGTATTGCCCCTTACTTCGGTTTTCAAAACCTCCAATATATTCTCATCAGCAACTACCTTCAGGGTTCCCCCTTCTCCGGGAGCAATATAAACGTCTATCCCGTTGGAAACAGATAACCCCCTGAAACCTGAAACATCCCGTTCCTCTGTAACAACATTCCCGTTACCCGTTATATTGCAGGGCACATTCCAGTCGCACCCGCTCATTATGATAAAGAGCAAAGGAATTGAAATGAGTCTTAAAATTTTCATGGCTCATAAATTTTATAAACATTAAATAAGTATATTCTCTTTATAACCTATCCTGATAAGGTCAATTTTTTTCGGGTCAGCCGTACCGAGGCGGTGCCTGGTATCTGCCAGATAAATATGCTTGGCAGGAGGGCTAAGGGGTTTATCCTCTCCAAAAAACTCTTTCCTTTTTGCCTGGATAATCCGGAGTCCCACTGAGTCTGCTGCTACCGGATCACGGCTTACTATAAGTCCCCTGTATGGCCACACATATTTTTTATTGAAGTGGTGGGGACCCACTCCATGAAAAAGAGGTGTGAGCATAACAAGGATGTTCAATCTTGTCTTCCCCTTTACCATAGGCAGTTCAAATAATTTTGCAAGGTCAGCGCATGAGTCCGGGTGATATGATGAGGGACTGCCGGTAAACATTATGTAGTTTTTAAGGAGACTGCCCACTCCTGACCAGGCATGGGTTCTCATGGGCCTTATGTTGACAAGTGCTGTTGACTTCGCGAAGACCGGATCCCTCAGCACGCCTCGATCATTAATGCTGATATTATCAACACCTACACCTGCTTCAATGATCCTTTTCTTTAACCAGCCCTCCAGCGCAGGCGGAGTAGGCAGGTATCCCCACTCATTTGATTTAATGCCAACTATATCTCCGTGTTTAATAATCTTACTCCACGATTCCTTTATGTCGGCTCCCCCTACCAGCTTAAGTACCGCATCATCCAGCATCTGCCGCAGGATCTGGGGATTCTCGTTACCATCAGCGTCAACTGCCTTTTCATCTCTTATCAATATGACCCTGGTTTTTGCTTCATCGCCGCCAAACATACTTATTCCCGGGTTTAACAACAATGCCCCGCCTATTCCGGCTTTTGCGGTGTCTTTAATTAACTGCCTTCGTGTTAAAATTCTTTTTGTCATAATTCTCGGGGTTAAATTATTTATAATCAATATTGATTTTCCTGATGTTTAATTCAGTCTCTGTCATAAGTCCCTTTACATGCTCTTCTGATATCCCGTTAAAAACACCGAATAAAATATTGCCTTCCAGCCTGACCGACATCCACCTGTGATCCTCAAGCTGCAATATTTCCCTGTGCTTTCCTTCAGGAAAATATTCGTTCAGAAAGTTGTTATATGCCTTAACGGCTGTTTCATTATCATCATAACGGATTATAAGAATATAGCTCCTGTTTCGGGGCGGACCGTATTTGGCGAGCACTGCGTCTGTATTGTCGCCAATAAGGAGGAAGTCCTCATCTGCTATAAAATAAAACGAGTTCAACCAGATGTAATGGTGAAAATACAGGATACCTGACTTATCCAGTCCTTCTGAGGGCAATAAATCAAGTAAGGCGGGCTCGCTGCCCGTCTCCGTTATTTTTTCTGAAATAATCCTGCCCAGCTCATGGACAAGAGACGTGGATTCTTCAGTCTCTTCAGTGGTCATGACCGATACATAATACCTCCCTTTCCAGAAGAACAGCGCTCCCTCGACATACTGGGATCCCTGTCCGTATGAATAATCCTCTTCATACCTGGTATTCGAAAATACTCCGAATGCATTTGCCGGTGTGCCCATATCAAAGATCTCCACAACTACTTCAGGTTGTCCCTTCTTTATATATCTCCTGCTAACAGCATTTCTGAATCCGTAAGAAATATATAATTCGGCCCCTCCGTCTATATAATCATACAGGCTGACTTTATCGTCCAGCAATATTAAGCTTTCAGCTGACCACCCGCGTAGTGAATCAGGAAGCTCTTTAAAAATATTTGTATCCCCATGTTTCATGTTCAATAGCAATAAGACCAATAATAAAGAAATTCTGACAAGTATTCCGTATTTCAATTCCGGGTATCTATCACTGTCCATATTAATATATTTTACACTCAGAATTCAAGGGTAAAGGCAGTTACCTTCTCAGGTACTGACCTTACCCTTATCTTACCGTTATGCAGCCTCATAATTTCTCTGGACAGGCTGAGACCTATACCTGACCCTTTATGTTTTGTAGTATAAAAAGGCACAAATATCCTTTCCATATTTTCTTCACTTATCCCGGTCCCGTTGTCGATCACCTGTATGACAGCATTCCTGTTTGCCGCATAAAAAGCTTTAAGTATGATTTCCCTGTTCCTTATGCCGTCAAATGCCTGTATTGAATTATTAATAAGGTTTATAAGTATCTGTTCAACCAGTTTTTTATCGGCAGTGAGGGTCAATGATTCGGGCAATACTTCTATTTCCAGCAAAATATTATTTTCCTGAAGTTCCTTTGCCATAAGCAGTTTAATATTTTCAAATAACTCTCTTATTGAAAATTGTCTGAATATGGGCTTTGGCAGGAGGGTGAGACTGCGGAACTTCTCAACAAAATCCACCAGTCCGTCACTTCTCTCTTCAATGATGTTCAGTCCCTTTACCGAGTCATCAATAATTTCCTGTCCGATCTCACTTACAGGTTTTGCTTTCCTGCTGCCGTCGCTCAGGAATTCCTTTATTGTTTTTATAGTTGATGAAATGGGACTTATGGAGTTCATAATCTCGTGCGTAAGTATTCTTATCAGTTTCTGCCACGATTCGAGCTCTTTCTCTTCAAGTTCGTTTTTAATATTCTGTAAAGATATGAGCTTTATTTTCCTTTCTTCCATCTTAAAAACACTGGCTTTAGCGGAAATTTGAAGTAATTCGTCCTCAACTCTCAGCTTTATTAATTTCTGTTCACCGGGCTTGAGTTCCCTCAGCAACTGTGGTAAGGAACTGTCAACTTCCCCGAGCCTGTCCAGTTTCCTTATTGCAGGGATCTTAACCAGGTTCTTTGCAGCATTGTTTAAAATATCTATGCTTTCATTCTCATTAAAAGAAAGAAGTCCGATTCCAACATGATCAACAACATTTTGCAGGTACTGGTTCCTGGTAATACTCTCAATTTTCAGCTTGCGTATGCGGTTATTAATGTCATCAAAACACCGGTATAAATCCTGATATATCCTGTCAGGTACAAGTCTCTGGTAAATTAACGAGGAATCGTCATTTTGTACTGCAGCAAAGAAATTTGTCAGATCCCTGTTTGTCTTGTTCAGCTTATGAATAATAAGATATACCTGTAATATTATAAGCAGTAATATATTTACCAGTATGAGATAGTCCCTCACCGAGAAGTATATGAAAGAGAAAGCAAAACAGGTAATTGTAAGGATTATCACTCTTGCAACTATATTGAAATAAAACTTTTTGTAAATCATTGCCATTGTTTTTGTTGGTTCATTTATTCCTTTTAACTAAAATATTATAACCCGAATTTTTCTATTTTTCTGTATAATGTTTGCCTCCCTATTCCAAGTTCTTTGGCTGCTTCACTTATGTTCCAGTTGTTTTTTAAAAGTGCATTATTGATAATTAGTTTTTCTCCTTCTTCAAGGCTGAGGCGTTTATCGATATCTGTTTTTAAACTGTTTTCCGTGCTGAAAGCAAAATCATCGGGAGTGAGTATGTCACGTTCGCATAATATCACCGCTTTCTCAATAGTATGTCTTAACTCCCTTATATTGCCCGGCCATGAATGTTTTTTAAGCTTATCCAGTGCCCCTGATGTAAACTTCAGTGGCAACCTGCCATATTTACCTGCAAACTGGTTGAGGTAAAACTCCGATATCAGCATAATATCATTCTCACGGTCTCTCAGCGGGGGTATATTTACATGCACGGTATTCAGCCTGTAAAATAAATCTTCCCTGAACAGATTATCCTTGACCATTTCTGGCAAATCCTTATTGGTTGCACTAATTATCCTTATATCCACCTGTATTTCCCTGTTTGAGCCCAGGGGTGTTATTTTTTTATTCTCTATCGCCGAGAGGAGTTTTGCCTGCAGGGAAAAGCTGAGATTCCCTATCTCGTCAAGAAAAAGTGTACCTTCTGATGCCGCTTCAAACCTGCCTATTCGATCATCCTTTGCATCGGTGAATGCTCCTTTCACATGGCCAAAAAGCTCGCTTTCAAAAAGAGTCTCACTTAATGCCCCTAAATCCACACTAATAAAGTCCTTATGGCTTCTTTTTGACTGCCTGTGTATTTCACGCGCGATAAGCTCCTTGCCTGTCCCGTTTTCTCCCATCAATAATACATTTGCTTCGGTCGAAGCCACCTTGCTGATAGTCTTATACAAATCCTTCATTACCTCTGATTCGCCAATGATCTGGCCATAACTCCTGTTAATATCTTCATTTATCTGTTTCTGCTTTAATCTTAGCTTTCTTATCTCCTTATTGGATAGCCTAAGCTTAAGTGCTGTCTGGAGAGTAGCCAGCAGTTTCTGGTTGTCCCAAGGCTTGGTAATAAAATCGGTAGCGCCCTCTTTTACAGCCTTGACTGCGAGCTCAATGTCACCATAAGCAGTTATCATTATCACAACAACTGTAGGGTCCTGTTTGAAAATCTTCCTGAGCCAGAAAATACCTTCGTTTCCAGTGTTAACACCTGCTGTAAAATTCATGTCAAGCATTATTATGTCAATATTCTCAGTAGATAACAGGAAAGGTATCTGGTTAGGAGAACTAAGTGTTTTCACCGATTTGAAATAATGTTTAAGGTATAATTCGAGTGATTTCAAAACACTGATGCTGTCATCTACAATTAGAATATCCCCCTTTTTTTCTACCATACTGTTTACTTTGTTTTTGAGTGTACTAAGTTAGTAAATTGTACTATTATAGCACATTAGTTGTATGATTATGGAACAATATTTGCTGCAGCAACCATCTTATGTTCCTATAATCAGCAGAATAATAATGTAATAGGCATTCTGGCACACATAATGTTAGTGCATTATTCCGTAGAATAATATTTATTACCTTTTAACAAATACATCAAAAATGATAAAAACAGAGAAGCTTAAGAAAGTATTTCGCACCGAAGAGGTCGAAACTACAGCTTTAAACAATATAGACCTGAAAGTATCAGAAGGTGAATTTTTAGCTGTAATGGGGCCTTCGGGCTGCGGAAAATCAACATTGTTGAATATCCTGGGTTTACTGGACAATCCTACAAACGGCAAATACTGGTTCAAGGGTGTCGAGGTATCAAAACACAGGGAACGCCAGCGTACCAACTTCCGCAAGGGAAATATAGGATTTGTATTTCAGAGCTTTAATTTAATCGATGAACTCAATGTTTATGAAAATGTTGAATTGCCACTCTTATATCTCAGGATAAAGGTATCTGACAGAAAAAGAAGAGTCAATGAGATACTTGACAGGATGCAGATTTCACACCGCAAAAAACACTTTCCGCAGCAGCTTTCAGGTGGGCAGCAGCAGAGAGTGGCAGTGGCAAGGGCAGTAGTGGCTAATCCCGGACTTATTCTTGCCGATGAACCTACGGGAAACCTTGACTCAAGAAATGGTGAGGAGGTTATGCAGCTGCTGGAAGAGCTGAATAAGGAAGGTACCACTATCGTCATGGTAACCCACTCCCCATCATATGCTGACAGGGCATCGAGGATAATGCATCTCTTTGACGGACACATCATAACCGAAAACATAAAGGTCTGACAGTAAAAAAGGAAAAACTGAAAGGAAAAATACGCTTATCATGCTTATAAAATACCTAGTAGTTGCATGGAGGAACCTGCGTAAAAACAGTATGGTTTCCTTTATAAACATACTTGGACTGACGCTGGGACTTGCTTCTGCTGTGCTGGCGCTGTTGTATGCACGCCACGAACTTACATTTGAAAACTGCCACGAAAAGGCAGATCGCATTG
>CAZHQW010000077.1:0-12270 GCA_964534745.1 uncultured Bacteroidales bacterium
AGACCCGGCCGCAATTATACTGACAGCTTCTTAGACCTGATTTATACCAGTTATCATGGTACCCGATAAAAAAATCATAGTCATGCCCGTCACGGAATATAAGCTTCCAGTTACTTTCCACTGTTGAAGCCAGGCCATCCTGCTGCTCATAGTCCGTATATAAAGCACAGGAATATATTAGCTCACCGGTGCCCTGGTTTGTTACCAGCAATTTTTTCTCAACCGGTTCGCCGGAAAGGCTTTGTATTATTAAAGTATCCTCACCCAGGGAGATAACCGGACTTATTATACGAAACTCAAGGTTATATAGAGTATCTGTAAGCTCTATGTTTTCATAATAATTCAAAGTTATATACCCGTCCAGCCACGGTATTATTGTGTAGAATCCCATGGCAAGCTCAGCAGTAAATTTTCCTTCCTCATCAGTAAAAATAGTATCAAGCCTGACGAGATTATAAAAGCTGTCCAGTTCCGCGATATAAACAGGTAAATCTTGCAACGGCTGGATATGTACATCTTCATAAACGAGTCCGTTTACCACTGATAGAGTATCGGCTTCGTCCTGCAATGCAGAAAATGAAGTTTTTGATATAATACAAATAACGATCATGATGATGATTAATCGGGAATTCATGGTTAATATCTCCTCATATTTTGGTTTAACAATACTTTTAAGGAATGAGATGGTATAAATAATTGATTCCCACAGGTGCTTTTACCCTATGCGGCACAGAGGTTTTTTTGAATTAATTATAAGGGTATCAGAAAATAAATAATTAATATACAGTAATTAAACTGCAGTTAATTAAATTTCTTATTTAATAGTCTATTCAGGAAATATTTTTATGTGCATTTCTCCTTCGCAGGCTTCGATTATTACTATGTCTCCTTCTTTCCAGTCAAATGTATAGGTATTATTCTCCCCGCTGTAGAGCCTTGAACTCCTGTATTGCAGCAGTCCCTGCTGGTCATCGGACAATTCCTGTCCGTTTCTTACCAGGTGCCTTATGATTTTTGCAGGCTCCGGAGTTTCATTAGAGATAGCCAGTTTATGGTATACTGACTGACCTATCTTTATTTTAAGTTTAGTGCCTCTTGCAACCGTCCCTTCAAAGGGTACTGATGCCTCCATTGTTTCCCAGTTTTCAGGTGGAGGAGGTTCAGGTATAACAGGGCGCATCATTTCGTCCACCTCCGTATAATCTTCGGGGATCTTGAAATACGATGCATCGGCAGTCCATGGTTCAATATCTTTAAGCTCCATGTGGGTGTTATCAGAGAAATGGCTGATCATTTTAACGGGAAAATTGAGTTTTTCAGCGTGCCATACAGTGAAGACTGTGACATCACTCTGAAGCAGTTCTTTCTTAATACAATTGTAACCATTTATCTCCTCAGTGCCTGCTGTTTTTTCCTCACTTTGGTTTTTATACCATATATATGCCTGTACAGGGTCGTTCATCCTACTTATTATCCCGTCACACGTTGTCTTATGCACATACTTCATTTCAGGCATCAATATGACTGTCTGATTTTTATCAGGATTTACTATTACAACTCCTTTCATACCGTCTTCGTCAAATTCATACCTGTACTGCTTTAAATCAGAATACACAACATAGTTGCTCTCCTTCCCGTCGAGAACATTAATCATCTTTGCTGTAAACTGGCTAAAAGAATTAATGGAAACGAGAATAACCAGCAGTAAAAGAATCAAATAAGTTTTCATAGCCATTGATTTAAAATGTATTATTTCATGTATTATTAAATATAATTTTAAGTGTCTGTATGACATCATTATAATAAATCTTTATAATGTATATTCCATTATTTAATCGTAAACCCTCACTCAGCTCTCTTATATCTATAACAGACCGGTTTGGATCAATAACCGCTGTGCCGCACAAAATTCCGCTTACAGAATATAAATCCAGCTTCATATTCCCCCCTCTGCTTTCGGGTTCCCTTAACAGGTATAATTTGTTTTTGTAACTGTATATATCTATTCCTTTTCCTGGCTTCAGCCTGTTAAGATTGCTTTCCGATGAACTGAAGCGGTATGCCGATTCCAGTGTATCAAAAGGAGACCTTTGGGCCGCAGCATAATAAAGCCATGATGTTGCATCAAGGCTGGACCAGGTCACTGCCCATATTCCTCCCATGCTTCCCAGGTCATCGTTATAGGCCGGGACTGTCCCGTCACTGTTTATATAGCCTTTCATGCCATCGAACAGCCTGTTACTGCCCGGTCCCATTGCAGATATATACGACATTGTACCTTCATACCATGTAGCTACGGGTCCCACTCCATCCATTCCGGCCGGCTCACCCGGACCCCGGGTATACAGGAGCTTACCTGCCAGTGACAGTGCCTCAATGGCCATGTCCGTATATCCGGCTCTTGAGAAAAGTGCTGCCAGCCATGTATTAACCAAAAGAACAGGCCTGGATGAGGACGGACCTTCCCTCCATATCTTTAATTCGCTGTCCCATCCGTTTTCCATCAGGTAGTCAATTGACCTCCTGGCTGATGCAGTATCGCCCATCTCATACAGGGAGCCTATTGCAGCTGCATACCCTTCATAGTTATTAACTTCCGTTTTAGCCTGAGTATATATGTTAATTGTATTAATTCTGCCACTGGGATCGATCAGGTTATATAAAAATGACCTGGCCTTAGCTATTGAAGCCACGGCATCCTGGTCACCTGACTTCTTGTAATAGCATACCAGTCCGGTTACTATCCACGGAAAATCACCCATCCACACGGTATTATCACCTTCAACATAATGTATGATGCTCCCTGTATTTGCATTCCATGCCCTGGGCCAGAAGCCCGCTTCTGCCTGGTTGTCGATAAGAAAATAGGCCAGGTTCGTTGCTGCAACGGCAAAATCATTAACAGGCACCGTATTGTCCCATTCACCTTCCTCTGTGAGAATTTTAAGGGCCAGTCCCTGTCCGTATAACCATGACGAGTGATCGGTCGTCCATGTATATAGCAGTCCGTTTGGAGCCTGCCGTTCCATAATTGCAGTTGCAGCATTTGTTTTAACGGTATCAAGTGTATAGCTGTCGATTTCATCAAGCAGCTCCAGGGAATCAGCGCGGGAAAGCATGTCAGCACCAAGTGCCCGCAGGTTCATAAAGGAGACGGTGCCTGAATCTGCATTGGTGTCACCTGTATCATCAGGATTCATGACAACGGCCAGAGATATCACCGTTATTGCGTCCCAGTTTATTACATTTTCCCCTGCAAACTGGTTTTTCAGAAGTGTTAGCCTCCTGCACCAGCGCTGAATTTGTGCAAGGTTCTCCCAGGTGTAAACTGCATAATTTTCACCGTCTTCAAATTTAAGTTCCACATGGCGGTTGGTGGCATAGCTGCAGTCACTGCCTCTCACGTCAATGCCTATAATATCAATATCATCGAGGCTTATAGGCTCAGGCAGTATCATAAAGCATTGGACCCACTTATGCCTTGCCCCTTCACCGAATCTCCAGTGGAGGTTAAGCGCCGAGTCACTGGCTGTTACATAACTTGAATCCCCCTGCACTATGCTTGCCTGGTTGGGAGTCCATTTTCCGGTGTTGAGAAATAAATCATGTTCAAGTATTTCTTCACCTTTCCATCCAAAAGTATATGATTGGGAATAAATTAAAGACAGACTGCCTATAATAGCAAGCACCTTGAATACTGACAATATTCTGTACATATTATGAGTAATAATGTTTTCTGCCTCCCAGTCTGTCATTATTCCGGACAGCTATTTATTTCATGCTTTTCAGATATTTATACAGCTCATTGTCCGTAGACAGTATCACATAAGTCTTGTTGTCAAATGTTTCTTCGAAAGTTTCCATTGACTTCATGAAGCTGTACAGGTCTCTTGAACTCTGTGACCGGTCGTATGCAGCTGCATATATTGCTGCTGCCCGTCCGTCCGCTATACCCTTTATTTCTTCAGCCTGCCTGAATGCTTCGGATTGTATTACCTTGAGTTCACGTTCTTTTTCACCGTTTATACGTGAGGCTTCACCCTGACCTTCTGAACGGAACTTGTCGGCTATACGGTAGCGTTCGCTTTTCATCCGTTCGTAAACCTGTTCCCTTACCTCTTCAACGTAGTTTATTCTCTTGAACCTGAAGTCAAGGATTGCAATTCCCAGGTCCTTAGTTTGCTTGCTGGCAGATTCTACGATCATTTTCTGTATTTTTTCGCGCCCCACAATGATACTGGCAAGTGAGTCACCCATTATCTCACTTATCGTTCCTGATGAAATGGGTTTCCTGTTGCTTGTACGGACTGCTTCTTCAATATTATGATTTGCAATATAATCCCTTGTTTCACCATCCAGGATATCATCCAGCCTTGACTGGGCACCCCTTTCATTGGTCAGCCTTTTGAAAAACTGCAGCGGATCAGTTATCTGCCAGCGTGCATAGGAGTCCACAAATATGAATTTTTTATCTTTTGTAGGCACCTGGTTAGGATCGCCGTCCCATTCAAGGAAACGCTTTTCAAAATAATTGGCTTTTTGTATAAAAGGTGTTTTGAATTTGAGTCCGGGTGTTACAATAGCATCTCCTACAGGCTTTCCAAACTGTGTTATTACTACCTGCTCGGTTTCTTTAACTATAAAAGCACTTTGCAAAAGAACAATAATAATAATTACCAGCAGGATGACGGATATAATAATTTTTCCTTTTTTCATGGCTTACTCACTTTCTTTTGTTTGGTTTAACTGCATCTGTAAAAGAGGTAATATATTGCCGGCTTTCTGGTCAGCAATAATTTTGTTGCCCAGCTTTGGTATTACACTCTGCATAGTCTCCAGGTAAATTCTTCGTTTTGTCACTTCCGGAGCTTTAATATACTCTTTGTAAAGTTCATTAAAACGGGCTACTTGTCCCCTGGCATTATTGACCCTTTCTGTTGCATAGCCTTCGGCCTTCTGAATCGTTTCCTTTGCCTGTCCGCTTGCCTTGGGAATAACCTTATTATATTCCGATTTGGCCTGGTTTATTAATGTTTCTTTTTCCTGCTGTGCTTCATTAACTGCATTAAAGGCCGCCTTGACCGGGTCAGGAGGGTTAACATCCTGAAGCACTACCTGGTCTATTTTTATGCCAAGCGAATATTCCCTGCACAGGTTCTGCATGAGCTCTTCAACTTTATCCGCGATTTCGGTCCGGCCAACGGTAAGCACTTCATTTACCGTACGGTCACCAACAACCTGGCGCATCGAAGCCTCGGAAATATCCCTTAATGTGGTCTCCGGATTTCTGACTTTAAACAGGTAGTTGTAAGGGTCTTCAACACGAAACTGCACAACCCATTCAACATCTGCCAGGTTAAGGTCTCCGGTCAGCATTAAAGACTCGTCCTTTGCGCCGGCTCTCGTATATTCGGTCCTTACGCCCGCTCTTATTGTTCGAAATCCGAATTCAATTTTCTGCTGCCGTTCAACAGGTACTTTATATACCCTTTCAATCAGGGGTATCTTAATATTAAGGCCCGGATCCACTTTACGTGTATACCTGCCGAAGCGTGTAATAACCCCCACTTCTTCAGGATCAATCTGAAAAAACCCGCTCCATGCAAGGATCACAGCAACAATAATAATGATAATGGTTTTCAGGTTTTTCAGTATTTTTCTGACTTCAGGGGGCAGGTTCAAATTTGAATATGCATCTGCCATAGTTTTTTTTATTTAATTAGTAATTGAATATATTTGGTAAATATAGTCAAATATGAAAGCGGGTTCAATGATTGTGGTGATTATATTAATTTCAGCCTGTATCCTCCCCTCTCCTATCAAAATACTTAAATATGTTTAACTTATTGTAAATTAATAAATAATATATTTTAAATTAATATGTTACTTTAATTCAGAACGGTTTTTTAATATTATTTTATTTAAATTGAACTCATCACCCCTTATGTTTGTTTGTATATTAATATTTTTCATAATGAAATAATATTTTATATTTTCAGCCGCTAATAAAACTAATATGCAAAACATATAATAATGAGAACATTCTTTTTGGTGATAATTATTGCATTGGTATTAATTGAATTCTATGTCTTCAGGGGAGTAAGAAGTGTGTTTGTTGCCAGTGGACTGAAAGCATTTTATGTGATATATTATCTGACGGTTTTAATGACACTGGCCGGTGTATTCAGCATGCTCCTGGCTTTCGGAAAAGGTATTGGTGAAACAAACCTGCTGAGTAATACCTTATTTGGAATAGCATTTACACTGATTATCATCAAAATTTTAATTGCAGGATTCCTTGTTATAGAAGATATATACAGGATCTTCAGGTTTCTTATAGAAATAGTGGTGTCAGGGGGTAAAGCGGGACTGGTAGCAAGAAGCAGCGTACTGGCCAGGTCAGTTCTTATTCTTTGTTCCCTGCTTTTCGCACTTTTTATGTACGGATTATTTTACGGAAAATATAATTACAAGGTGAGGAATGTTACTTTATCCTATGCAGGCCTCCCCGGGGAATTTGAAGGTTTCAGGATTCTCCAGATATCCGATATACATTCAGGCACCATTGATAATATGTCGGCAGTGAAACGGGGCATTGAATTAATGAAAAGACAGGATGCAGATTTGATATTATTTACAGGCGACCTTGTTAACAATTTTGCTGATGAGATAAAGCCTTACACAGGTCTCTTCGCCTCTTTATCCGCACCTTACGGAAAATATTCCATTCTCGGCAACCATGACTACGGCCATTACTATAAATGGCCTTCGGAAGAGGCGCGGAGAGCCAATATGGAAAAGCTGTGCAGTTATCACGATACTATGGGATTCAGGCTGCTCAGGAATGAATGTGTTGAGATAGGGAAAGGAAATGATACAATCCTGCTTGCAGGAGTGGAAAACTGGGGAAAGCCTCCCTTTGATCAGTACGGTGACCTGGATAAGACGTTTCAGAATCACACCGACAGCCTTTTTACGATCCTTATGTCTCATGATCCGTCGCACTGGGACAGGCAGGTTCTGGGTTTCAGCAAGCACGTGCACCTTACCCTGAGCGGACATACCCACGGTATGCAAATGGGCATCGAGGCCGGCAGGTTCAAGTGGAGCCCTGTAAAGCTTATTTATCCAAACTGGGCAGGCCTGTATGAAAATAACGGGAAACAACTGTATGTCAACAGGGGCTTTGGCTTTATCGGTTTTCCGGGACGCGTAGGTATATGGCCTGAGATAACAGTTATCGAACTAAGGGGAAGATAATTTTTCATATGCTGAAATAATCCTGTCCAGAGTTTTATTTACATTGTCATCCACTGTTTTATATTCCGGGTTGTCATTATACCATTCGATAGTCCTTTTTATTCCTTCCTTAAAGGTAATTTTTGCCGTGAAACCAGGGACAAATGTTTTAATCTTTGAGTTGTCAAAGATGACACTGTATGACTTATCGCCAAGCAGCGTGCCGGTATGTGAATCATCGTGCCTGCAAATAAAGTCCGAACTAATATGTATCATATTGATCGTAACTCCCAGTGCAGAGGCAATTGTTTCATAAATCTGGTTCCAGTTAAGGATCTCATCAGAGGTTATATGGAATGCATGTCCCGTTGCCTGCTGATGGCCCATAAGTCCCAGGAATCCCCTGGCAAAGTCTTCTGAATGGGTAAGAGTCCAGAGCGAAGTCCCGTCGCCGTGTACTATTATTTTCCTGCCCTTCTCCATACGGTCAGGCATTGTATAGTCGTTCCATTTTCCCACCGAAACGGGAAAAACAGTATCGTATGTATGTGAAGGGCGTACAATGGTCACCGGGAAGCCCCTTTCCCTGTACTGATCCATTAACAGGTCTTCACAGGCAATTTTGTTGCGTGAGTATTCCCAGAATGGATTGGCCAGGGGTGTCGATTCCGTAACAATGGGATAGGTGAGCGGCTTCTGGTATGCCGAGGCAGAACTTATGAATATGTACTGTTTCGTTTTTCCATAAAACAGCTCAATATCCCGTTTTATATCAGCGGTGGTAAAAGCTATCCAGTTTACCACAACATCCCATTCCTGGTTATTCAACTCCTTCTTCAGCTTCCTGATATTTGTGACATCACAGGTGATGGTTTTTGCACCGAAAATTATCTGCCTGGTCTTTCCCCTGTTAAGGAGATACAGGTCAATGCCACTGGAAACAGCCAGCTTGCTGACAGCAGTACTGATATTACCGGTACCGCCAATAAATAATGCTTTCATATTTTAACTTATAATAATAAAAAATATATCGTCAGTAATAGCGACCGAGCAAAGGATTTTCGACAATAATCCTTTTTAACCCAAGTATGTCCACTGTGCCCTGGTTTCTGAATATAACCCTGCCCCCCGGTTCGATCAGCATTGAATATGGAATTGCCCCGTTCCACTCAGGGTCTATAAGTTCAATTAATTCATAAATATTCCCGCTTTTATATATATAATTCCTTATCGCAGAATTCTTTGACTGTAAAAATTGCAGTACATCATCCCTTTTTTCAGGCTTGTCTGCAGATATGGATACAAACTCAAAGCTGCGGTTTCCATACATACGCTGTAGCATCAACAGCTCGGGATATTCAATTACACAAGGCGCACACCATGTTGCCCAGACATTAATAAGTCTTAATTTACCGGATCTGTTCGCTATTATATCCTTAATAAAGTTACTATCAACTTCCAGGAGCATTACCATTTTATTGTTCCAGTCAGCATTCACCTTCCCGGCCCATTCAGTCTTCCACGACCATTTCACGGAGCAACCGAATGCCTTGGTGGCAGGGTTCTTTACTTCCTCACCTGCAAGCAATGAATTTACTGCTGCACGAAGGTCTTCTGCATTTCCCGTACCGGGTTTTTCCGAGTCATCTATACGCCCGCTGTATGCCAGCTTGCGGGACTTGTCAAAAACAAAGGCATGCGGTGTGGCAGAGGGACCGTACTTGATTGATACTGCCTGGTCATCACCGTCATAAAGGTAAGGAAAATTAAATCCTTTATCCTTTGCCCTTATGGCCATACTCGCATAAGAGTCATCAAGGTCGGAATATCCGCATTCTTCAGGAAGCAAAGCATAGGAACTGTTTGGCATTATAGCGACAACAGACACTCCCTTGTCTTTATATTCTTCCGTAAACTGAATAATCCTGTTCTCATAAGCCTGGGCAGTGGGACAGTGGTTGCAGGTAAATATGATTACAAAAACTTTTGATTTCCTGAAATCGTCGAGACTGTAAAACTTTCCGCTGATATCAGGCAGCCTGAAATCAGGTGCCCTTTCTCCGGTAGCGAGGGGCCTGACTTCCTGTTTCTCTATTTTCCGGGGTTGTGGCACAAAGGTGCTCGCCAGGCTGTCACTTTTAACTTCAGGTTTTTCACTTTTATTTTGCGAGGGATGGCATGATAAACCAAGCATAATCAGTATTGAAATTATCAACCGCGCATACCCTGTAAAGCTTTGATTACGGCTCATAACAGACATATTTACATTTGTAATATTAATTTGTTAATAATTAAGGTTATGACAAATACTTTAAAACTCAGGTAAAAATATTAAATTTAAAAAACAAACACATATAAGATTTATTCAAAATCTGTACTGACAGATAATTATATTTTTATTGAGAGTGTTCTGCAAAGCTAAGATATGCATTTCATTAATACTGCTTCTTTTCATCACAGTCTCATGCAAGAAGGTAAAGGAATATTTTCACGATCCCGAAACAGAGCCTTTAAGGCAGGCAATAAAAACTGCCGCGGCCATTGGGTATTCCGCTTCTGTTGCAATGAGTGTAATGTCCGGCGAGGAACCCCCATATGTACTTGCTACCGGTGACTGTTCAGATTACCCTTGCGCATTTCTTATATATATCGATATAAACCAGGACAATCCGTTGCTTTTTTCTGATGGCAATGTAGGACAAATAGTGGTGGCCGGACTGATGGCTGATGAGGATGCGGCTATTATAACCGTTGTGCTTTCGGACATAAATATCGCTACACAGGACTTTACCCTGCTTAGCGTACATACAATACCGGTTATAAGGGAGGAGGATAAGTTTTTTGCCGTTTTCACCGATATGGATATAAACATTGGCACTGATTCTGATACATTACTTAACCTTAACCTCTCACAAAAGCAAATAGATGACGAGATATCAAGGGCACACAGGGAAAGGCCGTCAGATCTTTATCTTGCGGTTGACGAGAATGTATGGTTTATTGATATTGACCAGAATGATACTTACGCATATTTTGGCGATGATATATTTTCCGTAACAGGGGGCGGACAGATAGTAGAGGTTATGGGCGCATCAGGAGGAATAATTCACCAGGCCATGCTTAATGTGGAGCTCGAACAAGGCTGCTTCCGGAATCCGGTCAGTGGTTATGCACTGATAAAAAATACAAGCGTCGAGGAAAGAAGAATACCTGAACTGGGTACTGCCGTTTTCGGCTTTCACGGACAGTGCGACGGACTGGCACATGTAGAGGTTGCCACGGGAGTTTACCTGCGGGCAAACGGCAAGTCCCTTGACCTGGGACTTGGCAGTTATTGAACCGATTAGCATTGATTATATCATATAATTAAACAAAAATGAAAGCAAGACTTATCCTGAAAAAAATTATTCCTGCTTTATTTTTTATTGTGGTAATCCATAATGCCATTGCACAGTCAGTATATATTCCTGATGTGCCGGACCTTAACCAGCCCGTATTACCATGGTGGGGAATGTTACCGGACAATGCATGCGCCCCTGCAGCTGCTGCAAATATTTGTGTTTACTGGGATGATGTTATGCGACATTCAAATGCAATATTACTCAACAGCATGGTTTCTCCTGATTCTGTGCCCGCATTCCTTTATTATTTTATGGATACCCATAATATAGGTGATACTACACGTGCAAACGGCACTATTTATACTATGTCTCCGGGTACATACACTATAGATATAGCTCCCGGACTCAGCGATTATGTGCGCTGGGATTCGCTGCATCTTTTTACCACGCCTGCACCGCAAATGACACTGCCTGCTATTAAATGGGGCCATGACTGGACAATTGAAACTGACAAGACAGTGGGATTTGATTTTCATAAAACCGAGATCGATTCAGGCAGACCCGATATTATTGTTTTTAATTACTGGAATCCTGACTCTGCAGATGCTTTTGCAGTGGATCCCTATACGGGCGATACAATACGTTTTATGACGTGGAATGTGCCCATCCAGGTAACTTAACCTCCCCATCCTCATGAAGAATGGTTCTTTGAAAGCAATGATGAATCTGTTGGACACGCAGTGACAGGTGTAGGCTATATAATGAATTATGATCCGGATTCAACCGGACCTATACCTTAAACAGACTGGTTAATTTGCCATGACAACTGGAAATCATCACCGGAGAACATTGCAATACCCTGGCAGGAATGGATTGCAACAATAAGCGCCGATCCGGGTAAGGATACCACAGGCCCGTGGCTGTTTTGCACAGATACTCTGGTTTACCTGGATGCAAGCGGACAGGCTATGATTGACATATCATTTGTTGTGGACAGTGTATATGATAATACCGGTATTGACACAGTTTTACTGGACAGAAACCATTTTACGTGCTCAGATACCGATATGCCCCAGCTTGTTACAGTTACAGCAATAGACACGGATGGCAATCCGTCGCAATGCCAGGTTTCGGTGATTGTCCATGATACTATCTCACCACAGGTAGCATGCACTGATACAACAGTTTACCTTGATGCAAACAATGAGTATATTATTGACAGCAGCTATGTATTGACATCTTTCACGGATAACTGTGAGGTACATGCTGTGCTCTTATCAAGGTACTTATTCACAGAAAGTGATGTGGGTGTAACGCAACAGGTTGTTGTTACCGCTTATGATTTATCTGGTAATTCCAGCCAGTGTCAGGTATCTGTGTATGTCAATGATACGATAGAGACTTATCTGGACAGGACAATCATGCCTGGCGAACCTGTGGTCAGAATAATCGGGCCAAATCCGTTCAGTGAATATATAGAGATAGAATACAGTATCAGCAGACCCGGAAACATTTCAGCGGCGATTTTTGACGCCAAAGGAATAAAAATTGAATCGGTTGCTCACGGACATTATAACAATGGAACATATATTTTCAGGTGGGTACCTGAGCCGGATGCAGAAGGCGGAATATATTTTTTCAAAATTAGAATCAATACTTCAGATAAGAGCATTAAACTTATTTATTTAAA
>CAZHQW010000078.1:0-11917 GCA_964534745.1 uncultured Bacteroidales bacterium
CAGTACGGGAAAGTGAGTCAGGTCTCCTTTTATTGAGTCTCCTTCAATAACAAGTTCTTTCTGGAAGTAATATCCCAGGACAGGTTTCGGATACAACCCGCTCTGCGCATTAATAAGAAAAGGAGCTAAAGTCCATATGAAGACAAAGGGCAGGATTGATTTCAGAAAAGCCATGAAAAAATCAGACCAGCTGTAATGCCTTTTATTAATTTTTACAGTTGGTTTAACATTACTGAAACAGGAGGAAATGTTAATTAGCCTAACATTCTCCATTGATATAGACAGTTTATTATATAAATGCATTAACCAGGCTCAAACTGAAAACTAATTACGTAATATTTTTTTACGATAATTAGTATAAATTGTTACGTAAAAAACTAATAATTAATTTTTTACAAAGATTAATCTTAAATTTACAGTTAAATAATGAAAATACTAAAAGTTAATTCTTATTAAAACTCTAAATTTGACTACAAGTATATAAATTTGTTGAAGTTACGATTTAATTTTATTTAAATATAATTAATTTAGTAACAACCGCTTCCAAAAAACGCAAAAATGTGCGCATACTGTGGATATCATTTGCTGAAACTATTTTGAAAAGAATATAACATTTTGTATTTTGGGGTTTCCTAAAAAGCGCATAAATATTAATATTCTGATTGATATTATTTAACATGGTAAATAATTCAGTTCAAATAAAACACTTCCTGAATAAAGAAACTGAACCTGTTTCCTATCGGTCAGATAACTATTATCCTTTATTTATACAGATCACCTTCCATGATAAAACGGCAAGAATAAAAAGCCGTATTGATGACCATCTGAAGATCTATAAAAGCAACCTCGAAAAGTTTACACAAGGTGATAAAAAATTTCAGGAACTCATCAATTCAGGCTATTTTTCGCAGAAGAACCTGGATAATATTACTAATAATCAGGTATTTCCCATATACAATTTGCTTGAAGACGAAATTTATGTAATCAGAAAGCTGATTGACTTTAAGCTTGACTCAAAAAAATATGATTATATTCTGCAAAATCTTAGCCGTGAATACGAGATATATACACTGGAAATTTCAGATGTTTTTGACAGTTATATTAAAAACCATTATTTAGAAGAGGTAAAATCAGTTTTTATGCAATCTATAGATAAAGAAAAGGAGAAAGTAATATTTAAGATTGCCAACTACCTTATTCATTTCATAAATTGGAATAATTCTTTTTATAATTTTTATGATTCTACATTTGAAGTTTTCCCCAGTGCTTTGAAAAAGATTGAAAACCGCTTTTCAGCAGAGCTCAGAACCGATATTAAAGCCTATATGGCATATTATAATAATATAAACATGCTGAAAAGGCATTTTGAAAAAAAGGAACTGGGTAAAATATCGACATTATCCTTACTTGACTGGCAGACTGATATAAAAGAGATCCTGAAAAAACAATTTACCAAATTTTTTGGAAGGCGAAAGGCAGCAGAATATATTAATTGCCTTAATAAAATCGTGCTCTCTACTATCAAGAAAAACTAGCCCCGGCAGAAATTACCAGTAATACAGATTATATTTTTTTATTTCCCTGTTAAGTTTTTTGGCATTACCGCTAATATTGTCAAGCATGCTCCAGAAAGACCTACCATGATTTCTATGAACAGTATGCGTGAGCTCATGCAGTATTATATAATCTATCAGGTGATCGGGAAGCCTCATTAACTGAATATTAAGGTTAATGTTATTGGTATATGAACAGCTTCCCCACCGGGTCCTTGCATTTTTTACGGATATCTTTCCGAATTTAAATCCATGTTCTAACGCCAGCCTCCTGACTCTGTCCGGCAAATATTTTTTTGCTTCAATTCTCCATGCTTCAATAATTGCCTTCCTAATCGCCTTCTGAATTCTTTCATCTTTGACATCAGCAAATGACGGATAAAAAACATAAATGAAATTACCTTTGATAACTAATTTAATTGTACTCTTGCCATGAGGAATAATTTTAAGCCTATGATCCTTTGTCGTATATTCCACCCTGCCATCAAAAACAGGATATTGATTTTCAATACCCTGGAATTTGTTTAAGCTCTTTTTTATCCATGATTTCTTCTCAAAGACAAATCTTTCCGCACTCCTGAAACTAACATTAACCGGAACATTCACCCTTACGCCGGAAAACGGTCTGACAGAAATGGCGAGTCTCTTTATCCTCTGTTTCCTGGTCATTGTGACTTCACCTATCCCGTCCAGTTTAATAATCCTGCTGTTCACCAATTCCTTCTCCAATATAATTATTAGTTTTAGTCCTCTGAATAAAGAGACAAATTAATGAATTAATAATAATAGTATCTGTTTTGTTATATGTTGTATTTTCCAATATTTATTAACAGGGAAAATATGGCCCCGGCATTAAGACTACCTTTGAATAAAGAAACTCCGGATTAGGACCTCAACAATCAAATAATAGTTATATTTATAGTCTAAAATTATTTTAGATAAAAATGAATACAAAAAAGCTCTTAAAGTATTTATTAGTTATTGCTGTTTTGCTAATAATAATTGCCGTTATTGGCAAGAAGGCCGGATGGTTTGGAAAGTCAACCGTATATGACGTAGCTACAGAGAAGGTGCAAAAACGTGATATTACCGAGTATATAACTGCAAACGGGAAAATTAAACCTGAAACTGAAGTTAAGATAACCCCGGATGTATCAGGCGAAATTGTCGAATTATATGTAAAAGACGGTGACAAGGTCAGCAAGGGACAATTGTTGCTAAAAATAAAACCCGATACTTACATATCTGCCAGGGACAGGGCAATAGCCGCCGTTGATGCTGCAAAGGCAAATCTGGCTAATTCACAGGCCCAGCTGGAGCAAATAAAGGTACAATATGAACAGGCAAGATTATCATTTGACCGCAATAAGAAACTCTGGGAAGAGGGTGTTATTTCTGAAGCTGAATGGGAAAATGCCAAATCCAATTTCGAAATTGCCACCGCCAATGTTGCTGCTGCTGAACAAACCGTCCTGGCAGCCAGATATTCAATAAACAGCGCTGAAGCATCATTAAAGGAAGCCAATGAAAATCTTATAAAAACCTCAGTATACGCTCCCATGAAAGGAACAATCTCAATTCTGAATGTTGAGAAAGGGGAAAGAGTGGTCGGCACTGAACTTATGACAGGAACAGAAATGCTCAGGATTGCAGACTTAAGTAAGATGGAAGTGCTGGTTGAAGTAAACGAAAACGACATTGTAAGAGTACATGAACTTGATACTGCTATTATCGAACTGGATGCATATATGGACAGGAAATTTAAAGGGATTGTTACAGAAATTGCCAATTCTGCAAAAGTGTCAGGGGTTTCTGCAGATCAGGTGACATCGTTTGAGGTGAAAATTCTATTGCTGAAAGATACATACAAAGAACTGATTGACAAGGGAAATCCCATCCCTTTTCGCCCCGGGATGTCCGCTTCTGCAGATATACGGACAGAAAAAAAATTTAATGTACTATCCCTGCCAATCCAGGCAGTTACTGTCAGGCGTGATACAATAAATAAACAAGATTCAATTACTGCTGATAACATGAATAAAGAACCTGAAGAAGTAGTTTTCACCTATGAAAACGGACAGGTAACAATGACGAAAATTTCCACCGGTATCCAGGATAATAACTTTATTGAAATAACCGAAGGGCTTAAGGAAAATGATGAAGTTGTCGTTGCCCCCTATAATCTTATAAATAAGACATTAAAAAATGGATCGGCAGTCAATATAGTAGACAAAGAGGAGCTTTATAAAAAGAAAAAGAAAAAGTAATTTACCCCGTTTAATAATCAGAATTATATCAGATGGCTCTTATCCTGAATATTGAAACAGCAACAAATGTATGCTCTGTCGCTCTTGCGCATGACGGAGAATTAATGTGCCTTAAGGAAAGTCTTAAAGATAAATCTCATTCTACATTACTAAGTGTATTTATCAATGAAACATTAAGGGAAAATAACATGTCGGCAGTTCAGGTTGACGCTGTTGCTGTTAGTAAAGGTCCGGGCTCATATACAGGCCTGAGAATAGGTGTATCTGTAGCCAAAGGTATATGTTATGGCACCAATAAACCTCTTATCTCTGTGAATACTCTGAAGGCAATGGCCAATGGAATGTTAAGTCTGCATAATCAAAATGAAACCGGTCAATCAAATCCGGAAAATACCCTTTTTTGTCCTATGATAGACGCAAGGAGGATGGAAGTATTTACAGCGATATATGACTACCTGAATAATGTAATTGAAGATACCCGGGCATTAATAGTCGAACCCTCATCGTTTGACGAATACCTTGCTGAAAAAAGGATGGTTTTTTTCGGTTCCGGTGCCCATAAAATTAAAAATATCATACATAATAAAAATGCTATTTTTATCGACAATTATGATACCTCGGCACGAAATATGATCAACCTGTCAGAAGAGGCTTTCAAAAAAAAAGAATTTGAAAATGTGGCCTATTTTGAGCCATTCTATTTAAAGGACTTTATTGCAACTGTACCAAAAAAAAAGCATCTTTAGGGTAATAATGAGAATTATAGCAATAATCATATTATACATTATTTCAAATTCGCTTGTGCTTGCACAGTTTGAAATGTCGTTAACCGGACTGGAACCGTTTAAAGCGGGGGAAAATTTAAAATATTCCATTAAATACGGTCCGATCCACGGTGGTGATGCTTTTATTGAACTGAAGCTTGTTAAACATGAAAACAAGTCAGTATATAATGCAAAAATGCTGGCAAAAACAGTTGGAATTGCAGAGAAGCTTTTCAGGGTAAGGGAGCATTATGAAAGCTATTTCCATCGTAAAACCTGCAAACCTGTTAAATCCATAAGGGATGTCAGGGAAGGTAATTACACTGCCCATGATGAAGCTGTCTTTAACCTGGAAGACAGCACCCTGTATAGTCTTAAATCAGATTCAGTTATTAAAGTCCCTCCTGAAATACTCGATATGGTTACCGCATTATATTTTGTAAGATGCCTTGACTACAGTGATCTTCATCAGGGAGATACCCTGAAATTAGTAACCTTTTTTGATAACGATATTTTTCCTTTCCCTTTAAGGTACAAGGGAAAAGAAATACTGAAAACAAAATTTGGTAAAATGCAGTGTTTGCGATTCGATCCTATTGTTGAGACGGGTCGTATATTTGAATCAGAAGATGATATGGTAATCTGGTTCTCTGATGACAAAAATCTTATTCCTGTTAAGGTCAGGTTTGAATTAATAGTAGGCTCAATAAAATGTGACCTCGTGGAGTATTCAGGTCTAAAATATCCCTTAACCACCCTGAAAGATTAAAAATATTGCAACAACAAACATAAATTTAAAGTACTATAATTGGCAAAATTGCACTAATTTTGTTTTTTTTGCATCCGTTTATATGTATTAAGTCCTTTTAGAGTATTTTTATATTCATTTTTTATTGTTATATGGCGACAACTGCAGATTTCAGAAACGGACTATGTATAGAATTTAATAACGACCTTTACACAATTGTGCAATTTCAGCATGTAAAACCGGGTAAAGGACCGGCTTTTGTCAGGACAAAACTAAAAAGTCTGACAACAGGCAAAGTGATAGATAATACTTTCGGGGCAGGAGTAAAAATTGAAACGGCCAGAATAGAAAGGCGGCTATACCAGTTCCTTTACACTGATGATCTTGGATTTCACTTTATGCACAGTGAAACATTCGAGCAGGTTACCATTAATAAAAACCTTATTGAATCTCCCGAGCTGCTAAAGGAAGGACAGGAAGTTGAGATTGTATACCATGCCGATACAGAGACCCCTATTTCATGTGATTTGCCCCCATTCGTAGTCTTGGAAGTTACTTATACAGAGCCCGGAGTAAAGGGAGATACGAGTTCCTCTACTGCTATGAAACCTGCAACATTGGAAACCGGGGCGAAAATTAGTGCCCCCCTTTTCATTAATACAGGGGATAAAATAAAAATAGATACGCGCTCAAAGTCATATGTTGAAAGAATAAAAGAATAATTAGTTCAAATCCATAACTTGTGAATAAAGTAAGTAAATCATCAATAAAAAGATTAGAACTTACGACCTTTAAACTAAGGTCACTGCTTAATATTACGCAGGCGATAAATGAAAACCTTACCCAGGAGCAGCTTCTTAAAAGGTACGAGGAACTTTTAACCAAGGACTTAAGTATTGGCAAAGTTCTCATTTTTAAATATGATGAGGATACATGGAAATGTATTCTTAAATCCGGTGAAGTTGGTGCTTCTTATGAAAATATTGATGTCAAGAAAGACCTGCTGCCTATAGATGAAATATCATTTGTAACATCCTCAACAAGTACATCTCTTAATGATTTTGATATAGTTATCCCCGTAATTAACCAGGGTTCGCCCGTGGCATTCGTCATTATAGGGGATATAGAAGAGGGGGAAGGTGTAAGTCCCACGATAAAACATTTAAATTTCATTCAGACCCTATCCAATATTATTATTGTAGCAATAGAAAATATAAGGCTTTTTAAGGAAAGCCTGAGGCAGGAGGCCTTAAGAAAGGAGCTTGAGCTTGCGTCAAAGATGCAGAACATGCTTATTCCCAACCAGGAAACACTCCCTAAAAACAAAAAGATAACAATAACTGCTTTTTACCATCCGCATTCTGAAGTGGGTGGTGATTACTATGATTATCTTGAACTCAGCAAGGATGAAATAGGATTCTGCATCTCTGATGTATCAGGAAAAGGGATGTCAGCTGCACTGCTTATGTCTAATTTTCAGGCTAATTTAAGGGCTCTTTTCACTCATGAGATATCTCTTGCTGCCCTGGTTGAGAAACTAAATGAGAGGGTAATGCATGCTGCAAACGGGGAAAAATTCATAACTCTCTTCCTGGGAAAATTTAATTTTAAAACAAGGGAACTTGAATATATAAATGCAGGGCATAACCACCCTATATTATATCAAAAGAAAAAAAAGAATATAATCCATCTTAATAAAGGTTGTGTGGGTATTGGCATGCTTGATGAGATACCAATGATAAGAAAGGGATCAATAACGATAGAAGATAATACAAAAATTCTTTGTTATACTGACGGATTGATAGAACTTCTGGATGGTAAGGGAATAAGCTATGCAACAAATGAAATTGAAGAATGCCTGTCAAATAATGACAGCATTGAAGATAATATCCAGCAAATAATAAAAAAGCAGGGTATAATTGAAGGGAGTGCCGCTATTTTTGATGATATTTCAATACTCGGGATAGAGGTTTTTTAGCGTAAGAGACATCCATGGCAACAAGTATGGCTGTGAATCCCCAGAATAAGGCAGAAGCCTTATCCGTGTCCAGAAAATTATTCATTATACCATGGACGTAATATGTCAGCAGTCCGAGCAACAATGACAGTGAAAGTATTTTCAAAGGTTTTGAATCCACTCTTCCATAAACCCTGAATCCTGTGATCAGGGTCAGAATTATTATGGCAGCAAAACTCAGTGTCCCCATAAATCCCGATTCTGCAAGAGGCCCAAGATATTCACTGTGAGCATTTCCCCTGTCTCCTGCCTCCGTACTAATAGGTGTTTTTTGATAACTCACCTGGTAGGGAGCATATTTAAACATATATGTTCCCGGCCCGTATCCGAAAATTGGCCTTTCTTTAAACATCCTTACTGCACAACTCCACCTGTTAAGTCTTTCTACATTTGAATAGTCATTTGTAATATTTGAAATTGACTGTACGTGCTCGGCCAGGCTCGCCGATGAACCCTGTCTGTTTCTTTCCATTCTGAAAACAATCTCGGTAAAATTGCTGAAAGCAAGATATGTTACAAGCATGGCCATAATTATAATCATCCACAATCTTATTCTCAAAATAACAATTATAAATATTCCGAATGCAAAAAGCAGACTTACCCAGGCGGCCCTCGAAAAAGAAAGAATAAAGCCAATAATTATTACTACTGTTAACATAAGTGCGAAAAATCTTATGCCTTTATTATTGGTTTTGTCTATCGTAAATCCGCTAATTACAGGGATTATCATTGCAAGTGTAGCCCCATAGGCAGTATGATCATTAAAAAAGGGCCCCATAACGTAATGTGAAGCGTTCTGATCAAATAGCCCTATTGACATATGCCTGTATATTGTATAGAAAATAACAGCTCCTAGGGGTAGTATATATGCCCACAGAAACTTTTTTGAAAAGCTTATATTTTTAGACAATTCAGCAGTTATAAAATAAAAAGCTATTACAAACCAGAACCGTGATAAAAAGAATTTAACTGATACTAAAGGCATACTACTGGTAAGAGAAGTGATAAATATCCAGATCAAATTTATATATATTGCTATTGACACAGGATGTACCAGTATCCTGCTATCAAGTCTTTCATTGTTAATTATTTTGGCAAAGAACAACAGAAAAGCCACTACAACCAGGGCCTCGGCAGGTATAGAAATGTTTACGTCCAGACCACTGAAAAATGTGTAAAGAGGGACGCTTAATGGAACAAGCATTACTATAAGGAGCATGAAATTGTCAAACCTCACAAACGCAACCAGTAAAGCCATCAGCAGCAAGGGAAGATAAATCAGATAAGGTATTCCTTCTTTATAAATGAGAAAACCGTGAATTAAAATAAATAATACGGAACTTATATAAACAATATATTTTGAAATAGCCCTGCTCAAGATACTCAGCTTTTTATTTTGTTTCTTCTGATAATATCAACTGCCAGCAAAACAAAAAGAGCAAATATGAATGCTGCAATTGTAGAAGTGAGTACAACAATTGACTTCTTTGGATATGATTTTTTTTCCGCGGGGTATGCATAATCGACAACATACTTATGAGGCAAAGCCTGTTCTGCTTCAACTTTGGCTTCAACATACTTCATATTTAAAATATACAGCTGCTGCTTGTAATGAATAAGCTGATCCCTTATTGATACATAGGCAGAACCATACTCGGATAGGTTTTGCAGCTCTTTTTGCAGTCTTTTGGCTCCTTCAATATTACCATCTTTTAAAGCATAGCCATAAGCTTCAATAAGTCTTTCTGATTGAGCTTCATAATGATTTATGCCCAGCTTGTTCAAAACAGTCAGCGAATCTTCATAAACCCTTATTTGCTCATGTAAATTCCCGAGTTGTTCATTAACCAGTTCAAGGCCAACCGATGCCCTTTCAAGTATTATTTTGTTCATAATGGTATCAACAAGATTTGCTATATCATTGGCTATGTTGGCAGCAATATTGGGATCTTTATCCAAAACACTTATCACTACCGATAAATATTTAGTCCGCCTGAAATCGATATTTGAATTATATGCTTTATTTAATAATGTTCGTTTGTACCTGTGGCTGGTATCTATTTCATAATGATGCATCAAATTATACTTTTCAATTATTCTGTCCCTTATCTGGTTTGAATTTAAAACCTGCAGCAGCCACTCGGTTTCCTCCTCTTCCCCGAATGACAGCATACCTTTGCGTCCCACATAACTGTATGACAGCAGGTATTTTGATACAAATGCATCAGGCTCAGCGAACATTACCACTTCAGATTTAAAAAGAGGTGTTATCCGGTATGATACTATAATAGATACTATAGCTGCAATTACAGTAACTATTATCAATGGTATTCTTTTGTTCCAGGCAAATATTAATAAGTCCAGTGTGCTTAAATTGAACTTATATTTTTTTTCTTCTTTCATCGATTTTAAAGTTATGGTTTATAAACATCTTAAAATATAATAGTTTTTCTTTCCTTTTTGAACCAGAAGATACTTATTATTTAATAAATTCTTATCCGATACTGTATATCCTGAATCATTTACTTTTTCCTTGTTGATATTTAATCCCCCTCCATCTACCATTCTTCTTAATTCGCCTTTAGAGGAAAATACGGGTGATTTTTCAACGAGTAGCTCCTCCAGGTTGATCCCTTCCTTAAACAGCCCGGCACTTACTTCATATAACGGGACCCCTTCAAATACACTTAAAAATGTATATTCATCAAGATTCTGTAATGATTCTGCGGTTCCTTTGCCAAATAATATAGACGACGCCTCGACAGCGGCATTGTAATCATCTCTTGAATGAACCATAACGGTTACCTCTTCAGCAAGTTTCTTTTGCAGAACTCTTGTATGCGGGGCCTTCCTGTGTTCGTCCACAAGGCCATTTATCTTCTCACGGGTAAGCATTGTAAATATCTTTACATATTTTTCAGCATCCTCGTCAGACGTGTTAATCCAGAACTGGTAAAACTTATAAGGCGATGTATACCTGGGATCAAGCCATATATTTCCTTCCTCCGATTTGCCGAATTTACCACCGTCAGCCTTTTCAATTAACGGCCAGGTCAGTGCATAGGCCTCTCCCTTTTCTTTCCTCCTTATTAATTCATTGCCGGTAGTAATATTGCCCCATTGGTCAGAACCCCCCATCTGCAGTTTACAATTTTTATTTATGTACAAGTAAAGGAAGTCAAATCCCTGTACCAGCTGGTATGTAAATTCAGTAAACGACATCCCTGTTTTTGCATCTTCGCCCAGCCTCTTTTTAACACTGTCTTTTGAGGTCATATAATTCACCGTAATATGCTTGCCAATATCGCGTATGAATTCAAGGAAAGTAAACTCTTTCATCCAGTCATAATTATTAACCAGCTCGGCAGAATTTGGTGCACTGGAATTAAAGTCAAGAAACTTCGAGAGTTGTTTTTTTATTGCTTCCTGGTTTTTTCTGAGCGTAACTTCATCGAGCAGATTCCTTTCCGTTGATCTGCCTGAAGGATCGCCAATCATACCTGTTGCTCCGCCAATTAACGCAATGGGTTTATGCCCTGCCATCTGAAAATGCTTAAGCATCATAACCGCAACCAGATGACCTATATGCAGGGAATCGCCTGTCGGATCAATTCCGACATAAGCCGTAGTTAATTCCTTTTTCAGCTGCTCCTCGGTGCCAGGTATGATATCATGAATCATACCCCTCCATGTCAGCTCCTCAATAAAATTCATTATGAAAATTTTTGCAAATATAACATTTGATGATAACTAATAGCGCAATTTAAGTCTTTAAACTATAATTTTATCATCTGATTGTGCATTCTCCCTTATTTTTTCATATTCCATCCTTAGATAAGGGAATACCAAACGGGCAACTGAAGAGAGTGGTTTGTATAATATTGATTTATGTAATATGGGCTTATCATTTTGATCTCTTGGCAGAAAATGTGTATTATGATCAATAACATCTACAATGACCAGGACTATGCTGATAATAAATGCAATTTTTATCAGACTGAATACCAATCCCAGAATCCTGTTAACAAAATCCAGTGCTACAGCCTTGACAAACTTTTCCGTGAGCCTTGCTACCAGGTGGACAGCAATAACTATAACCACAAATGTTAATGCAAATGCTGTCAACTGGAGATATTCACCTGTAATATCAAATTTTTTAGTAAGTACATATTCGGTATATCCCGAAAATTTAATTGCTCCAAAAATTCCAAGCAATAACGCTGCGAGAGAAGCAGCCTGAATTATCAGTCCCTTTGAAAATCCTTTGTAGGCCGCATAGATGAGAATGACCAGAAAAACTATATCAAAAATGTTCATAAATGACCGTATATTGATATACTGTTGGCTCAATTATTGTCACCTTAATTAAAGAAATTTTTTTATATGTTTAATTAAAACTTTTTAACAATTTCCTGATTTATCATTTATAAAAAATAAATATTTGTTTGCTAAATCATTTTCAATAATTTTGTGGCGCGAAATTAAACATGGCCCCGTAGTTCAACGGATAGAATAGCGGTTTCCTAAACCGTAGATACAGGTTCGACTCCCGTCGGGGCTACTCCTTC
>CAZHQW010000079.1:0-5349 GCA_964534745.1 uncultured Bacteroidales bacterium
CTGCAAGCCTGGAAGAAGCTGAAAGGTATCCTAATGTCGACTGGCAGGAAGAATCGTTTAAGGACTATGCCATGTCACACAGCACCAATATTAGCATTTCCGGAGGATCGTCATTTGTTAAATATTTTACCTCAATGGATTATCTGCACGAAGGAGATCTTATGAATGTCCGTGATAACGGCCACGGATATGACCCCGGATATGGATACGACAGGTTGAATTTTCGGAGTAACCTTGACTTTAACTTAACCAAAACAACAACCCTCTCAGCAAATCTTTCAGGTTCTCATGCCAAGAAAAAGGAGACCTGGAGCGGATTCGAATATAGAATGTGGCAGGCTGCCTATTCGAACCCGCCGGATGCTTTCCCTGTCCAGTACAGCGATGGTACCTGGGGATACTGGCCTGCAAATGTAGTTGATGTGCAGAATTCTGTCAAAGTCGTATCAGGCGGGGGTATAAGATATATTAAAACTTCTATTATAAATACCGACTTTACGCTCACACAGGACCTGGGTATGATTTTAAAAGGGCTTAATGTAAAAGGTACTTTCTCCATGGACAATACTTTTTTATCTGACGGAGGTGTCTGGCCCGGCTGGAGGGAAACACTTATTGAGAAGTGGATTTCTCCTGAAGGCGAAGTATATTATAATCAAATTTATAATCCCGACAACAAGTATGACTATATTGTTGAGGATTGGGTGGTCCGTAGCGACTCAATGCAAAACGATTCAACAGTAAGAAAAACTTTCTACCAGTTTCAGGTTAATTATGAAACCAAAATACAAAAACACAGCATAACTGTAATGGGACTTTTTAGCCGCGACAAAAAGGTAAGAGGCAGTATATTTCCGCTTTATCGCGAAGACTGGGTTTTCAGGACAACCTATAATTTTGATGAAAGATATTTTGTTGAATTTAACGGGGCATATAATGGCTCTGAAAAATTTGGTCCGGGATACCGGTTTGATTTTTTCCCTTCTGCAGCACTTGGATGGATGTTGAGTAATGAAAGCTTTATGAAAAATATTTCCTGGCTTGACAGGTTTAAAATACGGGCATCCTACGGTCTTGTAGGTAACGACAGATTAGATATTAATGAATATAATCCCGACTTCCGCTGGTTGTACGTGACGTCATGGGAATACGGGCACCAATCCCTTTTGGGCAGGAACTGGAATTCCACCAGTCCGTATACCTGGTATAGAGAAGGTGCTATTGGCAATCCAGATATACATTGGGAAACAGTGGAAAAGAAAAACCTGGGAATTGAATATTCATTCCTGTACGGCATGATTGAAGGTAGTGTGGATGTTTTTAATGATTATCGCAAAGAAATCCTTATAAAAGGTAAAGACAGGGCAGTTGTTGATTATTTAGGCGGAATTCCGCCATCAGCTAATCTCGGCGAAGTAAAAGTCAAGGGGTATGAAATCGAAATGAAGCTGAAGCATAATTTTAACAGGCTAAGATTCTGGGCAAATATAGCTATAACACATGCCAAAGATGAGATCATTTTTGCCGATGATCCTGAATTGCTGCCTGCATACCAGAAAAAGGAGGGATACCAGATCGGCCAGTACAAATCGCAATTCCTCGGCGATTTTGTTAACACGTGGGACGAAGTTTATGGCAGTACGGAATGGGAAGCTAATGACCAGAACAAATTACCCGGCGAATTCAATATTATAGATTTTAATGGCGACGGTATAATAGACTCCTATGACGATACGCCAAACGGCTTCCCGGAAAGGCCACAAAATACTTACAGTTATAGTCTTGGTTGCGATTATAAAGGATTTAGCTTTTTTGTACAATTCTACGGAGTAAATAATGTGACAAGATACATTTCTTACAATAATTTTTCAAAACAGACGAATGTAGTTTATGATCAGGGGGATTACTGGTCAAAAGACAATACCGATGCTGAATCGTTTGTTCCGCGATACGTAGAAACATTTAACAGATACGGGAACTTTTACGCTTATGACGGATCGTATTTTCGCCTGAAAAATGCAGAAATAGCTTACACCTTTGAATCGGCCATGATAAACAGGATCGGAATAAAATCATTGCGGATATTTCTGAATGGGAACAATCTTCTTTTATGGACTAAAATGCCGGATGACCGCGAATCAAATCTGGGCGGATGGGGCGCACAAGGCGCCTATCCCACTGTGAGGCGTATAAATCTCGGAGTAAATATTGTTCTGTAAAAATTATAAGATCATGATAAAGAATATAAACATAAGTAATTTAATAAGGGCGTGCGTTGTTATAATGGTTCTCATGATGGTATCGTGCGAGAAATATCTGGATAAGGCGCCTGAAGCAACCATTACCGACCAGGAGGTCTTTGGTACTTTTAAAAGTTTCCAGGGCTTTGTAGAAGAAATGTACCATTGTATAGTTGATTATACAAGGTCAACTTATGTTGATGACTGGAACATAGCGGATGAAATACTTGCAACAACAGTTGACTGGAGGATGAATGTTCATTTTGATGACGGCGATTATTGGTACTGGTATACTACAGCTACTGGATGGAACCAGAGTTACCTTTATAAGGATGAGGGGGCGATTACAGAGATCGGAACTCAGCAGGAATGGACAATGAAAGGATTATGGCCCCTGAGCTGGTACGGAATACGCAAAGCCAATATTGGCCTGGCCAACCTGGACAAGCTTGTAGAGGCTACACAGGAAGAGAAAGATATTATTGAAGGGCAGCTTTTATTCTTCCGCGGGTTTTTCCATCATCAACTGATGACTTTCTGGGGAGGGCTTCCTTATATCAATGAGGTACTTGGCTCTGAGAAATTGGATCTTCCCAGGCTTAGTTACCGGGAAACAGCTCTTCTTGCAGCTGAGGATCTGGAAGCAGCAGCTGCATTGCTGCCTGCTGACTGGGACAATACAGCGGCCGGACAGGCAACCCTGGGAAATAACGACCAGCGCGTAACCAAATCAACAGCATACGCTTACCTGGGCAAAAATCTGCTTTATGCTGCAAGTCCGTTGATGAACAAGGAGTCCACCGGTAATGCTTCCTATGACGAAGAACTCTGTAAAAGGGCAGCCGAAGCGTTTTACAATTGCCTGTATTTGTCACATACAGGACAGGCATTTTATCAGCTTACTGAATGGGACAGGTATCATGAGACTTTTTACACTTTAAACGGAGAAATTCCCGGCTACCCGGAATCGCTTATGACACCCAGGTATTATTATAATAATATAGGTTATGATGTGACCACATCTTTACATCATCCACGGATATTGGGTGGTGATGGAAATATGATATCACCTGCACACAGCTATGTTAAAAATTTTGGTATGGCCAACGGATTGCCTATAGACGCGGATGGTTCAGGTTATGATCCCGCAGATCCGTGGACAGGTCGCGATCCCCGTTTTTATGAGAGTATCGTTTATGACGGCGTACAGATGATTCAGGGAGGAACAGATGCCGATGATTACAAGCGTTATGCAAATCTTTATAACGGTGGAAATTACCGTGATGATCTGGGCGGCAGCCGTACCGGCTATATGCTTAAAAAGCTATATCCAAACGAAGGCAATAATGTGGATGCTGTTCCAAATAAATTAATGCTGCCCGGTTACATGCGCCTGGCAGATGTTTATTATATGTATGCAGAAGCCGTGTTATACGGTTACGGAACTCCTCAAAGCAGCTACCCGGGAAATGCCGGTTATGTTTTAACGGCAGAAGATGCCGTGAATATAGTAAGGGCAAGGGCAAATGTGCCGGGCGTGGATGCAAGGTACCTTGGTTCCCAGGAAGCCTTCAAGGATGAACTCATAAGGGAAAGGGCCGTTGAGCTCATGTGTGAGGCCAATATCCGCTTTTGTGATTTACGAAGGTGGATGATTCACAAAGAAATGAAATACAGGGAAAAAACAGCCCTTGATTTTGACCGCGGACCTGACGGTAAACCGATTAATATGGTTGAAAGGATTGTTGTAACAAGGGTAGTTGAAGATAAGCATTACTGGCTTCCTTTACCACAGGACCAGGTGACCATTTATCCAGAGTTCGGACAAAATCCGGGATGGTAAAAAATACGCAAATGATTTCATAATTTAAAACAAGATAAAAATGAAATATATTAAAATATTAATGCTTTTTTGCGTTGTGCTCTCCTTCTTCTCAGCGAATTTAACAGGGCAGGACTCTAAAGAAATTACCCTCCAATCCGTGGTATATGACCAGGAGGGTAAACCGGTTGCCGATGCTTCCGTTTATGTAGAAGAAAGCAATATTGTACGATACACGGATTTGTCGGGAAGCTTTACCATTACCGTACCGCTTAATTCCATGTTGTTTGTCAGTGCAACCGGATTTAAGACCCGGGTCGTAAAAGCCGAGCCGGGGCTGGAGAAGATAGTTCTTGAGAAAGAGACCGTGGAGCAAATGGTAAACATTGCCTATAATACAATTGAAAGAAAAGACCTGCCGGGTGCAATAAGTGTGTTGAACCCCGGTGATTTCATTAACAAGGATTACAACCGTTCTGTTTATGAAGGAATGTTCGGAAGGGTAGGAGGATTAATAGGATATAACAATATCTGGATTATGGAAAACGCGCTGGTGCTGATTGATGGGATTCCACGCAGTTTAGATGATATCAGGCTCGAGGAGGTTGAACAGATTACAATTCTCAAGGGAGTAAACGCTGTAGCCCTTTACGGCAGCCATGCGGCACAAGGGGCTATATTGATCACAACGAAAAGAGGCGAAGCATATAACCGGAAAATAAATGTAAGGGCTAACACGGGCTTTGGTACTCCAAAATTATATCCGGAATTTCTCGGGTCGGCGCAGTACATGGCCCTTTATAACGAAGCCCGCGTCAATGATGGTTTGGAGGAATTTTATAGCGAAGAAACGATTAATAATTATACAAACGGTAACCGGTACAGATACCCTGATATAGATTATTATTCTTCTGAATACCTTAATAAGTATATATATTATAATGATGTTTCTACTGAATTCTCGGGCGGCAACAAAGATGCAAGGTTTTATTCCAATATAGGATGGGTGAACCAGTCCACTTTATTGAATATCGGTGAAGGTAAAAACGAGGCTGATAACAGGTTCAACGTCAGGGGTAATGTAGATATAAACCTGAATAATTTCATATCGAGTACAGTCGACGTGGTGGCAATACTGGATAATAGCCGCCGGGGATTAGTCGATTACTGGTATAGCGCTTCAACGTTTTTACCTAACAAATATGCCCCTCTGCTGCCTATAAGTATGATATCCCCGGATTCCGCTGATGTTCTTCTTCTGGCAGAAAACAGCAAGAATATCATTGA
>CAZHQW010000079.1:5449-7436 GCA_964534745.1 uncultured Bacteroidales bacterium
CCCCGGATTCCGCTGATGTTCTTCTTCTGGCAGAAAACAGCAAGAATATCATTGACGGGCAGTATATATTGGGAGGCACACAGGAGTATCTGACCAATCCGCTTGCTGATTTATATGCCGGGGGATACCTCGAATATGTAAACCGTGTGTTACAGTTAACCAATACGATAAATATTGACCTTAACAGCGTGGTGAAAGGATTGTCATTCCATACAAGATTTAATGCCGATTATTATAATGCCTATATCCAGTCAATTAACAATGAATATTCCGTGTATGCCCCCACCTGGGATACGGTTCCGGGTTCTAACGTAATAACCGGACTTGAAAAATTCGGAAACGATATCCGTACAGGTGACCAGAATATCGAAGCTTCGGGACAAACAAGAAACCTGGGTTTTTCCATGCATTTCAATTACATAAGGTCAATTAGCGATATTCATAATATTTCAGCCATATTGCTTGCTTCCGCTACGTCAATTACAACGAACGGTATATTCCAGGCATCGACGAATACAAACCTGGGATTGCAGCTGGGTTACAATTATAAACACAGGTACTGGCTTGATTTCAGTGGTGCTGTTGTGAACTCGACACAGTTGCCTGAAGGTAACAGGGTAGGATTCTCACCAACATTAAGTCTGGGCTGGCTGATAAGCTCGGAGGATTTTCTCTCCGGCTCAACTGCAGTGAACCACCTGAAACTTTCCGCTTCGGCCGGTATAATTAATACTGACAGGAGCATTGGCGCGTATTATCTATATGATAACATATATACAAAGGAGGCCTGGTTTTCATGGGATGATGATACATATAGAAACCAGGCGACCACTTCTACACATGGTGCCAACCCGAATCTTTCGTTTATTAAAAGAAAAGAATTCAATATGGGCATCGAAGGTGCTTTTTTTAAAAAGTTACTGTGGCTGGAAACAACTTTCTTCCTGAAAGGGTTCGAAGGCTATCCCACACAGAGGTTTTCGCAATATCCAAATTATTTCATTGATTTTGTTCCCTATGACAATTATAACACCTATCAATCCATGGGGACCGATGTTATGTTGAATTTTAATAAGAAAATCGGTGAGGTGGAATTTAATTTGGGAATAAGTGCTACTTATTTAATCAATTCAGAAGTTGTAAAGCGTGATGAATTGTATGCAGATTCATATCAAAACAGGGTAGGTAAGCCTGCAGACGCTATATTCGGACTTGTTAACGATGGCTTTTTTATGGATGAAAACGATATAGCAAACCATCCGATGCAAGCTTTCGGTGTCGTAAGGCCCGGTGATATCAAATACATCGATCAGAATGGTGACAATATAATTAACGAGAGAGATGAGGTAGAGATTGGGAGGTGGAATGCACCTTTTGTTTATGGCCTGAATTTCTCAACATCATATAAGAATTTTACAGTTTATTTACTTGCGACAGGTACAGCCGGTGGAAACGGGATGAAGGATATTGATTACTTCTGGGTTCAGGGTGACGACAAATATTCAGTAATAGTACTTGACAGATGGACCCAGGATACAAGAAATACAGCCACTTATCCCCGTCTAAGTTCCCTGGAAAATAACAATAACTTTCGTTACTCCGATTTCTGGATATACAAAACTGACAGGTTTGATTTAAGCAAAGTTCAAGTTACATACGATCTGGGTAAAAACTTCCTGGGAAAGACATTTATCAGGGAACTGGGTGTATATGTAATGGGATCAAATCTGTTGACAATTTCCAGGAATAAAGATATTCTGGATTTGGTTTCATGGACAAATCCGGTGATGAGATATTACTCTCTGGGTATCAGGGCAAATTTTTAAAGATAAATATTAAAACATTAAATAAACAGACATGAATAAGAATTCAATTATACTTCTGATCATCGTAATAATATTTACCGGTTGCGAAGATCTACTTGAACCGGCAGACGAAAACAATCAAACCCTGGAGGACATATACAATGATGCTGTTTTTGCTGAGG
>CAZHQW010000079.1:7536-11214 GCA_964534745.1 uncultured Bacteroidales bacterium
GACGAAAACAATCAAACCCTGGAGGACATATACAATGATGCTGTTTTTGCTGAGGGTGTGCTTATGAATGCTTACTCACGGCTCCCGACAAATAGCTACTCGTTTAACGATGTAGCTACAGATGATGCGGTAACTAATGACAAATTCAGCGGATACGTCACCATGGCAACAGGACAGTGGTCCTCGATAAATAATCCTGTTGATCAATGGTATAACTCATACACTGCAATAATGTACCTGAACATGTTCCTTGCCGAAACCGACAGTGTGGAATGGTCATACAGGAGCGATACTGCCAGTATGCTGTTTAATTACCGGAACAAGGGCGAAGCCTATGGGCTCAGAGCACAGTTTATGCTTAACCTTCTGCAGTCCCATGGCGGTTACAGTCCGGGTGGCGAACTACTCGGGGTACCTGTAATCACTGAAGCGCTTGAAGCCGGGTCTGATTTCTCCAGGCCGCGAAACACCTTTGAAGAATGTATGCAGCAGATTTACAGCGATCTTAATGAAGCTGATAAGTATCTGCCTTTGGATTACCTTGATCTGGAAGTTGAATCGGATTTACCTGCTCAATATAAGGACTTTTCCATAGCAGAGTATAACAGGGTTTTTGGTGATATTAACAGGCAAAGGATCTCGGGTCGCATACTCAAGGCAATAAGGGCAAAAGCTGCGCTCCTTGCCGCAAGCCCTGCTTATAGTGAAGGAACTGCTTTCACATGGGAAGATGCGGCGAATTATGCAGCTGAGGTTATTGATCTGTATGGGGGCATCGCTGCGATGGATCCGAAAGGCGCATTATTTTTTCAGAGGGCAAATGTTGACAAAATTAATCTTACCCGTTATATTGATCAGAGTGAAATGCTATGGAGGGGGAGTATAAGTACAAGTTACAATCTTGAACAGGACAACTTTCCGCCCTCACTCTACGGTAACGGCCGTGTCAATCCTACCCAGAACCTGGTGGATGCTTTTCCCATGGAAAACGGATATCCCATAACCGATGCAGCAAATAGTGGCTATGATCCGGCAAATCCCTATGATAACCGAGACCCGCGATTAACCAGCTATATCGTTGTGAACGGAAGCACTCTGGCCAGCCAAACCATCAATACAAGTACAAATAGTGGCGATGATGCTGTTGACGAACTCAAAACATCGACAAGGACCGGATATTATTTACGTAAACTGCTGAGAGAAGAAGTAAACCTTGATCCCACAGCTATGCAAGGTCAAAAGCACTATCCAGTTCATATCAGGTATACTGAAATATTCCTGATATATGCAGAGGCAGCAAATGAAGCCTGGGGACCTGACGGTTCCGGAACACGTACATACTCGGCCCGCGATGTAATTGCCGCCATACGCAGCAGGGCAGGAATTACACAACCTGACAGTTATTTAACATCAATTAGCGGTAAGGAGAATATGAGAGAGCTTATACAAAACGAAAGGCGGCTGGAACTCTGTTTCGAGGGTTTCCGTTTCTGGGATCTGCGCAGATGGAAAAAAGATCTTACTGAGCCGGCTATGGGAGTCAGAATTACAAATAATAATTATGTTGTGTCAACCGTGGAAAACAGACTGTACGAAGACTATATGTATTATCCGCCGCTTCCGTTTAATGAAGTGCTAAAAGCCGGTTTAATACAAAACAACGGGTGGTAATTTTTACTTCGAACTAAAAAAATTAAAAGATGAAAAAGTATATTTTTATATTATCGATTGTACTCGCTGTTTTTACCGCATGCGAGAACCAGGATTGGGAATTTCCGGATTTTGATTATACTACCGTTTATTTTGCATACCAATCGCCAGTGAGGACACTTGTCCTTGGAACAGACTATGTATTTGACAACTTGCTTGATAATGAACACAAATGTCTTATAATGGCTACAATGGGTGGTGTATATGAAAATAAAAACGACATTACAATAGATGTAGTTGTAGATAACTCGCTTTGTGAAAATCTCAAATTCGGAATTGATACCAGTGATGTGATTGCAATGCCTTCAAACTATTATTCTCTTCCCGGAAATATGCAGATAGTGATTCCTTCGGGGAAATTAATGGGAGGAATAGAGGTTCAGCTGACAGATGCTTTTTTTATGGATAGCCTCTCCACTAATATAGCTTATGTTATCCCTTTGGTAATCACATCGGTAACAAACGCGGATTCAATACTCAGGGGCTCAACGGAAATAGACAATGCTGATCGCCGTATTGAGACTGATTGGAGTACTTTACCCAAAGATTATATCCTTTACGCCATAAAGTATATAAATCCCTGGCACGCTTCTTACCTGCGAAGAGGTATTGACATTGCAAAAGGCAATAATGGAAATACTGCACTCGATACCACATACGTCTACCATGAAAAATATGTGGAATGGGATGAAGTGTGTGAGGCTGAAACCAAATCTATTGATGAAGTTACAATAGATCTGGATGCCAAATCCAAAGGCAATATTGATCTTCCTTTCGAGCTGATAATCAAATTTGATGAAAATAATAACTGTACCATAACAAATCCCGCTACTGCGTCCTATTCTCTTACAGGCAGCGGCAAATATTTAAAGGACGGCGATATGTGGGGAGATGAAAAGCGGGATGCACTGTACCTCAATTATACAATTGATTTTGGAACGACTACCCACACCCTGACCGATACCCTTGTAATGCGTAGCAGGGGAATAGAGTTTGAAACATTTACTCCTTTTGTAGTCCAGTAATTTTTGGATTTGATTTTCTGCGGGCGAAATGTTTACTAAATAGCGGGGCCTTTTATGGCTTCCCTGTTTAATAGAAGTATATTTACAGGAATCAAAGATCGGGCAAAATGAAAAACACTGTATGCTTAATAATAATAACACTCTCGTTTTTACCATTTTTCAGATTATCTGCACAGAAAAAATACAGCGACAATGGTAACGGGACCTATACCAATCCGGTTATCTCTGCCGATTTTCCTGATCCGGATGTAATCCTGGCAGGAGATACTTTTTATATGGTTTCTACTACCATGTTTGTTTTCCCTGGTGTTACGATTCTTAAATCCTATGACCTTGTTAACTGGGAATATTGCAGTAATGCAGTACAACGGTTCGACTTCAGCAAATGCTATGACCTTGACAGTTGTAACAGGTATTCACGAGGTCAATGGGCCACTAGTTTAAGATATCACAATGGTAGATTTTATTTACTCTTCATAACACTTGATGAAGGCGGATTCCTATGCACAGCTTCAAAACCAGAGGGACCCTGGGAAATAAAAAGATTACCAAAGGGCTTTTATGATCCGGGACTATTCTTTGACGATGATGGAAAAATTTATGTTGCACACGGTTACAGTAAAATTTACATAACAGAGCTTGATGAATACTTTGCCCCCAAGGGGAATGATTCATTGGTTTACACCGGAGATATCCGAAAAGGACTTGAAGGAACGCACGTTTATAAAATAAATGATTATTACTATTTATACTGTACCTACGGAGGTATAGACGGAATACAGGTAGCGCTGCGCTCAAAAGATATTTACGGGCCCTATCAGCAAAAGGTGGTTATAAGAGATACTACAAAAGGAGTAAACTTTGGAGTACATCAGGGAGCGCTCATTAAAACACAAACCGGGGAATGGTGGACAATGCTCTTTGTAGACCAGGGTCCTTTTGG
>CAZHQW010000080.1:0-11055 GCA_964534745.1 uncultured Bacteroidales bacterium
TGATCAGGGAAAAAAGAATACTTGAATCCAAAGTCAAGGAACGAACCCTGGCTCTATCAGAGGCTAACGAAGAACTGGAATTAAAAAATAAGGATATCACCGACAGCATTAGGTATGCGAAACGAATACAGTTTGCAATATTGCCACCTGATATTCCCTTTGAAAATACATTTATCCTTTTTAAACCCAAAGATATAGTCAGCGGCGATTTTTACTGGATAACATCACGTGCGGATAAAGAGTTCTTTGCTGCTGTTGATTGTACAGGACACGGAGTGCCTGGAGCATTTATGTCATTTATCGGATACACTTCACTTAATAAAATTGTTATTGAATACCGTATACATGAGCCGGCAGAAATATTAGACCGCCTCAATGAAGAAGTTGCTACAGCTTTGCACCAGAAAGACGAAGAAGCTGTAGCCGACGGCATGGACCTGGCACTGATTACTTACACACCTGCCACAAGAGAATTACAGTATGCCGGGGCTTTTAATCCTTTAATTATTGTACAGAATGGAGAAATGCTCGAAATAAAGGCAAACAGATTTTCCATAGGACGATATACAGGAAAGGAAATGAAGTTTACCAACCATAAAATAAAAATCAGGAAGGGAGCTACTGTCTACCTGTATTCCGACGGTTACAGTGATCAATTTGGCGGTGATGAAGGAAAAAAGTTTAAAACCGCCAATCTTAAAAAACTAATCATGGATATCCAGGATAATAGCATGGAAGACCAAAGGGCAATCCTGGAAAATACTTACGAAGAGTGGCGTGGTAACTATGAGCAGATAGATGATATACTCGTTATCGGAAGAAAATTTAGTTAGCTGACATTAGAAAAAACCCTCGGTTTTACCATAGATTTTACCGTCATGTAGATACTGTCGGCATCAAATCCGCATTCTTTATATAATTCACTCTGCGTTCCGTGTTCAATAAATCTGTCAGGTACACCAAGCCTCTTAACGTCGGCTTTGTAACCGTTTTCACACATGAATTCAATCACGGCGCTCCCGAAACCTCCTACAACCGTTCCGTCTTCAATAGTTATTACAGAATTAAACTTCTTGAAGACTGTATGCAGGCATTCTTTATCCAGGGGTTTCACAAATCTCATATCGTAGTGCGCCACACTAATGTTCTCAGCTTCAAGCCTGAGTATTGCGTCACTTACAATGTTGCCTGCATGGCCTATGGTGAGTATGGCAATATCGGAACCCTCATTTATCTTCCTTGACCTGCCAATTTCTATTTCCCTGAAAGGTTTATGCCAGTCAGTCATTACTCCCCTGCCCCGGGGATACCTGATTGCAAAGGGACCGTTATTTCTAAGCTGTGCAGTATACATCAGGTTTCTAAGCTCCTCTTCATTCATAGGAGCTGTAACAATCATATTAGGAATACTTCTCAGATATGCCAGATCGAAAACCCCATGGTGAGTGGGCCCGTCAGCACCGACAAGTCCTCCCCTGTCAAGGCAAAATACAACATTCAGATTCTGCAAGGCCACATCGTGAATTATCTGATCATATGCACGCTGCATAAAGGATGAATAAATATTGCAAAAGGGTATCAATCCCTGTGTAGCCAGTCCTGCTGAAAAAATAACTGCATGCTGTTCAGCTATACCCACATCAAAGGTTCTTTCGGGAATCTCCTCCATCATTATCTTTAGTGAACATCCCGAAGGCATAGCAGGTGTGATACCTATAATCCTGTCATTATTTCTTGCAAGCTCCAGTATGGTATGGCCGAAGACATCCTGATAAAGCGGAGGTTGTAATTTATCTGACTTTACTTTAAGTAACTTGCCTGTTTTTTTATCAAAGCGGCCCGGTGAATGAAATACTGTCTGGTTAAGCTCAGCCTGCCTGAATCCCTTCCCTTTCTTTGTTAATATATGTAATAATTTGGGCCCCTTGATATTTTTCAGGTCCTCCATCAGTTTAACAAGATGGACAACATCATGTCCGTCAACCGGACCAAAATAACGGAAGTTCAGGGCTTCAAATAAATTGCTTTGCCTGAGCAGTATAGACTTTAATCCGTTCTCAAGCTTCTTTGCATAATCCCTTGCATGCGGAGCAATTTTATTTATCTTTCCCAGCAGATGCCAAATCTCATTCTTAAGCTTGTTATATGTTCTCGAGGTTGTAAAGTCGGCAAGATATTCCTTAATTGCCCCAACGTTAGGATCAATGGCAATATTATTATCATTGAGTATTACAAGCAGATCTGTCTGTTCAATACCGACATTATTCAATCCTTCAAATGCCAGACCCCCGGTTAGCGATCCGTCTCCTATTACGGCAATAACATTCCTTTTAATACCTTTCTGCCTGTCAGCTACAGCTATTCCGAGTGCAGCTGATATTGAAGTCGAGGCATGGCCTGTACCAAATGCATCATATTCACTTTCACTCATCTTTGGAAACCCGCTAATGCCCCTGTATTTTCTGTTGGTATGAAACTTATCCTTTCTTCCTGTAAGAATCTTGTGTCCGTATGCCTGGTGGCCCACATCCCATATAATCTTATCAAAAGGAGTATCATATATGTAATGCAAAGCAACCGTCAGCTCAACCACACCAAGACTTGCCCCCAAATGCCCGGGATTTGTTGATACTTCATCAATAATAAACTGTCTTAGCTCCCTGCTAACTTCAATGAGCTCCTCAGTCTTTAGCTTTTTCAGATCCTCCGGAACCCTTATTTTATCTAAATAACTTAAATTATCGCTGTCCATTTAAGATATTTGAAATTAAGCTCTCAAAGTTAATAATTATTATTTACTTTATTTGAGGTTAATGGATTCATGTTGTAATTTCATCAAAATATTTAATTATTAATTAAAGAAAATATGAGATTGATAAATATAATAATAGCTGTAACCGGATTTACTTTACTAACCTGTGCACCGCCACGACAGTTTAAATCCCTTCAGAACGAAAATAAAAGCTGCCGCGAAGAGAATGATATTCTAAAAAGTGAAAATGAAAAACTTACTGTCGCCAATAACGAATTAAGGTCTCAGATGGAAGTTATTAATAAAAACATTTCCAGCCTGCTGGAAGACAGTACAAAGAAAAAAAGTGAATATGACCATCTGCTGGGCGAATATAACCATCTGAAACAAAGATACCAGGACCTTTACAATTCACAGGAAACGATAATAGAAGGAAGTGATGCCGAAAAGAAGAGGCTTCTTGAGCAACTTAAAGCAACACAGGAAGATTTATATAAAAGGGAAGATGAACTTAACAGGCTCTCAGCGACACTTGACGAAAAAAAAGCAAATCTTGAACAATTAAAAAATGAACTGGAAAAACGTAATGCCAGCTTAATTGAACTGGAAAACATTTTGCAGAGAAAGGACTCTGCTGTTAATGCATTGAAACATAAAGTGTCTGAAGCATTGCTCGGTTTTGAAAACCAGGGACTGACCGTCTCCCAGAAAAACGGGAAAGTATATATATCACTGGAGGAACAACTATTATTTAAGAGCGGAAGCACCGAGGTTGACGTTAAGGGTATAAATGCACTAAAAAAGCTGGTAAGAGTTCTTGAACAGAATCCCGACATTAATATTATGATAGAAGGCCATACCGATGATGTAAAGGTTATCCCTGGTTCAGCATTTAAAGATAACTGGGACCTGAGCGTGCAAAGAGCAACGGCCATAGTGAGGATCCTGCTTGACGGATCAAAAATAGACCCAAAGCGCTTAACAGCTTCCGGTAAAGGGGAATTTATGCCGGTTGACAACAGAAAAACACCTGAAGCACGGCAAAAAAACAGGAGAACTGAAATTATTCTTACCCCTAAACTGGATGAACTATTTAAAATACTTGAAAATAACTAGCATTTGCTTCATAACTCCTTTTCTTTTTCATATGCTTTATGATTTCCTGAATTTCTTTTCAGCTTCTACTCCCGGAAAAATCCTTAACCTGGCAAGGCTGAGATGCAGCTATTTTATATCGGTACTGCTTAAAATACCGGTAGTCGCTGGCTATCCCTCTGGTATTTCAATTGAGCCGACAACTAAATGTAATCTTGCCTGCATTGAATGCCCGAGCGGACAAAAAGCGCTGGCAAGGTCTGCCGGAAATATGGAGATATCCCTGTATAAAAAAATTATTAACGAACTGGCCCCATCACTGTTATACATTAATCTTTATTTTCAGGGGGAGCCCTTTCTTCATCCCGGCATTTTTGAAATGATAACCATTGCAAAGGAAAAAAGAATATATACCATCATTTCAACAAACGGCCATTTTTTGAACGCCCGGAATTCAAGGAGAATTGTCGAATCGAAACTGGACAGGCTGCTGGTTTGCGTGGATGGCATAACACAGGATATATACGAAAAATACAGGAAAAAGGGAAATGTCAGAAAGGTGATTACAGGTATTGAAACCCTTGTTAAGTATAAGAAATTACAGAAATCCGTTTATCCCTATATTATTATACAGTCGCTTATTACCCGCCATAATCAGCACCAGCTCCGTGAAATGAAAAAGTTCTTCAAACATCTCGGGGCAGACCAGGTATCCTTTAAATCAATCCAGGTATCTGGCCTAAAAAAAGAAAATGCACTGATCCCAACAAAAGGTAAGTTTTCAAGATACAGATTATCTGAAGACGGGAATTACATAATTAAAAGCAAACTGCCTGACAAATGCTGGAGAATATGGAGCTCAGCAGTAATTACATATAATGGCATGGTTATACCATGTTGCTTTGATAAAGATGCCACCCATGTCTTCGGCAATGCATATAAAAGCAGTATTAAAGATATCTGGAAAAATGCTAAGTATAACGAATTCCGGAAATCCGTTCTTACTTTGAGAAAAAATGTTGGTATATGCTGCAATTGCACTGAGGGACTGAAAAGGATATTATACAGTCATTATATCTTTTTCCCTTGATGCTACCATATCATCTATTTTCTTCGTGAAATCATTAGTCATTTCCTGTACTTCATTTTCTGCATCTTTTGCTAAATCCTCGGCTAAACCATCCTTCTGAAGCTTCTTAAATTCTTCGTTAGCTTCCCGCCTTGAATTCCTGATACTTACCTTACAGTTCTCTCCCATAGATTTTATCTGCTTGACCAGTGATCTCCTTCTCTCCTCTGTTAAAGGGGGAACGGATATTCTTATTATCTCCCCGTTATTGGCTGGATTCAATCCAATATTAGCGTGCATTATCGCTTTTTCAATAGGCTCAATCATGTTCTTGTCCCATGGCTGGACTATTATGGTTTTTGCATCCGGAGTACTGATATTTGACACCTGGTTCAGGGGAGTCAGAACTCCATAATAATCAACGGTAATACCATCAAGTAAAGTGGTTGTGGCTTTGCCCGCCCTGATTCTTATTAATTCATCCTGAAGATGGCTGACGGCTTTATCCATCTTCTCTTTTGCTTCATCTATATAAAATTTTACTTCTTCTTCCATAAATTATGTTTTTAGTTCGAACTAAAACAAATTTAAGAAAAATATATTTCACTAATGAAAAAGAAGTAAATATTGATTTATTGAAATCTAATCGTTCAGGCTATATCTTAAAAAGCCGGTAACAGTGAGGTCATTATCAATCTCTTTCAGATACTGCCTGATAGTCTTCTTGCTGTCCTTTGTATAATCCTGGTTAAGTAATGTGCTCTCCTTATAGAATTTATTTAGCTTGCCTTCAGCAATCTTATCCAGGATATTCTCAGGCCGGCCTTCACGTCGGGCCTGTTCTCTTCCTATTTCCCTTTCTTTTTCTACAACTTCGGCAGGTACATCTTCCCTGTCAACTGCAACAGGATTCATGGCAGCGACCTGCATTGCCACATCCCTGCCAACCTGAACATCAACGGCTTTATTTAATCCCACAATCGAAGCGAGCCTGTTCCCGGGGTGAATATAAGAAATTACCTGCTGACCTTCAATACGGCCATAATAAGAAAGCTCCAGTTTTTCTCCAATAATTCCCATATTTTCAATAACCTTATCAGCAATAGGCTTGCCTCCTAGATCAAGCTTTTTCAGATCTTCAAGATTATCAGGATTATTTTCAATTGCCCTGTCAAGAATAGATGCTGCAAATCTTATAAAATCTTCATTCTTAGCCACAAAATCGGTTTCACAGTTCAACACTATTATTGCACCCCTTCTTGCATCATTAGTTGTTTTTGCGATTACCACTCCCTCAGTGGCTTCCCTGTCTGCTCTCTTATTTGCTATCGCCTGTCCCTTTTTTCTGATAATTTCAACAGCCTTTTCAAAATTACCATTTGATTCCTGCAGTGCCTTTTTGCAATCCATTATGCCTGCACCTGTTGCTTTTCTGAGCTTGCTAACATCAGCAGCTGTAATTTCAGCCATAATACTTTGAATTTATTATTTATTAATATATAAATGTTTCTTATTCTCTGAGCTTTTTGGCCGGAGACTTCTTAATTTCTTTAATCTTGGGTATTATCAACTCTTCATCGATTTCATGTTCTTCTTCCTCTTCCTCTGCAATCTGGTCTTCAGACTGCTCTTCTTCACTCTCTTCCTTCCTGGCCTTTTTCTCCATGGTGGCAGCTTCTTTCTCTTTCTCCATCTTTCTTTCCTCAAGCCCTTCATATATAGCTTTGCACACAACATCAACTATCAGGGCTATTGATTTTGAAGCATCATCATTTGCAGGTATCGGAAAATCCACTTCATTCGGATTAGAATTCGTATCCACAATGGCAAATACCGGGATATTAAGTCGCTGCGCCTCATGCACAGCAATATACTCCTTGGAAATATCCACAACAAATAATGCAGCAGGTAATCTTGTAAGATCAGCTATGCTGCCGAGGTTTTTCTCAAGCTTTGCCCTCTGTCTGGCAACCTGAAGTCTCTCTCTCTTTGACATATTGTCAAATGTGCCGTCAGTAGCCATCTTATCTATTGATGCCATCTTCTTTACAGCCTTTCTTATCGTCGGAAAATTCGTTAACATACCTCCGGGCCACCTTTCTGTAACATAAGGCATGTTAATCTTTTTAACTCTTTCAGCTACAATCTCCTTTGCCTGTTTTTTAGTGGCAACAAATAATATCTTTCTGCCTGATTTTGCCATCTGCTTTAGAGCAGCGCAGGCTTCATCGATCTTTGCTATTGTCTTTTGAAGATCAATAATATGGATACCGTTACGCTCCATGAAAATATAGGGAGCCATATTAGGATTCCATTTTCTCTTCAGGTGCCCAAAGTGAACACCTGCTTCCAATAATTCGTCAAATGTTGTTCTTTGCATGTTATTTTTGTTTACGTTCAATTTTATCAATCGCTAAGCAGCCATGCCAGGTAATGGACATGAGTCTTTTCGATTTAGATACTAAACAATAGTCTGATATACTAACGCTTACTAAACTGAAATCTCTTTCTGGCCTTCGGCCGTCCGGGTTTTTTTCTTTCAACAACGCGGGGATCTCTGGTTAGTAATTTATTTGCTTTTATTGTTTCTTTATTCTCGGGATTAATCTTAACAAGAGCCCTGGCAATAGCTAATCTGAGTGCTTCAGCCTGCCCCTTGGTGCCTCCCCCTTTAATATTTACTTTGATATTATACTTATCAAGAGAATCAACCAGCTTTAAAGGTTGTTGAATAATATACTGAAATTGTTCAATGGGAAAATATTCTTTGTAGTCTCTTTTATTTACGAGAATTTCTCCCTTGCCTTCGCTCACATATATACGAGCTATTGCTGCTTTTCTTCTTCCTATAGAGCTAACTACCTCCATAACTACTATTTAATTAAACCGATGTCGAGCTTTTTGGGCTTTTGCGCTTCATGCGGATGATCCGGACCGGCATAGACATAAAGATTCCTGAAAATTTCACTTCCCAACCTGTTCTTTGGCAGCATCCCCTTTACAGCCCTTTCAATAATTGACCCCGGATTCCTGGCGAGCAATTGCGAGGGAGTTTTAAATCTCTGGCCGCTGGGATAACCGGTATGCCTGGTATATATCTTATCAGTCCACTTTTTGCCGGTTAATTTAATCTTTTCAGCATTAATAACAATTACATTGTCTCCGCAATCAATATGAGGTGTGAAATTCGATTTATTCTTGCCTCTCAGGATTCTGGCTACAGCGGATGAAAACCTCCCCAAAACCTGATCAGTTGCATCGACAATAAACCATTCTTTCTGAATATCTGCCTTTTTTGCCGAAAAAGTCTTATAGCGCAATGTATCCACCTTACCTGTATATTACTATTTTAAAATAAAGATTAAACACATTAAAATTTGTGGAGTGCAAAAATACAATTATTTTTAATATTACAACAATTATATCTTTTTTTATTTAGTAAATTAATACGTTCTAAATCTGATATATCACAAATTTTAAAAAACTTTAAAAAAACAAAACAGATTATGATTATTTTATATTATAATTGGAGTTTTTTAATATCATATTTGATAATATCAGTCTGATCTGAATCTACATTTGATTTGTATGAATTCTACCAGGAAAGATATTCATCGAAAAATATATATTGCCGGATTAGCTTTGCTTGGTATAAGTTTGCCTGTATCGTTATTTGCAATGAGTGTTTCAGAGCTGTTATTGGCAGCAAACTGGGCTGCAGAGGTAATTATAGATGCAATTGAAAAAAAATATGATAAACTCCTTATCATTAAACAACGAAAAAGCCTGCTGTTAATATTCTCAATTTATTTAGTACATGTAATAGGATTGCTGTATTCACAGGATTTTAAATATGCCTTACATGATCTCAGGATTAAGCTGCCATTCCTGGCACTTCCAATAATAATTGGGACAGCCGAACCACTGACAGGAAAACAAATTAAAACTATTCTGCTGCTGTTCATAGGGACTGTTATTGTAAATTCATTTATCAGTACGGCCATACTGCTTAATCTTACAAAGATTGAAGTTGCCGATGTAAGGCAAATATCACCTTTTATTTCTCATATAAGGTTTGCGCTAAATATCGTTATGGCTATTTTCACCCTAATATACTTTACATTCTTTGATAAAAGCGATTTTCATGTCAGATGGAAAATATACTATATACCTGCCACCATTTGGCTAATTGTTTTTTTGTTCCTGCTTCAGTCATTTACAGGTATTTTAATATTTATAGTTATTACTCCTTTCGTTATTCTTAAATGGATCATAGATCAAAAAAATATTGTTATAAAAACAGCGACTTTAATATGTCTTATAACAGGAGTATTATTTGCGGTTTATTATATAAATGACTGCATAAAAAAATTCTATACAACAGAGGAAGTTACCCCTGAAAACATTGATTATTATACTGTTAACGGGAATAAATATTGCCATGATTTTAATAATAAACTGCTTGAGAATGGCAATTATGTTTACATTTACATATGTGAAGAAGAACTTGAGCGTGAATGGAATAAAAGGAGTAAGATTTACAAATATGACGATACTGATATAAAAGGACAAAATATCAGACAGACACTGATAAGATATCTAACCTCCAGGGGGCTCAGAAAAGATTCCGTAGGAGTATCAAAACTAACAGACGAGGATTTTAAGCTGATTCTGGATGGTTACTCAAATTATATTTTCAAAAGAAAACTAGGGATCTATCCAAGGATCTATCAGATAATATGGGAACTAGACACCTATAAGAAATTTGGCAATCCGAGCGGCCATTCAATTACACAACGCCTGGAGTTTCAGAAAAACGCTATCCAGATAATCAGGAAAAACTTCTGGCTTGGAGTAGGAACCGGTGACGTAAAGCAAGCCTTTAACATTCAGTATAATATCTCGAATTCACCCCTGGCTCAAAAATGGCGGTTAAAAGCCCATAACCAGCTTATAACTTTTTTCCTGACTTTCGGCGTCTTTGGATTCCTGTGGATTATGTTTGCCCTTATCTATCCTGCTTTCTATGAAAAGAAACATAAAAGCATGCTGTTTGTGGTCTTTTTTATGATTGCTTTCTTTTCAATGCTGAATGAAGACACCCTGGAGACTCATGCAGGTATCTCATTCTTTTCTTATTTTTATGCCCTTCTCCTGTTGGGATATAAAAATGAATAGCCTAAAAGAACAAGTCATTAGATTATCTTCAAATTGAATTCTGAAAAATATTATAAATTAAATAAAGAGTTCTTCGAACAGGATGCACTTGAGGTAGCTCCCGCCCTACTGGGAAAAATACTGGTAACTAAAAAAAATAAAACATTAAAGAAATATAAAATCACTGAAGTTGAAGTTTACAGGGGAGAAGAAGATGAAGCCTGTCATGCAAAAAAGGGGAAAACAAAAAGGAATGAAACTATGTACCATAGCGGAGGATATTTGTATATATATCTAATATATGGTATGTACTGGATGATGAATATTGTTACGGGTAAAGCAGGGCATCCCCAGGCAGTTTTAATAAGGGGACTTGAAGGATTGGAGGGACCGGGAAAAGTAACAAGATGCCTTGGCATCGATAAAAGTTACTGCGGTGAAAACCTTGTGGCATCTGACAGAATATGGATAGAAAATAATAATGAAAGTGCCAGGTATATTACACTCAAAAGAATAGGAATTGATTATGCCGGAAAATACTGGAAAAATAAACTCTGGCGATTTGTTCTTAATAAGAAAAATTAGTAATTGTAACATACCACATTTTATTTTTAAACAAAATTTCTCGTTCTTTGTGTTTACTTTATTTTTTAATAATAATCTCTGGTTAGAAGATGAAAAGATATAGTCTGATAAACAATATTTCAGGATGGGTAGTCTTTATAGCTGCCAGCTTTGTGTACCTTTCAACTATTGAGTCAACATCAAGTTTCTGGGACTGCGGTGAGTTTATTGCAAGCTCCTACAAGCTGGAGGTGGGCCATCCGCCGGGAGCACCTCTTTTTATGATTATAGGGCGCTTTTTTACTTTGTTTGCCGGTAATAATGTTACCCGTGTGGCCATCATGGTTAACAGCCTTTCTGCACTAGCCAGTGCCCTTACCATAATGTTCCTGTTCTGGACCATTACTCACCTTGCAAG
>CAZHQW010000081.1:0-10801 GCA_964534745.1 uncultured Bacteroidales bacterium
AGGTGCGGCAGTCTTAAATTTGGTTGAAGCAACAGGTTCGGCAGCGGCAGGTTCCTCTGCCTCAGCTTCGGCTTCCTTTTTCTTCTCCAGCTCTGCCTGTTTCTCAGCAAAAGCCTTTGCCTTTTCTTCCCTGATTTTGGATTCGGCTTCCTGACGCTTTTTAGCTTCAGCAGCTTTCTTTTTGGTTATTTTGTCTTTTTCAGCTTTTTGACTGGCCTGCTTTTCTTTTAACCATGCCTGGAACCTGGTTTCAGCTTCTTCTTCTGAAAAGGCACCCTTTCTGGCACCTTCGAGCAGATGTTTTTTAATTAATACACCTTGTTTAGATAATATGGATCTGCATATATCTGTGGGTTGAGCGCCCTTTTGTAACCAATCTAATGCTCTATCAAAATTTAATTCAATAGTAGCAGGATCAGTGCAAGGATTATAATTTCCAATCCTTTCAATGTATTTACCATCTCGTGGCGCCCTGCTATCGGCTATCACAATGTGATAGAACGGACTTTTTTTACGACCCTGTCTCGTTAATCTAATCTTTACGGGCATTTATTTACTAATTAATTTGATAAAGTATAAATTTTAAAGAGTGCAAAGGTATAATATTTTTTAATAATCAGATTCCATTTAATTAGATTTTTAACCTAATATTATATTAAATACAAAAAAATATTTACTTTTGTGACCGCTTATAAATATGTTAAAAAATGGCACATCACAAGTCAGCAAAAAAGAGGATCAGGCAAAATGAAAAGCATAAGCTTGATAATAAAGTATACGCCAGGACCACTCGTAGCGCAATAAAAAAGTTGAAGTCAACAACTGATAAAAAAGAAGCAAGTAAATTATATCCCGAAGTTGTTTCAATGCTCGACAAGTTGGCTAAAAGAAATATAATTCACAAGAATAAATCATCAAACATTAAATCAAAACTTGCCAAGCTGGTAAACAATTTGTAAGCTTATAAGAAATTAAGAAATACCCCTCTGAACCTCAGAGGGTTTTTTGTTTCTTTTTTAACGATATGGGTAATTATAAGAAGTTAAGTATAAAACACTGGGCAGTAGAAGACAGGCCCAGGGAGAGATTTCTTGCCAAAGGCATCCAAAGTCTTAGTGACACTGAATTAATAGCATTGCTCATAGGAACAGGGACAAAGGAAATAACAGCTGTGGAGCTTGCCAGGCAAATCATGAGAAATGCTGATAATAATCTTAACCGACTGGGGAAGTTTAATGTTGATGATTTGCTGAAATTCAAAGGTGTGGGTGAGGCTAAGGCCATATCGATAATAGCGGCACTTGAGCTTGGCCGCAGGAGAAAATTATCTGATACGCCTGACAGGCATAAGATCTTGAGCAGCAAGGATGTATTTGAAGAATTTTTTCCGGTAATTTCTGACCTGGCTCATGAAGAGTTCTGGATAATGCTTTTAAACAGGTCTAACAGGATAATTGACAAATACAGGATAAGCCAGGGAGGAACAGCCGGAACAGTTATTGACATAAAAATAATTATTAAAAGAGCAGTTGAAAAACTTGCATCATCAATTATTCTGTGCCATAACCACCCTTCAGGCAATCTTACCCCAAGCAAGGCCGATATTAACATAACATGCAAACTTAAAGAAGCAGCAGAACTGATGGACATAAAAATGCTGGATCATATTATTGTTGCCGACAACACTTATTTCTCATTTACTGATGAAGGAGTGTTGAGTTAATTATCATTTAATACAAACATTTATGCAAAACAATAATATATTTGCGTTGTTAAATAATATTCAGGTAACTTAAAGAGCTTATGACTACTTTTGGAGCAGGCAGTTTTGGATCAACCACCCGTGTAGTAAGAAATCTGCTGATTATTAATATTGCAATTTACTGTCTGAGCATTTTATTGTGGGTTATGTTCGGGTTGGATTTACAACATATTTTCGGGCTTTACTATTTCAAGTCACCAGACTTTAAACCATACCAGATCATTACACATATGTTCCTTCATGCATATATGAATCCTGTCACTAACAGGATTATTATATTTCACATTCTTTTTAATATGTTCGGACTATGGATGTTCGGCAGGGTTCTAGAGAATGTACTGGGGAGCAAAAGATTTTTCATTCTTTATTTCGTCAGTGGCATTGGCGCTGCCTTGATTCATTTGCTGGTTCTGCATTTGCAATTATCACCTTTATTAAAACTTGCGGATACATTTTATAATACCCCCACCTATGAGACTTTTAGTCTGATAATTAATAGATATGTAAATAATCCGTCACAGGAAGTTTTTAACTTTATGTCCGATTGGATTAAGGATAGGGATAATGCTAATTATATCAGAGTTGCAACAGACGCAGTCCATAAAATTGTAGAGGCACGCATTGGGAGTATAACGGTGGGGGCTTCGGGAGCTGTTTTTGGTATTCTGGCGGCATTTACTCTTCTCTTCCCAAATGTTGAGTTGATGCTGATCTTTTTCCCCGTACCTATTAAGGCTAAATACCTGGTGCCAGGCTATGCAGTACTGGAACTTATTTTCGGGGTAGCAAATTTTAAGGGTGATAATATTGCTCATTTTGCTCATCTTGGAGGGGCACTGTTCGGACTTATGATGGTTTTGATATGGAAAAGAAAACAGTTCATTAGATATTAACTAATTTTGTATTAGTGCTTAAGCAAATCAGCGAATGACAATAATTGATGAAATAAAGCAGTCATATAAGAGGGGGGGAGTACTTGTAAAGCTTATATATATTAACATTATCATTTTCCTGGTTTTATTTCCCCTGGTGAGATATATTCCTTCTTTTCATGATAAATTCCTCACTTATTTTATGGTGCCCGCAGATCTTAAAACTTTCATATTCAGGCCATGGACTGTTTTCACTTACATGTTTCTGCATTTTAATTTTCTGCATATTCTGTTTAATATGATCTGGCTCTACATGTTTGGCAGGATATTTCTAATGTTCATGACCGAAAAGCAGCTGTTGAGTACTTACATCCTGGGAGGTCTGGCAGGAGCACTGTTATTTATTATTTCATATAATATTTTTCTTTTGATTTTTCATAATGTCATTCAGGGAATTGAAGAATCTGTCAGGAACTCTGTAATGCTGGGAGCTTCGGCAGGGGTTATGGCAATAGCAATGGCAGTATGTTTTTATGCACCGGATTATAGTGTGTATGTTCCCCTTATAGGACCCGTAAAGCTGATATATATAGCTATCTTTTTTATTGTTACAGACGTATTGCAGATCATTTATTCCACAAATGCCGGGGGACACATTGCACACCTGGGGGGAGCATTATACGGCTACTATTTTGTAAAGCAATACAGGAAAGGGAAAGATACGGGTAAAGGGCTGAACAGTTTCCTGGATTATATAGCCACATTGTTTAAGCCGCGGAAAAAGAGGATGAAGGTATCTTTCAAACGCAGTGCCAGGGAAATGACTGATATGGAATATAACCAGAGAAAGGCAGAAGCACAGGAAGAAGTAGATCGTATACTCGACAAGATTGCCCGGTCAGGATACGATAGCCTTACGAAGAAAGAAAAAGAAATCCTCTTCAGGATGAGTGATAAAAAATAACTTTTAAGTTTTAAAAGGAAGATTATTAAGATCAACATTACCTCCTGTTAAAATTATCCCTGTTTTACTGTTACTGAACATGTCCTTATTTTCAAGGACAGCAGCCAGTGTTACAGCGGCAGAGGGCTCGACAACAATTTTCATCCGTTCCCAGATCATCCTCATTGCATTTATTATTGTAACTTCTTTCACTGTAATAATATTGTCGACTTTATTTCTGATAATTTCAAATGTCAGGTCTCCAAGCGAAGTCAATAGTCCGTCCGCTATAGTAACCGGATTTTTTGAGGGGATAAGCCTGCCGCTTTTAAACGACCGGTAGGCGTCATCAGCATTAAGGGGTTCGGCACCTATTATTTTAATATGCGGATTCATAGCTTTAGCTGCAATTGCTGTGCCACTCAATATACCTCCGCCTCCAACGGGAGTGATTATATAATTCAGTGAATTCACCTTTTCGATAAGTTCTTTTGCTGCTGTTCCCTGTCCGCTTATAACCTCGAAACAGTTATAGGGATGAATAAATACGGCTCCGGTTTTTGCCACTACTTTGTCCAGGGTCTGCTCCCTTGATGCCAGTGTAGGCTCGCAAAATGTGATATTGGCTCCATAGCTCCTCACAGCGTTAACTTTTACCGGTAATGCAGTTTCAGGCATTACTATATGGCATTTGATTTTTCTGGTTCTTGCCGCCAGGGCCAGTGCTCCCGCATGATTTCCCGAAGAGTGGGTAGCAACTCCTTTTTTTGCCATTTCTTCGCTTAATGACAGTACCGCATTTGTAGCTCCCCTGAATTTAAAAGCTCCAGCCTTCTGAAAGTTCTCACATTTAAAATACAGCTCGGAGCCTACCATCTTATTAATACATGAAGATGTCAGGACAGGGGTGTTATGGATATAATCCTTAATCCTTGTATGCGCTTTTTCTATGTCCCTGTATGATGGAATATTAGCCATAATTCAATTCAAAAAACAGGCAGCTTTCTTTAAGTTTCTTAAATTCTTCAAGCTTCTCCAGTACCTTTACCGATATATAATACTGGTTTGTTTCAAGCAGGTATTTTTCACTAAAATTACAAAAAACCATGAATTCTGTGAGTTCATCACCTTCCAATCCGGTTAATTCACCAACTATATCAGGATTAAATTTTTCATAGATAATATTACTGATTTTTTCTTTTTCCCTGATTTTTTTGAGCTTAATCATTGCAATTTCTTCGGGTGTAAGTATGGGCACAGAATAAAGCACGCCCCGGGCAAGCTTGTCCATATCCTGTTGATACTTCACTTCCCTGCCGGTTTGTCTTGAAATATCATATAACGACTTTCGCAGTTTATCGGTTTTCGTTTCCTGAAGTTTAAGGGCCAGCACTTTCTGCTTAAACTGCTCGTAAGTGCCCAGCGCATAAACCCGGACTTCGAGTATTTCGTATCTTCTTGGTGTGAGTTCTATAAATACCGACTTTTCCATCAGCATGGAATCGGTAATACAGACAGCCTTTAAAAAGAAGCCTATTGCCGAAAAGACAAGTGTATCTCCCTTGCTTACGCTAACTGCGAAATAGCCACTTGTATCTGAGACAGATGTCCTGCGGGTTCTCTCATTATAAATATGCACAAGAGGAATATACTCGAATGTATGTTCATTGACAATAATACCTTTCAGTAATGATGATGTTACTGCCTGACTGGTTTGCGGATAAAGGGGGACGAGAATTACTGGCAGGCAGAAGTGGATTAATATTTTTAATGCGGGCTTCAAATCGCTTATTCAGGTAAATTATAAATCTAAGAAGCTTCAGGATTAAAAAAAATTTAATGCCGTTAAATTTTGTTAAATGTATTTCAGGGGAAAGCGGATTTATTGTTTTAATTTTGAACTAATTGATAGTTTTAACAAGTCTGAAATTAATATTATGAAAGTAACGGTATGCAGAAAAGCGCATTTTAATGCTGCCCACAGGATTTATAACCCGGAATGGGGTGATGCTGAAAACAGTAAGATTTTCGGTGTTTGCAGTAATCCCAATTACCATGGGCATAATTATAACCTCATTGTTAAGGTCACCGGCGATATTAATCCGGATACAGGTTATGTTATGGATATTAATCTGCTGAAAGCAATTATCGAGGAGACGGTGATAAAAAGATATGATCATAAGAACCTTAACCTTGATGTTGAAGATTTTAAGAATGCTATTCCTACTGCTGAAAATATAGCTGTAGCTATTTGGAACCTTTTACATGCCAGGATTGATCAAAAGTTCGGACTAAAAGTGGTACTTTATGAAACCGAGCGTAACTTTATTGAATACGAGGGAAAATGAAATTATACCGGGTTTTACGCAACATTTTAATACAGATAATTATTTTGCCGATAAGGTTTTACCAGCTTGCCATCTCACCTCTTATGCCGGCAAGTTGCCGGCATTTGCCGACATGCTCCCAGTATGCCATTGAAGCTTTAAAGGTACATGGAATTTTCAAAGGAAGCTGGCTTGCCTTCAGGAGAATTATACGCTGTCATCCCTGGGGTACACATGGCTTTGACCCTGTGCCCCCAAAAAAAATAAAAACAAAGATGTATAAATAGATAATTTCTCAGGTTTTTTATGAAAGTCAGGCCTTTAGTAATATTAATAGCGATTGTAGTGATTGCCGGTTGCGGAATAAATTCCGATAATAATGAAAAACCGCTGATAACAGTAAGCATATTACCGCAAAAGTATTTGGTGAAGAAAATTGCCGGAGACAGGTATGAAATAAATGTAATGATACCGCCGGGCATGAGTCCCGCTACATACGATCCTTCTCCCAGACAATTACAGCAATTAAACAGATCAAAAGCCTACTTAAGAATAGGCCATATCGGATTTGAAAAAACATGGATGAAAAAGATATCGTCAATTAATAAATCCATGCCTGTATTTGACCTTTCTTCCGGCATAATGATTATTGAAAGTGAGCATAGTAGTCCGTCCGGGGATGATATAAAAATTGCCGATCCTCATATCTGGCTGTCGCCAAAAGCATTAAAAGTGATAAGCATGAACATATGCAACGCGTTAATTGAAATAATGCCCTCAGACAGTTCTGTATACAGGCATAACTATTACCTCTTTATGCAGGAACTTGACAGCCTTGACAAAAATATTGGCAAATCACTGTCGGGGCTAAGTAAAAGAAAATTCATTATATACCATCCTTCACTTACTTATCTGGCGAGGGATTACGGGCTGCAGCAAATACCTGTTGAATTTGAAGGAAAGTCACCATCACCTTCTTATCTTCAGGAATTAATTAATATGGCTAAAAGTGAAAATATTAAGGCTATCTTTATACAGGAACAATTTGATACTGAAAATGCAAAAGTGATATCGGATGAAATTGGCGGGAAACTGATAATAATAAATCCCCTGGATGAGGATTTGTTAAATCAGATACATTATATTGCAGATAATCTGGTAAAAAACTTAAGTAACAGAACAAATCAATGAAGAAGATTGTCGAGATAAAGAATATGAGTGTTTCATATAATGGGTCAACAGTATTAAAGCATGTGAACCTGTCTATTTCCGATAAAGATTTCATGGGTGTTATTGGTCCGAATGGAGGAGGCAAGACAACTCTTCTGAAAGTTATACTGGGTCTGGTAAAACCGTTTGAAGGATATGTCGAATATTATCCGGATGAAAGGAACAGAAAACCCAATATAGGATATCTTCCACAGCAATATTCAACTGACAGGAAGTTTCCTATCTCTGTAAGGCAGGTAGTGTTATCGGGACTTCTGACCAGTCGCAATATAGCTACAAGATATTCAAGAGATGAGAAACTCAGGGCAGAGGAAGTACTTGAAAGGATGGGCATAGGAGGGCTAAGCAAGAAGTCTTTTGGCGAGCTTTCGGGAGGTGAGATGCAGAAGACAATGCTCGCCAGGGCTATTATTTCATCGCCTCAGCTTTTGCTTCTTGATGAGCCCAATACATATGTTGACCAGGTATTTGAAAGTGAGCTTTTCGATATTCTTAAGGAGCTCAACAGAAAGATGGCAATATTAGTAGTATCTCATGATGCAGGAATGATATCATCATATGTTAAAACAATAGCCTGCGTAAACAGGGAACTGCATTACCATCCGTCCAGTGAAATTAATAATGAAATACTAAAGGCCTATAATTGTCCGATTGACCTTATAACCCACGGTACTGTACCACACAGGGTATTAAAAGATCATAAAAAGCAGTAGTCAGTTATGGCAGAGCTTTTTACACATGAATTTTTCCGGAATGCACTGCTGGCAGCAATCTTTGCAAGCATATCCTGCGGAGTGATAGGAACATATGTTGTATCAAGGAGGATAGTATTTATAAGCGGAGGAATAACCCATGCTTCCTTTGGAGGGATTGGTATAGGCTATTTCCTTGGAGTAAATCCCATACTTGGAGCGGCAGCTTTTGCTGTAATTTCAGCACTGGGGATAGAATATCTTACAAAAAAAATAGAAATAAGGAATGATTCTGTAATTGCAATGTTCTGGGCTTTTGGTATGGCCACGGGTATAATCTTTATATATATAACCCCGGGTTATGCTCCGAGCCTGATGAGTTATTTATTTGGTAATATCCTGACCGTCTCTGCGGCGGACATATTATTTATGGGGATACTGACAGCAGTGATTGTCTTATTCTTTGTGATTTTTATTAAGATTATTCTGTTCATATCTTTTGACGAGGAGTTTGCATTTACAAGGAATATACCCTGCCATCTTTTCAATTATATATTGATTGCATTTGTTGCTTTAACCGTTGTTATAAATATTAAAGTTGTAGGTATTATTCTGGTACTGGCTTTGCTGACAATACCGCAGAGTATAGCAAATACCCTGACCATGAATTATAAAAAGATAATATTGTTATCTGTACTGACAGGCTTTATCGGACTTGTAGCCGGATTGCTGGGGGCTTATTATCTTAATATTCCCAGTGGTGCGTCCATAGTTTTTACCCTGGTAATAATGCTGGCCATAGTAAAGGCTATGAAGAGACTGGTTATTTTGACAATTCTGGGTGCGATCATATTAATAAGTGCAACTATATACCAAAATCATGAATACAATAAAAAAATAATAGACATGGAAAATGCAAATATTAAAATAACTGTTATCTATGATAATAATACCTTTAAGAAAGGGCTGGAAACCGCGTGGGGTTTCTCATGTGTTGTCACGGGTACAGAAAAGACTATACTTTTTGATACGGGTGGCGACGGTTCAATATTGTTATCAAATATGAGAGAATTGGGGATCAAACCCGAAAATATAGATTTAATAGTTCTTTCCCATATTCATAATGATCATGTTGGCGGATTGCAAGATTTCCTGGAGGTGAATCATAAAGTTACCATCTATCTGCCTGCATCATTCCCTGAAAGTTTTAAGGATGATATCCGTGAATATGGTGCAAAAATTATTGAAATACAGGGACCACGGGAGATTGTTAAAGGTGTCTGTACAACAGGCACGCTTGGTACAACAATAATAGAGCAGTCTCTGGTTATTCTTACAGAAAAGGGCCTTGTCCTGATAACAGGTTGTGCACATCCGGGTATATTAAAAATTGTAAATAAAGCAAAAGAAATATTTAATCAAGAGGTGTTACTTGCAATAGGAGGTTTTCATTTATCCAGGGAAAGAGGGCGTGACATAGAGAACCTGGTCAGAAATATAAGGAAATCGGGTGTAAGGTATATCGGCCCATGCCATTGCTCGGGAGATGTTGCAAGACAATTATTCAGGGAGGAATACGCTGAAAACTATATTGATGTTGGCGTTGGAAAAGTAATAGGGTTAAAGGACTTATAAACATCTTATAATAAAGCTATTTCATGGTTATTATAAAGGCTTAAGGAGCTGACTGCCGTTACAGTTTATTTTGACATAATGAAAAATATATTAAGATTTATTTTTGTCAGCGCGGTAATCATCCCGTTAAAGTTACAGTCTCAGGTGACAGGCATTTATATTAATGAATTCATGGCTTCTAATGCAGGGTCAATTGCTGATCCTGATTTTAATGAATTTGGTGACTGGATAGAGATATATAATAGCAGCGATTCGGCAATAAATTTAACTGGTTGTTTTATATCTGACAATTACAATGCTCCTGCGAGATGGAAGATCTATGATGACCTGATTATAGGCGCCGGACAATACCTGGTAATATGGTGCGATGACAGGGATACAATACTTGAATCGGCCCACACCAATTTTAAACTTAGCAGCGATGGCGAAGAGATAGGATTATACTCCGCTGACACTGCAGTAATTGATACAGTGACTTTTGCCAGTCAGAAAGCCGATATCTCTTCAGGCAGGGATCCCGACCTGCTTTCATCTTGGGTATTCTATGATGAACCTACTCCCGGCAGTGCAAACAGTGACTCGGGGTATATTGTCACTGATGCACCTGTTGTTTCCCTTGAACAGGGTTTTTATGAAAGTGATCAGAAACTGTATATTCTTTCAAAAGGAACACTTGCAACCGTCAGGTATACTTTGGACGGTACAGATCCTTCGGAAGATTCGGATATTTTTCCTGATACATTGCTTTTAACGGACAGGACCTCTTTGCCAAATGTATATTCCGAAATAAGAACCAACCGGGATCCTTTTCCCTGGCTGCCGGACTGGGTGCCGCCGGAAGGCAATGTTTTTAAGGCAACGATCATAAAACTTCGCTCCTTTGAGGAAGGTAAGAAGGCAAGTGATATTGTAACAAAATCATATTTTGTCAAAGAAAATATGAAAACACGTTATACATTGCCGGTTATATCTATTGTTACTGATCCGGATAACTTATTTGATGATGTAACCGGAATCTATGTCCCGGGGATTCATCATGTTAATGGCAACAGCAGCACAGGCAATTATTTCATGGACTGGGAAAAAGAAGTGCATATAAGCTATTTTGAACCTGACGGCACACAAGGCTTTTCACAGAATGTTGGTGTACGCATACAGGGAGGGACCTCACCTGCCAGTCCGCAGAAGGCCTTCCACGTTATTGCCAGGAATATTTACGGCAACAACAGGATCAATTATCCTATATTTAAGGATACCAAAGGGCATGCAAATGATATAAATGAATATAAGCGTTTCATTATAAGGGCCTGGGGCAGTACGATACTCAGCGCTATGTTTAA
>CAZHQW010000082.1:0-10282 GCA_964534745.1 uncultured Bacteroidales bacterium
AAATTTCTTAAAATTATTAATAATATCTAAAATATATTTGCCTGGTGAAATAAATTATCTTCATAATAAAAGAAATAATTCTAACCGCAAACAATTATGGTGCAATTTAAGAAAACAACCTTACCGGATAAAAATCAGGAACTTACGAGGCTTAATAAATATATTGCAAGCACAGGATTATGCTCAAGAAGGCAGGCTGATGAATATATAAAAAACGGACTTATTACTGTTAACGGAAAAGTTATCACTGAGCTCGGAGTAAAAATAAAGTCCGGTGATACTGTAAAATACGGCGGGAAAAAACTTGTTGAGCAGAGAAAGATATATATCATTCTTAATAAGCCCAGGGACTGTGTTACAACTGTTAAGGATCCCCATGCAAAAAGAACTATATTCGACCTCATAGGCAGTGAGTTTAAAGAAAGAATATACCCTGCAGGAAGGCTTGACAGGAACACGACAGGTGTCCTGCTTCTTACAAATGACGGTGACCTGGCAAAGAAGCTGACCCATCCCAGCCATAATAAGCTTAAAATATATCACATATACCTGAACAAGCCCCTTAAAAGCCAGGATATGAATAAAATTGCAAACGGACTAACGCTGGAAGACGGTTTTATTAAGGTCGACTCCATAGACTATGTAAATAATACCGACAAAAAGCAGGTCGGCGTTGAGATCCATTCCGGGAGAAACAGGATTATCAGAAGGATATTTGAACATCTCGATTATAAAATAACCACGCTTGACAGGGTATACTTTGCCGGCCTCACAAAAAAAGGATTGCCCCGCGGAAAATGGCGCTATCTGAACAGCGAAGAAGTGTCAATGTTAAAAAGGGGGAGCTACAGGTAGATTAAAGCCTTATACCCATAAAGAGGACATCGTCAACCTGCGGATAATTCTCCTTCCATAGATTGAAGGTACTCTTAATATAGTTATACTGCTCTTCCATGGTTTTCTGGTAAATGTCATTAAGCAGGTTTTTAAGACGTACCATCTTGAACTTCTTGCCCACTGACCCTCCAAATTGATCGGGGTACCCGTCAGAAAACATATATATAAGGTCTCCCTTGGTGAGCTGCAGTCCCTGGTCTTCAAATACCTTGTCGGCCTTATCATAATGCCCTCCCACAGAACTGCGGCTGCCCTTGATATATATCTGTTCCCCGTCCTTAAATACTATCATCGGGCGCATGGCAGAGGCATATCTGAGGTAATTTGTCTTCAGATCTATTTCACATACAACGATATCCATCCCGTCATTGGGCTTGCCCACTTCAATATTCTGGTTTAACGTATTGCGCAGTTCAATATCAAGGCTCCTGAGTATCGATGAAGGTGGTTTATCCCCTTCCCTGAGGCATATATCCTTAATGAGCGTGGTGCCTATCATCGACATGAAGGCTCCGGGCACGCCGTGACCTGTCGAGTCGGCACATACAATAACAAACTTCCTGTCAGATATCTTATCAAACCAGTAAAAGTCTCCGCTCACAATATCCCTGGGCTGATAATAAACAAATGAACCGGCAAAATTCTCCTGTAGCCTGGTAATGGGCGGTAGTATACTCTCCTGTATCCTTTGCGCGTAATTTATGCTGTCGGTAATATCCCTGTTCTTTATTTCAATCTCTTCCTTCTGCTCAACAACCTCCTTGGTTCTCTCCTCAAGGCTCTTTTCGAGGTATTCCTGCAACTGCTTCTGCTTGCGCTCCCTTATTTTAATTATTAAGAATATTGTAAGTATTAATATAACAATTACAAGGGATATGAACCACCATTTCTTCCAGACAGGCAACTCAATCTTAAGTTTAAATGATGCGGCCTGTTCCTCCGAGAATCCGTCAATATTAAAGGACCTTAACAGGAATTTATATTCCCCGTCCTCCACACGCGGGTATATAACGTACTTTGAATCGGTAATATCAGACCACTCCAGATCGTATCCCTCCAGTATGTATTGGAACTTTACTGCTTCAGGATCCCTGTAGTTCAGTCCTGTAAATTCAATACGTATCTTATAAACCGAGTAAGGCAGGACTATGTCTTTTGAGAAATCATATTCCTTATCTGAAATAATAACTTTCGTAATATTTGTCTTTGGCGGCACAGACATTCTTTTATCTTTTGCCCTGTCATATTTAACCAGGCCCTGTGTTGTGCCAAAATACAAAACACCTGACTCATCCCTGAACATCGCATTAATATTGCAATTGCCTGTTACACCTTTATCGGAATCATAATTATATATAGAGTTGTTCTTAATATTAAACCTGCTTATGGCCAGCCTCTGTCCTATCCATACATAAAGACTGTCATAAGATATTATGCTGTAACAGTAATTTGATTTTAATCCATCCCTAGCAGTAATATTAATAATGGTATCATCATTAAAACAGAACACGCCCGAACCATAAGTTGATGCCCAGATATTGCCATAGCTGTCCTGTGTAATTGAATTAAAATCCAGTTCAACATTTCCTACGGTATATGCCTCATTTATCTCTCCCTTATTGTCTATCTCATATATTCCATTACATTTTGTGGCTAACAGAAGCCTGTTTTCTGAATCAATAAATACTTTTGCAATATCGTTGTGAGGAAGGCCATGTATGGTGGTGTAATGTATTGATGAGCCGTCTTCCAGATTAAAGAAATATATGCCGTCCCTTGTTGCCAGGTATAAGCTTTCGGAATTGCCGGCTATCGAATTTACGGTCCTGCCCAGTGAGTTGGCAGTGTAATAGAACTTCGAGACCTTGCCCGTGCCTGCATCCATCCTGTATAATCCGTTCTCGCGGGTGCCTATCCATAGTGTATTATCATGAAAATGCAGCGAAGTCACAGCATCTTCAGGTAGTCCTTGTGAGCGGCCGATCATCTTTGTGTCATTGCTGCCCGAGAAATTAATCTCCATTAAGGCTTTTTCTCCTCCTATCCACATCCTGTTCCCATTAACACATACCGACAGAATATTATTGTTAATGCCTTCAACAGGGTAGGAGAAAAACTCGAAAGCCTGGTTAAGCATTGTTGCCAGTCCTTCTCCATATGTGGCTATCCATATATTGCCTTCACGATCTTCAAATACGTCCTTGGTAAAATTACTCGTCAGCCCGTTGTTCTTATTATAGTTAATGATTTTTCTGAATCTGTTTTCAGTTGCAAATTTCTCAAGCTTGAAAATCCCGTTTCTGAATGTGCTTAGCCAAAGGTTATTATCCGAGTCTTCAATTATAGACTGTATATTAAGCCTGGGCAGGTCTATTTCATCTCCTATAATACATAGCGAATCGGTGCCCCCGTTATTCAATGAATAATAAAATACTCCTTCATTCTCTGTGCCCAGCAGGAAGCCTTCCCTGTTCCTGCATTTTCGTATTACCTGTATCTTTATATATTCCAGGTTCTTAACCGTATATTTGTAAACAGGGGGTTCTGAAAAGTCCTTAAATTCATATACAAGCAATCCGTACTGTGTCCCTAAAAGGAGCCTTCCATCCTGGTAATTCAGGGAATAAATATACTTGTTCTTGAGCTCCCCGTTATAGATTTTAACTTCCCTGTCCCTGCCTATCACTACCAGTCCGTCATTTAAAGTAGCAACAAGAACAATATTTCCTTCTATTTCTATTATGTCTGTAATCGCACTTTTGATATTTTCGGCTGGTGTGGCAATATTAAAGTCAAATCCGTCATAGCTGCAAATAGTACCATTATTGAATCCGAACCATAAGTTACCCTTACTGTCTTTATAACTTGTGCCTGCAACATCCCTGACCAGCATATCGCTTACAGGTTTCTGGCTGAACTCAAAACCGTCAAACCTGCAGAGCCCTTCGCCCGTACCAATCCATATATAGCCGTTCTTATCCTGATTGATGGTATAAACAAACGGATGACATACCCCTTCCTTTGTCCCGTAGATATTGAACTTGTAGTCCTGTGATACTGACAAATAAGGTATAAAACAGACAATAAGTATTTTAACTAATAATTTTATTGATAATCCTTTAAGAGTATTAACCATAATTTTCAGAATTACCTTTCGCCTACTTTTCTGGCGCCGATGTTATAATTATACTTGGGAACGCCACCAATAGGTATTACATAAAATGGCAGTAACTCCCCGTACTGGTTTCTTACATTTACAACAACATTGTTATTCCTGATCACAGGATTCTTGCTCTTAATAAACTGTATATCGAGAGAAGTATTTTGCTCCTCATCAAATATCTTGAATTCATCATCAATCCATACATCCTCATTTGACACCTTGCTTAGCTGCCCTTTTCTTGCGACGGATACCGTCCGTATAAAGCCATCATTATCCCAGTCGAAATTAGATAATTTAACAGATATTGTCCTGTCATCAACATAGGGATAAATATGTGACACTTCATTCGGGTCATTATATAGCCTGAACGAATATTCATATGCAAAAGCATTTCCTCCCTCGACAGGTTTATTCTGATTGTCACTTGTGCTCAGGTAGTACCTGTATAAATTACCATCATCACCGGTAACACCATCTGCAACAACCTTAATAATATATGCATTAAACTTAGATACATATTCACCTTCAGTAGGATTAAAAGGTCCGAATGTGTACCAGTTATTATCATACCTGGGATCTTCCCCGAATATTTTTGAAGCCAGCAGATTACCGCTTTTATAGTTGCCTGTGGGCTGGGTCTCCTGTGCATCCTTATCACTATATGATCCTACGCCCCCATAAACGGCAAAAAGTGTTTTTGTATCCCACTCTCCTTTTACTTCGTCTATTGCCCCCCCTACGTCGGGATCAAAAACCCTTATAAATACGGGCTCCTTAAAATCTTTGGGTATTGAAAAGAAAAAGGTCTGTGAAAAATCATCATCACCCCATGATGTTTCAGAATTAGCCCCGAATGTCATAAGGTAAGGAATATTCTCGTCACCGGCAGGTACAGGCTGGGCTTCTGCAAAACATAAAAAAAACGATATGGCAAGGCTAATTATGAATATTCTCATTATTCCGATCGTCGTAAATTTATTTTTACGCAATTAATTTGGTAAATATATTGCATTTCACTTTTTTGTAATAATTATTTCATAAAAGTTTATACACTGAAACCGATTATTTTTAATTTCTCCTGCGCAGGATAATGATGTCCCTGGTTACACACTCCCTGTCAGACAGTGTAGTTTCATCAGCCTGCCTGTTGGTTATTCCCATCTGAATGGTATAAACACCGGGCCTCCTGTAGGAATGTCTGACTATGTCATTTCTGGCTCTTTCCCCGTCTCCAAAATCCCAGTAGTATTCATCAACCTCAAAATTTTCCAGGTTGGTCTGCAGTCCGTCCATCCTTATATCTTCATTAATAACGGCAGTATCAACCACATTTATAAAGGGCTGGACAATCCTTTCAACTGACAATCTGTATTTTGCCTCTTCAAAGTAAATATCACCGGTAAGAGTATCTATAACATTAAGCTTGATAATATATGTTCCCGGGCCCTCAAAGCAATGATAAGCGGAAAGATCCCTTATTTTTGTGCCGTCACCAAGGTCCCACTCATATCTGAAAGTGGTGGTATCCAGATCAAGAGTGCCTGTCTCATAGATCTCATAGCAATAAGAGTCCTTCTGCTGCTTCTGACAGTTACTGAAGGTCGGTAGTCCGGAAGTAAATTTTACAATGTCATCTGTCCCATACCTGTCAGTTGAAAAATAACCTGTATCAAGTGTTGCATTAATTATCAGTGCAAAATCATTATACCTGGTATTGATCGGTGTTGGTATATTTATAGGTTCTTTCCACTGGCCGTTAACAAATTCGGAATAAAAAATATCCATCCTCCCCTTTCCTTCATGGCCGTCTGAGCTGAAGTACAACCTTCCGCTCTTATGATAAAAGGGATACACCTCGCTTCCCGCAGTGTTAATCACATCACCAATATTCACAGGTTCCTTCCAGTTGCCCTTTTCGTCAAGCTCTGATGTATAAATATCATACCTTCCATATCCTCCCGGCCTGTTTGAACTGAAAAACAATGTCTTCCCGTCGTCGCTCAAAAAAGGGTAACCACAATTAAATGAGTCAGGATTATAATTCCATGACCTTACATTTCCCCATATTGTACTGTCAATAAGATCTGCTATATATATGCCGAAAACATTTTTTTCTATCGTATCGGTTTCAGTTCTTTTAATTATATTTTTTGTTCGTGTAAAGTATATTCTGTCTCCTGACTTGTTAAATGTTAACGGTCCTGCAACAAGCTTGCTGGTCAGTTCCTTTGAGAAAAGCTTTGTTTCTTCCCACCTGCCTTCCTTACGCGATTCCACCTCGTAAAGGTTCAGCAGGTATTCATCATCCTGTGTTGTAGTTACTGTAAATACCTCTGTCTTCCTGTTCGAACAGAAGACAAGTCCGTTCTTGTAAAACATGGGTCCGTACTCGGCATATATGTCGGTATTAAATGGCAACCTTTCTATCTGCATGTATCTCTGGCCCTCCGATACATACAAATTACCTATAATAATAAAAGTTGCCAGAAGCGATGTTTTAAATTTAGAATTCATGGCTTAAAAATCTCTTAGACTTGGTACCTGTACTTTATATCTGAATTCATACTGCAAAAATAATTCAAATGCACTATGATTATACCTGTTTATTTCACCAAAACCATAATCATAGGCAAGGCCTCCCCTGAACCTGTAATTGAATTTATAATCAAGCAGCAGAACGAGAGAGCGGTTGGTCCTGTATGTTATTCCTCCCTTTATAATATTCATGTATGACACATTGCAACTTATGTCAATGTTATAACCGGGAGCTATAGCATAGTTCAGCAGTAAAGAAGGCTGCAATTGCCACCTGCTGTCTATTCTGAATGAATAGCCCGATATAATATAATAACTGTATGACTTAAAGCTATGATAAAGCTTTAACCTGTTTGCGTCATTGCCATCTTCATATCCCAGCAACAAGGGCACTGACAGTCCGATAAACATCCTGTCGTTATAATAATAACCCCCGATCCCGAAATTAGGTAGCAGGTACTTGGGCTTTCTGTCGTAATAAACAGGATCTTCATCAATGCCGTCAAGATTCATATTGCCTGACAAAACACCGGCCCTTAAACCCAGCGATAATTTCCCGGTTGACAGTCTTATCCTGTATGCATAATTAAAAAATGCGGATGTATAATCTCTCGCTCCTATTGACTCGTGAGCTAATAATAGTCCCAGTGCCAGCTTGGTATTCTTCAGGGGAATATGGGAGCTCAGTGTCTGTGTTTTGGGTGCCCCCTCGTGTCCTATCCACTGGTTTCTTGTGGCGATAGAAACGGTAAAAACCTCATTGCATCCGGCATATGAAGGATTGATAGCAAGTTTATTATAGAGATACTGGCTGTAAAGCACCGACCTGTCCTGTCCGGCTACCCTCACAGCCACCATTAAAAACAATATATATCCGATATATTTCATTTACCTTAGCAGTTCAATGTAACTCCTTACCATCACCTCATCCTTCTCTTCCACTTTAACTTTTAAAATATAGAAATACGTACCTTCCGGCAGTTCGTTGCCGCTATCATTGGTGCCGTCCCAATAATTGCCATCCGTATAATCATCTGTCTCAAGAATAATATGGCCCATGCGGTCAAATATCAAAATCTCAATCTTCTCGGCATTCTCGATCTCTATAACAAATTCATCATTTATACCGTCACCATTTGGTGAAAATCCCTTCATCACCTTAAGGGGATTAACAATTATGTTTATGCTGTCAAAAATCTCCCGGCATACCCCGTTACGGACAGTCCATTTCAGAACGTTCTCATAATCAAGGTAGCTCACCATTGTGTTGTAAGCTGTAGAATCATCAAAGGTGCCGCTGCCTGAGGAGATGCTCCATGTGCCGTACCCTACCGTCGGAAACAGGGCATCCAGTTCGGCCGTAAAAATGAATTCAAGTGTCTGATCCTCACCTGCATCGACCGTAACAGGTGCCTCATAAAATATTACCTGCACACTATCCGTACTGAAGCACTGCCAGATCGACTCTGTCCATATAAAGATATAACTGCCGTAATCATCAACAGTAACTGATGTTGTATCGTCACCGGGCTCATCAAATGTTGCACCTTCAGATTCCCAGAGACAAACAGAGTTGCTGATGCTCCTTACGGCCTGCAGCGTGTATTCCTTCCCGCAAAACTCATCGTCTTCCCCTGCGTATGCAACAGGAACTTCATACACTTTTGCTTTCACCAGCCCGCCGCTCAGGGATGTATCAGCAAAGCATGAGCTGTCATCTTCAACAGATATCAATTTCAGATTACCTGAATCATAAAGGATAACAGGTATGGAATCAAAACCTGAAGTAATACCTGTTACTGTCTTGTTTACAGTGCCTGTACCCACGGTAACAGCCCAGGGACTATGGCCCCCGCTTACGCTAAACTTCACATAAATGCTGTCTCCCTCACATATCGTATCCTGCGATATACTAATGTCGGCTTCGGGAATCTCGTTTATAAGGATTTTAACATGACCCGTGGTATCGCTGCATTCGCGGTGCTGTGTCGAAGAGTAAACAATTCTCCTGAAGTACGATGTATCTGTCAGTCCGTTTGTCAGGAAACTCTGCTCGCTGGCCGGTGATGCACCTGTTGCTGCTATCCAATCTGTCAAATCATCACTGTATTCCCACTGGTAGCCATAATCACCCGGATTACCACCCTCAGGCTCTGTCCCCTCCAGCAACTTGCCAGCATTGTAGCAAGCATACTGGACAGTATCCCCGTAGATGGAATTGCTACTTATTAATCCATAGACCGTAACATGTATGGTATCACTGATATCATTACAGATATCCGAATACACTTTTCTGACATAGGAAGTGGATTCATATAGCGTGCCCGGTGTATAAGAAACATTATTGTTAGGTGAAGGAGCTTGAACCCATGACGCTGATCCCTCCACCTGCAAAAGCCATTCATAAATAAACCCTTCTGATCCGCCGGTGGCCGCACCCGCAGCGAACGGATCGGGTGTATCACCCTCACACATCGACTGGTCATCAAGTCCTAGTACATTATTTATATAAGGTACCACATCAAGTGTCAGGGATGCCGCCGTATCTTTGCAGGCATTGTCCTCACCCGAAAAAACAACCCTCGTGATTAAGGTCGTTGTCTCAAAGATATCAGACGGCGAATAAACGCTATCTGTCTCACCTGCAATGGCTGACCAGTCCGCTCCGGTCTTCCTGAGCCACCGGTAAGAAAAAAAGCCTGTTCCCCCGCCCGGCTGATCTCCGTGTATTATCCCCGGTATATCACCTGCGCAGTACCTGGATGAATCCGTAAAAATACTGTTGGACGTTATGGATGGCACAACAATCACTTCCTTGCTGTTCGATGTATCAATGCATGCATTATCATTCCCGGAATATACTATTCGCCTGAACAGTGTGGTTTGGGTCAGCGCGACCGGTTTAATAACAGAATCCGTTTCAGGTGGAATTGGATCCCAGTTATCACCGCCGTTTGTACTCTGCTGCCACGCATAGGAATATGTGCCGTCGCCATTTTCAGGCTTTCCGGGTGTGAGTGTGCCTGCATCGTCATTATAACATATTGTTGTATCTCGTATAATAAAATCATTGTTGGTGATTAACTCAAGCACGGTTATCGTATCTATCTCGCTTGTGTCAATGCAAACCTGCGCCGATGTAACTATACGCCAGTAATATCTTGTTGCAGACAGCGCATCTTCATAAAATGCAGAGTCGTATGATGCGTGATGCCACTCTGCAAGGTCTTCACTATATTCCCACTCATATGTATATGATTCTTCGTTTCCCCCGCTCAGCATGCCTCCTCCGAGTTTCTGCGGAATCACGTTCTTGCATATGGTATCCGTAACATTGATGTAGTTGTTCTTTATTGTAGGATATACAAGGACTCTTACCATCTTGCCCGAGTCTGTGATTGTCGACATGTCAATGGGATTAATAGATGTGACCACCCTTCTGAAATAAGTGGTCGTATCCAGTGCAACAGGGGACAGTGACATCAAGTTATTAGTACCCTCTGCCGGTGTCCAGGTTGACTGGTCAATACTTTTTATCCACTGGTAAGAATAACTGCCATCTCCCCCCTTGGGCTGGCTTGCTGTGATTGTTTCGGGAACCTGCCACTGGCAGATCGTGTCACCCCCGTAAAGCACATTAAATAAAAATCCGTTTAACGGCAGTACAAGGTTGGGAATTACTGCACC
>CAZHQW010000083.1:0-10038 GCA_964534745.1 uncultured Bacteroidales bacterium
AGCATTGATAAAGGTAAATAGAGCAGAAAAATTGCATTTTAAAAAGAAACAATATTCTGATTCAGCATTTTAAAAAGTTATTCAATTATGAAAACTAAAATAATTTTATGTCTCCCTGCATTTCTGATATTGTTACTTTCTTTTATTTCTTGTTCCAAAGAAAGCCCGCCAGAATTAAGAGTTAATGCTGATTCTTTAACTTTTACAGCGTGTGCCAGAATAGAGAACCTTATAATATCAAATAATGGTGATGGAGAATTATCCTGGGAAATTACTGATAAACCGGATTGGCTTGAAACATCAAAAAGTAGTGGAATAGTAACAACTGGGGTTGATACAGTAATTATTACCGCAGACATTAACCAGACAATAGGAACATATTCAGGTACGATTAATATTAATTCGAATGGTGGAAATAAAGATGTAACTATTTCTTTGACTATTAGCATTTGGACAGAAGGAGCTCATATGATCACTAGAAGATCAATGTTTGGTGTTGCCGAAGTAGACGGAAAGATATATGCAATTGGAGGTATGCTTGATGAGGAAATTGCTCTTTCGAATGTGGAGGTATATGATCCGGTTACTAACATATGGATAGAGAAGACGCCCATGCCTACGGCCAGATATTGTCTGGGCTGCGCTGTGGTGGATGGGAAAATCTATGCTATAGGCGGTGCAAACGGTTATACAGCGTTCGACGTTCTTGCCACGGTGGAGGTTTATGACCCGGCTACAGATACCTGGGACACAACCAAAACTCCTATGCCGACCCGAAGGGCCCATATTTCTGCCAGTGCAGTAAAAGGTAAAATCTATGTCATGGGCGGTTCTAAACAGGGAGGGGCTGAATATGCTGGTCTCAATACTGTTGAGGTTTATGATCCTGCAACTGATACCTGGGAAACTAAAAATAGTATGCCAACTTTAAGATTTGGCTTATCCACGAGTGTTCTGGATGAAAAAATCTATGCCATCGGTGGCAGACATTATCCTGAAAAACCCAAAATCGTTTCAACTGTTGAAATGTACGACCCGGTAACAGACGAATGGACTGAAAAGAAAGACATGCCGACGCAAAGATACTATCAATCAAGTTCTGTAATAAATGGAAAAATCTATGCTATTGGCGGTTGGTATAGTTGTACTAACGGCCCTATATATCAAAGGGTGGAAGAATACGATCCGGCGGAGGATAAATGGATAGTAAAAACTAACTTGCCAGATGAAATAGCTGGATTAGGTACATGTTCGGTAAATGGTAAGATCTATGCAATAGGGGGAACGATTACTCCCCATCCATTTACAAGTATTAATACTATGAATGTATATGATTCTGTAGCTGATCCAAGAAGTATTGAGTACTCCTACTGATACAGAGGCCTAGCCCATTTGGCATATTTTGAATAGATTTTTATAATTAAAAACCTCCTGTGAGAGTTCATCCTTCAGGAGGTTTTTGTATTTCAAAGTTCCCTTACGTTTTACCTCTATTACCTGTTAAATGCTTCAAGTGCCAGTTCATTACATGCAGACCTGACCTGGGCAAATAAGATTGGAAATAAAACAAAGAAGGCAATTACAACAGTCACATAACCGAGATAGGGTATAAGTCCCATTATCCGTAAGATACAAGCCCAGTCTGCCAGTGCTACTGATACTGGTACCGGCTTACTCCTGAGCCTGAACTGGAAATTAATTCTTCTGGCCAGTTGTTCCCAGAAAACAAATATCCAGTAAATGTTATAAATGGGTATAAATCTGAAACCTATTGCCTTACCAGCACCAAAGTCCTTATGGGATACTTTTGGCAGGTTGTCATGCATAATCCCGCAATGTATGATAGTAAAAATTCCTAAAGTAAATATATGTAGAATAACACACAGTGCAGGGCTGAACGGTTCCATGAACCGATGCTTTTTACATTCTTCTTTTAAAGAGTCACTTAATGATTCTAACTTGTAATTAGGATCGTAAATTAGTGGATCGTACAAAGGAAGGCTTTCACCTGTACTCCCTGCCTGCTGGCTACTTCCCCTGTAAGCATGACTCTGATATTTCGGAGGAGGAGGTGGAGGCGGCAGGTTCAGACTGTCTATTAATTCAGGTACTTGCTCTGCTTCGGTCCAGTTCTCCATTCCCTCACACCAGACTTTTGTTTTCCTTTGTACACCTTTTGTTTTTAATTGTTCGATAGTAAAAGGACCTGTTTGTTGATTTTTTTCATCAATGAGATAATATTCCATGGTTTTATTATTAAATGTTAAATAACTAAATGTTTTTTAATGATGAGTTATAGATATGGTTATTAATATGATATGTAGTGTTTATCTATAATTTGATCTTTATCAATCACGTACAATATAAATAATAATATCGAATTATCAAACAGAGTAGTGTAATATTAGTAATGTACTGTGTTAACTTGCTCAGGTATAATTATTATTCAGGAGAAATGGCAAAATACATTCAAGTGTAAGAACAAATAGAACAGTGTTTTGGAGTTATTAATTCTTTAATTCGTTATATTTGAATATGGCTTTATAATATAATTGAGCATTTATATTATTATGAGTGCACGAGGCAAAGTTAACAGGAATTTTAAGTCAATCTATCCCAAATATGATCTGCTGTTCTCTTCCAGCTCGACCCTTCAGCTGGGATTTGTTGCCGAATGGGATGGATTTATAAAGCGTATCCTGGATTTGGAAGGATATAGCTTTATTGCTGATCTTAAGATTAGCAGGGAAGAGAAGGAGAAATTAAAGTCTGTGCTTGCAGCAGTGCCATTGACACCTTTCCGGATTTCATCATGTTCATTTGATGAGGATGCCGAATTGTCAATATCAGCTGATTTACCAAATATCAACTCCGAGGTTAGAGCGAAGTTTAAAAGACATAAGATTTCGAGATACAGCTATGATAATGTTCAGGCAAAGATTATGCCGGCTTCTGTTAAGGAAAGAATAATATTAATACTCAGAGAGGCCCGGGAGGAGGACAAAAAATATTACCGTAAAAAACTGAAACGCCTTTCGATACTTGAAGAACTGTTATATGCAGATAGCATAACTATTACTGTTGAAAATACATCCATGGCCGAACTTGAATCATCATTGAAAGACCTGGATTTAAAACCGTCTGTTTCACTGGTTGCAGGAAACAAATACAACGTGTCATTCCCGGGTTCCAATGAATGTCCCTTTGCTGCCAAAATAGAGCCTTTAAAGGATTTTATAGATTAGGGCGGTATTTTTCACCAGCTAAAATATATGTTTCAGATTTTTTCTATCTTATTTTATGCTATTTTTATAAGCACGTTAATAGTTAATCCATATAAAAATATAAAATGAGAAGAGAATTTGTTTTTTTAGCAGTACTGATAATTTATTCATCAGCAGGCTTATGCCAGTCAGATTCGGCTGTTTATAAGAATGCCTATGCCAATGTTGAAGATCGAATTGATGATCTTATTTCCAGGATGACACTTGAAGAGAAAATATTAATCCTTTCTGGTGATACTACGCACTATGATTCAAGGCCTAATGAACGTCTCGGGATTCCTGTTCTGAGGATGGCGGACGGACCGGCAGGTGTGCGGGCGGACAAGGCAACAGCTTTTCCTGCACCTGTCTGTATAGCATCAACCTGGAATACGGACCTTGTATACAGACTGGGGCAGACCCTTGGGCTTGAGGCAAAGGCAAAAAATAAAAACGTGCTTCTGGGTCCCTGTGTGAATATCCACAGGGTATCGCATGGAGGCCGCAACTTTGAGAGCTATGGGGAAGATCCTTTTCTTGCATCGGCAATAGCTGTTAATTATATCAGGGGTGTCCAGAGTGAAAGGGTCATTGCCACAGTTAAACACTTTGCATGCAACAACCAGGAAAATGAACGCAATAGTATAGACGTGAGAGTTGACGAACGCACCTTGCATGAAATATATCTTCCGGCTTTCAGGGCCGCTGTGCAGGAAGGAAGAGCATGGTCCGTTATGTCTGCATATAACAGGCTCAATGGACAGCATTGCAGTTCCAATACATGGCTTCTGACAGATATATTAAAAGACCGGTGGGGCTTCCAGGGATTCGTGATGTCTGACTGGGGAGCTGTACATAGTACCGTTCCTGCCCTGTATGCAGGCACGGACCTTGAGATGCCGACTGATAAGTATTTTAAGCAGAAGGAAATTGAAGGGGCTCTGCGATGGAGACTTTTTAAACCCGAAAAAATCGACGATAAAGTAAGGCGCATACTGCGTGCCATGTTTCATATGGGTTATTTTGACCGGGAGGAGCCCGACAGCGGAGCCTGTGACACACCCGGGCACAGAGAAATGGCACTTAAACTGGCAGAAGAAGGCATCGTGCTGTTGAAGAATAAGAATAATATCCTTCCTGTCAAAGATACTGTAAAGACTATAGCCGTTTTTGGCCGTAATGCACTGAGCCTGATGTATGGCGGAAGCGGAAGCAGCCATGTAACGCCTTATCATACTATAGCTCCCCTTGAAGCCCTTAAATCAAAAGCAGGAGATAATGTTACTATTGAATATGCTTCAGGGACATTTGATGAAAAGGACTTTGTTCCCGTTCCGCATGAGTGTCTCATACCTCCTGAAGGGCATGATGAAGCACACGGATTGCTGGGAGCGTATTATGATAATCCTTTATCAAAGGAAGAACCTGTAAGGAAACAGGTCGACAGCATTATAGATTTTCACTGGGGAAGGGGAGGGCCGGAAGGAATAAAGAACAATTTTTTCTCGGTTATATGGGAGGGACAGCTGGTCGTCCCAGAATCGGGTTATTATGCGCTGGCAACAGGCAGTGATAACGGATCAAGTTTATATATAAACGGTGAGCTGGCTATTGATAACTCTGACTTCATGCGGAATGAGACTTTATACGAATTTACTACCGTGGAGCTTGAAAAAGGCAAGCCTGTTAATATTAAGATCAAGTATAACGAATTTTGGGGTGACGCCAATATGAGCCTTTTGTGGCGCAAACTTGAAGAGGATCCGATGAAGAAGACAATAGAACTGGCTAAATCCTCGGATGTAGCTATTTTGTTTGTGGGCTACCGGATGAGTGATGAATCCGAGGGAAGGGACCGTGATACACTGGCATTACCAAGGGATCAGGAAGAACTTATCAGGGCAGTGGCAGAAGTGAACCGCAATACTATTGTTGTCCTCAACTGTGGCTCGGGCATCCTCATGAACAGCTGGATAGATAAAGTGCCGGGGATAGTACTGGCATGGTATCCCGGACAGGAAGGAGGGGAGGCAATAGCCAATATTTTGCTTGGCGATGTCAATCCCTCGGGTAAGCTTGTAACTACATTCTTTAAAAACTGGGAAGACTGCCCTGCATACGGTAATTATCCCGGTAAGGATGATATAGTGCGCTATGATGAGGGCGTCTTTGTCGGCTACAGGCACTTTGATACCCGAAACATTGATCCTTATTTTCCATTCGGACACGGATTAAGTTACACCAGTTTTGAATACAGCAATCTTCAGTTATCTTCAAAGAAGATAAGTGACAAAGAAAACCTGACTGTCAGCTTTACAGTCAGGAATACCGGCGACAGGGACGGGGCAGAGGTGGCACAGCTCTACCTGGGTGACGAGGAAGCATGCGTACCGCGACCTGTAAAAGAGTTAAAGGGATTTGAAAAGGTCTTCCTCAGTTCCGGTGAAGAAACATATGTTAAGTTTACAATCAGATCCGATGATTTGAAATACTATGATATATATACCCATGACTGGAAATCAGAGCCGGGAAAATTCAACATATATATAGGCTCTTCATCAAGGGATATAAGATTAACCGGATCGTTCGTACTAAAGTAGGAAAGGGGGGACAGCGCAAAAAATATGGGCGCTGTCCCTATTTTATATATTATTATTTTATAATTGTAAATTTATTTTTGCCAAGTAATTTATGTTTATCATCATAAACAGTAACATAGTATAAGCCGGTTTTTATGCCGGCGAGATGAATTCTTGCTCCATAATATTTCTCGATCCTTAATACTTCCTGTCCAATAGAGTTATGAATTTTTACTTCTAAAGCCTTCCCGGTTTCTGCATCAATAGTAATATATTCTTTTGCCGGATTAGGATAAACATTAATTGTGTTTATTGCTTCATAGTTAAAAATGCCCGTATTAATAGGTGCATCACTAAGTTCTATTACACCTGCACTATCCATATTGTCCCAGGCACCTACATCCCACCATTCAAGAAATTTTCTTGTATTTACATCATTATCATCAACGTCAGTCATTAAGATTTGAAAACCAAACACTTTTCCGTCAGCCGGAGCAAAGGCAACACTAGTACAATCTACAAGGGATGTCCAGGGAATGCCAAACTCGTAATCAAAATAGTCACCGGCAAGAACATACCCATAATTAAAAGGATTATTACTTGGCCATTGATTAGCTTCACCGGAATATTCATCAATGTCCTGTTGCCAGGGTCCTGTAAACTGGTAATGCCCTGTAGATGGACCTCCTCCAGCGTCAGGATTAGCCCCCAGAGTATCCCATAATACCTCATTTACATCAAGGTATACTTCAAGTCTGTCAGACTCCCAGTCTGTTAACCCGGTACACCATTGATCACAATGATTATCTTCATCAACAGAAACAAGTATAAAAAGAGATTCATCGCTCCACATCATTTTCCATGATGCTTCATAAATTGTGGGTTCGTTTTCTTCCCATAATAACATTTCATATTCTTCTGCATAACCCCAAACATCATCAATAGACCCATCAATTACAGGTGTAGATCCTTCATCAATACATTTTCTGATTATTACATCCGTTTCTTGCGCCATTGCTGATATAGCAAGCAGGCATGATAACAATAACAGGTAGATTTTTTTCATATTAATTTAATTTAGGTTATTAATTTAGTCATTAAATATATAAATATTATTCGGGATTTTTAACGCAGCGGACTGAACATCCTATTCCCTTAAAGTCGTTACTACGGAAGATGTTGTCATAGGCATTTAACAATAACCGGCCATTCGCCTGATAACTATCATACTCTGTAGAATTCCAGAATAGCGTACCTATACCCAAACTCCCGAAATTACTGTCGTAATATCGGAAACCGGCAGGGAGGGCAGTAAATCCGCTTGTATTTGTACCGTTTCCGCCTGAATCCCAGCCAATAGTGCTTTTTAATTTAGTCCCTTCATCGGTCCCGCGCCAATCTGTAGCATCAGCCTCAGCCTGACTCATACCCAGGTACATTTCAAGCTCTTTCCATTCAGAATCACTTGGAACATGCCATCCTGTAGGACAAATGCCCTGTACACCGCTGGGATTACTGTCACTGCCGGGTGCTCCGTTCATTACTGCGGCCCATGTATATAAAAGTCCGTAAATATCTTCATTGCCAGGATCATTATTATAGTAAAACCAGTATTTTGCTGAATATTGTCCAGTTAGATCTCCGGCACCAGTTCCATCATTCAGGGCAGAGCTGTCGGAATAATACTTTGCTTTCAGGTTTTCTGCCATCCAGACCTGGTTTCCGATCTTAACAGTCTTATATGTCTCACCGTCGCGTCTGTCTATCCAGTCATCACCCGGTTCCCAGTCAACGTTCGGATCATCTGTAAGTGTTGCAAAGTTGACATTATCCCCATATGAGATACCTGCACTGTTTATTGCATATGCCCTGACGTAATAATTTGTCAGGGGCAACAATCCGGTGATATCGCTTATAAACGACCCTGTACCACTGCCATCGGTTGTGTGGCTATCTGAGACCGTTGGATTCTCAGCGGTACTCCAGCATACTCCGCGTTCAGTCACAGGTGCCCCACCGTCAGAGGTTACTTCGCCCCCTCCAACTGCAGATGAAAATGTTATTGCAGTTATACTCTTTGTAGTTACTTCAGCAAGCTGGGCGGATGTCTTAAAACTAACCTGGTTGCCATAAGAAGTTCCTGCAGTATTTGTTGCATAGGCACGAACATAATATGTTGTATTTAATGACAAGCTTATCATCTGGCTTTCAAATGGACCGGTTGAAGTCCTTGAACCAAGTGAAGTCTTATTACTGTTGCCCTCAATCACAGGAGTTACCGTTTCACTTGACCAGCAGTGCCCATGCTGTGTTACTTCGTAAGCTCCTGCTCCGAGACTCTCCATGTTGCCACCTATATTTGCTGAAGTTGCAGTAATATCAGTAACTTCTCCTGTGGATACCACAGGACTACCCAGGTTTAAAGTTCGGAATGACAGAATAACGTCACCATATACGACTGTTCCTGATTTCTCAGCGTATGCCCTGACATAATATTTTGTGCCGGGTAAAAGATCAGTCATTAGGCTGCTATACGAATCTGATATATTTGCCGGGCCATTCTCAGTTCTATTTTCATTTTCATACATAGTAGGCTCGCCGCTTGTAGACCAGCAATGGCCGTGCTGTTCAATGCCCTTGCCCGGATCGATTATTGTTGCATATGCCCTGGCAGTTGTATGTGCAATATTTGAAATACTATCATTGCTTACCATCATAATCCTCTCTTCTTCTTTTTTACATGAAGAGAAAGAAATTAAGATGAAAACCAGGATATCCAGAATAATTATTATACAGGTGCTTTTCATAGATTTAAGAATCAAATACTTATTAATCATAAATATAAAGAAATATTGCAATTAAATCAAGAGCCCCTGTTCAAACAAATTAATTTATAATGTGTTATATTAGTATTATTAAACAGAAATGATATGGTAATGAAAAGACTATTCATTTATACTATTACTTTAATTATCAGTGCTTATCTGTACTCACAGGATTATGCAGTTGAGCAGTTGAAAAATTCCCCCCGCCACCATGAATGGGTTGATGTTAAGTCAGGTAAAAGGACAGTACATTGCTTTGTAGTATATCCTGAAAGATCTTATGATGTACTGGCTGTTATTGTTATACACGAGAACCGTGGACTGACGGACTGGGTGAGAAGCTTTGCGGATCAGCTTGCAGCAGACGGATATATTGCTGTTGCTCCTGATTTGCTATCAGGATTCAGTACCGAAAAGACCCGTACAAGTGACTTTGATAATTCAGATGAGGCAAGAGATGCTATATATAGACTGGACGCCGATCAAATAACGTCAGACTTGAACACAGTGCAAGAGTACATAGCAAGTGTGCCGGGTTCGAATGGCATAGTAGCTGTAATAGGATTTTGCTGGGGAGGAACACAAACCTTCAGATTTGCTACCAATAACTCCGAAATTGTTGCTGCCCTCGTTTTTTACGGCAGTGCCCCTGATAGTCCGGATGATATTAAAAGAATAACGGCCTCTGTCTATGGGTTTTATGGCGAGAACGACCAGAGAATAGATGCCACTATTCCGCAAACTGAAGAACTGATGAACAATGAAGGCAAAATATTTGACTATGAGATTTATGAAGGAGCCGGACATGCCTTTATGAGGTATGCCGATGATCCGTCGGGTTCCGCGGAAATTAAAAAAGCCGGCAATGATGCCTGGTCAAGGATAAAAATGATACTCGAAAAATATTAAAAGGGACAGCGAAAAGAGGGACAGCGCCCCTATTTTTTATTTATTCACCTGCACCTTTTCGACTCGCAGTGCGCGCCTTAAATCCTGCCTTGTTATTCCAAGTTGCTTAAATAACCTGTTTGGTTTGATATTAATTAATACAAGTACAAAAAGAAGTAATAAACCTCCAAGTACAAAAGCCTGCATTACTGCCACCGTTATTATGTTTATTATTACCAGCAATACCAGTACTACAATTGAAGCATTATTGGCACCCTGAACAGCTGCTTTCCACTCATTAAGCTTTTGCTCATCAACGCCCGGAAAATCCTCTGCTGTCAGTTCCCTGATTTTTTTTCTTGCCATTTTGAGAATTTTGTTTGTTAGTAATTAGGGTTATGAAATTATGGTTCTAAATATAATAATTTAACCTTACGGCGGTTCTCTCTTTGGAAATATTATTTGCTCCAATCCTGAAAATTG
>CAZHQW010000084.1:0-9679 GCA_964534745.1 uncultured Bacteroidales bacterium
GTGCCACAATTTCCGGATCAAGGCCCGGGTACCTGGTTATTGTCAGCAGGTCCTTTGCTCCGGCATATATTCTGAATTTTTCTATTCCTGCCGGCATTGTTATTTTTGAAGGCAGTGTATATCCCAACTGGATGTTCTTCAGTCTCATATAATCACCCTTTTCTATATAAAAATCCGACAATCTGAGGTTATCATTCCTGTCAGCAATGTCTATCCTGAAAAGTGCGGCCTCTGTATTTCCGGGGTCCAGCAATGTCACCCCGTCTTCTGCATAGACAGGATCCCTGTAACGTTCAGTGGCATTGGCCGCCCAGTTAAAATTGCCGCTGTTATTGTACAACCATACTTTATTTATCTGAAAAATATCATGTCCGAATGCTCCCTGCCAGAACATTGAGAAATCAAAATTTCTGTATATAAGGTTATATGATATTCCCAGCAAAAACCTGGGATGAGGATTACCTATTACAGTCCGGTCAGCATCATTTATTGCACCGTCCCCGTTAATATCGACAAATCTGATATCACCCGGCATTGCAAAAGGCTGGGCATATACTGTATCTCCGCTTGCATTAATTCTAAAAGGCTGGTTCCGGATATATACCTTGCCCATGGCATCAACAGATGCGTCTTCTTCCGTAAAAATACCATCAGTTAAAAAACCATATAGCGAGCCCATAGGGTATCCCTCGGCGGTAAAGTTCATGTTCGCAAACGTATATGCAGTAGCGCTGTTAAAAATAGTATCACCTTCTATATCTCCCACGGTATTCTTTACATAAGTTAAGTTTGCACTGATAATATGCTTCAGCACCCCTTTAATGTTTTTAAAGCCCAGTGTGGCATCAATACCTTCGTTTTTATTATTGCCTATATTAAGTATATATTCTGTTTCACCCCCTTCGTTATCCGGACTTTCCTGGTATGTGCCGGCAATTGAGGGTAAGGGTCTTTCCAGTAACATACCCTCATTGTTTTTAACAAAGTAATCCGCAGACATGGAAATCCTGTAATCAAGGAACGCCAGGTCAACACCTATGTTGGTTGAATTCATCGCTTCCCAGTGCAGCTCACGGTTCGGTATGCCGTGAAGAGAGGCTCCTGTTGTGGGGGGCATGGTGTTATCAATTGCATAAGCATAAACATTTTCGGAATGCACAACTGCATAATACTTATATGGTTCAATATTGGAGTTACCCATCTGTCCCCAGCCCGCTCTTATCTTACCAAAACTCAGGTAAGAAACATTCTTCAGAAACTGTTCCTCGGAGAATTTCCATCCCACAGATACTGCAGGAAATACTCCCGAGCGAAAGTCAGGTCCGAATTTTGAAGAATAGTCCTTTCTTATATTGCTTGTAAGCAGGTATTTCCCTTTATACCCATAGTTAATTCTTCCGAAGTAGGCATAATTTGCACTGGCACTTGCTGCCCCGTCAAGTATAATCCTTCTCTCATCGAGCGAAGCATTAAAATAATGCATATCCACGGATTCATTAATAAGGCTGTATCTTTGGCCTTCGGCCCATTCGTAAAAATTGTAACCTGATTCAAAGCCTGCCATAATCCTGATGTCATGATCACCCAGAGATATGTCATACTGGAGGGTGTGCTGCCATGACCAGCTGTATCTTTTTTCAATACGCCGCTGCAATTGTGAGCGGGGGTTGTTGTTGCTCGGACTGTAATAATACTCGGGAAGAAATTCCCTTGTGTATTGCATGCTCAGATCACCCCCGAAGATAGTTTTATAACTTAATCCCTTGATAATATTAACCTGGAGGTTCAGATCACCCAGGATACGGTATTCCGGTACAGAGCGATCGGTATTATCTATTTCGACAAAAGGATTCTCGACACCTGATATGGGGGAAGTGTTCCAGTTGCCTTCATCATCATAGGGTTCTACAAAAGGATGCATCTGCAGTGCCAGCGCAATTGGCGACTGGTAGGCATGATTTATTTTCCATGATTCATAACCGCAAGTACTCTCACTTGAGAAAGAAATGTTTTCACCTATAATAAAATACTTACTCAGGTTATGCTGGGAATTAAGTCGCAAATTAAGCCGGTTATATTTTGAATTGGCTATGATACCATCCTGTGTGAAATATCCGGTACTGAACCTGAATGTTGATTTCTGGTTACCTGCTGATATAGAAAGGTTTATGTTGCCCGTGGGTGCTTTTTTAAAAATCTCGTCCTGGTAGTTTATATCGGGCAGTATGTCAATCTCAGATTGCTCCCATCTCCTTGATTCAGGTACTATATCATTATAGATTGCAAAGAATTCCTGCGTATTTGCCATTTCTATCCTTCTGTGTATATTCTGCAGTCCGTAATAGCAATCCAGCTCTGCCTTTAATCCGTTTTTTATTCCCTGCTTTGTTGTAATCAGAATCACCCCGTTGCCACCTGATGCACCGTATATTGCGGCAGAAGATGCGTCCTTGAGTACTTCAACCGATTCTATGTCAATCGGATTAAGGGAGCTGACCGAGTAATAAGATGAAACGGCGCCATCAATTACATAAAGCGGCTCGGCACGGTTAATTGAACTTATCCCCCTCACATGTACTACAATATCAGAGCCCGGTGCTCCTGTTTCTGATGTGACAAAGACACCTGCCGCCCTTCCCTGCAAAGCCTGATCTACACCGGCAGCATGAGTTTCCAGCAGCTTATCCCCCGATACTGAGGAAATAGCACCTGTCAGATCACCTTTCTTCTGAACCCCGTAACCAACAACAATAATCTCTTCCAGCTCCAGGTAGTCCGGTCTCATGGTGATGTTGATCTCTGACTGCATGCCGACGGGTACTTCTAAAGTAATAAAACCGACAAATGAAAAAACAAGTATGGCATCTGTTGATGAGACAGTAATAACATAGTAGCCCTCGTTATTAGTTATTGTACCTTTATTGGTGCCTTTTTCTATAACATTTACTCCCGGCAATGGCTGTCCTTCATCTGACAGTATTCTTCCGTTTATGGTAAAATGCTTCATAAGGTGCTCCTTTCTGGGTGACAATACAATAACCCTGTCTATTAATGTATAGATGATATCAGTACCGTCCAGAGCTTCATTCAGCACTTGTGATATGGATGATTTTGCAGAACTTAATTTTACTACCCTTAGCAAGTTAATTTGTTCGTTTTTATAAAATACCTTGTATTCACTTTGTTCTTCAATGGCTCTTAAAATTTCCTCAAAGCTTACTTTTTCTTTTTCAAGATTTATTAAAGCGCTCTGGGAATAAACATTCAATGAAATAAGGCAGACAGCACAGCAGAATAATAAAACACTTACTCTCATGAATTATATGATAATTTTGTAAGCAATTATTTAAACATCCCTCACTAATACAATTTTTTTTTCTCATATTTGTAATTGTTTTATTATCAGTTATTGCTAATGCAATCCTGTACTTTTTGCTGCATTAGCATTTACTTACCGGGATCGGAAAATGCAGTACTGCATTTTCCGATCCTTACTGTAATTGTAAAGATTAATTTAGTATATATAACATAGGCAAGTAGGGTTTTGTCAATATATATAGTTGTTTAAAAAGGGTTCTGTCAGTCTTTATCTGGCTCCTGCCTGGTTTTATCAAAACCTATATTCACTTCATTGTCAGCCATGGTATATTCTATGGGAGTGGTAAGGTCAATAGCCTCCAGTACATTGAATATCGTCTCGTTATTTATAAACTTGCCGGTAAACCGGTGGTTTCTAAGATCATCATCCAGAATATTGACTTTTACTTTATACCATCGTGACATCTTCACTGCTATCTCTTCCAGTGTTTCATTATCAAATACGAGCAGATAGTCTTTCCAGCACGTTATATTCTCGGTATTAACTGAAGACACACTTATAAGCCCAGGCCGGACAGTAAATTGTGCCGGGGAGTTCTTTTTATTATCCGCAATTTCCTGCCCCTTATCATCACCGGCAAATTTTGTATAAACAAACCTTTCGTTTGGCTTAAGTATCACCCTTGGAAATTTATTCTTCCTGCCACTGTGTTCCACTTTTACAGAGCCCTCAACAAGGGTTGTCTCAATAGTCTTATCTCCAGGGTAACTCTTTATATTAAATTTGGTTCCTAATGCTTCCACTTTTATTTCCTGGGTATAGACCGTGAAATTCGCACCATTCTGCTTTGAAACCTCAAAGTAGCCCTCACCTTCAAGGAATACTGCCCGTTTTGAGTTTTTGTAATTGCCAGGATATTTTAATTTACTTTCAGAATTAAGCCATATTTTCGTTCCGTCTGAAAGCAATACCTGCGATTTCTCCCCGGAAGGAACAATAATCTCATGATAAACACTTTTATTCCCCCGGATAAAAATACCTGTCCTGTTTCCCAGGCACCAGCCTAATCCAATTAATATTGCTGCAGCTGCAGCTATTGTTGAAATATAACCCAACGAATATTTTGCACTCTTTCCTGTCTTCTCCCTGTCTTTTGCATCTATTAAGTTAATAAGACTGTTTACAGCTTTCTCTTTTATATTGTCAGCATATTTCACTTTCTTGTGGCAGGTCAGTATTTTATATACAGACACAGCTTTGTCGTATTCCTTTTTAGTATCAGGATCTTCTTCAGCGGCTTTAGCCCAGTAAGGCGGTTTTTTTTCGTCCTTTTCTTTCATGAGAGCCACAAATCTGTCATCCATCAAAATATCTGCATATGTCATTCTTTTATTTTCAGTCATTTTCTTCTATTTCTTCTATCGGTTATTATGACCTTTTCAGATATATATACAGAATAATTGGTTTTTTATACTCAAAATGTATGAATTAAATGTTAACTATTGTTTTATTAAAAAATTTTCATTTCCCTTAGTGTAACCATGCCACGATGTATCGAATTTCTTACCGACTGGACTTTCATACACATAACCTCTGAAATACTTTCAAATTCAAGCTCTTCAAAATAGCGCAGGTATATTGCTTCTCTCTGTCTTTTAGTAAGCCTGTTCAGTGCCTTTATCAGGGTTTCCCTCTTCTCCTGGCTTATATGTGCGTTGATCAGGAAATCTTCATATGAGAATTCAATCCGGAAATGTTCTTCAGGCTGATCATCATAATTGATACAGCTATTTCCCCATTTAAGGTTGCTTATAATATGGCGGCGCAGTGCCTTAAACAAATAAGGTTTAATGTTGTCAATGATTCTGAGGTTAGAACGGTTCTTCCAGAGTTTCAGGAACATGTCCTGCAGGCTGTCCTCAACAATTTCTGTATTCCTTGTAAGCCTCATTCCATAGTTAAACAGATCATCAAAAAACATCCTGAAGATAATTGTAAGTGCTTCCCTGTCACCATTAAGATATTTCTCCCAGAGTTTCCGGTCTTCCATTTTTACATTCTTAATATTCGGTAATGCTGTTAGCTTATGGCAAATATATTTAAAAAATATGTGTTATGTAAGAAGCTTATCATATGCCGATTCCATAAGAAGAAAAAAGGCCTGGCCTTCGGTTGCCCTTCCCGGCGCGTTAAAATAAGGGGCACCGCATACATCCTGCACATACCCGTACTCATCAACCTTCGCCAGTGCCGCATTTCTCATTTTGCGGGCATAATCAAGAAAGGCACTGTCAATCCATTTTTCCCTGACAGCCGAGAATATTGTATAAGCAAGCATCTGGGAGAGGTTGGTTTCAACAAATGTATTGATGTCATCGACTACATTGTGGAATAATCCGTCCCCTCTCATGAAATTCAGACATCCGTCAATAACCTCTCTGATGTAATCTATAATTACTTCTTTTTCATGTATCATTTCGTCAGGCAGTTCCCTTGCAACGCGGCACATACCTGCTGCAGCCCACCCGTTACCTACGCCCCAGAAGTTTTTGTTTTTGAAATCCTGTTTCCAGTCGTCCCAGATATGTGAAAAGAGCTTTTTATCCTGATTCCACAGGACGGACCTTATCCCCTGCACCTGTTTTACAGCTTCCTGATAGTAACCGGCATATGCCATAAAGGGGGGGCCCATATATAAAGAGTCTATCCATATCTGGGGTGCGTCAATTGTATGGTAGATGGTGCCCGAACTATTTCTTGGTGCCTTTTCGAGCAGGTATTTTAACATCTCTCCTGCAGCATTCTTCAGTGTTTCATCCCCTGTTATCTCTGCAGCACGAAGGACGGACTCACCGCAGCAGGCCGGATCTGTAACCCCGTTGTCGTGATAAAGGACAGCCAGCCTGCCATCCCCTGCCTGCCTTAACACAGATTCCCTTGCCATCAGTATAACCATATTTTCATCTCCTGATTCCAGGAAAGCCTGTGATGCCACACCTTGCTCCCAGGAGGCTCTTTGCATGGAAAGCATAGCCATTTTTACCCTGCTGCGCAGATCTTCGTTGTAATTGCTGCATTGTCTCTTTGCTGAAGGATGGATGGTACTGTGAGAGGGACTGATTATCAGGGCGCTGCCGAGGACAGACGATTTCATTATGAAACTTCTTCGCTTCATGGTTAATAATTTTTATTACCTACAGCACAAAATAATCAATATTTTAAATATTTGTTCAATGATGCTTCAAATAATGGAATGAACACAATACATTTGTCAGTTTTGATTATATTTATAAATCATTCACATATAAACTGTGTAAAAAGGTGATAAAGTACTGGTACCTGATATTGGTCCTTTTAATGAATTTTAATCTTCTTCCGGGTCAGATCAAAAATAAGGGCATCCCATTTATTTCCAGTTATACCAAGAATGACTACGGTGCCAGCACCCAGAACTGGTCTATAACACAGGACTGGAGAGGATTAATATATTTTGGGAATAACGACGGATTGCTTGAATTTGACGGTATAAACTGGAGGCTTTACAGGATATCCAACAATTCAACGGTACGTGCCGTTGCTTCAGATAATTACGGCCGCATACTGCTTGGTGCTTTTAATGAGATAGGGTATATGCAGCCAAATGCAAACGGCGAACTTGCCTATCATTCACTGGTCGACAAAGTACCAGCTGACAGCAGGGATTTCGGAGAGATATGGAAGATTCACGTTAAACCTGAAAACACTATAATTTTTCAGTCCTTCCTGTGCATATTTATCCTGCAGGATGATACAATAAAGGCTATTAAAGGGAATTTCCAGTTTTCTTTCTATGTAAACGACAGAATATATATACAGGATAAGACTACCGGACTTTATGAGCTTGACGGCGAAGAATTAATCCGGGTAAAGGACGGGGATATATTTGCAGGCAAGTATATATGGACTATGCTTCCCCTTAAGAACGGTGATATTTTAATAGGCACATCGGACAACGGCCTTTATAAAATGGAAAAAAAGGGAATACGAAAGTGGAATACCCCGGTGGATGAGTTTTTAATAAGAAACCAGATATTCTGCGGAACAAGGATTGATGATAATCACTATGCGATAGGTACTATCCAGGATGGAGTACTGGTAATAAATTCCGAGGGATATGCCGTACAGCATATGAACCGTCCCAAGGGATTACAGAATAACACTATACTCAGCATTTATACCGACAGCGATAAAAACCTGTGGCTGGGACTTGACAATGGCATTGATTTAGTTAGTATAGGCTCTCCGCTGACTTTTCTTAATACCAAAAAGGAACTGGGGGCGGGCTATACATCAATTATTTTCAATGACAAGCTATACCTCGGTACCAACCAGGGACTTTTTTATAAGGAGTGGAATAAAAATGAAAACCCACTGGATCAACATTACGATTACAGACTGGTTGAAAATACAAAAGGCCAGGTATGGAACCTCACAAATATCGGCGGTACCTTGTTCTGTGGCCATAATAGCGGTATAATGATCATAACGCGGGGTAAGGGTCATTTGCTTTATGATCTTCAGGGGGGATGGATCTTTTTGCAGCTTCCCGGTTACCCTGACAATGTTATTGTCGGCACATATACGGGACTTGTATTAATAGAAAGGCAGTTCGGTAGTGCTTTGGGGTGGAAATTCAAATCCGTTGTGAAAGGTTTTGCCGAGTCGTGCAGGGAGATGGAAATAGATGATGATGGCCGTATATGGATGAGCCACGAATACAAGGGAGTTTACAGGATAACGCTTAATGAGAAACTCGACAGCATTACGGATCTCAGGTTTTTTACTACTGCATCGGGACTGCCGTCGGACTATGGAAATACAGTGCTTAAATTTAAAGATGAGGTGGTAATTTCCACTGCTAATGGATTTTACAGGTATGATCCTGAGAAAGAAAAATTTCTGCAGTATGAAGATTTTAATAATATATTCGGTGGCCGCTACAAGGTGAATAAGATTTTCACTGACTCCAATGGCAATTACTGGATTTTTGGAGAAAACGGATTGTGTGTACTTAAAATGAACTATGACGGCACCTTTAATTTTGAACAAATACCTTTTAATGATCTTAGAGGTACATTTATTTCGACTTTCGAGCATTTTTACCAGATTGACAATATGAACTATATTATTGCCTCCGAAGACGGATTTGTGCATTTTGACCCTTCAGTAACAAGGCAGTATAATAAGGCGTTCATGGCCCTGATACGCAGGGTTGAGATCCTTAATGATTCAGTACTGTTTGGAGGTACGTTCGTTGATACCAATAATATTATAGTCAATCGAAGGCCCGACCGGCAGATTGCATATATCAGCCATAAAAACAACTCACTGAGGTTCAGTATGAGCGCCCTTTCTTTTGAAAGCACGGCAAAGGTCCAGTTTAGCTGTTATCTTGAAGGATTTGATGAGCGGTGGTCGGGATGGACCACCAATACCAGCAGGGAATATACGAATCTTTCTGAAGGTGAGTATGTATTCAGGGCAAAGGCAAAGAATATATTTAATATAGAATCAGAAGAAACGGCCTTTATGTTTGTCATATTACCTCCCTGGTACCGCTCAAAATGGGCGTACCTGGCATATATTGGTTTAATTGGACTGCTGGTATTTATATTTATCAGGGTGCTGCTGGCAAGGATCGAAAAGGAAAAGGAAAAAATAAAGAACAAAAAGGATCGTGAGATTAAGGAACAAAGGGAAAAATATCAGCAGGAATCGTTAATTGCCGAGCAGGAAATAATCCGCCTGAGGAATGAAAAACTTGAAATAGAGGTTGAGCGCAACAAAACTGAGCTTGAAAGCAAGTCAAAGGAGCTCGCTGCTATTGCCATGCAAATAACAAGCAAGAATGAAATATTAAACCAGATAATGACCAAACTCGAAAGGATACACCATAAGATGATCCACGAGCAGTCTAAAAAACAACTTGAAGGTGTTCTTAAGACAATAAAAAGTGACATGCTGCATGAGGATGACTGGGAGAAATTTGAGATGCATTTTGATCAGGTTCATGAGGATTTCCTCAAAAAAATAAGGTTAAATTATCCCGCACTTACTCCCAAGGATCTTCGTTTATGTGCTTATCTTCGTATGAACCTATCCAGCAAGGAAATTGCACCTCTTTTGAATATTTCAGTGCGCGGCGTAGAAATAAGCAGGTACAGGCTCAGAAAAAAATTCGATATAGACAGGGTGGAGAACCTTATTGATTTTCTAATGAATATTTAATAATTAATTTATTTTGTTATATATAGACTATAATCAGGCAATATGAACAGAACAAAATATTTGAAATTAACGGCTTCGGTATTAACAGTATGG
>CAZHQW010000085.1:0-9376 GCA_964534745.1 uncultured Bacteroidales bacterium
CTTGTTGAGGGCAAGGTTCAAATTAACACGCCTGATAATAAAAAGGTAGATCTTTTACCTAACCAGAAAGCCACTTATAACAAATCAGACAATAATCTCATTGTTGAGAAAGTTGATCCGGTATTTTCAATATCCTGGAAGGATAATGTGCTGAAGTTCGATAATGAATCCTTGCCTGATATACTGACACATCTTGAAAGATGGTATGACGTTAAGTTTTATTACCCCCAGGGGGTGCTTAATTCTCAAAGATTTACACTCACAATAAAAACTGAAAGTTTAAGAGAAGTCCTGGAGCTTATCAGGATTTCCACCCCGATAAAATTTAAGATTGATGTTGATAGTGTTTATATAACTCTAATTAATTAATATATTATTAATCCTAATAAAACTAAATGCCTATGAGAAAAATACTATTAATTAAATTGCCGGGAAATACTTAAGTAAAATTTGTTTTTAAACCGGTGCCTGGAACTTTCCCAGGAAGAATCCAAGCGGTTAAAACTTTATAATATGGTAATTAAAATTATCTATGAGTTTTTAAAGTTATTTACCTAAATAATACAATTAATGACTAATAATAGAATGAAAAAGAACTTTTTATTAAAACATATTAAAGATAAACTATCATGCAGGAAATTACTTTCAGTCATGGGTTTTTCTTTAATATTGCTGATAGTATTCACGTTAAATACTAATGCAGGCAGATTCTCTCGGGATTCAAAGTTTGAATTAAATCTTAATAATGTTACAATAAAAGATGTACTGAGAGAAATTGAGAGCCAAAGTGACATTACTTTCCTGTATAATAATTCTGACCTTGATGTATCCAAAATTGTTAGTATTAACGGATTAGACATGGAGATCACAGAAGTGCTGAACAAAATTTTCGGTGATACAAATATTGGATATATCATTAAGGGTAAGCAGATTATTTTAATTAACAAGGAGTCAGCGCAGCAGGATTCGCTTGTTACAATAAACGGAAAAGTAATTGATGCTGAAAACAATACCGGGCTTCCCGGAGTTACTATTGTTCAAAAGGGCACGACCACCGGGACAATATCTGATTTTAGCGGTAACTATTCAATAACAGTAGCCAAAAACAGCACGGTATCCTTCTCTTATGTCGGGTATGTTACTGAAAATATTGCAGCGGACCAGTCAAAGTCATTGGACATAAGTATGGTTCCTGACATTCTGAGTCTTAGCGAAGTTGTTGTGATTGGTTACGGTGTGGTTGCAAAAAAAGACCTTACAGGTGCCGTTACCAAGGTTGATGAAGAAAGCCTGGTCAAGACTACCGGCACTAATATAAATGAAGCTCTCCAGGGGAAAGCTGCCGGTGTGGATATTGTAGCTAATTCGGGTGCTCCTGGAGCCGGTCTAACAGTAAGGATCAGGGGTATAGGTACAACAACCAACTCGGATCCTCTTTATGTGGTTGACGGTATACAGATGACTCCCGATGAGATGAACTTCCTTGATCCTGAAGATATTGAAAATTTTTCAATCCTCAAGGATGCATCTGCAACGGCTATATACGGTTCAAAAGGAGCTAATGGTGTGATACTTATAGAAACTAAAAAGGGTAAGGCCGGGGCTGCACGTTTCAACTTCAGGTACTATTACGGTATTCAAAGGAATACCAAGACTTTTGATATGATGAATGCTGATGAGTTTGTAAAAACATGGAATCAGCTGGCTACAGGAGCTGCCCTGATTGATACTGCAACTTATAAAGAAGTATATGCCAATACAAACTGGTTTGATGAAGTTTTCAGAGTAGCGCCTATCCAGGATTATTATCTTTCCGTATCGGGCGGTAATGAAAGTTCGACATATACGGTAAGCGGAAGTTACCTGAAACAGGACGGTATTATAATTAATTCAAGTTTCAACAGGATGAACCTTAGACTTAATTCCTCACACAAAATAAAGAACAGGCTGGTAATAACAGAGAAAATATTACTCAACAGGAGCGAAACAAAAGGGGTTCCGGAAAACAACGAGTATGCAAGTGTTATAGCAAATGCCATACTTACAGACCCTCTTTCATCTCCCTATGTTACTCGTTCTGATGGCACTACCAATTGGGGGCCGACAATATTTTCGAATTACCGTAACCCGGTTTCCATGGCTGAACTTGAAAACAGGACTGAAACCCATAACAGGGTGATTGGAAATATATTTGCAGAGCTTGAATTAATAAAAGGATTGAAAGTCAAATCGAGTGTAGGGATAAACTATGATTACACAAACTATTATGATTTCGACGAGGTATATAATATAGAACCTACCGATCTGCTTAATGAATCGGTACTTGAAAAACAGCTGGAGGAATACTTTTACTGGAACTGGGAAAATACACTGACATATTCAAAGGTGTTCGGAAATCATTCTGTTAATTTTCTGGCAGGTATTACTGCAGAAGAAGAGAAATACGAATACATGAATGCAATAAACAGGGCAGGACCGGGACTCGAGAATGAAGTTCCCGAGCTCAGGTATTTTCAGTATTACTCCGACGATGCTGCAGACCTTATAGATGGCAGTGCAACTGCGAGTTCTATGATATCCTATCTGGGCAGGATAAACTACAGTTTTAAGGATAAATTGCTTGTTACAGCTTCTGTGCGCCGTGACGGATCATCCAAGTTCGGGACTAAGTATGAGAAAAACGCTTTTAATAAAGGGCACTGGGGTACATTTCCTTCTGCCGCACTGGCATATAAAATTTCAAACGAACCTTTCTTTTCTGCCGTACCGGTCATTAGCAGCCTTAAGCTTCGTGTGGGATGGGGACAGACAGGTAATCAAAATATTGGTGATTACGGGTTTGTATCAACTATTGATCCCAGCAGGTTAAGGTATGTTTTCAACCAGGCACAGGACAGCATTTCGGTAGGATCATTCCCGTTCAGGGGAGCTAACGAAGCCGTTCACTGGGAAACGGTAGCACAGACAAATTTCGGTTTCGATGCCGGACTTTTTGAGAATAAACTCCTTGTATCAGCCGATTATTACATTAAGAAGACCAAGGAAATGCTCGTTCAGATTCCAATACCTAATTTTACCGGAATACCTGAGGCACCTTACCAGAACATAGGAGAAATTAAGAATACCGGGATAGAGCTGGTTGTCGGATACAGGAAAAAGGAAGGCAGTTTTAATTATAATATAGACTTTAATATTGCATACCAGCAAAATGAAGTTGTTGACCTTGGTGCTGAGGGCAATTATATTGAGGCCGGTACTTTTGGCGATCAGGATGATATTTTTACTATTACAAGGAAAGGACTGCCAATTGGAGCTTTCTACGGTTATAAAACTGACGGATTATTCCAGAACTGGGATGAAGTTAACCAGAGCAGCCAGTTCAGAGCTGCTCCCGGCGATATACGCTTCGTTGATGTTAATGAGGACGGAGCAATAGACCAGAATGACAGGGTTATGATTGGAAATCCTCATCCCGATTTCATTTTCGGGCTATCTACCCAGTTTTATTATAAGAATTTCGATTTGTCCCTGTTTTTCCAGGGAACATACGGGAACGAAATATTTTATCCTATGATGAGGTGGACTCACGATCCTTCACCAAACGGTAGAAACTGGCATCGTGATCTGCTTGATGCATGGGTGGCTCCAACTTATGATGAAGTAACTGGTGAGATGACTGATCCCGGGAATACTGATACAGACATACCATTTCTTGGCACTAGCAAGAATGATAATATGCGCTGGTCAGACAGGATGGTGTTTGACGGTTCTTATCTGAGACTTAAAACAGCTGAACTGGGATATAGCCTGCCAAAAAGTATTCTTAATCTGTTCAAAATTGATGATATAAGAATATATGTTAATGCAAAGAATCTCTTTACGCTTACCAAATATATAGGATTTGATCCTGAGATAGGAAGGACAGGACAGGAAGAAGTCCAGGCGAGCGGAGCACGGACAAGTAGGCAAAGAGAAGCCAGGCAGTTGCTTTACGGAGTTGATTACGGATTATATCCTCCGGCACAAAGTTTTCTGGCAGGTATACAAATAGGATTTTAACTTTAAAAGGAAATGCTATGAAAAAACTAGTTAAAATACAGTTTATAACAATTATAGTTGTTAGTTTATTATTCGCTTGCTCGGAGGATTTTCTGGAAAAGACACCTATAGGCATGGAGACAACAGCTACTTTTTATACGTCAGCAGATAATGCCCTTCAGGCAGTGACTGCCTGCTATGCAGTAATGATATACAGGGGTTCATTCAGCAGGAACTACTGGGCATTTACTGATTGCGGATCTGATGATACCGAGACTGCCGGAGAGGTAGGGGGTGTTGACCAGCCGCCGGCACAAAGAATAGACAGGCTGGTACATCTTTCGTCCAATGCATACTTTTACGAGTTCTGGCGAAACCTATATGAAGGTATCAACAACTGTAATATTGTGATTGAGAAATTAGCTTTACCTGAAGCAAATTTTGATGCAAATCTTAAAAGCAGGCTTATTGCTGAGGCCAAAGGTCTGAGGGCTATTTACTATTTTTATCTGAATTCGTTATTTGGAGGTGTTCCTTTAGTTACCGAGCAGCTGACAGCAGACCAGTATTATACAACTGAAAGGGCAACAATTGCTGAAGTGCTGCACCAGGTCGAGGCTGATTTAACAGAAGTGGCAGGTATTTTACCTGCGACATATTCAGCCGGAGATGACGGGCGTTTGACCAGTGGTGCCGCCAAAGCTTACCTTCTTAAAGCTCTCGTGTTTGAGTCAAGTTATGCCAAGAATTACGCGGGGGATGAGAGATTTGCAGGATGCGAGCAAAAATGGGACCAGGCATGGAATGTCGCACAGCAAATTATTGGGTCGCCCCGATATATACTTGAACCTGACTATGCTGATATATGGACTGAAGCAGGGGACGATAGCCGGGAGCATATATTCAGGGTTATCAGTGCTCCTTTGCAGGTAACGGGTACCGAAATAATTAATACGCCCCTTGTATCTACCGTATTAAATACATACCAGTCCTGCCGGGCATACTGGGAGGTAACGATTGATACGCTGGTAAGTCCGCCTGTAAGGGATTCGGTGGCCGTAGACGGTGGCCGTAACGGATGGGGATTAAATGCTCCCACCTATAACCTTGCTGCCGAATATGAAGAAGGGGATCCGAGGTTCAAGCTGTCAATAACAACAGATGAGGATACTCTTCTGATTGATTTTGGAGATAGCATAGTACCAAGAAGGGCAGCCCCCAGCTATGCCAGTCCGACTATGATGAATAATAAAAAGTATGATCCGCCGCCAAGCGAATGGGTTATCAACAGTTTCTTCAGGGGACCTCGTGATATAAAGATGTTCCGGTATGCCGACGTTTTATTGCTGGCAGCTGAAGTTGCTCTTGAATCTTCGGTAAACCAGCCGGACAGAGCACTTGAATATGTAAATATGATTAGAACCCGTGCAAGGAACAGCGGAAATACGGGTAAGCCTGAAGATCTTACATCTGTCAGCCTTTCTGATGTCATGCATGAGAGGAGGATTGAGCTGGCTATGGAAGCTCACCGCTTTCTTGACATTGTAAGATGGGGTATTGCATACGAAAGGCTAAACGGACTGTACAGGGCAACCGATACTCTCGGAGGAAAACAGGGAGACCCAATCCAGTTTATTAAAGGCAAACACGAATTCTTCCCGATCCCCGAGCAGGAAATAATTTTATCAAAAGGTGCCCTGGTGCAAAATCCCGGTTACTGATAAAGATGAAATAGTAATAAAGTATTAAATTAAAGATTATGGAAAAAATGCTTAAATATATCTTAGTAATATGCTTCATGATGTTAATTGTGGCTTGCGAGAAAAAAGCAGAAGATCCGGAGATTTTATTATTTGAAGCTGTACCATCAACAATTATTGCCGGCGAAGCTGTCACTTTCAGAATGCACTTTGAAGGTGATTACATTTCACTGTGGACCGGAAATGAAGCCAGAAACTATGACGCCTATATCGATTCAATCAGTAAATCGCGGCCCGATGTTGAAGAAGCTATCAACAGGTTTTTTGATAAGGGGATAGCACTGGCAATGACGGATACTATTTATACCTATGTTCTTTATACAGAACCCGGTATATATACCGCCAGACTGATTGTCAGTAATGCAGGCAAACTGGGAGACGAGATCAAAAGAACAGAAGCCACAACACAGGTTGAAGTTCTGGAAGCTCCTTAGAAAACAACGATATTTCAATTTCACCCGCTTCTTAGACTAAAGTTTAAGGTTAGTTAAGGTGGGCCCTTGATAATAATTTTAGGGCCTGCCTTTTTTTTTATTATTTTTACAGGCATTGCAGCAAAAATAAAGGCATAATATGGGCAAAGCCAAAACTATAAAGATCCGGGACGGCGCGAAGTCTGCCGGAGAAATAGATCCTAAAAGGAAACGCCTGTACTCATTAATGCTGTGGGGATTAACTTTAATATTATTATTTATTATTGAGCTGGTACTGAGGATTTTTCAATATGGAGAAAGCTACGACCTGTTTATTGATTATGAATTTTATGGAAGAGAATACAGGAGATGCAATCCTGATTTCGGAAAAAAGTACTTCTCGAAGTTTCAGAATACAACACCGGCAAATGACATTTTCCTTAAACAAAAACCTGAAAACGGATATAGAATATTCGTTATTGGCAGCTCAACAGTATACGGATTTCCCTATAGTCCGGGCATCATGTTTTCGAGAATATTGCATGAAAGATTGCAGGACAGCTATCCTGATAAGAAAATTGAAGTAATTAATACATCTATTACAGCAGTTAACAGTTATACTTTTTATGATAAGATTGATGATATTCTGAAAGAAGATCCCGATGTTATACTTATATATGCGGGGCATAATGAGTTCTACGGGGCAATGGGCGTAGGTTCAAGGGAAGGACTAAGCAAGATGCGCTGGATGAAAATTCTTCATCTTAATTTAATGGAATTAAGAATTTACCAGCTCTTAAGAAATGCCATATTTGGAATGCAGAGATCTGCCTCATCAGCTGAGGATCCGGAGTCAAGCACTGCAACTTTAATGGAAAGGATTGTATCGGACAGGGATATTGAATTCGGCAGTAAAACATACTATTCGGCACACAGGCAATACAGGAAGAATATGAACGCAATACTTAGGAAGGCGGGTAAAAAGAATGTCCCTGTGATTATCAGTGAAGTAATAAGCAATGTAAGGGATATGGAACCTTTTTGTTCGGGAAGAACAGACGAAAATCCTGCAGCTATTGATATATATCATGAAGCCAGGGATGTTGAAGCTTCAGGTGACAGTATTAAGGCAAAGGAATACTATTACTATGCGAAGGACCTGGACTGTCTCAGATTCAGGGCTGCAGAAGATATTAATGATATTATTCATGAATTGGCTTCAAAACATGATGCATATCTTTTAAGTATGAAAGAATGTTTTGAAAATGAGTCACCGGGGGGACTAATAGGAAACAACCTTTTAACTGAGCATGTACATCCTAATATTGACGGGTATTTTCTGATGTCAGATGCTTTTTATAATATAGTTGCAGGTAGTGATCTGGTGGGAAAGCTTGATTCATCATATTATAAGCCGTCGGACTGCTACAGAAAGAACTGGGGATTTACTGAACTGGACAGTATATATGCCGATTTGAAGATACGCCAGCTTAAGGGAGGCTGGCCTTTTAAGCCCGATAATTATATTAATGATTTTATTTATAACTACAAACCTGTTTCAGTTACTGACTCTCTTGCATACGTTGCAGTTAGGTATGATGATATAAGCCTTGATGTTGTTCACAGAAAGATGGCTAATTACTACATTATTCATGAAGAATTATATAAGGCCTTTAAAGAATATTATTCTCTGACTAAAATCTATCCGTACCTTATAAAAAATTACATTGAGGCAGGCAATTTGCTGCTCAGTATTGCCAGATATGACGAAGCGCTGGAAATATTCATGGCTTCATTAAAGATAAAAAGAGAACCTTATATTATCGGGAAAATAGGGGAAATATATTTTAAAAATGGGGATTATAAAAAAGCCATCGCATACCTTGAAGAAGCAAGATCCATTAATCATGATGAACCGGATATGAATATTTTAAAGCTTTTATACCAGGCTTACCTGGCGAATAATGAAGCCGGCAAAGCAGAAAATATTGATTCGGAATTGAAGGGCGCAAAGGAAAGCAAGGAAAATAAGGAAAAAGTAATCATTTATACTCACGAAAGTGTCAGACAATTTATAGATCAGGCTCTTAAACATTTAAAGGAAGGAGAATACGATGAAGCACTGGAGGTTTTATATAAAGCAAATAAGGTCAGGGAAACAGTTATAGCAGACAGGTTGATAGGAGAAATACTGTTGCAGAAGAAAGACAGAAATGCCTTAATTTATTTAAAGAAAGCGTATTATGAATACAGTTCCGACCCGAATTTTCTGAATACCTTGTGTTATGCTTGTATTTATTATGATGACCTTGATTTCGCAGTGAAAATACTTGATGAATTAAAGCAACTCTCCCCTGACAGCAAAAAGATCAGTAATTATGAGATGATGATTTTGGAAAAAAGGAAAGCTTATAAGGGCAGATAAATGGCCGTAAGTATTACCAGATGTTCTCCAGGTCTTTTCCCTTGTATTTATAATTACGGATAATCCAGTAGGAATCGTGTTTATTACGGAGCATCATCGTATCCTTTTTAATCAGCCTGTATATTAATGAAACAGGAAGCAAAAAGGCAAAGAAAATTACGGTTAGTACTATCTTTGAAACTGCCAATCCCATTAAGTCTCCCGGTTTCTGCCACAGCCAGGCAATTTTAAGTGCAAGCGGTTTTATAAAAATACCTATTATACCCGAAATAAAGGCAACGAGCACAAATGCTTTGATTTCAAAAACATAATAAAGCAGCAGAAATCCTGTCGTTATAATAAGACAGGTTTCCAGTGCATTTTCTTTTTTCATAATATTTTAAAATAAGGTATAAATAAATGGTGCAATAGCGCTTCCACTACTTAATACTATTAAAATACCGAGAAGAAGCAGGATTATTATAGTAGGCAGGAGCCACCATTTTTTCCTTTCTTTAAGATACAGCCAGAAGTCACGCAGAAAATCCATATTTTTTTTAACAGCTTACATTAATAATTTAAAAGACAAAGATAAATATATTTATGATTCATAAGGCTACTAAGTTTCAGTCAAGCGCAAATTCCTTTTTCCAGCTTTCGTCCTTTGGCCATGGCGGCTGGTTTTGCTTATCATAAAGGTAGTTGCCCATTACCAGGAAATCCATTTCAGTTCGCATAAAACAGCGGTAAGCATCATCAGG
>CAZHQW010000086.1:0-8959 GCA_964534745.1 uncultured Bacteroidales bacterium
CCTAAGGTTTGTCTATTATATTATTAACATTATCTGTTAGTTGTGCAACAGCTACGACTGTTAGGATATGTTTTTAATTCTTCTATTATCTCAGTTAAAATGTCTTTATTTATATTCTTTTTATTAAGCCATAGTACTAATGATTCTATAGATGAAAAAGTCATAGGACTTAATGAAGAGTCTTTTATTGCCTGGGAAAAAAGTGTTGTAACTACCAAATGTTTTGGTGTATCTGTTAAATATGCAGATTTTCTTTTACCTAATAAGGGACTAAATTTTTTAAAAAAACTAACAAACCTTTCAATATCTTCTTCATTTACAATCATGTTTGCATTTCTAAAATCAAATACAAGGTCATAATCCGGATTATAATCTTGAACTGAACTTATGATTTTTCTTGATTCCATAAAATCAATAATATTGATATCTCCGGAATGGTACTCTACAATTAACCTTTCTTTGGTAATTATTTTATATGTACCAAATTTGCTCATTGTTATATTATATAATAATTATTTGTGTACTTTGTTCTTCCTCAAATACATACTGAAGCTAACATATATACTTAACTTTATTCTGTTTATTTTACATTTTAATTGGATAAAGCTGATGTTTATTACTAACTATTTTTTGGGAAGGCTGCATGCCTTGAAATAATTTATTTACCTTAGTTCATAATAACAGGTCCATTGTCTCAATAACATTTCCAGCAGGAGATTTTTTTCGATCTTGAAAGCACCCGTAGAATAGTATTCCCTGATTCTTGCATAATCTGAATCCGGATTAACTTCTCCTTCGTATCTGATTACTCCGTTGTCATAATAGCATTTAAAATTTCCGGCAGGCTGATTATTTGAAAAATTGAATTCTGACTTCAGGGTTCCGTTATCATAATAAGTCTTTATAATGCCATTTATAAGGCTGACTTTAACTTCACCGTAAGAGTCAATTGTAAAATCTACATTCCGGGTTCCTGCTGCACCACTCTGGGTTCTTTCTTTTATATACTTAAGTTTCAATTTTTCTGAATTATCATATTTTCTCAGCGTATCGAATACGAAATCATTGATATGATGAATCTCATATCGCAATTCTTGTCTCATATCGCAGGGACCCCCGACGCAGCTGTAATATTTCCATACCCCGATTTTTTGATTATTGCTGTAATTTCCTTCCTGGTAAATACATTTGTTTATTTTATTGTTACATGTCTCTTTTTTTGCATATATCCATTTTCCCTGTTTCTGCCCCTTGGAGTCGGTAAAATTATCATATGCTTCCTGTCCGTTAACATTTATAAAATTTAAGGATATTATTAATATTAATATGTACCTCATTTTTTTAGCGGTTAATGAACGATTCATAGATAAAATAGATTTTAATATTATAATAATATCTCTTCTTCCCGGTCCTTAAATTATATTGAAACTCTATAGACCGGGCCTGCATTAATCATATTCCTGTGAATCTAAATCAATAGTGCCCCTGTGCCGTTGACTGTCTCTTTTTCAGAATCAGCCCATCATTTTGTCGAATTCTTCAACGGAAACTGCCGGTGCTGTTGTAAATGCTATTCCGGTCAATTTAGCAAGGGCCACGGAAGCCTTCATTGCCTCCTCAACGCCTGGCAGGCTTACTATAAGGACCACGTCCTGTTCAGCCAGCAGTGCATACATCGATTTTACTTCGCCCCCGAGTTTTTTGATGATCTCGACAGCTTTCTCGGTTCGTTTGGCCCCAATCCCCTTGACTGCTTCACTGGAATATTTTCCAAACATAAAAAAAACTGCCATTTATGCTCCTCCTTTTTAAATTAATTATTATCAAATTTAAGACACTATTTTATTAAAGTCAATATAAATGTATATTTAGGTTGTAAGATTGGTAGTTCATTAATTATTGCATAATTTGCCATATAAAAATGTTAACCGGATGCCAGGTAATTCCGCTGAACCAGATAAAATAATATTCCCCGACCCTGAGAAGGCTGATGAAGAGGGACTGCTGGCTGTGGGAGGCAATCTGTCAGTCAGCACCTTAATCAGTGCCTATTCCCGGGGAATCTTTCCATGGTACAGCCAGGAAATGCCCATACTTTGGTGGTGCCCCGATCCCCGGCTTGTACTGTTTCCCTGGAAACTGAAAATTTCAAAAACATTAAGGCATATTATAAGGCAGGGAAAATACAAGGTAAGAAAAGACACTAATTTTGAAAAGGTTATCGAACACTGTGCTTCGATAAGAAGAAGGGGACAGGAAGGTACATGGATAACGGATGAAATGAAACTGGCCTATATCAAGCTGCATAATGAAGGATATGCCCACTCATTTGAGTCTTATTTCAATAATGAGCTTGCAGGCGGACTGTATGGCGTGTCACTGGGCCGCACTTTTTTCGGGGAGTCTATGTTTTACACCATGAGCGATGCATCAAAAGTTGCATTATACTACCTGGCTGAGCAGCTGAAAGAATTGAAATTTCATTTTATAGATGCCCAGCAGTCAACTTCCCATATGAAAATGATGGGAGCAGAAGAAATTAGCAGGAGTGAGTTTCTAAGAATACTTAAAATTTCAATGGAGCAGCCAACAATCAGAGGCAAGTGGAAATAAGTTTAATTATCAGTAACCTACCACCCATAGAATCCTTTCTTCATCAGCGCATTTTTCTGTCAGTTCAATCAGCTCTTTGTTTACCTTCTTCAGCTTTTTAAGGTAGCTCTCCCAGTTATCCAGCCAGTTCTTGTTATTCTTTTCAAGCTCTTCTATAAATTCTTGTCCGAACAGCCTGTTGGAAATGTTATCCATGAACTTTTCCCTTGAGTATATTTTGTTAAGTTCCTCCAGGTTGTTTATCAATTCATTCCTGAGCGGAATTATTTTGCGGGAGTTATATTTTGTTGAGCTTATATAATCATAAAGCTTGTTGGCATTTTCAAAGCAAGAGGTAAACAAATTAAAAACCTTGCTGTCGAGGTATTTTGATTCTGAATCGCAGCGCTTATAATTATTATTGTCACCTGTAATGTTTAGCTCAACAAAATTTAGTTTATCAGCGTTAAAAAGTTCTATTTTCATATCAATAGCCAGTTTTTTATTGAACATAGGATATTTTAAATATATTAAATCTTCATCAATTTCCAAAATTATACACTGCAACAGCTAATTTATATTACTTTTATAACTATTATAATCTTAAAAAGTCTTGATAATGTTTAACACGGATGAGTTTAAGAAACAGGCATATAAATTTATTGACTGGATAGCCGATTATTATAAAGATATTGAGAAATATCCGGTGAAGCCTGATATTCAGCCATACCATGTTTACAGGCAGCTTCCTTCTGCTCCTCCTGAAAGGGGGGAACCTGTTGAAACGATCTTTGAGGACTTTAAGAAAATAATCCTCCCTGGCATGACGCACTGGCAGAGTCCTAATTTTTATGCTTTTTTCCCGGCAAATTCAAGCCCGCCATCACTTCTTGCCGAAATGCTAACGGCAGCCCTTGGTGCCCAGTGTATGAAATGGGATACTTCACCTGCCGCGACCGAACTGGAAGAGCTGGTTATGAACTGGCTTAAAAAGATGACCGGACTGCCTGACAGCTTTCACGGAGTTATTCAGGATACCGCTTCCACATCAACCCTTTGCTCTTTGCTTACTGCCAGGGAAAGGACAAGCAACTTTGAAATCAATAAAAAAGGATTCGGCTCCGGTGAAATTTACAGGGTTTACTGCTCGCAGGAAGCACATTCGTCTGTCGACAAGGCGGTTAAAATAGCAGGCATAGGCGAAAGGAATCTGATAAGGATTGAAACAGACGGTGAGTACAGTCTTATACCGGCCGCCCTGGAGGATAGCATAAAAAAAGACATCAAGGAAAAAAGGAAGCCCCTGTGCGTTATAGCCACACTGGGTACGACAGGCTCTACGGCTGTGGATCCCCTGCACCAGATAAGTGATATCTGCAGCAAATACGACGTATGGCTCCATATTGACGCGGCATATGCTGGTTCGGCACTCCTGCTGCCTGAATACAGGCATATGTTAACAGGTGTCGGAAAGGCAGACAGTTTCGTTTTTAATCCCCATAAATGGCTCTTCACTAATTTCGACTGCTCGGCATATTTTGTAAAGGACAGGGAAACGCTGGTAAAGACATTCCAGGTTGTGCCCGAATACCTTAAATCAATAAGCACAGGGAAGGTCAATGATTATTGTGACTGGGGTATCCAGCTGGGCAGGAGATTCAGGGCGCTTAAACTCTGGTTTGTCATCAGGAGCTATGGAGTGGGAGGACTGCAGGACAAACTGAGACAGCATATTTCACTTGCACGTTATTTTGAAGATAAAATAAAGAACTCAGAGAATTTTGAACTGACGGCTCCCGTGAGCTTTAATCTGATCTGTTTTCGCTTCAGGCCGGCAGCCATTAAAGATAACGGACAGCTTAATCCGTTAAATGAGAAATTATTGGAAAGTATTAACAGGAGCGGGAAAATCTATCTTTCACATACCAGGTTAAAAGGCATTTATACATTAAGAATGGTAACGGGACAGACAAATGTGGAGAAAAGGCACGTTGATGAAGCATGGAAAATTATAAAGGAACATGCAATGAAATTAATAAATTAGCATCCATGGATATTATTTCATCAATAACCGTACTGTTCAGGAAATGGTCGGGGCACACTCCGGTTACTATCAAAAGGCTGCCCGATACGGCTTCGGGAAGGAAATACTACAGGCTTCAGGCAGACAATATTGCGGCCATCGGCGTAAATAGCAATAATAAAAGGGAAAACCAGGCATTCCTGTACCTTTCTGCTCATCTGAAGAAACACAATGTCAGCGTGCCCGCCGTCTATGGAACCGATATTGAAAATGGTGTTTACCTGATCGAAGATCTGGGAGATAATACTCTATACAGCTTTATTGAAAAGATCAGGCATAATAAGGACTTTATGGAGCAGGCCGCAAAGATGTATAAGAGAGTTGTTGATAATATGCCCGATATTCAGGTCATGGCCTCCGGGGACATGGATTTCAGTATCTGCTATCCGCGACCGGAGTTTGACTGCCAGAGCATCATGTGGGACCTTAATTATTTTAAGTATTACTTCCTCAGGTTGTCGGGAGTGACTTTTGACGAACAATACCTCGAAGAGGATTTCCAGTCACTTGCCAAATACCTGCTTCAGGCTGACTGTAATTATTTTTTATACAGGGATTTCCAGTCAAGAAATATTATGATTAAAGGAGATGACCTGTATTTTATTGATTACCAGGGAGGAAGGAGAGGGGCATTGCAGTATGACCTCGCTTCACTTTTATTTGAGGCAAAGGTTCAGCTGCCAGCAGGATTGAGACAGGAGATCCTTGACTATTATCTTACGGTCTTTTCCAGGATAAAACCTTTCAGTGCTGAAGAATTTCTTGAATATTACCCGTCATATATCCTCGTACGTTTAATACAGGCAATGGGTGCATACGGACTAAGAGGTTATTATGAGCGCAGGAGTTTTTTTCTGAGAAGCATTCCCCATGCTGTGGAGAATATGGACTGGCTGCTGCATAATTATAATGTCGGTATAAAAATACCTGCGCTTATGGATTGCCTCCGGCAGATAGCAGATTCCCGGGAAATTAGTGAGTATGGCCAGGAAGGACGGGAATTAACGGTATCCATTAACAGCTTTTCATACATATACGGCTCTATACCCCAGGATAATACCGGTAACGGGGGCGGATTTATTTTTGACTGCAGGGCAATGCCCAATCCGGGAATTTACCCGCAGTTCAGCAACATGACAGGCAAGGACAGTGAAGTGATTGAATTCCTGGAAAAAGAAGAAGAAGTAATAAAATATACTGATGATGTATATTCAATTGTTGAAGCATCAATAAATAATTACAGGAAAAAGAATTTTGCAAACCTTATGATAAACTTCGGATGTACGGGCGGGCGGCACAGGTCAGTATATTTTGCAGAACAGATAGCAAAACGTATAAAGAACAGTTTTAATATAAATATAAAACTCCGCCACAGGGAACTGGAAAAACTTGATTATGAAAGCAATGATACTGGCAGCCGGTGAAGGGACCAGGCTAAGGCCGCTGACAGATAAGATGCCAAAAGCCCTGGTTGAGGTAGATGGAAAAACCTTGCTGGAGCATACGGTTAATTTTTTGAAACACTATGGTGTAGATGAGATTATTATTAATGTTTTTCACAGGGCTCCCCAAATTATCGAATACCTTGACCGTAACAATAATTTTAATATCAGGATTGAGATCTCTGATGAAACGGGATTATTGCTTGATACAGGGGGGGGACTGAAAAAAGCATCCTGGTTTTTTGATGACAAATCTCCCTTCTTTCTGGCAACAGTAGATGTCATCACCAATCTTAACCTCGGCAGTCTCTACAAGTACCATTGCGATTCAAATGCACTTGTTACACTTGCAGTAAAGTCACGTCCGTCAACCAGGGAGTTTATGTTTGATAAGAATAAGCAGTTGTGCGGATGGAAGAACAATATAACAGGAGAAAAGACATTGCTGAAAGGAGAGGAATATGTCCGGTATTCCATTGCCTTTAGCGGATACCATGTTATTAATCCTGCAATATTTGACATGATCACCGAAGAGGGCCCTTTTTCTGTAACGGACCTGTACCTGCGGCTTGCCAGAACCAGCTTAATCAACGGTTACATCCATAATGATTCGCACTGGATGGAGTTTGGAAGGCTGGAAAATGTACGCAGGGCAGCAGAATCACCAATACTCAGACAGATACTTTCCGACCTATACGGTTAATAGTCATTTATTTGACAAGTAATACAAACTGTAAAGAATTTTTTTATTTCTTTGCGTTCTGTTTCACTGCATAAATTTTTATAATCCATGATAGATAAGAAAAGTGAAGTTGGTATACTGGCGGATCCTTTCCTGCGCTTTTTCAGAATTGAAGTTAGGGCAAGTATCATCCTGCTTGTTGCAGTGATAATAGCTTTGTTCTGGGCAAATTCACAGTGGTCTGAATATTATTTGAAACTCTGGAATAATGAATTATCATTAAAGATTAACGGTTTTTATATTTCAAAATCATTTGCCGGATGGATAAACGAGGGACTCATGGCAATTTTCTTCTTTCTCATTGGCCTTGAGATTAAGCGTGAACTGTTGGCAGGAGAGCTGTCATCATTTAAAAAAGGTGCATTGCCTGTGGTCGCTGCGCTGGGGGGAATGGCAGTGCCCGCAATAATTTACCTTTATCTTAATAAAGATATTGCCAGCGAATCAGGATGGTGCGTACCCATGGCCACTGATATTGCACTTGCTCTCGGCATCCTCGGATTGCTTGGCAACCGTGTGCCCGCAGGAATGAAAGTATTTCTTCTTGCCTGTGCTATTGCAGGCAACCTTGGCTCTGTCTTTGTTGTCTCAATATTCTATAATACCGGCATAAATCTGAATTTTCTTATTATAGGACTTGGTTTGTTTTTTGTCCTGGTGTTTTTAAACCAGGTAAAGGTCAGGAATTATCATATATATATGGCCGGCGGATTCATTATATGGTATATGTTTCTGATGGCGGGTATTCATCCTGCACTGGCAGGCGTATTAATTGCCTTTACCATACCGGTCAGGCGCAAAATAAAAATCCCTGCTTTCAAGCACAGAATGACTGAAAATCTGCAGGAGTTCAGCGGCAAGGTAGTGACCCGTAAAATGGCGCTTAATAAGCCCCAACTGGCAGCAATATATAATATGGAGGACGAAATAGAGAAAGTACAGAGCCCCCTGCAGTTTCTTGAATTTAAATTGCATGCATTTGCAGCATATATTATTTTGCCCGTCTTTGCCCTGGCTAATGCAGGTGTTGTAATTTATACCATGAATATAGGGGATATCCCGGGTTCATTAAGTTTTAATACCGGACTGAGTATGGTGGCGGGTAAACTGGTTGGTATCTTCCTTTTCTCATGGATAGGCGTAAAAACAGGCATCGCAGCCTTACCGGGAAAAATCGGATGGATACATATGATAGGCCTGAGCCTGCTCGGAGGAGCCGGATTTACGATATCTTTGTTTATATCTAATCTTGCATTTGCTGATGCCGGATTGATAAATGATGTCAAGACAGGTGTTTTGGCAGCTTCCCTGATATCAGGATTATTAGGATTTCTTGTACTCAGACTCAGCCTGACTAAACAAATTGCATGAATACTGGTTTATATAAGTAAATATTGGATACACTGTAATGAAAGAGAGGGTAGAAGAACTGAACAACGAGCTTAAGGACAGTACTCCCCGTGAGGTACTTGAATACTTTATTTCAGGCCATAAAGGTAAGATAGCACAAAGTACAAGCCTTGGTGCTGAAGACCAGGTCCTGACCGATATGATTTGCACTATTGACAACAAGACAAGAATATTCAGCCTCGATACCGGAAGATTATTCCAGGAAACCTATGATCTTATTGAAAACACAAATAAGAAGTATAATATAAATATTGATATATATTTTCCTGACTGGCAGAATGTAGAAGAGATGGTCAGGGAGAAAGGCATAAACCTGTTTTACCGCAGCATTGAAAACAGGAAAAGATGCTGTTACCTCAGAAAAATTGAACCTCTGACAAGGGCATTGAAAGGCATGGAAGTATGGATATCGGGAATAAGAAAGGACCAGACAGTATCAAGGTTCTATTCAGAGCTTGTTGAGTGGGATGATACCCATAAGCTGGTTAAAATAAATCCGCTTTTAAAATGGACTGAAAAGCAGGTTTGGGAATATATAAAAGAGCATAACGTACCTTATAACATACTTCATGACAGGGGATATAAGAGCATAGGGTGCCAGCCGTGCACACGTGCTGTAAAGAAGGGAGAAGATTTCAGGGCCGGACGCTGGTGGTGGGAAGAACCGGACAGCAGGGAATGCGGGGTTAA
>CAZHQW010000087.1:0-8742 GCA_964534745.1 uncultured Bacteroidales bacterium
ACCATACCGGCGGGTATTAGTAACAACAGGGAAAGAACCCCTATAATGATTAACTTAAATGTGATTGATTCCTTTAACCAGTTTTTAGCCGAATTATTTTCCATGATTTCAATTGATTTTTTCATAAAACGGTCTAAACCTCCAAAAAATATCTTATTAACATTTTTTAAGATTTAAATATTCGCATTACTCAAAATACTATCCATCGCGGGGTATTATCCATATATTTCCTGTAGGCATCCCCGTATTTGTCAATACAATACCTTTCCTCAACAAGTGCTTCTATGTGAAAGCACAAAATCATCACTACTGTCAGAAAAATAAAAATCCATGAGCCTGAAGCAAAACCGGCACCAAGGCATATAAGGAATGTAGCCAGGTACATAGGATGCCGTGAAACCCTGTAAGCACCTTTTGTTATGGGATTGCCCGTGGGTGTTCTCATGAAATTAATTGTAGATAATATTAAGACTGCCAGTCCGGTTACAAAAACAGAAATACCCGCATAAAACCAGATTGTGCCTGACTTAAGTGGTAAAAAAACTGAATAAACAAGGGCTGACAGCCATACAATATTTGCTATGGCAGCTATATTTCTTTCAAGTCTGTTGTGCTTTGTCGACGATGGAACATGGCTGCTTCTTCGGGGACGTTTGCCCGGAAACATAATTACAAGCATCTGCAGGATAAATACACTCATGAGTATCCAGGCATTCCATATTCCGAGCTGCAGATCAGGTATTAATTCCATTTTTTTCTTTGTTAATAATCCCATTTGTCCGTCCTGAATGGTGATGCGGGGAGGCCTTCCTTATTGAATAAATTTGCTCCTTCAGGATTATCGGCCCAAGCATATCTGACGGCAACAGGATTTTGCACTTCATCACTCCATACCAAAACTCTGTCATGTTCGATCCTGGCTTCTGCCCATACAAATCTCCTGTCTGCGCCGGCTATTGCAAAGTAATTAAGTGCACCTCCTCCCCCGACTGCCAGTCCGCTTCCCGTATTGGAGAATGTAAGAACAGCTTTATTATTCCTGATTTTCACAGACCGGAACAGTGGCCCTGAATAAACAACATCACTGTCATTATAGGCCAACTTTTGTGCCCACAAGGCAAGCCTGTGACCCACATCTTTTTTATTCAGGGGATGCACGTCATTCCATTCACCTATGTCGATAGTAACAGCCATGCCTGTCTTTGGCATTGTTAATGCTGCCTGCTGAGCCTCCCTCAACAAGGCCCAGTTGCTTTCAGAAGGTTCCTGACATGGCCTCAAATAGTTGGGCAACTGCACATAAATAAAGGGCAAACTGCCACGCTTCCACTTTTCCCTCCAGTTGTTTATAAGAGCCTGAAAAAGGGCCGCATATTCTTCGGGACTGCCGGTGTTGGATTCTCCCTGGTACCAGATTATGCCCTTTGCAGCATAATTTATCAATGGCGAAATCATTGCATTATAAAGTCCTGCAGGCTTCATTGCAACTGATGTCCTGTTTTCCAGGGGTTCCATTCTGGCACCTAACTGGTATTTCCAGTCTCCTTTAAGATCAATCGACTGTCCTCCTGCAATCAGCTCATATGATTTATCTTCCACGAATCCCCCTTTCCCGGTATTACTTATCACTCTGACAACAATGGTATTTTCACCCTCTTTGAGAAGTCCCTGCGGAATATCATATCTTCTGGGAGGCCACTGATAGGATGTTGTTCCGACAAAGACCCCGTTAACAAAGACAGAATCAGCATCGACTATTCTGCCAAGTATCAATTTTGCAGGCCTGCCGATCATGGCAGCAGACACGCTGATATCTTTCCTGAACCAAACGGCCCCGTTAATATTTCCGGCAGCATCGCCCGCCCAGTATCCGGGAACCTTCATCACTTTCCAGTCCGTTGTATTCAGTCCGGGAACATACCAGGGCTGGGATGCATTTTTATAACCTTCGTCGGCTTCCCCAAGCCTCGCATACCATGAGTTAATCCTTATGTTATCCTTTGCTTCTATCTGCTTTATAAGCGAGCTGTCTTTGAATCGCTTTAATTCTTCATAGTAACCGGGAAATGATTTTAGTACATCCTCACTTATCCATGCCTCGATTGGAGAACCTCCCAGGCTAGCATTGACTAATCCGATAGGAATTTTATACTTTTTATACAGTTCAAGTGCAAAAAAGTAGGAGACGGCTGAGAATTTAAGAGTATTAAGTGGATCGGCAGAAAGCCATTCTCCCTGCACAACATCTTTCAGTGGCGTATTAAAATCATATTTTTCAGGTACTTCAAAATAGCGTATATAGCGATTTTCAGAATTTTCAATTTCGGCCTCAAAAAGGGTTCTGACCCTTTCCATTGACAGTTTCATATTTGACTGTCCGGAACATATCCATACGTCACCAACAAGAATATCATCTATTACAATAGTATTGCTGCCCCTTATCTGCATTATATGGGGACCTCCTGCTTTAAGATCTGTCAGGTGGACCGACCATTCTCCGTTATCATCTGCCCTTGTTGTATATATTGAATCAATAAAACTCACAGTAATCTCTTCATTAGCCGATGACCAGCCCCAAATCTTCACAGAAGCATTACGTTGCAGCACCATTCCATTGCTGATAAGTCCCGGCAGTCTAACCTGGCCTGAAGAAGCGGCAGTAAGTATCAATAGAAAAATCAGTATTGGGATAAACCTGGGGATCCTCCTTTTATAATCAAGGCATTTATTTCCTAATTTTGCATACATCTGCATTTCTTCCCAGAGAGTTACACTTAAATAATTCAACAGTGACCAGATAAAGATAGTTATTCCCCTGTTTCTCCTCTCATTATGAACAATTCACATACCAAAGGCAAACAGCCCAGGGTTATAAGTAGTATTAAATAAAAAAGTTTTTCTATAGTTAAATTTCTATGCAATATAAAAAATAAAATATATAAATATAATATCTTATTGTTTCATTACGTGATTCAGTTATAATACAAATTAGATAAATCATGGGGATATTCTGTCGTCCACGCGTATGCAGAGGGTTTCGAGAATTAAGCTGTCTATCGCACCCCTCAGGCTGTCTGCTATCTCAGGTGGGAAGCCCTGAAGAGGATCCTTTTTGGTAATTACTCTCATTTCATCATAATCTGCCGAAAATTTAACGGTTGAAAATACTTTTTCCCCCCGAGTGTTTTTTACACAAATTATCAGTGAGTTATCTTCCGGATCTTCTTTAACAACTCTATAATACAATTTAAAAGGATCCCTTCCAGGTTCATGACGCCAGAAAAAGTCACGCGAAAAATAAATATCTGCCGGGATTACATCTGCTTCACCACCTTCGGAATCAGGACTATCAAGCCTGGCATATGTGCTTTTCACCTTCCAGTGGCCGATTAAAACATCATGGGGAGTATCGGGAGCACACCTTAATAAACAAAAAAGGCAGGGGAATAATATATATCCAACTGTTTTAATTACATCTACTTTTTTTAACCGGTTTTTCATTTTGTTAAAAGGGTGGCTAATGCCACCCCTTTTAAACTATGGCATTATTATTTCTTGAGTACCTTTTTCAGAACAGTATCCTTATCCAGCTTTTTTGTGCAGAAAAACCAGTCTTTGCATTCCAGTCCCTCTTCTTTACCATCCATTCTGTCCTTTGCTGCACCGCATGAACCGGCAGGCGATATAATCACATCGTCTCCCGGACGCCAGTCAGCAGGAGTAGCAATTCCGAATTCATCGGCAGTCTTTAATGCGATAAGGACCCTGTACAGCTCGTCAAAGTTACGGCCCAGGCTGAGAGGATAATAAATAATTGTCCTTATTATTCCGTTGGGATCAATATAAAAGACAGCACGAACTGCCTTCGTGTTGCTTTCACCTGGCTGAATCATACCATATTTTTTTGCCACCTCCATGGTAATATCTTCTATTAAGGGAAATTTAACTTCCACATCCTTCATTCCCTTGTACTCTATCTTTTCCTTAATAGTCCGAAGCCATGCAATATGACTGTAAAGTCCATCCACAGACAATCCGACCAGTTTGCAGTTTGCTTCTGCAAACTTTTGCTCTAACGTGGCAAACGTTATAAACTCTGAAGTGCAGACCGGAGTAAAGTCCGCAGGATGACTAAAAAGTATCACCCAGCTTCCTTTATAATCAGATGGGAAATTTATTTCCCCCTGTGTTGTTACTGCCTTAAATTCAGGCGCATTTTCCCCGATACGGGGCATTGAGATTACTTGTTGTTCCATATTCATATAATTATTGATTTAACATTTCTTCTTATTACTATTTTTAGATTTAAACTTTCCGTATATCTGCAATTCTATATCCTTTATTTTAAAATTTGGTATCTTCCTTTTCCTGAAGTATTTTGCAAGCATCTTATCAAGCTCTTTATCGTAATAATCTTCAATTGTGTCTGCTTCAAGTGAAAATAAATGATGGTGTTTCTCTTTTATGCTGTCATATCTCATTAAGTTTTTGTCAGTATTCACTTTTCTTATTAAATTTTGATCAACCAGAGTGTCCAGTACTTTATATATAGTTCCCGTGGCAATATTCGGATGTGTTTTTCTTATAAGGCCAATTATCTTATCCGCAGAAGGATGATCTTTAGTGTTGTATATTACCTCAAGCACTGCTATTCTTTGAGGTGTTATTCTTAGACCTTTCCTCTGCAATTTTTCACTTATTTGTTTGTTTGAAACCTTCATATGAATAAATCTTTTATAAGAATAATTCCTATTTAAGAATAAACAAATATAATCATTGGTTTTAAATTTTCAAAAAATAAAATCTAAAAATTATCTAGCATGATTGATCCTATGAGTCCGGCCATATTCTCAGGATCCATTATAAGCTTAAGGTAAGAGTGGTTGGTTGTATCTCCGGGAACCCATTTATTGCCCCCGTTATCGTCCGGGTCGCAATATCCCCCTTCAATTTTATCCCAGTAAACACCTTCTCCTTTTCTTACCGCGTATAAAACAGCAGTTTGATCAAAGGAGGAATTATCAAGTATTTCCCCTTTGTAATATTCCTTCATCCATGGCGCATTACGGCTGAAATGCATAAATCCGATATAAAGAGGTGTCCGTGTTTCAATGTTGTTGAATATTTTGCCTGTTTTTATTGCTGCGCCAACTTCAAATCCTGAAAAGGTTATCGGCACATCAATATTTTTAATTACGAACCTTGTAACTCCGGGCATCCCACCGTCAAAATTCCATTCCCTGTCTCCTGCAGGGTACTGTCCTCCCATAATTACAAATTCTTTTACTTTTCTTTCAATAAGCTCCTTCCCTGTCATATCAGAGATTGAATCTTCTCCTGACTTGATAAGATTCTGGATATTCATCAGTGGTCCGGTTACAACAATCGTTATGCTTTTATCCTCACTTTGAGCCAGAAGCTGCCTGTATAGTATTGCTGCATCAGGCACATCCTCGTATTCCATTCCGTACTGCAAGCTGTCAGCTATAGGTTTGCTGTAACTCCAGCTCTCGTAATAAGTCTTTCCTTTCCTGGCACCAATGGGAATATCAGGATGGCGGTAAAACCTGTTAATCGCATCAATAGCTGGTACAGCATATTGCTCTGTTGACCAGCACATTATAGCCAGCAAATCACATTCTCCCCTTTCAACAAAATTATGCAGCATAACAAGTGCTCCAAGGTCATCGGCATCTCCTCCAAAGTCAGTATCAAATATTACTTTAACCTGGGGAAATATGCTGACTGAATACAGGAGAAAAGCAACAAATATTAATATATTCTGTAATCTGTTCATTTGAAGTAACCGCTTTTTTCTATTACCTGGTCAGAAGTCAGGGAACATATTTCTTCAAGCTTCATTCCTTTGCTGACACATGATTCAATTACGCGGTATCCTGCAAAATAAGCAGTTTTTTCTACAAATCCTTCAGGCGGATTTGCAATACTGCCATCAGCAATATACTTAAACATATATGAATTGCTTGTGTCGTCAAGTTCTGTGTATATTGAATCTTTTATCAGCTGCTCATTTGCAATGCACCACTTTACTGATGACTCGGGCATAAAAGGTATGGCGTTCAGTAAAATAAAATCCTTGCCAATCAAGGTTGTTAAATAAACCGCCAAACCTTCTGCCACAAGCTCACTTTTCAGTGACAGCGGTTCTTCGGGCCGCCTCTGGAAATGAAGATTATGGGCATATTCGTGTATCATTATCTTTTGCACATCAGCCGGATTAATATACAGGGAAATGAAAATGGTATTGCGGTCAAGTTTGGGATTTATAAAACAGCCGCCATAGGGAAGGTAGAGGCACAAATCAACCGGATTATCACTGACGGGTGCCAGAACCTTATGAGCATTCCCGATAACTGAATCATAAAGAATGTTCAAAAATTCTTCATCATACTGTGTGAAATAGTGTTCCCAGTCTTCTTTTTTGAAATTCTGAACTTCTTCCCGGAATTTAACCGAATCTATTGTTCCCCAGCTTAATTGCTTATCGTGCACTTCCTGCATTTCGGGATATGCATCCAGCAATATCTTTTTATAATTCGCCCAGCTTTTATCCGAATTCAGGAAATCTTCAAATGCCTTATAGGCCAGTATAATCCTTCCGTTCTCCTTTGGTATTATGTATTTGGAACTGTTTTCACCTGTCTTTGTATTATCACAGGCTGCTATACTGAGAATTAAAACTCCTGAATAGCCCCACACCAGTATTTTTTTCAAAGTTTGCTTTTTTTAAACCTCAGATGTTAATATACTAATATACTAGTTATTCCACTGAATTTTAAATCGCCTGCCATTTATTTTATTTCTGAATTTCACTGAAGGGTATCCTATTGCAATTGTGCCAACTACCTTCTCGTGCTTTTTTAATCCTATAAGTCTCCTGAATGATTTGCTTCTATTAAGAAACATTTGATTACCGACAAGATTCCTGCAACCCAGTCCGTTTGCCTGTGCATATAAATCAATATTGTAAAGGGCATACTGGGCGCTCTCCAGGCTGAGTGGAATCCTCCTGTCCGCTATGATCAAAACAATAGCAGGGGGGATGGTTTTTAAATTTCTTTTCCTGCCAAGGATGGCTTCCAATTTGGATTCTGCTTTTAAATACTCATGTTCTCTTTCCGGTGTAAACAACCTTACAATACTCTGCATGATCCTGGGTTCAAATAATAAACGGTACATCCTTGAGGAAAATTTAAATAATATTCTGTCAATCTGCTCAATAATTTTTTCATTATCAATTACTATTGCATGCATATTGAAATTATGAGTTGGTGCATATGCAGCATAGTTAACTATTTCTTCAAGTAATCCCCTGTCTATTTTTTTATTCTTAAAATCCCTGGTTGTCCTTCTCTCTTTGAAGAGCTCATCTATTTGAGGAGGTCCCGGATAGAGTTCTTTATTAAATTTTTCAGGTTTAATATTGTTCCAGGAAAGGGCTTCTTTCGGACATATGGCAATACACTGGCCACAGGTACTGCAGAAATCGAAATCGATTTTTATCATCCGGCCCTTAAAAGAAATACAGTATTCATGGCATACATCGGCACATATCCCGCAAGAATTGCATTTTTTTTGTTCAATTGTTATCATGGAGCTTCAACACATTACTAATTAGTTTTTTTTCTTGTCATTATCACTTCCAGTACCGATTCGTGCCTGCCATGTTCAGAAGGATATTGCATATTCAACATAACCCTGTCCGTTCCCTCCTTTTTAAAAGTCTGCACCAGCACAGTGTCGTGCCAGTTCATTGCAAGTGTTTCATCATTAATGAAATTACATGTTGCTGTCAAGAAACTGCCGGAACTTTCAAACCACCAGTACCTGTATATTTTCACCTTATCATCCCAGGCAAAAATGCCGTTTGCCGCCCCTCCTGATTCAGTCGAATATTCAAAGAAGACATACTTGCCATCCAGTATTCTTTTAAATGTCCCTCTTCCCGAGTCAGTACCGGCTTCACTGAATATACTTTCTGGGATACGGTAATCCAGGTCCCATTCTCCTATTAAAAAATCGAATTTGCTCATAACATCCGGGGTCATTTTGTTTTTCCTCCTTTATGATTTATATTATTTGAATTTTCAACCACTGACCGGGCAAACAGGTTATTTGCCAGAGACTCAGTATTTATTTTGTTTCCTGTATTTCACGCCTTCCTTGCATAATTTTCCAAATGCCCTGTCCTTTTTTCTTTTCTCTTCAACAGTTGTCCCGAATCTTTTCCTTTCCTTCTCCATTTTCAGATAATTCTTGTATGATGCCTTGTCAATTATTCCTTTTTCAACAGCATCTATTACAGCACAACCTTTTTCATGAATATGGCTGCAATCAGTAAATTTGCAGTCTTCTGCCAACCTGGTGATAGTATCAAATGTGGCTTCGAGTCCGCCAGCAGTATCTGCGACGCCTACTTCCCTCATACCGGGATTATCAATAAGGATACTGCCGTTTTCAAGTATAATTAATTCCCTGTAATTTGTAATATGCCTTCCCTTACCTGTGCTTGCACTTATTGATCCTGTTTTTAATATTTCTTTTGCTGCTAGGTTATTAATCATTGTCGACTTGCCTGCACCTGAAGAACCTAAAAAGCAGTATGTTTTACCTTTATGCAGTACTTTATTAAGTTCATCATATCCCTTTTTTGTAAGATTACTTAACGGAATAACAGTAATATCCCTGATCCTTGATTTCAAACCGGCCAGTAATTTCTCA
>CAZHQW010000088.1:0-8657 GCA_964534745.1 uncultured Bacteroidales bacterium
CCTAAATTACTGTTTCAATGCTCCCTATATATTTTTTAAGAAACATACGTCCCCTGTATATATATACTTTTACCTGCGATTCGCTTAATCCTGTTATATCGGCAATTTCCTCATATGAATACCCTTCGTAGTCTCTCAGCAAAATTACCGATCGCTGGTCATGGGGCAGTTTGTTAACCGCCTCCTCAAGCATTTCTGATAAACCTGTATATTGTATTGTATGAGAGTACATATCTGCGTTAACTTTTTCAAAATCTTCAAGCCTTTTTTCTTTCCTGATTGTATCTATCATTGTATGGTATGCTGCAGTAAAAAGGTATGATTTGACTTTTGAATATGATACATTTGAAATTTTTGTCCATAATTTTTCATAAGTATCCTGTATTATATCCTTAGCTTTTTCTTCATCCTTAATATTTTTCAGAATAAAGCGATATAATCCGTCAGAATAATCGTCGACACTCTTATTAAATTCCGCTACAGTCATTTATATCATTTTCCGGATGTGTGACGGTTAAGTTATATAAATTGTTACAAATGTTGTATCATTTAATAAAATTACTTCATAAAAGGCGGGCTGAAACAGATAGTGCAAAAAAATATCAAAAAAATTTGATAGTTAAAATAAAAGTTTTATATTTGACCAACCGTTCAGTCAAAATAAAATAACGATGCCGCAAGGCATTTTTTAAAAACCATGTTTATGACTGAACGTTCAGTCTAAAAATTATAATAATGGCACCAAGGACTGAGGAACAATATGAGCAGATAAGAGAGCAGAAAAGGGCTCTTATACTTGAGGAAGCTCTCAGGCTTTTTGCCGATGAGGGATTTCACAGTACTTCAATAAGCAAAATAGCAAAGTCTGCAGGTATCTCAAAAGGATTGATGTACAACTATTTTGAAAGCAAGGAGGCGCTGCTTCATGAATTAGTATTATCAGGAATAAATGACCTGACACGGACCTTTGATCCCAACAATGATGGCATTCTTACTACCGAGGAGCTGGAATATTTTATCAACCAGACTTTTGAGATATTGAAAACCAATATTAAATACTGGAAGCTGTACTTTGCCATTATTTTACAGCCAAGTGTGCTTAAAATGTTCGGGACAGATTTCAGTAATATACTTGAGCCTATATTCAAAATGCTGGAAGAGTATTTCAGGAGGAAGGGCTATGATAATCCGGAGCTTGAGAGCAGGCTATTCGGGGCAATACTGGACGGATTGAGTTTTCATTACATTGTAGATCCTGAAAACTTTCCGCTGGAAGAAATTAAGAAAACATTAATTAACAGATATGCAAGAAAAAAATAAAATTAGTCATGAGAGCAAGTAAAATAATTTTAGTGGCCGGAATAATGCTGGCAGTTACTGTAGTCTCTTTACAGGCGCAGTCTTTAACCGCAAAAGAAATCGTGCAAAAGGCCGACGCAAAGATGAGAGGAGAAAAATCAAGTTACAGTACAATGACGATGACAATAGTGAGGCCCACGTGGCAGCGTACAATAGGATTTAAAAACTGGACCAAAGGAACGGAATATTCACTGGCATTAATAACTGAACCGGCTAAGGAAAGAGGACAGACCTACCTTAAACGCGAAAATGAAATGTGGAGCTGGAATCCCATAATAAACAGAATGATTAAGCTCCCTCCGTCAATGCTGGCCCAGGGATGGATGGGTTCGGATTTTACCAATGATGATTTATTGAATGAATCATCTGTAGTTGTTGACTATACACATAATATGTTGGGGGAAGAGGATATTGCGGGCAGAAAATGCTATAAGATTGAACTAATCCCGCTGGAAGATGCCGCCGTGGTATGGGGTAAAATATACGTATGGATCTCTGTTAATGATTATTTATGGATGAAAGCAGAATACTATGATGAAGATGAATATCTTATAAAGACAGAACTTGCGTATGACATTAAAAATATGGACGGCAGGATAATTCCGGCAAAATATGAGCTTATTCCGGCTGACAAGCAGGGCAATAAAACAATTATTGTAATGAATGAGATAAAGTTCAATATCCCGCTGTCAGATGACTTTTTTTCGCAGCAGAACATGAAAAAGGTAAGATAAAGGATTAATAACAAAAATTCAGAAAAATGAATAATCTATTGTTTGCATGGAGGAACCTGTGGAGAAACAAACGCCGTACCACAATTACAGTTACAGCCGTGGTTGTTGCCGTTCTCATGTCCACCTGCATGAGTTCGATGCAGGAAGGTATTTATTCAAAAATGATTGATAATGTGGTAAAGTTTTATTCAGGATATTTACAGATTCATGAACTTAATTACTGGGAATCAAAATCCATAAATGATGTTTATGAACCCGATGACAGGTTTTATGCTGTGCTTGACAGTGTTAAGGATATTGTCCATTATGTACCCAGGGTGGAATCATTCAGTCTTATTTCGACCGGCGAAAATACAAAGGGAGGGGCAATTATTGGGATAGATCCGGGACCGGAGGATAAGTTGTCTGAATTATCCAGGTGGATTTCAAATGGGAAATACCTGGAAACTGATGATGAGGGCCTTTTATTGGCTGTTAACCTGGCAAAAAATCTGGAGGTAAATATTGGGGATACCCTGGTTCTATTGAGCCAGGGATATCACGGGGCTACTGCTGCCGGGTTATTCCCGGTAAGGGGGATTCTTACATTTCCTAATCCGGACCTGAATAATTTTGGTGCTTATATTGATATCCGCAAGGCACAGGACTTTTTTTCCATGCCCGGCATGGTAACGTCAGTAGCTATTATGGTTGATAATTATTCAGATGTCTCATCTGTAAAGAAAGAACTGGAAGATAAACTGCAGAATAGCTATAACATAATGACATGGGACGAAATGCAGCCCGAGATTGTCCAGATGATTAAAGGAGACAGGGCAGGAGCTGTAATAATGAAAGCTGTCTTATATATAGTAGTGGGATTCGGCATACTGGGAACAATAATTATGATGGTTGCTGAAAGGAAGAGAGAAACCGGAATTACAGTCGCTATAGGCATGCAGAAAAAGAAACTGCAGGCCATATTGTTTTTTGAAACCATTTATATGGGATTACTGGGTGTATTTTTCGGGTTCCTTTTAAGTGTACCCATAATTATTATACTGATGCACAATCCAATACCACTGCCCGGGGAAGTCTCCGAAGTATATGAGAAATTCGGATTTGAACCGGTAATATATTTCGGGGCACAGTCCAGGGTGTTTGTTAACCAGGTTATTACCGTATTTGCTATAACCCTGCTTATATCTTTATACCCCGTATTTAAAATTAAGAATCTTAAAGTCGCTAATGCTTTGAGAACCTAATAAATAAATTATTAACTTAAAATTTAACGATATGTTATGGTCAGTTGCTTGGAGAAATATATGGAGAAGCAGGATGCGGAGCCTGGTAATTATTTGCGCGTTAGCCATAGGTATTCTGTCAGGAGTGTTTACATGGGCTCTTTACGAAGGAATGGTAACTCAGCGAATCAATTCAGCAATTAAAACTGAAGCGTCACATATTCAGCTTCACCATAAGAAGTACCTGGAAAATCCCGATCTAAAATATTTTATTCATAATTCGGACAGTATCAGGGACCAGATTGACAGTATGAAAGGTGTCAGCGCTGTCACCGTAAGATTAATCGTTAATTCAATGATTGCATCGGCGGAAACCGGCTCGGGAGTCCAGGTTATTGGAATTAATCCGGATGATGAGAGGAAGGTTACCAACATATACGAAAAAATAACGGATGGCGGATATTTTGAAGGAAAGGGACGTAATCCCATAGTTATAGGTAAAAAGATGGCCGACAAGTTAAATGTAAATGTGAGGTCGAAGCTGGTGCTGACAATGCAGGATATGAATGGAGAAATAGTACGTGCACAGTTCAAGGTAGCAGGTATTTATAAAATATCTAACTCGATGTATGAAGAAATGGCCGTATTTGTAAGGAAATCAGATTTGGCATCACTTATTGCCATGGAAAATACAGATGGTCATGAAATAGCAGTACTCCTGGATGATGACCGGACTTACAATGATATACAAAATAAATTGTCCGCCAGGTATAAAGACCTTGATGTTAAATCATGGAAAGAGATAATGCCTGAAGTGAGCCTGGTCGAGGAATCATTAGATATTTCCATGTATCTTATCCTTGGGATTATTCTCTTTGCCCTGCTCTTCGGAATTATTAATACAATGCTTATGGCAGTCCTTGAAAGGGTTAAAGAGCTTGGTATGCTTATGGCAGTGGGAATGAATAAAAAAAGGGTGTTTATAATGATTATGTTTGAGACACTCTTTCTTGCCTTTACAGGAAGCATAATCGGAATTATACTGGGGTATATGTTTATAGTTTTACTGATGAAAACAGGAATTAACCTGTCAGCCTGGGGTGAGGCATATGAAAGACTGGGGTATGATACGGTAATTTATCCTGTACCTGACCTGTTAATCGCAGTTAAGGTGACAGCGATGGTGTTTGTAACCGGACTCGTAGCAGCGATATATCCGGCGATTAGAGCTTTGAAACTTAAACCTGCTGAGGCATTAAGGACAGATATATAATAAATTCTAAATTAGAAATAACAATCAATAAAATTCCAAACAATGAAAGTAATTGATATAAAAAACCTGACTAAAATTTATAATGACTCTGAGTTTAAAGTCAATGCACTCAATGGTGTTGACCTGTCATTTGAGGAAGGCGAATTTGCCGCAGTAGTGGGACCCTCAGGCTCAGGTAAAACAACATTGCTGAATATCATCGGGGGACTTGATAATGCCACAAGTGGAAAAGTGATAATTGATCATACAAACATAGGGGATTTGAAATCTTCAAGGCTTATTGATTTCAGGCTCAGAAATATAGGATTTGTCTTCCAGGCATATAACCTCATTCCGGTATTAACCGCAAGGGAAAATGTGGAGTTTATAATGCATCTTCAGGGCAGGCCAAAGGCTGAACGTGAAAAAAGGGTAAAGGACCTGATGACAGCGGTAGGATTAAGTGACAGGCTTGACAGCAGGCCTTCGAAATTATCGGGCGGACAGCAGCAGAGAGTTGCAGTGGCCAGGGCCCTGGCTTCTAAGCCAAAGTTTATCCTTGCTGATGAGCCTACGGCAAACCTCGATTCAAAGTCTACTGAAAACCTGCTTGACATCATGGAAAAGCTTAACAGGGAAGAGAATACTACTTTCATTTTCTCCACGCACGATGCAAGGGTTGTAAAAAAAGCAAGAAGGGTAATTACCATTGAAGACGGCAGGGTAGTAAGTGATGAGGTCAGAAAAAAGTAATCTTAGTACACCGAAAGATATGAAATGGACCACAGTTAAAATCCTCCTTGTCTCTTTGTTGTTAAGTAATATTGTAAAGGGACAGGATGATAAAAAGCAGAAAAGCTGGGAATTAAACGGGTATATTTCAAATATGCAGTCCGTTATGTACGAGAACCTCAATGATATCTGGCTTACCGAAAACCAGCTTCATAACCGCCTGAACTTCGAATGGCACATTTCAAAGAATTTTTCTTTTTCTATGCAAACAAGGAACAGGTTTATTTACGGCGACCTTATAAGACTTGACCAGGTAATGAAAGACATGCAGGATGAACTTAACGGGGACAGCATTTCAGGTATCGCTTCGGCTTTTGGACTTGATCCCTCCGGTATGGGGACGGGACTGGGAGGATTCAGCAACTATGTTGACCAGATTGACGATGATAATGGAGCTATTGACTTGTCACTGATGATTGCAAAAGGCAAAAACTACCTGTTTAACCTTTTTATTGACAGGCTATGGTTTCAGTATACTGCAGGCAACCTTGAGATTACTGCGGGCCGCCAGCGCATTAACTGGGGGCAGACTTTCGTATGGAATCCCAATGATATTTTCAATACCTATAATTTCTTTGATTTTGATTATCCTGAAAGGCCCGGCAGTGATGCTTTGAGAATACAGTATTATACGGGAAGCACATCTGCTGTTGAGGCGGCCCTGAAGCTGGATAGTGCCGAAAACATTACGGCTGCAGGCCTCTACAGGTTCAATAAGTGGAATTACGATATACAGTTTCTGGGTGGAGTTTTAAACAGTGAGGATTATGTGGCCGGACTCGGATGGTCGGGGAACATTAAATCGGCAAGTTTCAGGGGGGAGATCAGTTATTTTCATCCCATTGATAATTTCAAGGATACAACAGGACTCTTATTCGCATCTCTGTCATCGGAGTATGTTTTTAAAAATTCACTGATGATACAGGCTGAGGTATTGTACAGGCAGGTACCCAAAGATTTCGAGGTATCGGACTTTTCAGAATACTATTCTGGCCCTCTGTCGGTTAAGAACCTGTCTTTTAGCGAGTACAATATTTTCTCACAGGCTACATATCCCGTCACTCCCCTGCTAAGTGCAACGCTGGGAGGCATGGTCTTTATGGGTGATATTTCGGGGTATTACATAGGTCCGTCCCTTAGTTATTCACTGATGGATAACCTTGATTTTTCAGTTTACTTCCAGGTTTTCAGCGGCAAGTTTCCAGACGGAGAAGGAGGAAAGCAAAAACAGAACTTTAATCTCGGCTTCCTGAGGTTCAAGATGAGTTTTTAACATTTTCCTGCTCTTGATAATCAGGTTCAGTATACTTCTGTCCTGAGTACCGGGGATTCCTGTATAGTCTCACATAAACCTGCATGCACCTGTATTCCTTTTCCAGTATCCAGTTTTGTTTTAGCTCGTCGATTTCCTCGTCAGAAAACATATTGTAAATATTTGAATAGAAGATATATTTATTTTTTTTAAAATCTTTTAATGGGAATGCCCGCTCGTCACCTGACAAATCAGTATACTTTAATCCGGATGTATTTGGAATATCTGATCCGACCTCGCTAAATGGTATTTTCCTGTTATCTATATATTCAATCATCTTTTTTCTGAGATGATAGTATGGGATATGAGCAATAGTTGCATCCCATCCTTTTGCTATTTTATCGGGATAGATCCATAAGTTACCGGTTATCAGTCCGATTACTATTACTGCAAAAAAGATATTTGAAAGTTTTACAGAGGAGGTTTTTTCAAATATCAGATATGAAACAGTTATTGTTATCAGAATATAAATTATCATAAAGTATCTGTGACCGGTCAGCAGATTAAACAGTAGCATTGACGGGAGATTTACCACAAGTGAAAAAGATATTAATGCTGCAAGTAATCCCAGCTTGCTGTCAGGAGTAATTTTCTTTTTAATTAAAAGATATATGAAATAGAAGCCTATAATCCATTGAAATAATCTGCCAAAATCAATGAGTCTCCATATTACGATAATTATATTTCTGATAAATCCTTTGAAATTAACAATTTCGAAGCTCCCTGCCCAGGGTGATTCATGATGCTTTAAGATCCATCCTGTTGTTTTATAATGGTATGCCAGATAAACAAGATAAATGACAATAGCGGGCAAGTATTGCGGGATAGTGTATATGAAATTCTTCAGATTTCTGTTCCTGTATAGTGGGATAGAGTAAAAGTAATCAAAAACAAAGACTATAAAAAATGAGATAACCCCCCTGAAGTGTATCAGAGATAATCCTGCAAGAGAAAGGTAGAGGACATATCTTTTTCTATTGATAATGGAATTTATAGACAGGAAAAAGAAGAAGGCCATAATAAGGTCACTTGAAACAACAACAATCTGTGACAATAATGTTGTATCAATGACCACCAGGATAAGTGTGAGATATATAAACCTGTTTTTGCTGAATAAATGTTTAAGGAATATGAATAGCTGGTAAAGAAGGCCCAGGCTGAAGGGCAGCATTAGAAAATGGCCCACCTGCAGTTTTATCCCGAAAATTTTCCATAAAACTGCCAGTACTATCCCTAATAAAGGAGTATACCCGGTATCAATCGAATTGGGCATGTGAAGTGAGAATCCGTTTTCGTAAAACCAGTATGCCTGTTTTGAGATAATTATGTCTTTATCCCAGAAGAATGAGTTTTTGGAGACAGCTATTGTAATGATTATAAAAAAAAGGTAAAAGGGGAGCAGCTTTAAGGATTCTTTTTTAAGCATATATGCTCCTTCATCATTTAGGTGGTTATTTATTAAGTGCTTCGGCTCCGCCTACAATCTCAAGGATTTCTTTGGTAATAGATGCCTGCCTGGCTTTATTATAATCAAGCTGCAGTTCCCTTATTAAGTCCGTTGCATTGTCGGTAGCTTTATGCATTGCGGTCATACGCGCACCATGCTCCGATGCGGCAGAATCCAGCAGTACCCTGTAAAACTGAACCTTCAATGATTTAGGTATCAGTTCGTTTATTATGTCTTCCCTGGCAGGTTCATAAATATAAATGGGCCTTTCTTCGAAGCGATCCTCGATTTTTTGCCTATATAAAATCGGCAGGAACTGTTCCTCTAGCATTACCTGCACTGCCGCATTTTTAAACTGGTTATAAACTAAATCAACTCTATCATATTTGCCGTTTATAAAAGCATCCATTATTTTCGTGACAATTGGCAGTGTATTTTCATAATTCAGCATATCAAAGATGTCAGTATATGACTCTGTTATCCTGTATTTCTTCGATCTGAGATAATCTTTCCCTTTCTTACCTATAGCTATAATATC
>CAZHQW010000089.1:0-3577 GCA_964534745.1 uncultured Bacteroidales bacterium
GAAGGGTATGCGGATTTCCAGGTAACGGATTTTACTGTCTGACAAGGTCTAATGTATGTGTCAGGAGCTCCGGTCCACCGCTCTCACCATGCCCCGGCACAACTATACGTGCATGTCCGAATCTCTTGATAACTTTCTTCATCGTTTCAGGCCAGCTGTCAAGATCAGCATCACTGATATTGCCCGCGGTATTTGCAGATAAGGCTCTGACCATACATCCCCCGAACAGTATTTCGTCTTCTGGTATCCATACAACTATGTTGTCAACCGTGTGGGCCGGACCTAAGTATTTGCATAATATTTCTTTTTGTCCCGTTTTGATTATTAACGAATCTTTAAAACAGAATTCCGGTACGGGCAGATTTTTGGCTCCCGCAATTTCGCAAGTTAATTCATTGGCATATGACCTGATACCTGATTGGTGCACCTGTTTCAGGCCGCCCATACAGTCAATATGCCAGTGATTGACAATGACCCCTGCAATCTCTGCTCCCAGCTCATTCTTTATCCAGTTAATGAGATCGAGTGTCAGTTGATCATTGACCGGTGTATCTATTATATATGCTTCCTTATCATTTATATATACAAGTCCGTTACAAGGATACCTCCTTCCATTTAGTGTTGCAAGGTAAGAAATATGAATATATACATTATCAGAAATCATTACCACTTCAAGATCATCTGATATCTTTGATACTTTATTTGTTCCATACTGGGCATTTGCATGATAAAATCCCGCTATGGACAGAATTAATGCAGGCAGGTAAACAGAGTATATTTTGCTCATAGTGAATTATATTAACATACTATTAAAAATAACGAACTTATGTTCAATTTGCTAAAGATTTTCCATATTTTTGTATACTTCGATTGATATACTACAGTTAAATTTCAAATTTTCATTATTGTGTCCTGGATACAGAAATCTGGCTTTTGTTTTATTGTTGCTGGCAGCCTTATACTGCCATGCTGCGAGGAAAAGAAGCCGGAGTACGAAATGCTGGTTATAGACTATACGATAAGAGATGTTTCTGCATACGGATTGAGTGACGGTGCAATTGATATGTCGGTATCAGGAGGAGTGTCTCCATACCGATATAACTGGTCCAATGGTTCTGTCGAGGAGGACATTGACAGTCTGGTTGCGGGAACCTACCGGGTAACTGTTACCGATGCAGCTAATTCGACAGTTACTGAAAGTATGATTGTAGATCAGCCCGATCCTGTTAACACAGTAATTGACATTGAAGGCAATATTTACCCTATTGTTAAGATAGGTACACAAACCTGGATGGCAAAGAATATAAGGGTTACAAAATCCCCTGACGGATCAGACATAACTAGCTATTGCTATGATGATAATCCGGATTACCAGGACACTTACGGACGATTATATACGTGGGATGCGGCGATGAACGGTTCGGTAGTTGAAATGGACCAGGGTATTTGTCCGGATCGCTGGCATATACCTTCCGACGGGGAATGGAAAACTCTGGAGATGTACCTTGGCATGACCCAGGAGGAAGCTGATATGGTGAATATATGGAGAGGTGAGGGTGTAGGCACAGCGCTTAAGAGGGGAGGTACTTCAGGCTATGAGGCCTTGTTATCGGGAAGAAGGTCGTCAAGCGGGACATATAGCCTGCTGGGTGCTTACGAATATGTGTGGACCTCAACGGAAGCTGAAGATTCCAATTATGCATGGCGGCGTTGCCTTAGCGAACCGGACACCAGGGTAGGAAGATGGAATACCTTCCCGAAGAATTATGCTTTTTCAATCAGATGTCTTAAAGATAAAAAATGACGGCAATGAAGGTTGTAAGACTTATATTAATTTCTTTTTTTCTTTTATCCGCACTATTTCTTGAATGCGAAAAAGAAAAGGACAAACCTGAAAACTGCGATCCTATCAATTTTTTGAGCCTAACCGCAGAAAGTGATACTATAGAGTCCGGAGGGGAAACTGATGTTACAGCTTTGGCTGAGGGGGAGGGACTGGTATACGAGTGGACAAAGACACTGGGTGTCATTAACGGTTCGGGATCTACAGTGACATATGTAGCCACACCATGTGCCATAGGAGAGGTCGGCATAACCTGTAAAGTAATTGACATCTGCGGTAATTCGGAATCCAGGACTGTTACAATCCACGTAATATAAGATGAAGTATTATTATCTGTCAATAATATTTGTATTGTCATTTTATATTGAATCACAGGCACAGTGTTTTTCATCTCTTAATCCCGTTGCGGGCATATCTAATCTCCTTGTGCTTGAGAAGAACACTTTTAAATTTATTTGCTCATATAATTACGGGCTTATGGATGAATATTTTGAGGGGCATAAAAGAACGGACTATACTTTGGTGAAAAGGGCTGACTATAATTATGTGGCAGCTGTTCTGGCTTATGGAATTTTCAACAGGCTAACGCTTGAATCTGAAGCAGGTTATTTTTTAAACAAGACTTACCGGTTCGAGAATGCGACAAGCAGGGGATACGGATTTAATAATATTGTTATATCTCCCAAGTTCAGCATTGTCACAAATCATGATAAAAGATTTTATTGTTCGGGGAGTGCAGGTATAAAGGTGCCTCTCAGCACGGAGCTGCAAAAAGTGGAGCTTGTTGAGGTACCTCATGAGCTGCAGCCTTCGACACATGCGTTTGGCTATGTTCTGCAGGGATTTATGGTTAAGGAAAATTCATTCAGGGGATTAAGATACTTTCTTGTGGCAAGGGGAGAATATAATCATAAAAACAATGCAGGATACAGGTATGGCAACTTTTTTTCAGCATCAGCATACCTGTCAAAGCATCTTATGTATAAGTGGGTAAAGAGGGACTGGACAACCATTCTGCAGCTGAGAAATGAGTTCAGGGGAAGAGACAGGCTTGACAAAGATATTGTTGAATACACAGGGGGTTATTCACTGCTTCTGATGCCACAGGTTAACCTGACTGTCAGGGAGAGGTGGAACATATCTGTTTTGGCTAAGATACCTGTATATCAATATTTTAATGGCATACAGCTGGCAACAAAATTCGGAGTGATAGTTAATGTATCCGGAGATTTTGTGCTGTAATCCATATTTGCATCAGATTTACTGAACTGCGGGCAGTCGCAGGGCTTAACTTTCCTTCTTTTCTTATATTTATGCTTTGAAGCAACAGCACAGGAGGACATAATAAATATTATCAACAAAACGATTATTTTCAATAATATTACCCTGGCACTTTTCATTTTATAAAAGTTGAAATTATTTATCTTCTTTTAGCAGCCCTTGCTTGAAGTTATTATAAGCTTGCTTTATACTACTATTTACGCATTTATATATTTTAATGTTTGTTTTTTCCAGAACTTCCCTCGCTTTGGGTCCTATTTGTCCGGTTATAAGTATTTCTGCACCAGTGTTTATTACGAGCTGTGCTGACTGAATGCCAGCTCCATGCCCTGCATTCATATTTGTTTCATTGGAAAGCCAGCTGAGTTTATTTTTATCTTCATCATAGAGCACAAATCCTCTTGCACGGCCAAATCTGTCATCTATTTTATCTTCCCAGCTTTTTCCTGTTGA
>CAZHQW010000089.1:3677-7306 GCA_964534745.1 uncultured Bacteroidales bacterium
ATGGTTGGGCCTGTGGGGACTCCTTATTGCAAATATTCCGTGCTCGGTATTCTCCAGGAAAGGGGAGCTTACAATATCTTCCCTTGATGAACGATGAAAGTAGTATATAAGTATGGCATGGCTGAACTTATCCAAATCGGTTAAACCCTCCGTGTACTTTCTTTCCAGTTCAACGTATCCTTCGGTATCGTTTCCAAGAATTCCCTGTATAGGGATATTTTCAATTTTATTGAAGGGAGTTCGAATTACGCCAATAGGCTTAATAATAATACTGTCCATACTTTATTAAAATATTATCTTAACAAAACATATCATATTCGTTATAAATTATAGCGTTACCGGATATTTTTCTTTACCATGTAATCTCCCTTTTTTACACCCAGCAGCCTTGCTATGACATCGCACTTCACTATAAGCAGGAAAAACAGGTCTTCCCTTGTATTGGAGGCAAGGCCTTCAAAATTTCCCTGTCCTTTGGATATGATCAGGTCTGCATCATTATAGACAGCAAGAAACTCCGCTGATGCTTTCTCAATTATTGTTGAAGGCGCATCATATCCATTGGAAATAATCTTTGCAAGGGTGTTTATACCCGTATAATAAGCATCTTCGGCAGTAGCATCATTGATAACAGGTTTATCCCTTACGGCATAAAATACATTGGGATGGCCGATGGTTTCCAGTAGCAGCTTGTCCAGTACTATTTCACCGGCATTGTCACCGAGAAAAAGCAGGGTTTTTGAATTGTGAATTTCTTCTTCCAGTTCTTTTGAATTGTCAATGGCAAATTCTGCAGTCAGAACCTCGTTTATTATTTTGTCAAAGTATTGTTCGCTGTTAACAAAAAACTCGGGGCATGCTGCATAATCCATTATATTACCTGCAATTGAGAGTCTTAGTGCTGTATTAAAAGGACTTTCCGATGTTAAGACAAGTTCCCTGAACCTTGAATAATGATTCAATGCAATGTTATTGCTTATTAGTTTTTCTTCTTTATGGAGGTCGTAAATATTTAGTTTTTCAGTCAGCATCCTGTTAATTTCCCTTGCGGCCTCAGGTGTTATAAGTTCTGAATTAATGCCGTTAACATAATCACGTATTCTCCCTGAGAGTTCATTTTTAATTTTGCCGGCAGATTTCTCAGCCAGTATCTTCTCAAATGATTTTATCAGGCATAGCTTACATTCATTATCCATTAGCAGCTCATTTTTTAATGGTCGCAATAATTATCTGTCAGAGTAAGGGTCCCTTTTAGAAATTCGCTGATAATTTTTGCAGGTTCTATCCGGGGCGCACCAACAAATACATTGATAGCTGACTGCTTGAACAGGCTGATTGCCCTGTGTCCCATACCTCCCGCAATTACATCAGTAACTCCATGGCTGCTGAGCCATTGGGGTAATATACCCGGTTCATGAGGCGGTGAAGTAATGAAACTCTCGCTGATAACCTCATTATCATCTACTTCACATATGTAAAATCTGTCACAATGTCCGAAGTGCGGACTTAATATTCCATTGGAAACGGGAATAGCTATTTTTCTCATTTTACTGGTTATTTTCTTTTTATTTCAACTTTTTTGGTTGGTTTGATATGTTTGTTCCTGTACTCGACTCTCTTTATAACATTGATCGCAAGTTCCCTGAAGTTTTGTTCGGCCACCTTGTTGTTCAGTACGGGCGGTACTCCTGAGTCTCCTCCTTCCCTGATACCCTGTACAATCGGGATTTGTCCCAGTAACGGGACATTAAATTTTTCAGCGATTTTTTTGCAGCCGTCTTTACCAAATATGTAATATTTTTTATCCGGCAGTTCTTCAGGAGTGAACCACGACATGTTCTCTACCAGTCCGAGTATCGGCACATCTATGGATTGTCCCGCGAACATGCTTATTCCCTTTATAGCATCGGCAAGTGCAACATCCTGTGGAGTGCTAACAATAATTGCACCGGTTACAGGCAAGGTCTGCACCAGGGTGAGATGTATATCACTTGTTCCCGGGGGCAGGTCAAAGAACATGTAATCCAGTTCCCCCCAGTCAGCATCTCTGATTAGCTGCTGCAGCACTTTTGATGCCAGGGGCCCCCTCCAGACTGTCGCATCAAACCTTGAAATAAACAGTCCGATTGAAAGGATTTTAATACCATGCTTTTCAACAGGTATTATTAAATCTTTATTCTCTGTCCTTTTCACCTGGGGCCTTATATCTTCTATCCCAAACATCTTGGGTACTGAAGGGCCGAAGATATCAGCATCAATAATACCTACTTTGTTTCCTTCCCGGGCAACAGCCAGGGCAAGATTTACAGCTACTGTTGATTTTCCCACACCTCCCTTACCGGAAGCAATGGCAATAATATTCTTTACCAGCGGAAGATACTTATCTTCCTGTTTTTTTTCAGTATTCTCAGTATTCATTTATTTGCATATTTAGTTGCGCATACCCTGTTTATTGCCTTGTCCTTTACCTTTACCCGGGCCTTTTTCTCTTCTTTTATTCTTCCTCATTGCTGATTGACTGGTATATTCATCTTTTTGTTTCCCTTTTTTGCACGGGCCCATACCTTTGCCCGTGCCAGGACCTTTTCCTAAAGGACCTGTACCATCTCTGTTAGGCATAATTATACAATTTTACGTTTAACAAAATAATTTATGGCTTTATAATCAGCCGTTTCTTTTGGTATCAAGTTCAGAAATACGGTTCTGAATTTCTTCCAGCTCTTTCTTAAGATTTTCAGCCTGAGCCTTAAGCAAATGAAGTTCTTCTTCTTTTGCAGGGACATGATATGCAGCCTGCCTGTACCGGTATTGATAATGCATATGTCTCCTTCCACCGCGGAAACCTAATCCCAATCCTCTGCCTATACCAAAACCGCGTCCTGCACCTCTTCCGTATATATTATTGAAATATCCGGGGGCATCGTATCCGGCACAGTATCCAAAACCTCTGCCCGTCATCGGACCTAGTCCTTCAGGGCCTTTTTTATCTCCTCCTGGCATAATAATAATTTTTATGGTTAAACAATATATTTATTTATAATTAGCGTCAATACTCACCTGTCCTGTCTCACCAGGGGTGTTTTACAAACTGGACAGATCCTTGTAAAACATGGAACGCCACGTTTATGAGGCTCTTTATAGTTGCAGCCTGTACATACGCAAAACTCATCTGGCTTGATTATATTTTTAAAATCCTGTTTTTTTTCTTTCCATTCCTCGATGCTTCTGTTAATATGCTCTACATTAGTCGAACCGCAATTAGTGCACTGAGGATTAGCTTTCCTTGAATAGTGAAAGGTGATATTACATTCATTGCATCTGTACCATTGCCTGTCAAACTCAACGTTTCCGCCTTCCACTACTATTGATTTTCCCTCTGCAAATCCCCGTGCAATTTTTTTAAGGCAGCTATTATAAATCCTTGTGAATGTCGGCCTCGATACATTCATGAGATTTGAAGCCTCTTCATGGGACAAATTCTCATAATCCACCAATCTTAATGCTTCATATTCATCAAAAAATACCGATATTATATTTGTCTCAATAAAAGGCACACCAATAGGCTTTAAACCTCTTAGCACCGGTGGTGAACCCAATCTCCTGAATCTCTTTCTTCTGGGCGACATATT
>CAZHQW010000090.1:0-7073 GCA_964534745.1 uncultured Bacteroidales bacterium
TTATAATTGCCCGATTGATCCATTATCATATTTTTTACCACGAACTGGTTATACATACCGGCAGCTGTATTTATCCTGAAGTGATCATTGAACCTGTACATGGCTGAAAATCTTGGTTGAAGGAATAATTTTTGTGAGATTGCCTGGTAATTAACACGAATACCTGGCTTAAGTGTCAGCTTTTTAAATATGGTTATTTTATCCTGCAGGTAAAGGTAAGGCACAGGCATATGTGTATTATCGCCAAAAACTGAATCGTTGTAGGTATTTTCCTGCAAAGTAGTAAAATAGTATATCATTCCCAGTCCGGTATTAACCATATGCTTTTCCGACAGATTGAGGTTATTGTCAATCCGGCTGTTAACTTCATTAACTTCTGCCCTGTATTTTTCATCCACACTGTGAAAAACCTGGTGTCCCATGCTACCCTCCGACTCTTCCTGGTTTTCTCTCTCTGTATGCAGAGCTGAATAGCTAAGGGTCAGGTTACTCGTATTCTTTTCTTTCCAGGTGAATCCATAATATGCGGCACCGCCAAGCTGATGATTACCTTCACTAAAATCCAGTTCCAAGGTTCTCTGCTGGGTTTCCCGGTCAAATGCATAGGAAAAATCATCCCACCCCCCGTAAATGCTCAAATAATAGTAACTTTTATTCCCGCTTCCTGAATATTTTACATTTATATCACGAAATACGTACTCAGGAGATACATAATAATCATAACCTCCGCCTTGACTTCTCCTTCCTGATCCTGAACTGGTAAATGCAATGTCATCATATAGCTTATAATATGTTTGCCTGTAAGCCATAATAAGTGATGATTTTTTTCTTAAGGGCACACTCACCATTCCGTTAAGTGTCATATTATTAATACATAACTGTGCCGATGGTGATACCCGGTTGCCGTCGATACCTGTAATATCCACAATACCACCTACTCTTTCACCGTATTCTGCACTGTATCCGCCCTTTAATACCTTGATGTCTTTGGCCATAAAAGGATTTATTGCGCTGATATTATCATTGAAATTTCTCATCCCGTAAAGTGTGAATCCGTCAAAGATTACCTGGCTCTGTCCTTCATAGCTCCCCCAGATAATCAGGTCGTTAGATTGCTCCCCGGCAGCCAGTATACCGGGCTGAAGCCTTAACAGGTTGAAAACTGAATTATCACCGTTACCGGGCAGAAAATAGGCTATTTTATGGTTTAAACGTGAAATGCCCGGCGAACTGCCTGTAATTATTGTGCGCGCAATTGCCGAACCCTCAACAATAATTTCCTCAAGCGCTATGACGGAAGGGATAAGATAAAATGAATAATTTGTTCCGGCTGCAACAACAGTATCAAGAATATAATAGCCCAGATAGGATATTTTTACATTGAATATGCTGTCTCCGGCTGAAGTAAATGAGAAATATCCCTTTGCGTCTGAAATCAGACCTGAATTATTAATCAGGATATTTGAAAAAGGAAGGGTCTCGCGATTGGTTCTATCATATATTCTGCCTGCAATAAGATAATTTTTGGGCTTTTCTTTCGCATGTACGGTATATACAATATAAACTCCTCCTGATACCTCGTAGGCCAGGGGTAGCCCTTTGAGCAAATAATCAAATGCCTGCGGAACCGAATTGAAACTTTTATCTATTGTAAGCCTGTATTTCGATAACTGGCTGTCATCGAAGGACAGCATAATGTTGTAATTGTCCCTTAATGATATCAGGATTTTATTTAGCGGTTCGTCGGAAAATTTGAGTGTGACTTCCTGCGAAAAGCTGGTTTGTGCGAGGCATGAAAATACCAGCAGAAAAATTATTTTATTTATGAACTGAATCCTAATTGCTCTCGGAAACAAAGTATTCATTTTGCGACTTTCGGATGAAGGTTAGATTTAAAGGACGGCATACCAGGTTCAGAACCGTATCGGGAGATTTGCTTTTGTTAAAAGTTCCTGTATAGGTTTTATCTATGCCATCCTGTATAGATATCCTAATATTATACTGGCGTGCAACTTCTTCAAATACCTGTTTTACAGGGAGCGACGTGAAGCTAAAGCGATTTGTCAGCCATGATAAAGTCTGTTCAGTGTTTATCCCGGAAAATACCTGCAGCGTACCTTTTAAGTCAAGTTCAGCTTTCTGCCCGGCATTCAGTATAACTTCACTGTTATAGGTTTTTTCGGCGACCTTAACGGTCCCCGAGATGCAGGTTACCTGGTATTGATCATTCCGGGAATAAATATTGAAGCTTGTGCCCAGTACCGTTGTCCTTCCAATACCTGATGAAACAACAAATCTTTTGCCCTTCTGTACTTCGAAATATGCTTCTCCTTCAAATCTGACCCTTCGTGAAAATATCCATAACATGGGTTTATAAGACAGGGTTGACTGTGCGTTGATTTTAACCTGTGACTTATCAGGAAGATAAATAGTACTATGCTGGCCCGGAGAAATATTTATTGTCTTTGTATAGAGTTGCATGAAAAGTGAAATACCAACAAGCAAAATAAGCACTGCAGCGGCTGCAATACCCATCCGTGGCCTTAAATAGGCTGTCTTTATAGGAGCCTCCATTGATTCCATTTTCTGTTCCAGTTCCGACCAAACCTGCCCCTTGCTCTTATCCCACTGTATAGATGTTAGAGAAATCATTCTCATGGTTTCCTTTTTAAGTTCTGGCTTTTTTTCAATATTTTTTTGTTTTTTGCTCATCTATTGCTCCAGTGCTTTTTTTAAATATGCAAGTGTATTACTCATTCTTTTTTCCACTGCTTTGACGCTGATATTGAGCCGCTCAGCTATTTCATGGTATTTCAGTCCTTCCATTCTTGACATCAGGAAAACAGTTCTCTGTTTCTCATTTAACTGCGCAAGTGCTTTTGCATAGTTCTCTTTCAGCTCATTATATTGCAACCGGTCTTCAGGTGTAACGTCGCTGTCATTAAATTTCAGCGTTTTCCTGTAATTTAATTCCAGTGTTTCTCGTCTGTACCTGCTTATAAACATATCACCTGCAATTTTGTATAAAAGTCTTAATATTCCTTTTGGCTCAATTGCCAGTTGTTTTTCCCACATACGCATAAAGACATCCTGGGCCAAATCAGTTGCCAATTCTTTGTCTGCGCCTCGATAAAACAAGTAGCTTCGCACAGAATCAAAATGTTTGTCAAATAAAACTTTAAATTCTTCTTTTGTCAATTAAATACGAACCTTATTACTAACTAAAAAAGATTATTAATAATAAAGTTAGTTATTCTTAATCCGAATAAAAACAGTTTTACCCTAATTTATAAACAGAAACAGCACCCATATTTTTATGGGCGCTGTCCCTGTAAAAAAAATTTAAGATTTTTTAACAATTAGTCTAAAAGTCTGATTAAATGCAGAAATTAAATATATTAATCAGCTGAGGACATAATTTTAAAAATAAATAATATTTGTTTGTATTTATTCTGATTTTAAATTTGCAATTCGAACTTTGAATTCATTTTAAAAATATGGAGGATCTTTTTATGTCAATTCGCACAAAATATAATATCCTGGTTTTATTCCTGCTGACAGGATTTGTTTTACCGGTTAATTATTCTGCAATAGCAGCTGACGGTTTGACCTTGTATACTCCCTATACGAAAATTTCTGTTCCACCGGGAGAATCTATTGATTATACAATCGATGTAATTAACAATGGAGATGTTACTAAGAATGTTACAGTTTATTTATCGGGACTTCCAAGAAGCTGGGATTATGAATTGAAATCAGGAGGATGGAATATTAAACAAATTTCCGTTCTTCCCGGCGAGAAAAAATCAATGTCTCTTAAAGTTGAGGTCCCCTTTGATGTCAACAAGGGAAATTACATGTTTAATATTGTAGCCAAAGATTACTATTCACTTCCACTTGTTGTGAATGTTTCTGAACAGGGGACCGCTAAGTCAGAATTCACCTCTGATCAGGCCAACATGGAGGGTCATGCCGGGTCTACATTCAATTTTAAAACTAATTTGAGGAACCGGACGGGAGACATGCAATTGTATTCACTTAGGGCAAATGCACCCCGTGGCTGGACGGTAATATTTAAGCCTAATTATAAACAGGCAACCTCAGTGGAAATTGAGGCTAATAACAACAAGGACATTACAATCGATATTAATTCTCCCAAAAATATCAGGGCAGGTACATATAAAATTCCTGTAGCTGCTGTAACAAGTACGACATCAGCTGAACTGGAGCTTGAAGTGGTTATTACAGGATCTTATAATATTGAATTGACCACACCAAGTGGTTTACTGAGTACGCGTATTACTGCCGGCGATGATAAACGGATTGAACTTCTTTTGAAAAATACAGGTTCAGCAGAACTTACAGATATTAAACTAAGAGCTTCAAAGCCTAAAACCTGGGATGTTAAGTTCGATTCTGATACCATAAGCAGACTTGGTGCAGCTGAAACAACAACGGCTTATGCAATCATAGAAGCTCCTGATAAAGCTATTCCGGGAGATTATGTAATTAATATTACTGCTCAGACACCGGAAGCATCCTCAGATGTGTCTTTCAGGATCCTGGTCAAAACATCGATATTATGGGGATGGATGGGGATACTAATAATCATTGCTGTTATGGGAGGTGTATATTATCTTTTCCGTAAATACGGAAGGAGGTAAACCATGAATTCAAAGGTCATTGAAATTCACGGCCTGACAAAGAAGTATGGATCCTTCACAGCCGTTGACAATCTGAATTTGTCTGTAAGTAAAGGTGAGATTTTCGGATTACTGGGACCTAACGGCGCCGGGAAGTCAACAACAATTCTAATGCTTATGGGACTGACTGAGCCAAGCTCGGGAATAGCTAAAATATGCGGAATCGATCCGTCACGAAATCCGGTGGATGTAAAAAAGAAGGTAGGATACCTTCCGGAAGATGTTGGATTTTATGATAACCTCACAGGTCTGGAAAATCTGATTTACACAGCACAACTTAATAGTATACCATTAGGTGAGGCCAGGCAAAGGGCTGATCAGCTTATTAGCAAAGTTGGATTATCGAATGAAGGCAAAAAGAAGGCAGGTAAATATTCACGCGGAATGAGACAGCGGCTCGGCTTAGCCGATGTATTAATTAAGAATCCGGAGGTTATAATACTTGATGAGCCTACCATGGGTATTGATCCTTCAGGGATAAAGGATTTCCTTGAACTGATTGTACGCTTAAGCAGGGAAGAAGGTATAACCGTACTTTTTTCCTCCCATCTTTTACACCAGGTGCAGAAGGTATGTAACAGAGTAGGTATATTTGTAGGCGGCAAACTATTAGCCGAAGGTGACATCAATTCCCTGGCCAGAAAATTATTTGCGACAAGTGCTTTAACTATCGAGATTGGCATATCTCCCCCGTCATCAGGCAAAGGCAGAGCAAAACCCAGGTCAATTACTGCTGCAGGACTGAAAAATAAATTACAGAGTATCGAAGGTGTAGATGCAGTAAAAATGAATAATAATATTTTTCAGGTTGAATGCTCCGGTGATATTTCTTCTCAGCTGGCAAGAGCTGTTATAAATTCAGGTGCAGATTTAAATTATCTGAATAAAAAGGAATACGGACTGGATGATATTTATTATCACTATTTTGAAGGAGGTAATGGTAATGAATAAACGTGTTTTACACCCTTTCTGGGTCATGGTAAGAAAAGAGGTGGCAGATCATATGAAAAGCTGGCGCTTTGTCATACTTATGGCAATTATTGTCCTTACCTGCGTGGGTTCCTTGTATACCGCCCTTACAAACATTGGCAAAGCAGTTGATACCGGTGATAACGAAAACGCTTTCTTTTTTCTTAAATTGTTTACAATAACCGACGGCACCCTTCCATCTTTCTTTATATTTATTAGCTTTCTGGGCCCTTTGCTTGGCATAAGCCTGGGCTTTGATACGGTTAATTCAGAACAGAACAGGGGAACGCTCAGCCGTATTCTGGCACAGCCGGTACCACGCGACTATCTGCTTAATGCCAAATTTATGGCTGCATTGATCGTAATTAGCATGATGTTCTTTTCGCTCAGCTTTCTGGTTATCGGAACAGGTTTGATAGCTATTGGAATTCCGCCAACGCCTGAAGAGTTCATGCGAATAATTTTCTATACCCTGTTAAGTATCGTATATGTTTCTTTCTGGTTAAACCTGTCTATTTTGTTTTCTGTTCGCTTCAGACAATCTGCCACATCCGCGTTGTCCGGCATTGCAGTATGGTTATTTTTTACAGTATTCTATCCCATTATTATCAATTTAGTCACCCGGGCTTTTGAGCCATCACGTTATGCCCCGGCACACATTATTTACATGTATAATAAGCTAAAATTCATACTTGTGCAAATAATGCCTAATGAGCTGTTCAGTGAGGCATCCACTACCCTCCTAATACCATCAGTGCGAAGCTTCGGACCGCTAACAATAGAACAGGTACAGGGAGCTATACCCGGTCCGCTGCCACTCGGCCAGAGTTTATTAATTGTCTGGCCACAGTTAACCGGACTTATAGCAGTAACAATTATCTGTTTCCTGATAAGTTATCTTCTTTTTATGAAGAGGGAGATACGATCAAGGTAATATTTGATCTTCTGCTTTTGAAAAATGCATCTGGAATATTTTCCATTTTCCGTCAACCTTTTCAAGGACTCCTGTCCACCTACAATTCTCCCACACAGCGGGTTCTCCCCTGAATTCATTATAATCGTTCAGAATACAGGAAAACCATGCGGTGCTTAATGTAGGAGAGATATGTATCCGAAGATCATTTATCTCGGTACGTATTGCCTTAAAATCATCGAGCATAAATAAATTATCCACCAGGTAGGTAAATTCATCAATACCCGATACCGTACCTCTTGAATCGGGTGAGAAATAGAACAATTCCTCATTTTCAATGACAGTTGAATATAATGTTTTTCTGTCTTTATTATTTACTGCCCATCCGATATGTGACCTTACAGTCCTTTCTATTTCCTCTGTTTCGGGATGAGGATTATTTATATTATTATATGTGTATGGTTCCTTTACCTGAGCTTTATGTTCAG
>CAZHQW010000091.1:0-6241 GCA_964534745.1 uncultured Bacteroidales bacterium
AAATTAATGAAGGCAGTAATCCAGGCCGGTGGAAAAGGAACAAGGCTCGCTGAGATAGCCGGTGAGCTGCCAAAGCCTATGCTCAGCATTGGAGACAAGCCACTCCTCGAACACCAGTTAACCTTGCTGAAGCATTATAATATAAATAATATCGTCATTATAGTAAATCACCTGAAAGAGAGCATAACAGGCTATTTTGGAGACGGCAAAAAGTTTGGTGTTACTATCCGTTACCATGAAGAAAAGCAGCCCCTGGGTACGGTAGGGGGAATAAAAGATATAGAACATATGCTTGACGAAGATTTTATCGTTTTATACAGTGATATAATGATAAACATGAATCTTCAGAGACTGGTAAATTTCCATTACAACAAGAAAAGCATGTGCACACTGGTACTACACCCGAATGACCACCCCTACGACAGTGATCTTATTGAACTTGATAAAGAAGGCAAGGTAACCGCTGTCTATCCCAAGCCTCACGAACATGGCAAATATTACAGAAACCTGGTCAACGCAGGTGTATATTTATTTAATCCGGCTATACTGAACTACCTTGAAAAGGGGAAAAAGGCAGATTTCGGAAAAGATATATTTCCCCGCATCTTCAAAGATATAATGATGTTCGGGCACACTACTTTTGAATACCTCAAGGATATAGGTACACCGGAAAGGCTTGAGCAGGTGAGAAGGGACTACAGTACCTGCAAGATACGGCAGTTAAGCTTCGAAAATAAGCAGAAAGCTGTATTTATGGACCGCGACGGGGTAACAAGTGAAGAAAAGGACTTTATACACAGGCACGAGGATATGAAATTGTTCGGCTTCACACCCGATGCCATACGGGAACTGAATAAATCAAAGTACCTTTCGGTCATCGTTACCAACCAGTCCGTTATAGCCAGGAATCTCTGCACTATTGAGGAACTGAAATATATTCATAAAAAAATGGAGACAGAGCTTGGCAATAGCCACGCAAAGCTGGATGCCATATATTACTGTCCCCACCATCCCGATAAGGGCTATCCCGAAGAAAGGCCCGAATACAAAATCGACTGTGACTGCCGCAAACCGAAAACAGGCATGTTCAAGCAGGCTGCCAGGGATCTTAATATTGACCTGTCACAGTCGTGGATGATCGGCGACGCGGAAAGAGATATCATTGCGGGCAGGGATGCGGGCTGCAGGACAGTCGGAGTAATGACAGGATACGGGATAAAGAAGACAACCGTTAAACCGGATTTCTTCTTCAGGGATCTGCTGGAGGCAGTAGAATTTATAGTAAATGAGCCCTATAGCGAAGAATTTGGCCGTATATTCAAATTCTATTCGGCAAAGAAAAAGAAGAAACCCTTCATCATAAGCATAGGTGGCAATGCCAAAACAGGCAAAAGCAATTTTGCGTCATATATTGGCTATCAATTCATTGAACACGGTCTGAAAGTTTTTAAAATTGACCTTGACAACTGGATACTGCCTGAGGAGCAAAGAGACCATTGCAAAAATGTTTATGACAGGTTCAGGATAAATGATATTATTCATGATCTGCAAAAAATAATGGAGGGACAAAAAGTAAAGCTTCACTCCTACCCTCACCATCCTGAAAGGCAGGCTCAGCCATTGGAATACATGTTTAACAATGAAGATATTATAATAATTGAAGGTATAATAGCGTTAAGCAGGGAAAAGCTGCGCAACATGTCAGGTCTTAAAATATTCATGCAGACAGATAGGCAGACATTCACAACAAGGATTAAAGAATATTATTACTGGCGCGGCAAAAACGACAGTGAAATAAACCTGCTGTTGGAAAAAAGGCGTGAAGATGAATATAAATTAATAGAAAAAGAAAGTAAATTTGCTGATTTTGTAATCAATGCATCCGTAAAATGATAATTACAAGGACTCCATTCAGGATAAGCTTTGTGGGCGGAGGCTCCGACATGGAAACATTCTATTCGAGGCACCAAGGGGCAGTGCTCAGCACATCGATAAATAAATACATGTATATATCCTCGCATAAGTTCTTTTTTAAGGACCAGGTAAGGGTAAAGTACTCAAAAACAGAAACTGTTGGCAGAGTCGATGACCTGAAGCATCCTATCCTCAGGGAAGCACTGAAAAAGGCGGGATTAAAAGGTGGAATAGAAATAAGCTCAATAGCAGATATACCAGCAGGGACGGGTATGGGCTCATCCTCCTCGTTCACTGTGGGACTGCTCCATAACCTTTATGCCATAAAAAGGCAGTATGCCTCTGCAGAAGAGCTCGCCGAAGAAGCATGCGAAATTGAAATAGATATCCTCAGGGAGCCTATAGGTAAACAGGATCAATATGCTGCAGCAGTGGGCGGACTGAATATTTTTTATTTTAATCCGGATGGCAGCGTGCGTATCGAACCGCTTTATATTAAAAACGAGGTTTATGAGGGGTTGCAGGAAAACCTTGTAATGTTCTATACGGGCAGCCAGCGTAACGCTTCTGATATACTGGCAGAGCAGAAAAAGAATGCTTCACAGGAGGACAAGTTTAATGTGCTTAAGTCAATGGTAGGCCTTGTTCGCGAGCTGAGGGACAGCCTCTACAATGAAAGAATAAACGATTTCGGGAAACTGCTGCACGAAAACTGGATACTGAAGCAAAAGCTGGCATCCAGTATAAGCAACAAGGATATTGAAGAGATTTACAATACGGGACTGAAGAGCGGGGCTGAGGGGGGTAAGCTGCTGGGTGCAGGGGGTGGCGGATTTTTCCTGTTTTATTGTGAAAAACATAAGCAGCAGAAACTGAAGGATTCGCTGAAGCACCTTTATAATTTTGAATTTAAATTTGACCAGTACGGTTCCAAACTAATATACTTTGGTGATGAACAGCTTTAATGAACATTTCAGTAACTACTTCAGGAAAATCAGCGAGACACTGGGCAAGATTGACATCAACGCCGTCAATAAGCTTATAGACAGGATCTATGAATGCTATGAAAAGGGCAACACAGTCTATATATTTGGCAATGGCGGAAGCGCAGCAACTGCCTCACATGTTGCGGGTGACTTTATGAAAGGTATCTCCTACGGACTGGAGAAAAGGTTCAGGGTAATATGCCTCAACGACAGTATCCCATCTATTACGGCAATATCTAACGACCTTACTTACGACGAGGTTTTTTATGAGCAGCTAAGAACCTTTCTCAGGAAAGATGATATTGTAATAGGTATCTCGGGAAGCGGCAACTCGGTAAATGTCATAAAAGCCCTGAATTATGCCAGGGAGCTCGGTTCAACGGTAGTGGGATTTTGCGGTTATAAGGGCGGCAAGATGAAGGAGCTGGCCGATATACTTATTCTTGCCCCGGTCAGCGACATGGAAATTACTGAAGATATCCATGTTATTATTTTCCACGCGATAAAGCAGGCCATAAACACGAAACTCAAAGGCGAAAAATACTCTATGGGGTATAATTACGATAAAAGAGTCGAATGACTATTCCTTGATAATCGCAGGTCTTATACTTTCTTTCTTGCTTCTTAATATTACGCGCCTGGCAAAATTGTAAATAAATCCGCTTCCATATGCAATAAGCATTATTACTGAGCCATATACGCTGAGCAATCCGACCGGAATACTCCTATTCCTTAATGTAGCATCGATAAATAATAAAATAAAGTATAAAAGTATTGTCAGCAAAAACAAAACAAAGCAGTATTTACAGAAAAATATTGCCGCAACTCCTGCCATGATATAAAGCACAAAGACTGACGGCAGGAAATAGATTGGTTTTAGCGATCTGCTGTGCCTTTTAAATAAGTCAATACGTGCCTTGCCGTGAAGGAAAAGCTGTACAAAAAATCTGAGAAAATTAGTTTTTCTTTTGTGGTAAACAAACGCATCATGTATCAGTGCGGCAGTATAGCCCGCATGCTGGAACCTCAGGCTTATGTCAATATCTTCACCCGCCTTTAGTCCGCTGAAGCCCCCGATTTTTGAAAAGGCCTCCTTTGATATACCCATATTAAAACCGCGGAGATGTATCTTACCAATATGGATCTTCTGCCCCCTTATTCCCCCTGTTGTTAGGTGGGAAGTCATGGCATAGTTTATTGCTTTCTGCACCCTTGAAAATGAAGGATGGGCTTTATCAGGACCGGTAAATCCGTCTACCCTGTTACCGGCAAGGAAACTGCTTATAGTATTGAAATAGTCCGGCGCCGCAATACAGTCGGAATCCATAAACACAAGATAATCACCATGTGCCTTTTCTGCGCCCAGGTTCCTGGAATCACTGATACCCATCCCCTTTTCATAAATATAACGGATATTGATTTTACCTTTGAACCCTTCAACAATATCTTTAAGATGGTTATCGGGACTGCCATCAACGATTATGACCTCGAAATCTGCAGATTGCTGTCCGGCAAAGCCGGATAACATTTCCCTCACCTCCCCGGGGCGTCCGAATGTTGGTACGATAACTGAAAAAAGCACGTCTGTATAATGAATTAAATTTTCTTTTCTATCTGATAGGCATTCCTGTCAGCCGAACTCCTGGATACCAGTTCACCCAGGAACCCTGCCAAAAATAGCTGTGTTCCTATTATCATTGCTGTCAGTGCGATATAGAAGTAGGGACTTGTAGTTACCAGGGGTGCCTTAATGTGTCTGTACACGGAGACAAGTTTATCTGCCCCGAGGTATATTGCTATAACAAAACCAATTACGAACATCAATGTCCCCAGGGTACCGAAAAGATGCATGGGCTTCTTGCCAAACCGGGAAATAAAAGACAACGTAACAAGGGCGAGGAATCCGTTCATATAGCGCTCGACTCCGTATTTAGTCACCCCGTATTTTCTTTTCCGGTGCTGTACGATCTTTTCACCTATCTTCCCGAATCCTGCCTTTTTTACAATTATTGGTATATACCTGTGCATCTCGCCATAAACCTCTATACTTTTGACAACTTTGTTGCTATATGCTTTAAGTCCGCAGTTGAAATCATGAAGTTTTATTCCTGTAACCTTCCTCGCGGTCCAGTTAAAAAATTTGCTGGGAATAGTTTTTGACAGTGGATCATATCTTTTCTTCTTCCATCCTGATACAAGGTCATAATCCTCTTCCCTTATCATTTTATATAATCCCGGTATTTCATCCGGACTATCCTGGAGATCGGCATCCATGGTAATAACAACAGCCCCTTCAGCTTCCTTGAATCCGCAGTGCAGGGCTGCAGCCTTTCCATAGTTGCGCCTGAACTTAATACCCCTGACAGCCGGATACTTTTTTACCTTCTCCTCAATCTTTTCCCATGAACTGTCTGTACTGCCGTCATCGATCATTATTATCTGCCATACAAAACCATTATCCTTCATTACCTTAGCAATACCATCAATAAGCTCAGGTATTGATTCAGATTCATTAAAGGTCGGGATAACAACTGATATATCAATATTTGACATTAACAACTCTTATTCACTGTGAATCGAAAGGTTCTTTTTTCAGAATAGCAGCAGTAATGAGCGATATTATGGCACCTCCGATTGCTCCTGTGACTACACCACCAAGAATCATGGAAACAACAGAAGGTTTTTCCCTGCTGCTCATTTGTTCCAGAGCCTGGTCTATCTGTTCTTCAGGGACACCTTTACTGTACATAAAATTACCTGTCCACTCCTTGGCAGCTTCTATTGTTCTTTCGTAATAATCAGGGTCAATAAATGTGTTAAATACGACATTATAAAATGTTTTCAGCACTGAAGAAAAAATAACTATTAGCAGACCCACCAAAAATGCTTTTCCAAAATCAATATAGCCTCCCATCATATCATTCCTGTATCTTTTTGTGCCTATAACGACCACAGTCACTATAACAGTGACATTTATTAAAAATATCACTACTGACATGAGAATATTGAATTTCATTAATCCCAGAAGATAGAGCAGAACTGAAATAATTACCAGTATTATTCCCAGGATAGCTCCATAAGTCATAGTAAATTGCCAGATATCATTTTTCTCTTTTTCCATAACAGTATATTTGGGTTAGACAAACAAATATATAGGTTTTTTATTTTTTTAGATATAAACATCCCGATTTTTCTTTTGTTTGGTAACGGAAAAGTTAATAGTTTTGCAGTGGGGTAAGTCTTATACGGCCAGCTCCTGCTGAACCCCCCCAGATCCGGAAGGAAGCAAGGGTAGGCGGTTGAAGCGGTGCGATATAAGTAGCTTACCCTTTTTTTCACCT
>CAZHQW010000092.1:0-5827 GCA_964534745.1 uncultured Bacteroidales bacterium
GGCGATTACGAAAAAGCAAAACAGCATTACCAGATTGCACTTAACACATTTGAATCTGGTGAAGTGATGTCTCACCCGGCAAAAGATAAATTTATAAGTATCATCTTTGTGAATAACAGCCTGGGATCGCTGTATTATGAGATGAAGGATTATAAAACTGCGATTGATCATTATAAAAAATGTGAAAGCCTTGCAAATACCTGGTATAACGAGTTCCTTCCCATTACATATGAAAACCTGGCGGACTGCTATGCAAGGACAAAAAAATATGATGAGGCCGAAAGATATTATGAACTGGCAATAAGACACCACATAGAAGGCAAAAAGCAGGAGTACAAATATTTACTTGCAAATGTATATAAGTATTACGCAGAAATGTGCCTTGAAATAAGTCAATACAATAAGGCATATGATCTCCTGCAAAAGGCTTATTCAATATATATAAGGAACTGGGGTATGACACACCCGGAAACATCGGAATGCCTTCTTAACTTCGGTAAATACTTCGAGAAGACCGGGAAACCGGACAGTGCCCTTTACTATTATCAAAAATCAATAATATGCCTGTCAGAAGGTTTCAGCGACATGAGCATATACTCCAATCCCTCCCCTGACATGGCAATATCACCACTCCACCTTATCAACAGCCTCAAACATAAAGCAGCAGCACTGTCAGGATATTACTTCATGACACGCAAGTTCAAAGACCTTGAGGCGAGCCTCAGCACATACGACCTTGCAATAAGGCTCATTGACAAAATAAGGCTGGGCTACCAGACCCAGGAAAGCAAGCTCTTCCTCTCTGAAAACGAGAAAGCAACATATATAAGTGCCATACATACGGCATACAACATGTGGAAAACGTCGGCAGATAAAAAATACCTCAACAAGGCATTTGAATATGCGGAAAGAAGCAAGGCATCGGTGCTTCTGGCGGCAATCAGGACGAGCGAGGCCAGGAACTTTGCCGGCATACCCGGCACTCTTCTGGAGAATGAAAATAACCTGCTCAGGGATATCGCCCTTTACAAGGAGCTTATATTTGAAGAGAAGAGAAACGAAAAGCCCGATGAGAAAAAAATCACTAACTGGGAGCAGAAGCTTTTCACCATCACAGGCGAATACGACAACCTTATCAAACTGCTGGAAGACAGCTTCCCCAAATACTACTCACTGAAATACAATACACAGGTGGCTACGGTGGATACACTCCAGCAAATGCTGAAAGTAAACCATGCTATAGTCGAATATTCGCTTTGCGACACATGCTTTTTTATATTCCACATTGAAAAAAGCACTGCCAATATCATATACAAGAGAATAGACACTGCTTTTCATACATCACTGAATAATATTATTCACCAGCTTAATAACTTTGACTATACCAGCTCAAATATCGGGGATCTGAAAAGCTATATTGAAGATTCATATTATCTTTATAAATACCTGATAAGGCCCGTTGAAAAACAAACCGACAGCCGCAAGCTAACCATCGTACCTGACGAGCTGCTTGCCTTCCTTCCCTTCGAAGCACTGATATCGGAAACAGAAACGGAGGGCAGGGAAAGTTACAAGACACTAAGCTATCTGCTATACAAGTACAATATGTCATACTCCTTCTCATCAACGCTGTACTTCATGGAAACAAAACATAAGCATATTGAAAAGATAAAAAAGCTGCTTGCTTTTGCCCCCGGCTACGGCACAACTGAAACCACAGGAGAAATACTGACAAGGGCGCAGCTGAGGCAGAGTTACCGCGAAGGACTCTCCCCTATCCCCGGTGCAAAGGAAGAAGTGGCCGGCATCAGCAGGATCATACCCAGCGACATATTTGAAGATGACTATGCCACGGAAAGGCTGTTCAAAGATACTGCAGGCTATTACGACCTGCTGCACCTGGCAATGCACACCATTATTAATAATACCGACCCCATGTTTTCAAAGCTTGTTTTCACACAGACAGCAGACACTGCGGAGGACGGACTCCTGAACACTTACGAGATATACAATATGAACCTCACTGCACGCCTTGCCGTACTGAGCTCCTGCAGCAGCGGTGAAGGGGTACTTAAAAAAGGCGAAGGGGTGATGAGCCTGGCAAGGGCATTCATGTACGCCGGATGCCCCAGTATAGTGATGACCCTCTGGGTGATTGAAGATAAATCGGGAGTAAAGATAATGACTGAATTCTACAGGGCGCTCTCAAAAGGCAGGGCAAAGGATGCGGCACTAAGAAAAGCAAAGATCAGGTTCATAGAGGAAGCGAACCTCACCCAGGCCCATCCCTTCTACTGGTCCGCTTACATATGTGTCGGCAACACTGAGCCCTTGTTTATTCCAAAGGCACTGATCAGGATTATTGTGATTTCTGTTTTAGCCGGTGTCGCCATACTGTGGATCATAAAAAGAATACTGAGAAAAAGAAAAAAGAAAATACCACAACTACCGGAGACAAGCCCCTGGTTTAAAATATAGTAACCCGCCGGAGCAGTATTTTCGTCAAAGGTTACCTGCCGTTCGTCAAACTATCCCCCTGGGAACAAACATACGCGTCGCCTTCCACGTATTATGACTGATATTAACATGCTTCGAAAGACAGTACACCGAAATGCAGATTTGAACATCTTCCCCGCAAACAGGACTACCAGCTTAAACCACACTTGCAAACTAGAAATATTGTATGAAAAACTTACGTCATACCAGGTTTCCAATAATTGCTGCAATATGCCTGTCTCTGGCATCTTTAAATTATTGCACGGGACAGGACATTATTGCGGCATCGGCATGTTATTTTAAGACGGCTTCACTGTCGGTTAGCTGGACAATAGGCGAGGTAGCAACCGAAACATACGTCAATCACAATATAATGCTCACCCAGGGATTTAACCAGGGTAACATTACCATTGCAACCACCTCCGAAGATTTATGTTCCGGTATAAATATAATTGTATACCCCAATCCGGTTAACGATTTTTTTACCGTAGAAACCGAAACGGGGAATGGGATGCATCTGAAAGCGGAATTATATAACCTGTCAGGTTCAAAATTACTGTCGCAGAGCATCCTGACCGGCAGCACGGTTATTAATATGGAAGGATTTCCTGCATCTGATTATATACTGAAGATCTATAATAATCTTCAGGAGATAAGAACATTCAAGGTCATCAAAACCAATTAAAACTTAAAAAAATGAAAAAACTTGCTACAAAGATTATTATACTGCTGGTATCCCTGGCAAGCCTGCAGGCTTTTTCGCAGGCCCCCGAGGGAATGAAGTACCAGGCTGTTGCACGAAACGCCGCAGGAGCGGTAATGGCAAACACCAGTGTTACATTTGATATAAGTATAATGCAGGGTGATGCAGGAGGATTGGTGGTATACCACGAGACTCACAATGCTGTAACGAATGAGACCGGACTGGTAAGCCTGGTTATCGGAAAGGGAATGACGGGCGATGACTTTTCGGCAATAGACTGGGGCAGCGGCCCTTATTTCCTCAGTGTGGAGATTAACGGCATACCGATGGGCATAAGCCAGCTGCTGAGCGTACCCTATGCGCTGTACTCCAGGGAGGCGGAAAATGTGTTCAGCGGTGACTATAACGACCTTGAAAATAAGCCCGACCTGTCAGCATACCTACAAAGCGAGTCTGATCCCCTGTTTGACGCTTCTTTGGCAAAAGGCATAACTTCGGCGGATACGGCACGCTGGAACGAAGCATACAACAGCAAGGAAAGTCCGGGTATGAGCTATGAAGCCGGACCGGGCATAAACATAACAGGTGATGTTATCTCGACAGATGTCCCTGACCCCAATAAACCCGTGCCGATAATTTTCCAGGGAGGTATTATATATGTACACCCTCTGTTTATCAAATCAGCTGAGTGGGGAGAAAGTAACCTGCTTATCGGTACAATATCTGAAACCGACGGTGCAGCGAACACTGAAACAATTGCGTCAAAGCAGGCGGATGCTTCTTACGCTGCGAGGGTATGCTCCGAACTTACTGACTTTGGCTACGACGACTGGTACCTGCCCTCGCGCTGCGAGATAGATGCTATATGCAAGCAGTCTTACCTGCTTAAGAACATAAACTACTCATCTCACTACTGGAGCTCTACGGAATTTAACAAGGATATGGCATGGAAGGTTAATTTTTATAACGGAGCAAGTACAACAGACTATAAAAACAGGGCAAATACATACATATGTGTCAGAAAAAATAAATAACTAGAGAAGCCTGAATTCGGGATCGTTCCTGATGGACTTTAACAGGAACTCCTTGCACATGAATTTTTTCTTCTTTACCATGGCTATGCTGCTGTAGCCCATCTGCCTGGCAATCTCCTTATAGGGCACCTTATCGTAAAAAAGCTGTAACAGCTTTTTGCATTCGTCATTGAGCTTCTGGAAATGCTTCTGGTACAGCCTGTACTCCGCGCTTTCCTCAACCTGGTTATTATAGGAAGAGTTGAAAGTGATATATTCCCTTATATCGTCAATCTTGTTATCATGTATTCTTTTGTTGCGCAGGTAATTCAGCCATATAGTGCGGCATATAGAGTAAAGGAAGGTCTCAAATGAACAGCTTATCTCAAAATTCTTGTCACGGGTATAACGGTAAATAACAATGATAGCTTCCTGGAATACGTCCTTTGCATCATCTAAAGTGCCCTTATTGTTTGTTACGAAAGATTCTATTAAGGAAAAATGCTTTTTGTAAATCTTTTTTAAAGTAAGGTTATCCCTGTTTTTTATACCCCTGATTAAGTCCTGAGATTCTTGTTTACTCACCTGGATTGGATATATATGGTGAAAAATATAATATAAATATATGGTTTTTTATGTTACTTACCGGGCTTGTTCGTTAAAAATTGGCAGATAAGGAAGTAAACAATCCATGCAAGGGATGTAGTATATATAATGGTTAATGCCGCCCATTTACAATAAACTGAATATATATAAGTAATAAATTATATTTGATTTGTTTTTAGTATATATTTTACTACCTTTAATTATATGCTCTATATCTGATCAATAATTAAAATGTACAGTAATTGGATAGCAGGGAAAACATATATGATGCAATAAAGAAAATGTTCAGGGGCATGGACAATAAAGTGAACATCCTCGAAAGCCAGATCGATGTCGATGTACAGACCGAGTATTATGAATATTCGAAAAATCATAATCTTCATATCAATCCCGAAGATGTTATAAAAAACAAGGATGATATTTTCAGGAACAACCTGCCTGTCGAAGATAAGAAATGTATGTTTGTGAAGCTTGCTTCGATAAGCAGTATTGAGGCATTCCGGACAATAGAGAGGTACCTCAATGACCCGGCTCACGACGACCTGCAGGACTGGGCAACACTGGCCTTCATCGAAAGCAGATTATTGCTCGAAAGCAAGCTGCTTGACGAAAACCAGGTACTTATATCAACCGGACTCGGAGGTAAAGGATCTAAGTTAAGGTATTTCACGGTGCTTATATCAGAGGCCGGGATAAGCCTGAGCTATATCCAGAAGAAAATAATAAGATCGGAGCTGCACTACCTGCTCAAAAAAAATGGCGCCGAACTTGAGAAAATAAGGTTCTCCGGAGATTTGTGCACCATACTCTCACTGATACCCCTAAAGGTGCCCATACAGAATCTCTTTGATACACTGATAGAGGAATGTAACAAGCTTGGAGACTTTTTGAACAGGAACTGCCTTATAACCAATGTTAAAATTCTCAAAATAAGTGAAGTAAGGGAACGTATAAAAAGTAATACCGCGCACTTCAGATAGGAACAGCACAAGGATAATACATCAGAAGG
>CAZHQW010000093.1:0-5507 GCA_964534745.1 uncultured Bacteroidales bacterium
TACCGGAGGCAGCAAGGGACTGGGACTGGCAATGGCAAAGAAATTTTCGGAGCATGGCATCAGGATTGTTATTGTGTGCAGGCATGAGGAGATGCTTGAAGATGCCTGCAAAGAGCTGGGACCTGATTGCCTCTTCTATACACGCGATATCACGAAGAAGGGAGAAGATAATGCTATATTGCTCGCAGTATCATCTATAGTCAAGGGATACCGGACAGTAGCGGAGCTATCCGAACTCCTGGCAAATATCAGTACCGATATCCGTGAAGACGATGTGCTGAACAGCAGTTCTTTAGGCACAGCCCTCATAAACCTTGCCGGCAGGTATGAGTCCCTGGGTGTCAGCATTGAGATACCTGATTTTGAGAAATATGTAAAGCAGTTCATTGACAATACTGACTTTGCATTTTCCGGTTTCATAGAATACCCCGGGACATCCCCCTATGGGATTAATATATTAAATGACAAGGATTCGGTATTTATAATAGGTGTGATGGATGAGTACAGTATGGCAGCCGTCCTGCCTAAAGGAGCAAGTTTAAAGATTAAGCTCGAATTCGTGGAGGGAGGCGAGCCTATGGGTGCTTACCGGGCCTTTGAGGCTGCCCCCAGCGGGCCCATAAACTGGAAAAGCACAATTTATGATTCTGAAAATGACACTCAGATCTTTGAAGTGATGGAGTCCGGAGAAATTGCTGATCTCAAGATTATGTTTCTTGGCATGGATGAGAGCAAAATTAGGATCAACTATTATGAGAATAATCCGGATACGGTAACAAAATCGAGAACAATAACAATTACACCCTGAATATAAAGTTTCATTCCTGACATATTCTGCGGGCAAATAATGCAACACTCCCGACGTATTCTGCGAACACATGAAGGCACATTCCCGGCAAATGAGGCGACCATCAATACAAATAATCCCGTATAGCAGTCCGACCGCATGGTACAGGATATTTTTTAAAGCTTATTGCCAAAAAGCGGTAACCTTTTTGATGCTTATGTAATTAATTAGAAATTGAACTATTAACATCATAACCCTGAAAATCCGGTAAGCATTTTATGAACTGTGGCTGCGTAACAGGACAGAATAAAATGCTTATCGGCACGACAGCTGAACCCTGGATGCGCTGGACCCGGACCTGAAATTAAAACCCTGTTAACGGAAACATATAACTGAGAGCACAATAGTTAAATTATTAACTAATAAAAGAAATGTTTTACTATAATAGCATTTTACTTTCAGGTGAATAGCGTTATATGTATTATTAACTGAATTTACTTATTAATTAATTGTGAGCTATGAAAAATGATCTGAACTATGCTGAATTCGTCGAGAGATATCTCGATGGAGAAATGGGCAAGGACGAGCTGATATGGTTTGAAAAGGAGCTTGACTCTAACCCGCAACTCCAAAAAGAACTGGAACTTAGGAGGAAAATAAATATTGCAATACTTGAAAAAGATGTAATGGAACTCCGTAGCCAGCTCAAGGAAATCTGTTCCTCTCCTGTTTTACAGGAAACTGCCGTCAGGAAAAAGCCGGCGGTACTGCGCAGAAGACTGCTTATCGCGGCTTCGTTTATCACCATTGTGGTAGTCGCGAGCTTTTTTGTATTGTTCCTTGGGAACAAGTCCTACTCCAATGAGGAGATATACGCGATGTATTACAGGCCCTATGAAGCTTCAATGAATTTTCGTTCGGCAGATGTGAACATCAATGATGAACTGAGGACGGCCATGCAGTATTACGAAAACAAGGACTTTGGAAATGCCCTCTTGCTTTTCGAGAAAATACTGAACGATGATCCTTCAAGGATCGGACTAAACCTCTATTCAGGTATATCTCACATGGAAGTACAGGAATATAAGGATGCTAACAGGGACTTTCAGAAGATAATAGATGACAGGTACAGCCTGTACATCGAACAGGCCGAGTGGTATCTCGGATTCTGCTATCTTATGACAGGTGATACTGGAAAGGCAAGAAAGCAATTTGAACATATTGCCGCTCAGGATGGCTACTATACTGATAAAGCCATTGAAGTATTGAATAAAATAAAATAATAACAAATACCTGCTTGTAATTATAAATAAAAATATTTCAGCTTACGGTAATATTTTGCTTATAAAATACAGGGTTTGGGGGTATGATCAAAAACAGAAGCAGACTGCTAGCGTTTAGACTTCTGTTTTGGTGTCAGGTTAGTTCAATTTTAAAGCAAACATATGATGTTAAAAAAGTTCATCGGTTGGTTTATGGGTTATCTTTCCCAGAATAAAAATGATCCTGCTTCCGGATATTTGAAAGAAACCCGTAATAACATAACCGATTCATATAATGACCTCTGCGAGAAGGTTAAAAGGCTTGAGCAGATTCTTGAAGAAAAAACAAAACTGGCCGATGACCTGAAATCGGCATTCCTCAGGAATATATATCACGAGATAAGGACTCCGATGAATTCCATTGTCGGCTTTACAAACCTGCTCAGTAGCAAAGACATTACCGAAGAACAGAGATTAAAATTTGCCGAGAATATCAGAAAGAGCAGCCAGCAGTTCCTGAAGCTTATAGATGACCTTGTAGAAGCATCAATACTTGATTCAGGATATTTCAAGATGGTGAAGGGCGATTGTAATCTTAGCCTGCTTTTAGATGAGGTGCATGCCCATTTTGACATCAGTAATGATGATCCCGGGAAAACAGATATCGCATTTATCCAGAATTCCGACCCGCAGCATATGGACATTACAATTAGTACGGATAAGAAAATGCTTTTTGACATAATGTCCATTCTGATATCAAATGCATTCAAGTTTACACAAAAGGGAGTTATTGAGTACGGATATAAGGTGCTGAACAAACAGGTAATGTTCTATGTCAAGGACTCGGGCATAGGAGGTATTGATAAGTATGACAAATCAATATTTAAGAGCTTTACCAAAACCGAACATTGCTTTGAAGATTCAAACAAGGGATTCGGACTTGGACTGAGTATTGCACACAGCAAGGTGAAATTGCTGCGGGGAGACATATGGGTGGAATCGAATGATCTGAAAGGCACTACTTTTAAATTTACTGTCCCCCTCGAGAGGCCGGAAGGGAAAAATGTCAAAAAGAAGTTAGAAAACAGCTGCAACCAGGAGTTTTCAAAGGTTAGCTGATAATATATATACCATATCCGGAAAAAAGGTGGCGAGATAGGCATTTTTTCTTATCTTGGTATGTTAATTTACCTGCTGGTAGTTAACAGTTACCATTTTCTTTAATAATGTTGAAATTTCCCTTCTATAAGCAGCTTGACAGAATGGACTGCGGTCCGGGTTGCCTGAGAATGATAGCCCGGTATTATGGTAAGAGCTACTCGCTTCAGTACTTGCGAGAGAGATGTTACATCACGCGCGAGGGGGTGTCACTGCTGGGAGTGAGCGAAGCTGCTGAATCCATAGGCTTCCACACCATTGGAGTCAAAATAACATACGACCAGCTTAAAAATGATGCCATACTGCCCTGCATTGTCCACTGGCAGCAGAACCACTTCGTTGTGGTCTATAAAATAAGGAAGGACAATGTTTATATTGCCGACCCCGGGACCGGACTGGTAAAACTTACCAGGGACGAATTCCTGAAGGGTTGGATAGGGACCGTCAAGGAAGGCGAGGGCATGGGCATATGCCTGCTGCTGAAGACGACACCGGACTTCTATAAACAGAAGGACGAGCAGGTGAACAAAAGCAGCTTCGGCTTCCTGCTGTCATACCTGAAACCATACAAAAGGCTTATTATCCAGCTTATTACAGGGATACTGCTCAGCAGCATCCTCCAGCTCATCTTTCCCTTCCTGTTTCAGTCACTTATCGATAAGGGCGTGGTCCTCGAAGATATTTCCTTTATACAGGTAGTGTTTATCACATGGATAGTACTTATCGTAGGCAGGGTAGGGGTGGACTTTATCCGTAACTGGATACTCCTGCACCTTGGCACGCGCATAAATATTTTTCTTATATCGGACTTCCTGATAAAACTCATGAAGCTGCCCGTGTCATTCTTCGACACCAAGCTTATAGGCGACCTGGTACAGAGGATAGGGGACCATAAGAGGATAGAGACCTTCCTCACCGTCACAGTGCTGAACCTCTTCTTTGCACTTGTCAGCCTCCTGATACTGAGCGTTGTGCTTGCCATATTCAGCATAAAGATATTCCTGATATTTTTTGCAGGCAGCCTCCTTTACCTGGGATGGGTGGCTCTGTTCATGAAGAAGAGGAGGGACCTCGACAACAAAAGGTTCACTCAGCTGTCAAGCAACCAGAGCAACATCTTCCAGCTTATAACCGGCATGCAGGAGATAAAGCTCAACAACTGCGAAAAGCAGAAGAGGTGGGAGTGGGAAAACATACAGGCCGGCATATTCAGGATAAATATAAAAAGCCTGACCATACACCAGTACCAGCAGGTGGGCGCGCTGTTCTTTAACGAGATAAAGAACGTGCTTATACTCGTATTTGCAGCCTACCAGGTTATACATGGCAACCTCACACTCGGCACGATGGTCGCCGTATCGTTTATACTGGGACAGCTGAGCGGGCCCATGGAGCAGATGATCGAGTTCCTGCGCACAACGCAGGATGCCAAGATTAGCCTCGAGCGACTTGGAGAGGTGCATAACAAGAAGGATGAGGAGCCTGCCGAAGGGACATTCGTCAGCGAGCTGCCCTCTAAAAGGGATATTGCCGTGTCCGGACTGTCATTCCAGTACGAGGGGCCCCATTCACCCTTTGCGCTTAAAGATATAGACCTTACAATTGAACAGGACAGGGTGACGGCTATTGTCGGGACAAGCGGCAGCGGCAAGACAACACTCATAAAGCTGATGCTGGGCTTCTACGCCCCGACAAAGGGCATGATAAAGATTGGCGACCTTAACCTCAGGAACTTCAGCCACCGCCAGTGGCGCCAGCACTGCGGAGTGGTGATGCAGAACGGCTTTATATTCTCAGACACCATCGCAAGGAACATTGCGGTGTCGGATGAGAAGATCGACAAGCAGCAGCTCCTTTATGCCGTGAAGATGGCCAATATACAGGATGCCATCGAATCACTGCCGCTGAGCTACAACACCAAGATCGGCGCCGAAGGAATACAGCTCAGTGAGGGGCAGCATCAGCGTATACTCATTGCCCGTGCCATATACAAGAATCCGGATTACATCTTCCTCGACGAGGCGACAAATTCACTTGATGCCAACAACGAGAAAATGATAATGGAGAACCTCGAAGAGTTTTTCAAGGGACGTACGGTGGTGATAGTTGCACACCGCCTGAGCACGGTGAAGAATGCCGATAATATAGTAGTCATGGAGGCAGGTGAGATCATTGAGCAGGGACGGCACAAGGAACTGACCGCCAGCAAAGGGGCATACTTTAACCTTGTCAGGAACCAGCTCGAGCTGGGAGCATAGATAAAAAAAGCGTAGATGAATGAAAAAATCCGGCTTAAGCCG
>CAZHQW010000094.1:0-5336 GCA_964534745.1 uncultured Bacteroidales bacterium
TCAAACTCTTCATTGTAATAAAGAATTTTGATATGTCTCAAGATTTATTACTCATTCAGGAATTTCCAGAATGTATTATTCGAAACCTTTTTCGCCTCTTCAATCTTTTCAAAGAACTTTACAATAAGTTGGGATGACAAAATTAATAAACAAATGAAAATTTTGCCATCTTTTAGCAATATTTATTTTGCTTTATTTACTGAAAAAAAACCAGCAGGTCAAAAGCGGCTGCAAATGTATAACTAAATTTTTTCTCAACAAAAAAAATACGGATATATTTATGCCCGTCATTCATATTTTAACAGCTTACTATACTATGTTGCTTAAAATCAATCTGAAGGGCAGGAAATATTCCAGTGCTCAACAAAGAATTAATCTGGTTTTGCAATAATATATACTGTTTTTTGTTAATTATATAGTAAAAAAACAGGATTACTGCAAAAAGTGCTGTAAGATTTGCACATAAAATTTATATATTAGTTGAAATTTTTATGCCGAAAGGGTGAACAACGCTTTAGTCATAATACCTACCTTTAATGAAAAAGAGAATATAGAGAGAATGATAAGAAAAATATTCTCTCTGCCAAAACCTTATGACATTCTTATTATTGATGATGGTTCACCTGATAAAACAGCGGAGATAGTTAAAAATCTTAGAGAATCCGAGTTTCATAATAATCTTCACCTTATTGAACGGTCAGGTAAGCTCGGACTGGGAACTGCCTATATATGCGGATTTAAATGGGCACTTGAAAAGGGCTATGATTATATATTCGAGATGGATGCAGATTTTTCACATAATCCGGATGATTTGATAAGGTTACATGATGCCTGTCTTAATGGCGCCGACATGGCGATAGGCTCCAGGTATAAGTCCGGTGTCAATGTAGTGGACTGGCCTGTTGGCAGGGTACTCATGTCTTATTTTGCCTCTGCCTATGTGAGGCTCATAACAGGCATGAATATAAGGGACACGACTGCAGGATTCAAATGTTACACCAGGAAAGTCCTCGAATCGATAGACCTGGACAATATAAAATTCAGGGGATATGCCTTTCAGATTGAGATGAAATTTACGGCATGGAAAATGGGTTTTGCAATTATTGAGATACCCATTGTTTTTACAGACCGTAAGGAAGGTACATCAAAGATGAGTGGCGGCATATTCAATGAAGCTCTCTGGGGAGTCCTTAAAATGAAGTTTAAAAGCTTTTTCAGATCCTACAAAAGGTAACTGTCATATGGCAAAATACCTGATAAAGAATGCTGTCATTGTTAATGAAGGCCACAGGTTCAAAGGTGATGTACTTTTAAATAATGACATTATTGATCGTATATGGGAAGGATCTTCGGACCGTGACGCCGGTAATGCATCAGTGCTGGATGCAGGTGATAAAATACTTATTCCCGGCATAATAGATGACCATGTTCACTTCAGGGAACCGGGAATGACCCATAAAGCCGATATTGCATCCGAATCAAAGGCTGCGGTGGCAGGCGGAGTCACTTCCTACATGGACATGCCCAATACTATTCCCCCTGCAACAACAGTGGAACTGCTTGATGAGAAATTTGCCCTTGCTGAAAAAGGCTCTCTGGCGAATTATTCTTTTTATATTGGAGCAACAGATACCAATATCAGGGAACTATTAAGAACAAATCCGCGCGAGGTATGTGGCATAAAGGTTTTCCTCGGTACTTCCACGGGCAATATGCTTGTTAATAACGCCACTCTCAGCAATATTTTTTCTGAGTGCGCTATGCTGATAGCTGTCCACTGCGAGGACGAAGAGACCATTATGAATAATTTAAGTAAATACAAAGCGAAGTATAAAGAAGACATAGATATTAACTTTCATCCCCTGATAAGAAGTGCCGAAGCGTGTTATAAATCTTCATCCCTTGCTGTTGAAATGGCCCTGAAATATAATGCAAGGTTGCATGTACTTCACATCTCAACGGAAAGGGAGCTCGGACTATTCAGTTCCGGTGGTTTTGCCGGCGATAAAAAGATTACCTGCGAGGCTTGCATTCACTATCTCTGGTTCGATGATAATGACTATAATAAATATGGAACAAGAATAAAATGTAATCCTGCCATTAAAACTGCCGGAGACAGGGAAGCGCTTTTCAGGGGACTGCTGGCCGGGAAAATAGACCTTGTAGGCACCGATCATGCTCCCCATACAATTGATGAAAAGAATAATCCCTATTTAAAGGCACCTTCAGGGATACCTATGATTCAGCATTCGCTTGTTGCAATGCTTGAGTTTTATCACAGGGGCATGATTACTCTTGAGGATATTGTAAGCAAGATGTGCCATGCTCCGGCAGATACGTTCCGTATAGACAGGAGAGGATATATAAGGGAAGGTTATTTTGCCGACCTGGTACTGGTGGATTTGAACCATGAATGGGAAGTAAAGCCTGATAATATTTTATATAAATGCAAATGGTCTCCCCTGGAAAATACGGTTTTTCATTCTGCTGTAAGTCACACCTTTGTGAATGGATGTCTCGTTTATGATAAAGGAAAAATAACAGGGAGTACCTGCGGCAGAAGACTTTCTTTTAACAGGTAGATTTTAGATTTTTTAGTATATAATTAAAAGTATTGGAGATTATGAATAAAATTATCGTTTATCTGTTGCTGTCATATGTAATTATTATCCTTACAGGCTGTAAGGAGAAAAGACAGGAACCGGAGTATCATGACCGGGAGATACGGGTTAAGTACGATTCCATGGCAGGCAATCTCATAGCTGATACCATAATTTATGACGTGATAATAAAGAATCCTAATCCCGATGATATATGGACTGAACAATGTCTGGGCAATCTCAGGAGAGACGAATTTGTGAATCAGCTTTTTGAAGCCGTTTATGATAAGCGGGCCAATGCATACGATTTTGTAACAGGCATAAAAATGTCCCCGAGGGACCTTAGGAAGTTTGAAAAAACCGAAGATTTCGGAAGGGATAAGGTTGGCAAGATCCAATTTGCGGAGGTCTGGTATTTTGATGCTGCCAAACTCACAATGGAGAAGAGAATATTATATATGATTCTGGGATATGAGGTTATGGGAGACAACTCCGAAATAATAGGATACAAACCGGTATTCAGGATATATTTAAACTGACTTGCCGGTTTAAGTAGTTATTTAACTAAAAATAGTTACTTTTAGAAGTGAAATAATGTCCTTTTTTATATTAACCAAATAATCTATTTAAATGCTTACTGTTGAAAAAATCGGTGGGACTTCAATGTCCAAATTCGATGAAGTATTAAAGAATATTATTATAGGGGAAAGGGAAGATGTTGACTACTATAACAGGATTTTTGTAGTGTCGGCATACGAAAATGTAACTAACTGGCTGCTTGAACATAAGAAAACAGGGGAGCCGGGTATTTATCAGAAATTCATAAATAATGAGGATTATAGCAGGGCACTGCATAACCTTCTGAACAAATTGCTGGAGATTAACCGGACTTTCGCAGGCATAAAGCTGGACCTCGAGCTCGCTGAAAAGTTCATTACCAACAGGATTGTCCAGGCAAAAAATTATTTAAACAGCCTGGCAGATGTCCTGGCTTCGGGCTATGTCAACAGGCAAAATATATTGCTGGCTGCCCGCGAGATACTGTCTTCCATAGGGGAGGCACATTCTGCATTTAATTCGGTGAACATACTTGAGAATAATGGTATCAATGCAAACTTTGTCGACTTATGCGGATTTAATGATTCAGAGTATCTGACTATAGACGAGAGAATACATAAGGCATTTTTAAACCTTGATTACTCCAAGACCATTCCTGTAGTAACAGGATATACAAAAGGCACAGAGGGCATAATGAGGGAATTTGACAGGGGTTATTCTGAAGTGACATTCAGCAAGATAGCTGTTGAGGTAAAAGCTGACGAAGCAATAATACATAAATTGTACCACCTTTCATCAGCAGATCCCAACATTGTTGGTGTTGAAAAATCAATTCCCGTGGGGCACACTAATTTTAATGTTGCAGACCAGCTTGCCGACATAGGCATGGAAGCAATTCATCCCAAAGCTTCCAAACCGCTTGAGATTGCGGGAATAAACATACGTATAAAGAATACATTTGAGCCGTCCCATCCCGGCACGCTGATTTCAAAGGATTATATCAGCGAGGAAAAGAGAGTAGAGATTATTTCGGGTATTGACAGGGTTATGGCTATAGAGATACATGATCCCTTTATGGTTGGGGAGGTTGGTTTTGACAGGGGCATAATGGAGATATTTCAGAAGTACAACGTCAGTTACATCATGAAGACAACAAATGCAAACAGCATAACGCAGGTTATACTGGAGGATGATTTAAATGAAGAGCTTATAAGGGAGCTGAAAAATAATTATCATGAAATTACGGTACTTCCTGTTGCCCTTGTATGTGCCCTGGGCACGAATATTGCAAAACCGGGAATACTGGCAAAGGCAACCCGGGCACTGGCAGAAAAAAACATTAATATACAGTGTATTTCGCAGTCCCTCAAACAGGTTAATATGCAGTTCGTTATTAATCGCAAAGACTTTAAAAATGCAATTGTTGCATTAAATGATGCTTTATGTATTAATTAGAGACTTGCCAAATTAATAATTAGTTGAGAAGGTTACTGTTTATAGCGATTTTTGTTCCATTATCAGTTTTTCACTTAGGTGCACAAAAAGTCTATAAACCCAGGTCTTATCTGGGCATTACCCAGGGTATGAACTTCTCAAGGGTCGACTTCCAGACAGCGGGTATTTATCAGACATTCAGGACAGGCTACTCGGGCGGCATCTTTTTCAGGTATGTGTCCGAACCCATTGCGGGCATACAGATAGAATTGAACTATACAGAAAAAGGATGGCTGGCGGATTTCGGCTCCTCCGAATATTATAACGGGCGCTTAACATATGTTGAGATGCCTTTTATGACACATATTACCCTGGGGAAAAAAAAGGTTTTCTTTATCCTGAACCTGGGACCTTATATATCATACATGCTGACCGGTGAGATTGATACAGATGTCGATTATCCTACGGGTATAGACAACAGGTTTGGTTTCGGTTACTGCGGTGCTACCGGGATAGGGTTTCATACCGGTATCGGGACTTTTCAGTTTGAGGGCAGGTACCTGAACAGCCTTACCAACTTTTTCAATACATCAACAACCACGGAGTTTTATGCATCCAGGAACCAGGTAATAAATATTTCTCTGGTTTATATGATAAAGCTTTAAAAAGATCATTTTGATTCCCTGCTACGAACAACCATTTGTATTGTCTTGCTGCTTCTCTGTTCGAGCAGCAGTTCTTTGC
>CAZHQW010000095.1:0-5305 GCA_964534745.1 uncultured Bacteroidales bacterium
AGAAAGGTGTTCGAATTCAGTCCCCTGAGGTTCACAAAAGAGGGACAAAAGAGAGACAGCGCCCATATTTAAAAAATATCGGCGCTATCCCGTTCAGAGTCGCTTTCAGAAACATGGGCGCTGTCCCTCTCAGAAACATGGGCGCTGTCCCTCTTTTTAAGGTGCTTTTTCATTAATTTAAAAAGCTCATCTGTATTAATAGGCTTGGCAATGTAATCATCACATCCGGCCATAAGGCATTTTAATCTGTCCTCGCTGTATGCATACGCAGTCTGGGCAACTACAGGCAATTTATTTCTAATCTTTTTAATTTTTTTTGTTGCTTTATAGCCATCCTCTCCGGGTAACTTGATATCCATCAAAACCATATCAATCTTAGGATTGCTATTTACTAACTGAATAGCCTCTTTTGCATCTTTGGCAAAAAGACTATTAATTTCTGCATTTTTAAAGAGCTCTTTAAAGTATAATATATTTAATTCCTCATCTTCAACAACCAGAATAGTGTTATTCTTAAGTAAATTTTCAGGTTCATTAAGAGTCTTTTCAATTAATTTAGTTTCTTCCTCCATGTCGTGTGAAATAGTGAAGTAGAATGTGCTTCCAATACCTGGTGTGGAATTAACCCATATTTTACCGCCCAGCAATTTAACAAGGCCTTCAGCAATACATAATCCGAGTCCTGCACCTCCATATGATTTTGACATTGAATCATCAGCCTGTCTGAAACGTTCAAATATAATCCCTTGATATTCTCTTGAGATACCAATACCTGTATCTTTAACCCTGAATTGAATAGTGCTATTGTCTATTACTTTATATCCGAATTCTACAAATCCCTTTTCCGTATATTTAAATGCATTGTTCAGGAGATTGGTTAATATCTGTCTTATCCTGTGTTTGTCGGAATATATATAACAACCTTCTGAATATTTATTTTTAAGTCGCAGCTCAATGGCAGATTTGTTATTTTTGTTTTTAAACATTTCAAATTCATAATACAGTTCCTTCATCAATTTATTTATATTAAAAGGATCTTTCTCTATTTTAAGTTGTTGTGCTTCAATTCTTGACAAATCCAGTATATCATTAATTATATGTAAGAGGCTGTTAGTGCTTTCCTTTATAATTTCCGAATAATATTTCTTTTCTTCACCGGACAGATTATCTTTATTAAGCATTTCTGTAAAGCCAAGAATTCCATTCATTGGTGTCCGGATCTCATGTGACATATTGGCTAAAAATGCAGATTTCAAACGATCGGATTCTTCGGCTTTTTCTTTTGCTTTTATTAATTCGTCTTCAGCTATTTTCTGCGCCGTAATATCACGAGCCACTTCCCCCAATCCGATTATTTCTCCAGTGTTATCTAATACTGGAAATCCCTTAACTTCCCAGATTTTATCATCTGGTGTCGATAGAATATGATAATGAATCTGCCTTGTGGATAGGGCTTTCAACACAGGACATTCCTGGCATGGTTCTTTACGATCGAATAATACCTCATAACAGAATTTATTCTTATATTCAGATTGTTCAATATTAAGATATTTGCTTACAGCAGTGTTTGCCCATTTAATTTTTAAATTTTCATTATAGAAAAAAAATAATTCGGATGTTGAATCCAGTATCATAGATTTTTCTTTCTCTACATTTTCAAGTGCTTTCTTTGTCTCAATCAATTCTGTTATATCATGTGCTGCTAAAATAATCTTATCATTTTTATCACTTTCTTTATCTCCGAGCTCACTAGAACAATGAATTATCTTAGAACTTTTGTCAGGACAGTTAAAATTGATAATCATATCGAAGTTTTTCCCTGTCTCCGTAGTCTCCTTGAATGCATTTTCAAATATTTTCCTTTCTGAAGGCCTTATTAATTGAATAATGTCTTTAAGTTTTATTTTAAATCTGCCGGGTTGGAATCCGAGAATTTTATAGAATTCCTGTGAGCATTCGCAAATACTGGTTTTCAAATCGACCTCACAACTGCCCAAATGAGCAACTTCCTGTGTTTTCTTCAGGTTACTCTCATTAATTCTTAATAATTCCTGCGCTTCTTTATGTTTCCTGCGTATTTCAGCTTCCCTGATTTCCCTTCTTATGGCTGCTGATAATCTGCTTAGATTATCTTTCAGTAAATAGTCGCTTAATCCGTTTTTCATTGCCTCAACAGCTTTTTCTTCTCCTATTGTGCCCGACACACAAATAACCGGCAGGTTATCGTTTGTTAGTTTGACAATTTCTAAAGCTTCGAGTCCTGTAAAACCGGGAAGCCTGTAATCGGCCAGTACAATATCAGGATGAAATGATTTCAGTAATTTTGTGAAACCTTCTTTATTATCTGTTTGTTTGTAAGAAAAGACTAATTTGTCTTTTTTAAGATGATTTAGTATTAATTCTAAATCATATTTATTATCCTCTAGCATTAGTATTTTAATCATTATTCCCTGCTTTATACAACAACATGAATTATTTTTCTTAATGAGAAAATATGTTTACTTTCTTTTGCCATAACGTAGATGAATTACTCTAATGACTATATATATTATTGAAGTTGAGTTATTTATGCATTCAAGTATTAAATTTTAATAAAATAAAGAGATTGATAAAAACTGCCTTTAATTTGTTATAAAATATAGAATATATATATAAGCTAATTCTTAATATATTAAAAGTTAAGAAAATAATATGAGAAATAGCACGCTTTCAGTAGGAATTAATAAGATAGGTGATGAATATCATCATTTCGGATATTGAAAAGAATAATCAGGGACAGCCCCCATATTTAAAAGGGACAGCCCCCATTCGGGTGCAGTCCCCGGGACGCTGTCTCTCCAGGATAAGCAACCCTTCACCATTATTTTGCATCTAACCATTGTTACAAAAAATTAAATATGATGAAAAAATATATCAAATTTATATTGATCTTTTTAATTTCTGCAGGTATATTATCCTCCTGTGAGAAGTCTGATGAACCTGTAAAAAAAGAACCTTCGAAAATAAAGCTTAGTAATAAATCGACCGAGATCATTGAGGCTGATAAGGCTTTTGGCTTTGAACTGTTTCGGGAAGTGTATAGCCTGAGTGAAGAGGATAACCTTATGATCTCTCCCCTGAGTGTATCCTATGCGCTGGGTATGACTTATAACGGTGCAGCAGGCACCACTCTGGAAGCTTTCAGGGATGTACTTCATTTCGAAGACCTTACTAACCAGGAAGTCAATGAAAGCTATAAAGACCTTATGGGCCAGCTGGTCACACTGGATGACCATGTAGAGTTCTCCATTGCCAATAGCATTTGGTACAGGCTGGGATTCGAAGCATTATCAGAATTCATTGCCACCAACAAGGAGTATTTTGATGCAGAGGTGGAGGAGATTGATTTCTCCGATCCGCAAACCCTGGAGATCATTAACCAGTGGATAGAAGACAATACCAATGGTAAGATAAAGGGTATGCTGGATTTCATACCTGGTGATGCTGTGATGTACCTGATCAATGCCATTTACTTCAACGCAAAATGGAAATATGAGTTTGAGAAGGACAAAACCTATGAAGATAATTTCAATCTGGCGGGTGGTTCCGGCCATATTACCGATTATATGATAGTAAACGGGACTTTTAATTATACCTATAATGAGGATTTTCGTGCAGTTGAGCTGCCATACGGTGATAGCGCTTTCAGCATGGTAGTAATGCTACCCTCCGGAGATAAAACGATTTCAGACCTGGTGGCTAATTTGGATGTTGAACACTGGGATTCATGGTTTGAAAATTCAAGTATGACAAATGTCCAGGTCGAATTGCCAAAATTCAAATATGGTTTCAAGAGTCTGCTGAACGATCCTCTTTGCAACCTGGGTCTTGGAGTGGCCTTCTCAGGTGCAGCCGATTTTAGCCGGATCACACCTGGAGGCGGCATCTATATTTCCAGGGTGATTCACCAGACGTTTATAGATGTGAAGGAGGAAGGCACCGAAGCAGCTGCTGCAACTATTGTAGAAATGAGAGAAATCAGTGTTATTGACGAAGGTCCTGTTATTTTTAAGGTGGACAAACCCTTCCTTTATCTCATCAAAGAAAATTCAACAGGAGCTATTATTTTTATGGGGAAGGTTGGAAAACCGGATTACTCGTGATGTCACTCTCAGATTTTATTCAGCAGAAAATCTTCTGCTTCAATATTCCATAATCCATTGGTCTTCTTAACAATGGAAGCCATACTCCTGAATAAAGGTTCGAATTTCCCTTTTTCTTCAAATTCGGATATAGCTGTCAGCGGCATGGATATGTGAGTATATATAAGCTTCTTCCCACCCGGGATTTTCGGAAGGTTCATGGTTGTGTCAATGACAGCATCCAGTCCGCCAATATGTGTCACCAGTCCGGCAGGATCGATTCCGGCAGACATCATTTCAAGGGCTTCTTTCATATCGTTGCTGTTACCGCCGCTTGTACCGATAATGCGGGTATAATTATAATGCACATTGTAAAAATTAACCCTTGCCCTAAAGTCAGGGTCATCAGGACCTGCAAAGAAGTTCATGCAACCGTCAAATGCCAGAATTTTATCGCCCTGCTCGATAACGGATTCAACCGGCGCGAAAACAAAAACATCGTTGTATCCTTTTCCTCCTGTCAGTTTCAGCAAGGTGCCAGCGGGATCATTTAATGCTTTCGTATTTACATATTGCAAACGAATGCCTTTCTGTAAAGCATATTCGGGAGGGATAAGCAGGGAAGCCCTGTCCAGTCTTGACTGGTCAATATCTGTTATGGCCATCAGTCGCGGGTTACGGTCGGTCCGGTGAATTACATAGTTTATGGCCGCCAGTCCCATAGGTCCTGCGCCGCCCAATAGCGCGAGGTTACCGCCGTCCACTATCTCCATCTCATGAATATACGACCCCGGCCTGGTGTGATAGTTGGCATGCATGGCTCCGATTACACATGATAATGGTTCGGCCAGAGCTGCAGGATAAAAGCCTTTACCCTTGTATGGCAGGAGGCAATCCAGTTCCATTACTTCATTGGGGATGATAATATACGTGGCATCGCCCCCTATATAGCGGTATGAATAGCCCGGGGCACCTAATATTCCAACCGGGCCATCCGGATAATTAATGGCCGGCTGGATTGAGAACTTCATCCCGGATTGAAACGCTGACTTCCATTTTTCACCGGTCTCTATAATCTCACCGCTGAATTCATGGCCAATAATGGTAGGATTGGCATGCACGTCATCCGGGATCCTTTTATGCTCATTTCCCTGAAGGGCTGCCTTGTATGATGACATGCAGAT
>CAZHQW010000096.1:0-4741 GCA_964534745.1 uncultured Bacteroidales bacterium
TGAAAAATTTAATCCTTTTGATCTTTATTATTAATCCTTATATATTATGCTTTTCACAGGGAGATACTATTAAAACATATATTTTTATCGGGCATCCCAGAAATGATGAAGAGCAGGGCGAATGTGTGTTGAAAACAGTTGAAATAATTGACTATTCAAAGTATGACCTGCTCTTACTTGGCGGGGATCTGACATGGAATACTTCGAAAGAAATTAGTACGTTGGAATATTGTAACGAGATTTTTAATTTGGGGGATGAAAATACCCATTGGGCTTTAGGTAACCATGATGTTAGTAATGTAAACAGCATCCTGGAATTTACAAAAAAGCCCCGTTATTATGCTTTTAGTAAGAATACCATTACATTCCTGGTGCTCGACACTGAGCTGGATTCTCCTGACATCAAAGGCGATCAATTAAAATTAATTCAGGATGTTGCGGATACTATAGAAAATTCTGATTATCTGTTCCTGATACATCATAAAATTTTATGGATGATAGATAATGATAGCCTTACATATCTATTGGATTCCGTTGCTTCAAGCACCAGAAATATAAGTCATTCAAATTTTTATGATGAGGTATACCCTAATCTTCAGAAAGCCAGGAACAAAGGGATTGAAGTATTATGCCTGGCCGGCGACCGGACTGATATTAATATTGAATATTCCCCTGAAGATAGTATTTATTTCCTGGCGTCAGGTTTGAAAGAATCATTTAGTGATGATAATAATTTCGTTATCCTTTTAAACCACAACCTGAAATCTGGTAAACTTAGCTGGGAATTTGTTCCTTTAAGCGAAATTGATACAATAGGTACTGAGCCGGCAACTGCAATACACAATATAAATGCCTCCTTCCAGGAATTGTCAATTTATCCAAACCCAACTTGTAATGTTTTTCAAATCTCTATGGATTCCGAAGAAGCAATGAATATTAAGATTGAAGTTCTAAATTGTGCAGGAACTATCTTAATGAAAAGGGCCGTACGGAATGAATTTGATTGTCTGGAAATAGACCTCTCAGGCTTTTCAAAAGGTATCTATTTCGTTAAATTAAGTAATAAGCTTGAAACAATTACAAAAAAAATAGTAAAACTTTGAAAACAGGCCCAGCGCCCAAAAATATGGGCGCTGTCCCTATATTGAAAGCGGGTGATAAAATATGGGTTCTGTCTCTTTAATCAATAAGGATTTTATATGATCGGGAATCAACCTTTATAATATAAATGCCACTTTTCAAACCTGATATATCCAGGCTGAAATTATTTTGATTTATATCGCATCTTTTTTGAACTACCTGTCCGGTTACACTTATAATATCTACATCATGAATCTGCTTACTGCCTGAAATATTCAATTGCCTCAGATTATTATCGAAATATATTTTTAGAGAAGGCTCATTATCAATAGAATTTTCCGAAATGGACGAATAAACATAATCATCTCCCATGTATTCCTTTGCTTCTTCCAGTGTGACCTCCGGTTTTACCATTACCACATAGTCAATCTGAATATCATGTTCAAGTGCATCCGCAGTTTTATAATGATAGTACGGCGTAAGTCCGTATATTTTTGTTGAATCTATCCATACCCATGCCGGGAAATTACACTGCCAGTGTAAAATTTCGTAGATAAAATAAGACCATTCACCGGTTTGTTCGAGCACATCCCTTTTTGTATCGGCCCCTGGCTGACTGCCGTTCGTCCATGCTTCATCACCAACTTCAAGATTCCATCCGTACTCATCGGCGGCAGTACCTGCCGTTCTTGCTTTCCCCCTGAGTTCAACACCAAAGCCTTTATTATAATCGACCAGCTTTACTTTTGCAATCATCTTGGTATACAAAGACAGGTCAACTGTATCAAAATAATACAGGCCAATTTGCGGATAATAATCAGGATGATTGAGCTGGCAATGAAAAGTTATTATGCTGTCGGCAATTGATACTGAAGTTATATTATCGCCGCTCATGACCTGGAATTCTGAAGGATCAGTCCCCTTTGTCCACCCATCTAGCAATACTACGATGTCATCCTCTGTTATCTGGCCAAAGGAAATGCTTATAAAACCAATGAAGCTGAATATTAAAAGCAGAAGTTTTTTCATTTTTACAGGTATTAGTTCATAATACTTTTATGATTATATATATATAACTACTATGAACCTTAAATACCCATCATGAAAAGTTCATTTTTTTTAACAGGGACAGCGCCTTGGGCACTGTCCCTGTTTTCTGTCGGGGTGGTGAGATTCGAACTCACGACCCCCTGCTCCCAAAGCAGGTGCGCTAACCGGGCTGCGCTACACCCCGAACTAAAAGCGGCACAAAAGTATTAAAATTTAAATTATTAAAAAAGAGACATATGCTTTTTATTTTTTTTCTTAAATTGTTAAATCAAAGCAACATTTATAGGATAATACTCCGGGTATTAAACTTTATATGGTAAAAGCAGAATTTACAAATATTGAAAAGCTGTTTGTCCGCGAAAAAGACCTGGTATCTGCAAATACCAATATCCCCTACATTACTGTAGATAACTTTCCGCTCCTGGGATTACTGACTGCCCTGCGGTTTCTTGAATGGATTTCGGAAAATCCTGCCGGTGTAATCAGTCTGCCCACAGGAAAGACACCCGAGTATTTTATTGAATGGACAGGCTATCTTCTGGAAAACTGGAACAGTAAAAAAGGAAAACAGATTCGTGAAAGATACGGACTTGGTAACTTGAGAAAACCCGGACTAAGAGATCTTCGCTTTGTGCAAATCGATGAGTTTTATCCGATAAGCTCTGCCCGGCATAACAGTTTCTGCAACTATGTGAATCGTTTTTATATAAAAGGATTCGGACTCAGTCCTGATAAGGCGCTGTTAATTAATTGCGATGATATTAAGCTTCCCGAAAACAGGCATTTCAGCGAGGTTTTTCCTGATTTCAGGGTGGATTTATCCTTGCGTTACCGCGAACCTTCAAATACGGCAGAGCTTCTCCAGCAGCGTTCGATATTTGCCATCGACAACTGGTGTTCGGAATATGAATCCGGGATACGCAGCCTGGGAGGAATCGGATTTTTTCTGGGTGGCATAGGACCTGACGGACACATGGCATTTAACACAAAAGGCTCTGATCATCATTCCCACACGCGACTCACAACCACTAATTTTGAAACCCAGGCAGTAGCCGCTGCCGATCTGGGAGGTATAGAAATATCCAGGAATCGCCTGGTGATAACTGTCGGACTTGAAACCATCACATATAATCAGGAAACCGTTGCAATAATAATTGCTGCCGGACATGCCAAAGCCCCTGTGGTGAAGGATGCACTGGAGCAGCCGACCTCAAACCTTTATCCGGCCACTGCCCTAAGTAAACTTAAAAATGCACGTTTTTATATTACAAAAGGGGCTGCCTCTTTGCTTAAAAACTCAGTTGAGTCATATTACACCAGTGGTGAATGGACACAGGAAAAGACAGACAGGGCCGTGACAGATATGTGTGTAAAGCTCGGTAAATATGCCCGGAACCTTACTCCCGATGATTTAAAAAATGATATCCACTGCCGCCTGATACCCCGTCTTGATAAATCGTCAGTCAGCTCGGTCATCGAATCAGTGATAAAAAAGATCGAAAAAGGAATGAAGGGTGAGGAAAACCAGGCTTACTATCATACAGGTCCGCACCACGATGATATCATGCTGGGAATGCTTCCTCATATCCATCGCCTTCTGCGAAATGAAACGAACAGGGCACATTTCTCTGTTTTAACTTCCGGTTTTACCGCGGTTACGAACCGTTTTATGATCGAAGTGCTTGAAGACACAAAAAGCTTTCTGGAAAAGGGACTGATACAAATGACGGCATATCCCGATTTCTTTCAGGCAGGATACAGGTACAAATGGGATAAGGATGTTTATCATTACCTGATAAAGGTAGCATCAGGCGAACCTTACGAACTTCGCAGGGGATTATCGCACCGTGTTGTCCGCTGTATTGTATATATTTATAAGGTTAAGAGCATGACGGAACTTGAAGATCAGATTAATGAAATACTTGGGACATTGCGTAAAAGCTATGACGGTGAGAAGAATCCGCCGGATATTCAAAAGCTCAAAGGTATGATACGCGAGTTCGAAGAGGAACGCGTATGGGCCTATTTTGGAATCGAGATAAAAAATGTGCACCACCTGAGACTGGGATTTTATACCGGTGATATTTTTACGGGAAATCCCGAACGCAGTCGCGATGTGCAGCCTGTCCTGACTCAGCTCAGAGAAATTCAGCCCACAGTGATCAGCCTGTCCCTCGATCCCGAAGGCAGCGGTCCGGATACTCATTATAAAGTATTGCAGGTTATTGCCGAAGCGGTGCGCTTATGGCAAAAGGACAGAGACCTGTCGGACCTGAGGATATGGGGTTACAGAAATGTCTGGCACCATTTCCATCCGGCCGAGGCCAATGTTATTGTACCTGTTTCATTAAGTGCTATGGGAGTTATGAATAATGCTTTTACAAACTGTTATGTCAGCCAGGTTGAAGCATCTTTTCCCAGTTATCAGTACGACGGTAAATTTAGTGATTTTATGCAGCAGATATGGGTCAATCAATTAAAGACTATTCAGCTCCTGCTGGGCAAGACTTATTTTTTTCAGCATAAAAGCCCTAGGATAAGAGCTGCACACGGACTCTTATTCTTCAGGGAAATGAAAGTGGATGAGTTTCTATCTTATGCCCGCAGGCTT
>CAZHQW010000097.1:0-4557 GCA_964534745.1 uncultured Bacteroidales bacterium
ATTGTACTCGTATATTACTTCAGAAAGTATAAAGCCACACCCGAGGGCATCTTCGCAGCACTCTTCATCTCTGCCTTTATACTTGTCTTTATCCAGTCAGGTATAATACCCCATATCGTTGAGTTTGCTTCATATTTTGAGCTTGCCCTGGTAAATGGTCTGGGCTTACCTTATAATTCCGGGATCATTGTATTTATGATCTTTTTAATTGGTATAATGATCACTGGTATTATTCTCACACGTTTTAATATCCACCCCTATTTTAACCTTGCCTTTACATGTTTTGCAGTCATTATTCTTGGCTATTCTTCATATGCCACCATAATTATCCGCTCCCGCGCAAATCCGCCCATGGATCAGAATAACCCTGAAAATGTATTCTCACTGCTCTCCTACCTTAACAGGGAACAATACGGTGACCGCCCGCTATTAAGAGGCCAGTATTTTAATGCCCCTGCCATTGATACTAAGGAAGATGCCCCGGTTTATGTTCCGGAAGACGGGAAATATAAACTCACAACCCACAAATTAAAATATATTTTTGATAAAAAATATGTTACGCTTTTCCCAAGAATGTGGAGTTCTGACCCTGAGCATGTGAATGCATATATTCAGTGGGCTAAAATAGATGAGCGCGATATCTACCAGCCACAGGCAGACGAAAACGGGAGACCCCTCAGGGACAGTGAGGACAATATTGTATATGACAGAAGGAACCCTAGAAGGAGTCCGTCCTTTTTTCAAAATATAAGGTTTCTTTTAAGGTACCAGCTGGGCCACATGTATTTTAGATATTTTATGTGGAACTTTGCCGGCAGGCAGAATGACATCCAGGGACATGGTTATGACCGGTACGGACTGAGGGAAATAACAAAGGGAAACTGGATAAGCGGCATAAAGTTCATCGACGCACTATTGCTCGGAAACCAGGATAAACTTCCTGAGAGTTTGAAATTAAATAAAGCCAGAAACAGGTATTATCTGCTGCCCCTGATACTGGGACTAATCGGACTTGTATACCACAGCATAAATCACAGTAAGGATTTCTGGGTTGTAATGATTTTATTCTTTATGACCGGAATAGCTGTCGTTTTATATCTGAACCAGTATCCTTATCAGCCCAGGGAAAGAGACTATGCCTATGCAGGGTCATTCTATGCTTTTGCTGTTTGGATCGGACTGGGTGCTTTGGCATTTACAGATTTACTGAGAAGGATATTGCCTGCGGGACTGAGTGCTATAATATCTTCACTGTTGTGCCTTCTGGCAGTGCCTTTTATAATGGCGAAAGAAAACTGGGATGATCATGACCGTTCAGGCAGATACTTTGCAAGAGACTTTGCATATAATTATTTAAACTCATGCGCCCCCAATGCCATACTGTTTACAAATGGAGACAATGACACATTCCCCCTATGGTATGCGCAGGAGGTTGAAGGTATAAGAACAGACGTCAGGGTTGTAAATTTAAGTTACCTGGGAGCTGACTGGTACATTGAACAGATGGAAAGAAAAGCCTATAAATCCGATCCGTTACCCATGTCACTGGGAAAAGAAAAATACAGGCAGGGAAGCCTCGATATAGTGCATATCATTGACAGGCTTAAAGAATATTACGATTTGAAGCAGATCATGAATTTTGTTGCCGATGATGATCCAAGGACAAAACATATACCAAATGTACCTGAGAGGGTTGATTATATCCCAAGTAAAAAATTGATAATAAGCGTTGATTCTGCTAAAGTAGTGAGTAACGGGACTGTAAAACCGGAAATGGCGGACAGGATAACCCCTGTGAAATTTGAAATTAACAGGCGTTACATCACCAAGAACCATTTGATGGTACTTGACTTCCTTGCGACCAACGACTGGGAGCGGCCTATATATTACGCCATTACCGTATCAAGTGATAACTATTTAAACCTTGAAGATTATTTTCAGGTTAGCGGACTTGCATACAGGATTGTTCCAATAAAGGCAGAAAGTTCAATGTATATAAGGGGAAGTATCGATTCAGAAATCATGTTCGATAAGATGATAAACGATTTTAAATGGACAGGTATTAATGACCCCAATGTATATATTGATGAGAATGTAGGACGTATGCTTTCTAACTTTAGAAATAACTTTGCCACACTCGCTGAAACCCTCATTGCTGAAGGGAAGCGAGACTCAGCGAAGATAGTCCTTGATAAATGCCTTGATGTTATGCCGGATACGACGGTAAGGTATGATGTCTTTGCTTTATCAATGATAGAAAGCTATTATAAACTTGGAGAAAATGACACGGCGAATTCTCTTGTAAATACCCTGACTGATCATGTGTGCAACGACCTTGACTATTATGTGAGCCTCGGGGGAAAATTCAGCGAAGACCTTTATTATGAGAAAAGACTGGCGTTACATATTTTAAGTGAGCTTGGCAGAATTACAAATGCGTACGGACAGAAAGAACAGGCAATGGAAATCGAAGAAAAACTGCAAAACTATGCCATGTCATTAAATTTTATTCATTAGGAACTTTATGGTTTCGGTCCGGACACCATATGTTTTAAAAAAGATTTATTATAGTCTTATCTGGGACCTGCATAACAGAGAAAAGGAATTATACCTTACCTTTGATGACGGTCCCACCCCCGAAATAACATTAAAAATACTGGATATCCTGGACTCATATAATGCCAGGGCAACTTTTTTCTGTCTGGGAAGGAATGCAGAAAGGTACCATGAAATTTTCCAGGAAATAATAAACAGAAATCACGCTGTTGGCAATCATACATACAGTCACCTTAAAGGATGGAAGACAAAAAACAAGGAATATTATGATGATATTGAACTTGCAGGCAACTTTATAAAATCAACTCTCTTCCGGCCCCCTTACGGAAAAATTAAACGTACACAGCTTAAATACCTGAGACATTCTTACAACATTATTATGTGGGATGTTATGAGCTATGACTTTAAAACAACCATCGGCAAGGAGAAATGCCTGTCAATAGTATTGAAAAATGTACGCCCCGGCTCAATAATCGTATTCCATGATTCCCCCAAAGCCAGCGAAAATATGTTGTATGTAGTGCCGAGATTCATTAAACTTATGCAAAATAAAGGTTATATTTTTAAATGCATAAATTTAAATAGTAAGACAAAATAAATTATCGTGCTGATAATCAGTTATATTGAACTCTTATAATACTTAACTATAATAGCTAAATATTAATATATATAAAAAATGAAAATCCTTATTAATGCATCAACAGTGAAATATGGGGGAGGATTAAATGTTGCATTAAATTTTACTAAGGCATATATTAATTTAAAAAATTCTCATCTTTCAATACTTGTTGCTCCGCGAAACGTTGGATTTGAAAAATTTGAATGTGACAAACTAATCCTTATTAATGTTCCCAGAATACTTCACCTTTGGATTTTCAGAGTCTTTTTAGATTATATCTGGATAAAACAAATAATTAATCATAATAAAGTTGATTTTGTAATTTCATTAGGAAATCTGCCAATTCCAAATTATAAAAAGCAAGCATTGCTATTTGATAATCCATTTCTTACTTTAACTAATCTAAATAGTATTCCCCTAACCATTATAAATAAAATAAAACATAGACTACGCAATTTTTCTTTCCGAATGAGAGTGAATAATTTGGCCATAATATTTTGTCAATCAAAAATTCAAAATAATCTGTTATTGAAGAAATTCAAGCATTTACATAGAATAGTTATTGTACCAAATTCTTACACAACTTTATATAATAATTCTGATTTAAATTATATACCTAAACTCAATGAAAAGAATAAAATAAAGTTATTAGCTCTAAGCCGGTATTATGATCATAAGAACCTGGAAATATTAATAACTCTAGCATCACTATTTAAAAAGAATAATGCAAATTATATTATTTATTTGACCATAAAATCAAATCAAGGTAAAGGAGCAAAAAAAATCTTAAAGTCAATATCAAAATATCATTTAAACGAATACATTAAAAATCTGGGCGAGATAAGTCAATTTAACTTGCATTTTTTATATAATCAGGTAGATGCCGTAATTTTGCCAACATTGCTGGAATCCTTTTCATCAGTATACATAGATGCTCTAAAGTATAAGAAACCAATATTCACTTCTAATAGAGAATTTGCAAAAGAAGTTTGTTGTAATGCCGCCTTTTATTTCAATCCACAATCAGTTCAGGATATATATAACACTCTTGAAAAAGCCTTTAAAAATCCGGTAATAATCTCAGAAAAGTTAAACGAAGGGAAAAGACTAATAGCTAAACATGATGACTGGAATGAAATAGTTACCAATGTTCTGAGAGAAATTGAAAATATTAACTAAAGTTATCATGGATTTTCTTGTTAGTATAATAATGCCTGTTTATAATGGCGAAAAATATATAAAATATGCAATTAATTCTGTTTTAGCACAGACTTATAAATATTTTGAACTAATTATAATTGATGATTGCTCAACAGATAATACACAAAAAATCTTGAACGAATATGAAAAAAAAGATGCCAGAATAAAAATTCTTTATAATA
>CAZHQW010000098.1:0-4346 GCA_964534745.1 uncultured Bacteroidales bacterium
AAGGCGGGCGAAGGCGAGCAGACCATTTTGTTTACCAATCATATTTTTTTCGGGCCATAATTATTCTAAGTTCAGACCTAATGGTTACTTTTAATTTGGATTAAATATTCAACCTTGAATATGTGGTACGTCTATATTCTGAAAAGTAAAACAAAACCATTTATTTATACAGGGTACACCAAAAACATTAAAAGAAGAATAGGTGAACATAATGCAGGTCTGTGTTTATCCACAAGACCTTATAAGCCTTTCAGCCTTGAGGTATTTGTAGCAGTAAAAACTAAAAAGAAAGCTATCCAACTGGAAAAATATTTTAAGACCGGTTCCGGGATCGCTATCTTAAAGAAAAGAATCCTGGCAGACAAATCTTAAAAGCTGGCATTAGTTTTATTTTCTTATTTTTGTGTTTTGCAACGGATATTGTTTAGTAACGGAGAAATGCCGGAGTGGACGAACGGGGCTGACTCGAAATCAGTTGTCCTGCTTATGCGGGACCGGGGGTTCGAATCCCTCTTTCTCCGCCAGAAATTCATATAAGAACTGACATTTCTTATTTATCCTCTTTTTCTTATCGTATACTATAAATACCCCTGAATAAATTGATTTAAATCACCTGAACAAGGTGATATAAATTAGTATACCTGCGCCCATCGCATAAGCTCTTTTTGCTAAATTTAATATAATAACATAAAATGTAAACATATGAAAAAACTGAGGACTATTATTGTATTAATGATGAGCTTATTCATTACTATACATTTGAGTGGACAATTCCGAACCCTGGAAGGTGTGGTAACAGATAATAATCAGAACCCCCTTGAGAGGGTTAAGGTTATCCCCAAGGGACTGGACAGGTCAGTAACAACAGATGATGCTGGTTATTACAGAATTGAACAGGTACCCGACACCATTAAAACTATGGTTTTCACCTTGCGTGGCATGGAAACAGCAAGTGCCACAATAGGAATCTATGATAAAATAGATATTAGCATGGAAAAGGCCGGCACATCGGCTCCGGTTGAGCTGTCACTTGAAGACCTTCTCAATATGGAAATAACTACAGCCTCAAAATCATCTGAAAAACTTTCAGATGCACCCGGTGTTGTATCTGTTCTAACAAAAGATGAAATTAACAGGTTAGGTGGTACTAATCTCAAGGAGCTGCTGGAGGCTATGCCAAGCCTTATTGGATCAACTGTTTATATGACGGACAGAACAACAATAGCACCTCGTGGTGATCAGATACAACCGTCATCAAGCCATGTTCTGCTTCTGGTTAACGGACGTCCTGTGCGTGAAGCATTGGAAGGAGGAATAAAAAGCGAGATGTATGAAGCATTCCCTGTAAATATTATAGAAAAAATTGAGGTTATCAGGGGTCCCGGATCAGTACTTTACGGATCAAATGCTTTCTCGGCTGTAATTAATGTTATTACTGAGAAAGCTGAGGAAACTAATATCTCTGTAACAGCACAGGCAAGTGTTGAAGGCAGCTACGGTGGTATGACAAAGGCAAAAATAAAAATCGGGGATCTGGATATAGTTGCTGCAGCCAGGTATTTTGAGAAGCAGAAATGGGAAACAGACTGGCAATATGCGACAATGACAGCAGATACTACTGTAACTGTGTCTATTCCCAATACGAGTGTAGGTGCATATCTTGATGTTAATTTCAGGAACATCCGTTTCATGTCATCTTATACCCAGTGGGAAAACTACTATTTCATTGCAGATTATGCTTCTGTTTTTCCTTCTTACGGGACATGTACATGGAAAAAAGGATTCGGAGACCTTGGATACAAACTCGATATATCAGAGAAATGGGACATGAACTTTAATCTTACCTATACCAAGTCAACATTTGATGTATCATCATGGCCGAACATTAACCGTGATTCTTATGAAATTACAGGTGAATGGATGAATTCACTGAACCTGGCAAATAATTTAAGGATCAATTTCGGAGGTTTGTACAACACCATCAAAGGCAAAGAGATCATTGAGGCACCTGAAGGTGATTTAACCATTAACGATGCAACCCGGTATAGTCTCGGAGCATTCGCGCAGGCAGATTACCAGATACTAAAACAACTGAAACTGATAGGGGGCTTCCAGGTAAATAAAGTTGAAAACATCGACATTGATTTTGTTCCCAGGGGAGGAATAATTATTTATCCGTTCGACAGGTTAAATGTTAAATTGCTTTATAGCCAGGCTTTCAGAGCACCCAGCATAAATGAACTGGCACTGCAGCATCCGGCAATGAGCGGAAATCCTGATCTCACACCTGAAAAGGTCAATACTGTTGATGCAGGAATTAATTACCAGGGTAAATCTTTTCAGATTGGTACAAATTATTTCTTCAGCAAGCAAATGGACATAATTATACAGGACAGGTCAGGTAAATATCCTGTTCCTACATACGATAATATCGGGGAAATAGAAATTCAGGGTGTTGAGTTCGAAGGCAAGTATTATGTTAACAAAAGCTTACTTCTTACAGGTTCCATGCTATATCAGACAAATAAGGACAATAGCGGAGCTGAAAATGTCACTCCTCTTCCCAATTTTGGCGCAAAAGCAGGTATCAGTTATATGGATCGGGGAATATGCATCAGCCTGTTTGATGTTTTCCAGGGTGAGCCTGATGATAAATACAAAACCTTGTTGAATCCCTCGCCTGAAGCTTACCACCTGGTAAATCTCCATATCAAATATGACTTTATTAACTTGCTGAAATGGACATTTGCGAATAATTTATCACTGTTCCTGAAGGTTGACAACATTCTTGATAAAGAAATATGGTTAACTGACTGGGGCCTCACGCCGGGCAAATCGATCCCTGTTAACCAGGGCAGGGAAATATATTTGGGACTGGATATAGGATTTTAAAGATCTGCGAGTTCAAAGGGAAGGCAGGGATATAATATGACAATATCTTTGTCTTCCTTTTATTTTACGTTAGTAATAACATTATTCAAGTCACACTTTTTAAGCCTTCCCTGTTTGGATTTCCCTTTTAAATATGACACTTTGCACTTTAAATATAATAGGCTATATTTATAAAAAAGGTCATATAACAGTCAAAACAAGGTAAATATAGCTTCTGTGTTTATATATATTGTAATATTCTTCTTTACAGGATGCATTTTGCTATTGTTACTTACAATCATTGTATATAAAACCGGATTGGTCCACAGGACACGTGACACGGCGGGCCATTTAAAAAAAAGACAATCAATAACCGGTATTTTAATAATGGTAATAATTTCCCTGCTTATTACATCTTTCTTTGTTTTGTTTCAATTATTATCATTTGACAGTAATTCAAGTTTTGTCGGGATGTTATCATGGACATTTGTATTAATGATTTTACTTGTTTTATTTGACTCTTTTTTTATTGACTTATTATTGATTGGAAAAATAAAGCCATCATTTTTAAATATTCCGGGGGAAACAACAATTGATACCATGAAAACACATGTAAAAAAAACCTTTACTATTGGCTGGATATTTATAGCCCCGATTGTATTAATTAGTACTTTAACAGCATATTTATTATTGAATTAACCTGTATTAAAAATGAAACATAAGACAAATTTCGGCAACTGGATACCGGTTAAGATTATTATAATTCCTCTTTTACTGTCATTAATTATTTTTTGTGCTGCAATTCTGGTCAGCAATGTTTATGTCAGGATAATTGCCGGTGCGTTTTCAACAGTATTTTTAATATTTTCCCTGTACTTCCTTTATGCTTTCTGGCTACTGGGCAGGAATAAAAGGAGAATTCAAATGCAATTTTATGAAGCACTGATAGAAAGACTGGAATGGGATGGTAATGGAAAAGCTATTGATATTGGTACAGGTAACGGTCCGGTTCCCATACTACTGGCAAATAAATATCCGCATGCAAAGGTTACAGGTATAGACCAATGGGTAAAAGTGTGGGATTACTCAAAGGGTATATGTGAACAAAATGCCAGGCTGGAAGGGTTATCGGACAGGGTAGTTTTCAGTAAAGGCAGTGCTGTAAATATTCCTTATGCCGATGCTGAATTTGATGCTGTAACCAGCAATTTTGTGTTTCATACAATTAAAGCTGATGATCGAAAAAACTTAATAAAAGAAGCCTTAAGGATTCTGAAACCTGGCGGCGCATTTGCATTCCAGGATCTATTTAGCAGGGAATTTTACGGTAATATCGATTCCCTGATTAGAGACATTAAGTCATGGAAACTGAAAAAGGTGGAATTTATCAGAACATCATCTATATTTAAAGTGCCTGTTGCGCTCAGAATCAAGTTTATCGTTGGGGATAGCGGTATCCTTTACGGTATAAAATA
>CAZHQW010000099.1:0-3540 GCA_964534745.1 uncultured Bacteroidales bacterium
GACAGTGCCAGAAGATACAGATGGCTTAACAGGTACTAATATCTCTGGCAGTGCATGTTGATCTGCCGGTCAGCCAAACTGTAACCCAGCTCTTTTGCTCTCCTGAAATCCGCGCACCCACCCTCATAATCATTGAGGTTAATCCTGGAAATACCCCTGCTGTAATACGCATCAGGATAATTACTGTTAATCTCTATCGCCTTGTTATAGTCAACTATCGCTTCCCTGTGTTCTTTCATATTACCCTTTGACACTCCCCTGTTAAAATAGTATTCAGCACGGTAAGGATTAAGCTCTATGGCTCTGTCATAATACCTGACAGATGCTGCGAAATCCTGCTGCATTGATTTGGCTATACCCATCAGGAAATATGCCTGCACATGTTTATTGTTAAGCCTAATGATCTTCTGCAGATCGGATACCGCATTATTCAGCTGCCTGTTATGAATATAGGATAAAGCCCTGTTATAATAAGAATCCTCCAATCTGTATTTGCCCTGAATGCATCGTGTAAAGTCATTAATGGATGAACTGTAATCAGATATATTGGCATAACATACTCCCCGGTTGTATACAGCCTCCCTGTATTCATTATTGATGCTTAAAGCCTGGCTGAAATCCTTAACAGCCCCTGCGTAGTCATTAAGATTCATTTTCAGGAATCCCCTGCTATAGTATGCCTGGTCGTTATCCTTGTCGAGGGCAAGTATCTTATCATAATCTTTTATTGCCCCGCTGAAGTCTTCCAGTAACGACCTGGCCTCAACACTTTTTAAATATATATCAATATTTTCCCTGTTTATAATCATCGCCTTTTTATAATCATCAACAGCACCAAGGTAATCCCCGAGGTTTGCCCTTGCAATACCTCTCTGATAGTATGCTTTCCAATAGGCTGAATCAAGATAAAGCGTAATACTGAAATTTTGAATTGACTCCTGGAACTTACCTTCCTTCATTTTTATAAGTCCCCTGTAAAAAGGAGCTTCTGTGAGCAGGTTGCTTATCTTTTGTGCCTTGTCGATATATTCAAGAGCCTGGGAGTAGTCTTCAAGCTGGTAATAGGTTTTCCCTATATTCAGACAGGCGTCTGCATTTTCATTATCCAGCTTAAATGCCCTTTTAAAATATATCATGGCCTTGTCATAGTCCTTCTGTTCAAAATAGTTGAGTCCCTTCTCGTTAAAACGCACAGCAATCTTCTCCTTATTGAGGTAAAACACAAGTATGCCTGCTAATATGATTAACAAAAGAATAACTGGTACTAATAACTTCCGTTTCATATTATATTGTTTTATAGAATAAGACAATTATTAATAAAGATAAATATTTTTTATCTGTAATTATTCCCTACATAACTATATTTGCCTATAGAAATTTATAAATCAACGTACAACTGTGAAATCATTAGTATTAACAGGCATCAGGCAGATAGATATCAGAGATGTACCTGCACCTGAAATCAAAAAAAGTACTGATGTACTGATAAAAATAAAAAGTGTGGGTATATGTGGCAGTGATATGCATTATTACAGCTCAGGAAGAATAGGCAGCCAGGTGGTTGAATATCCCTTTACACCGGGGCACGAAGCATCAGGCATCGTAATTGAGGCTGGAGCTGCCGTAAAGAGCCTGAAGAAGGGTGACAGGGTGGCAATAGATCCTGCTATGCCCTGCCATAATTGTGACCAGTGCCTGTCAGGCCGTCACCATACATGCAGGAATCTGAAATTCCTGGGATGTCCCGGACAGGCAGAGGGGGCATTATCAGAATACCTGGTAATGCCTGAAAGTTCCTGCTATAAAATTGCTGACAGCCTTAACTTTGATCAGGCCGTTATCTCAGAGCCCCTGGCAATAGGAATATATGCTGTTAGAAAACCACAGGCAGCCGGAAATAAAAAAGCAGGGATACTGGGATTCGGCCCGATAGGTATGAGTGTTTTTCTGGCAGCCAGGTATTACCAGATCAATGATATTTACGTAACTGACAGGATTGACGAAAGATTGCATATTGCCAGGCAACTTGGTGCAAAATGGACAGGCAATCCTGATAAAGAAAATATTGTAAAGAGGATACTTGAAATGGAGCCCCTGCAAATGGATTATATATTCGAGTGCTGCGGCAAACAGGAAGCAGCTGACCAGGCTGTTGATCTGCTTAAGCCCGGGGGTACATTAATTATTATAGGCATTCCTGATTTTGATCGGTGGTCGTTCAATGTGGAAAAAACAAGACGTAAAGAAATTTCAATACAAAATATAAGAAGGCAGGTCGACTGTACAAAAATGACCCTGGATCTGCTGGGAGACAAAAAAATTAATGCCGACTCCATGGTCACACATCATTTCAGATTCGGGGATGCGGAAAAAGCATTTAATATGGTAGCTGACTATAAAGACGGCGTAATGAAAGCAATAATTGAATTATAAAAAGCCATAAACATATTTAACGGTTTGTTGTTTAATTATCAGTCATTGTAATTAAGTCAATTAAATTTTTTTATGATTTCCAAGTATAAGAATTCACAGGTTGTATATCTTGATGGAGTAAAACCTGTAAAAATAAGACGGGTGATAAAAAAGGACAGTGAATTTGCATATGAGCTGAGAGAAACAGGAGAAATAATAACTGAAGAGAGACTCAGCCTGCTTAAAAGGTAACACCTTAAATAATCCATACTTATTTGTAATCAGTCCGGTTAGTTATATTAATAATGTTTATTATTTTTATAGGCATTAATTACTGATTAATGACGGTTTATACAACAGCATGTTATAAATAAAATAATATGGATTACAGATTTTTTAATGTTAATTACCTGCTAACAGGAATAATACTTGTTACTTCAATCATATCATGCAAACCTGAACGGCAGAAAGAAAAAGAAAAAAAAATTACATCCTCCGTTAAAGAAAAGATCCCTGGAGTGTGTATATGGGATGGAATAGCAATCCGTAAAGAACCTTCGAGGAATTCATCAATATTCTCAACATTAAGCCTGGGTGAATCGTTCCTTTACCTGAATGAAGATGCCATTGATTCCGCATATAAGAACCAGAAGTACCAGAATATTGAATTATCGGACGGTTCTGTAGGATGGGCCGCAGGATTCGGACTGATAATGAATGCAAAGACCGGAGTTGTAAAAAGTAAGGTTCCCCTTTATAAAAGGCCCGATCTACTAACCATCAGCGACAAGGAGTTCTCGCCTATGGATATAATAGCCATAACCGAAGAAACTGATAACTGGGCCAAAGTTACTGGTGAAAAAAAGAGGATGGAGGGCTGGATTAAAATGTCGTATATTTCATATAACAAGGAGGATATTGCATTTGCCTTACTGGCAAAAAGGGAGCTGGATGTTAAGGATGAGAAACCGCTGCCTGAAAAAATTCATACTATCCTGGATAACAACCCATACCCCAATTCCATATTTGTGGAAATACTCAGTCAGATTGCCCGGGAGGAAGAAAACAAGCAAAAGCTTAACCAGATAATGAGGGAAATAAATTAGGTACAGCGCCCCGGGGCGCTGT
>CAZHQW010000100.1:0-3289 GCA_964534745.1 uncultured Bacteroidales bacterium
TGGCTGACGATGCTGCCCAGCATATTAACCATGTAAAAACTATTGGCCGACTTATCGTTAATTCTTATTTGCAGCAACCCGGCTTTATTGTCTTGAAAGATTAAGACCTCCGGTAAGTACAGTTCTTTTTTTGTTGCTGAAAAGTAGTCATACCCGCAGCCCTTCAGCATAATTCCGGTTTCATCCCTGATATATTTCAATTCATCATACAGTGAATCACCCGGACAAAGGGTACTGCATCCGTCCCTGTGTCCGGCTATGACATGTAACTGTAAATTCAGGGGATGCGGATTAATGCCATAAGGATTCAGACTGTCCCTTGCTGTCTTCCAGGCCAGCAAATTGACCAATGCACCCATGGATTCCTGTGTTGGTCTTATTTCCATATAATTACCAAGTATACATATGCCCATGGTACCGCTATTGCTGCTGCAGAAATGTGCTCCCATAACATTATCCTGCTCATATATGCCGGGATCCCTGCCCTTGAATATCGTTCCGTCCTGGGCGATTAAATAATTATAGCCGATATCTGACCATCCATTAACAAGGGTATGGCTTAGATATATATTTCTGACCACATTTGTAAAATCGGTCAGATCATTGGAAGTAGCCGAGTGGTGTATTATGATATTACGAACCTCATGAACAATACGTTCATAGTCCGGTTCAGGAAGACCTTCCCTCCATACAGACTGATCAGTCATTTCGGGTTCCGAACAGTCTGAGGCTTTTTTTTTTCGTCTCTCTTTTCTCAGGTCTTTCTTTGTCGGTGAAGCGTTAATAAAATTAAACTCGGCTTCTTTTTTAATATTGCCGGGAAAGAAAAGGAACCCGGATATCTTATTCTTAAACACAATTAAATTGCCGGTTATATATCCGGCTGTGTCTTGTACATCCTCTCCCCTGGCAAGGCGGAAAGTATCATTTTCAGCTATTATAAAAGAATTATCAAAGCTGCCGGATGTATCAATCCTCACTACAAGTCCGGTCATCACAAAATCGGGTGATATAAGGAGCAGGGTATCCACTGCTGACTTCAGCTCATCAGCAACCGGCATACCGAGTGTCATTTTCCTGATATATTGTCCGTAACCATTAGCTGCCAGAAAACACAATATCAGCATTACCGTTACACGTATCCTGTTCATAAAACCTAATGTTTTTACAAATTTAGTAAACCGGATAAATAAACATTGTCTTAATCTAATTATTGTTAATAACGAGGTTTATTTATAACTTGTTATTTATATATATTTGATCAGGATTCTTTTAAAAAAAACAAAATGCTAAAATCCGGTATTATATTTTTATGCCTTTATATCACATTTGTTACTGATATCCTATCCCAGGACTTTACCTATAAAGAGAAAAAGGAACTCAAATCATACAACGACTATGTGATGCAGGCCGAATATTCTCCGTTCAGAAATTATTTTGCGATAACATCAGGAGATAATACTATTGAAATATACGATAAAAACTGGAATAAAATATTCACACATCAGGGTAATCCGGACTCGAGGGGAGGGCATTTTTGTTTTTCGCCCAATGAAAAGTACCTGGCCTATGCCAAATATAAAAGTGACAATGATGTTGCCATCATAGACCTGGCAGAAAAAAAAGTCATACAGGTGCTGACCGGTCATGCAGATGATATAAATGATATTATTTACAGTAACAACGGCAGCTACCTGGCAACATGCTCCCAGGACAAGACAATAAGGGTATGGAAGAGGGAGAATGATATTTTCTTGCTGAGCCAGGTGCTAACAGAACACAGTAGCTCTGTAACCGGGATAAGCTTCAGCTTTGACAATACATTGCTGGTATCTTCAGGATATGACAGTAAGGTTATTATCCGCGAGCTGAAGGGTGATAAGTTTGTCTTTTTGCAGGAACTGACAGATTTCAAGGGATACATCAGTGACGTTGTCTTTCATCCGTTAAAATATGATTTAGCAGTGGGAGCGTATTACGGGCTCAGAATGTTCAGAAAGTCGGGTAATAAGTTTGAAGAAAGGGAGCTTCCCGGTAATAACATTAAAACAAACGGTAAAATAGAATACAGTCCGGATGGCAAATACCTGGTAATCGGACAGAATATAAGGTTAAAAATCTATGAAGATAAGGGTGATGAACTTAAGGAGGTTGAAACAATATACAGGCACAGTGATCATGTATTCGGTGGTATTTTGAGTATGGACGGCAAATTCCTTACTACTTTCAGCAGCGATAAAAGTGCAATTATCTGGGAGGTCACAGGTGTCAGTCCGTCAGGAAAATCTTTGATTGTAAATTACCTTGGGGATGAGCTCTCTTCGGCTCAAAAAGAAATACTTACCCAGAAGGTTGTAAATGATATACTTGATAAGTTGAGCAGTAATCTCACCAGTCCCCGTGATGAATTTGAGACAACGGTCCAGTTCACTGAAAGGCGAAAAAAGCTTTCAGGTACAGTATTACTGGAGTTACAGAAACAAATAGAATCAAATTATGATATCGACTATGACAGTAAAACAGGAACCGTACAGATACCGCTGCAGTCTTTAACAGGTTATAATGCTGATCTTGAAATATATAAAATAAGATTCCTGGAAACGGAAGCAGGTATTACTATGCCTGTGGCAGATGCCAGGGCATTTAAAAAGAACTGGGATAAATCATATATTATTGCCACAAAAAAAATAAGAGGGGACGGACTGTGTTTTGAATATTCTGATTTTAAGCTTGTCCCCTGTAACTCGACTTCCCGTTTTAAAGTTGTCCCTGCAGAGAATCCTTTCCATCTTAAAGCTAACGGAAGCAGAAACAGGATGTACAGTCATACTGAAACATATATCAAAACCACGGACACTGATATTAATAAATCCGCTGGCAGGGAGGATCAGGGCATAACAATGGCCCTCCTGTTTGCCGGCAGTATTTACGATTCATTCTCCGATCTTGTCAATCCGGTTATTGATATGAATACAATTGCTGAGGAGCTCCGCAATAACTATGGAGTAAGTGCTGAAGTTGTTGAAAATGCCAGTTTGAATGAAATAATGAATAAGCTGCGTGCCTATGCAAAATATGACTATTCAGAAAATGATAACCTCCTGATATTTTTTGCCGGCCACGGTAATTATGACGAAATTTTCAATGAAGGATATGTAATTGCAGGCGATTCAAAACTCGATGATGAGCCGAAAATAACATGCCTGTCACATTCGAATTTAAGGACAATAGTTAACAATATACCATGTGACCATATCCTCCTTGTAATGGACGTATGTTTCGGCGGCAC
>CAZHQW010000101.1:0-2995 GCA_964534745.1 uncultured Bacteroidales bacterium
AAAAGGGGACTGTCTTATTCAGCTCATCTCTGAATTGAAGGGGTGAAAATATGATTTGCACGTTTTGCGGCAGGCTCTCACTGATATTATGTGTCTGGCAGCCTGATAAATATATAGTCTGTTCAGAAAAATGTTCAGCCAGTTTTTTTGAGTATTCTACAATGTCCTTCCCCTCTCTGTACGATACAAATGCAGTAACAAGGTAATTTAAGGGTTTCAGCCTTTTTGTCTCAACCAGATCATTGAGGGGGACGGACTGGCCCATGTATATGACCTGGTGGCCCCGTCTTTTAATAAGGTAATAAAAAAACAATAATCCCAGCTCATGAAATTCACCCTCGGGAAGGAAGAGAACAAATTTTTTTGAAGCCGGATTGCCTGTAGTCATTAATCCGTCTATCGCTACCAGCAGTTTGCGGCGAATAAGATGGGATATATAATGCTCCTGGGCCGGATTAATTATGCCGGTCTGCCACATGACGCCAATCTTTATAAGGAAGGGGTAAAGAACCTTTATGATTGTCTCTTCAAATCCAAGCTGCATTATAGCCTTTGCCAGTATTTTTTCCAGCCTGGGCTCATCAAGTTCAATCATTGAGAGCGCCAGGTGCTCGATTATAGTCTCGCTATCTCTGTGTCTGTATATAAGCTGGTTTATCTTTTCATTTAATTCTTCAGTTGACAGACTGGCGAGCTTTGAAATTTTAATGCCATTGCGGTTCAACAGTGAAATGTTCAGGAGTTTCTTGAGCTCACTGTCACAATAATGCCTGATGTTGGTTGCTGAACGCTCAGGTGCTATCAGTCCGTACCGCTTTTCCCACATCCTTATCGTATGTGCCTTTATACCGGAAAGTCTTTCAAGATCTTTTATTGAATATGTTGCCATCCTTATTACAGATGAATGTGTAAGTAACTTAATAACAATACTGGCTGTAAATTGTTTAACGGCACTTCCTGATAACCATCAATCCGTCCCTTACCGGAATGATAGTATTCTCAACCCTTTCATCGTCCTTTATAAAATTGTTAAAACTGATTATTCCCCTTGTATCTTTATCACCCGGATTATACTGTCCGGTTACTTTGCCGCTCCACAACACATTATCTGCCAGTATAAATCCGCCGGCAGCAACCTTATCAAATATCAAATTATAAATATAAAGATAATCTTCTTTATCAATATCAATATAAACAAGATCAAATGAACAATTTAACTTCGGTATAATATCTCTGGCCTCTCCGGTGTGCTGTGTTATCCTGTCATCGAGGCCCGCCTTTATGAAATATTTTTTAGAAAAACCGGCAAGCTCGTCATTGCGGTCAATGGTATGAAGCATTCCGCCTTTTTTTAATCCCCTGGCAAGACATATCGCCGAATAACCCGTGAAAGTGCCTATCTCAAGGATATTTGCAGGGCTTACCATTTTGCTTATCATTTCCAGTATCTTACCCTGCAGGTGGCCCGTAAGCATATACGGTTTGAGAACCTTCAGGTTTGTCTCCCTGTCCAACTCCCGTAGCACCTCATCTTCAGGGGTGGTGTATTTAAGCACATACTCGATAATACTTTCGTCAATCGTCAGCATAAAAATAAATGTTATTTGTAAATAAGGTATGAAAGTCTGTCTTTGTTAAAAATATCATTTGCAACATCCAGCAAATCCTTTGCAGTAATGGAATCGTACTTCGCCCTGATTTCTTCCAGTGAATCAACCTTATTAAAGATAAGGAAGCTCTTTCCCATGGCTAACATAAGATTCTCATTATTTTCAAGCGAAATTGCAATCTGCCCCATAATCTGCCTTTTGGCCTTGACCAGCTGAGCGTTTGTTAAAGGTCTCATTTTAAGCTTTCTTAACTCTGCCAGCACGGTCTTAATGCTTATGTTCACATCTGTTTTATCTGTCCCGAAATAAATGCTTATTATGCCTGTATCGCTGTAAGGAGTATAAGATGAATCTATATTATAGACATATCCCTGCCTCTCACGCAATGACATACTGAGCCTCGAATTCAGTCCGGGCCCACCAAGCAGGTTATTTAAAAGGTTGAGGATAAGCCTTTTCTCATTTTTAATATTATAGGCAATATTACCTATGACACAATGTGACTGGTGCGTATTGTAGTTCATCTCCCTGTAGATGGGGGAATAGCCTGAATATTTTATACGCTTGTTAATGGCAGGCTTTACCGGTATATTACCGAAATACCTCTCAAAATGTTTTACCAGCCTGCTAAAAGTGATATTGCCCACTGAAGAGACAACCATCTGGTCAGTGCAATAACCGTTTTTTATAAATCGAAGAATATCCTTCCTAGTGAAAGCCTTAAGCTTTTCCTTGTCTCCCAGTATGTTACGTCCTATCGGATTGTTCCTGAATATTAGCTCCTCGAATTCATCAAAAATCATCTCTGAAGGAGTGTCTTTGTATGAATTTATTTCATCAATAATAACCTCTTTCTCCTTTTCTATTTCCTTATCGGGAAAGTCCGAATTAAACACTATGTCACTTATCAGCTCCAGCGCCCTGGGGTAATAATTGCTGAAAAAAGTAGAATAGATACAGGTATCCTCCTTTGTGGTATATGCATTTATTTCACCGCCCACATCCTCCATCCTGCTTAATATGTTGTAGGATTTCCTCTTTTTTGTCCCCTTGAACAGGAGGTGCTCGATGAAATGCACCATGCCGTGATCTTCAGGTTTTTCATCCCTTGAGCCTGTACTTATAATAATGCCGCAATGGGCGACCGGACTGTCTGCCTGCCTGTGTATTAGCTTAATACCATTTGATAATATATGCGTTTGGTAATCCATTTTAAGTAAGGGCATACAAAAGTAAAAATAAGCTATTTTAAGAGTGAATTTTATAAATAATGGTGATAAATTTGTTTCGTAAAATGATTTTTTTCTTTAGATTTGCAGCGCTCGAATTATATGGTGCCATAGCTCAGTAGGTAGAGCACTGGACTGAAAATCCAGGTGTCCCTG
>CAZHQW010000102.1:0-1911 GCA_964534745.1 uncultured Bacteroidales bacterium
ACAAAATCACGGGGGCTGTACCTGAATTTTACCAGCGCCTCCTCGATAAGGACAATGGAACTTTTGCTTCCCTTCATGAGCTGAAGGGTATTTTTCTGCAATCCCTTACGGGTAAGAACTGTCTCGACAAGTGCTTCGGGGTATGTTACTATGGAAAGACCGGCAGATAGTTCATTTCCCTTTCCTGCTAATTTGCCAAGGCTGCTTAGTACTTCGGTCCTCAATATAATATTACCGCTATCCGTATTTTTATACTGGACCGACCGTTTATAAGAGGAAGGGAAAAAAAGTATGTCCTGCGGTCCGGACAGGTTATTCAGATCATTATAAAAATAGGCCGCTTCATCTTTGGAGGTTAAAATGAACAGGTCGATTCCAAGTACACTTGCTGATACATGTGCGGCCAGCACTGACCTGGATGAGCCGGATAATCCCCTGAGATGGATATGAGATAACTGCGAATTACCTAATTCATTTATAAATTCTGACGTATTGGGATGATCCCCGTACAGATAAATGATCTCCTTCAGTTCCATGCAGCAAAACTAATATTGTATAAGCCGGACAATCATCCGGTAAATTTCTGATAATAAATATAAAAAATTATAAACTGAGGTGCTAAATTAGTATCTTAAAGCATCAAAATAAAAATAATGCAAAAATTATGATTGTTTTTAAGTTTGGCGGCGCCTCAATAAAAGATGCCGATGCGGTAAGAAACCTGGCAAAAATAACGGCATCATATAAAGATCGTATTATCATAGTGGTATCGGCAATGGGTAAGACCACAAATGCCCTTGAAAAGGTAACCGGGCACTATTTCAATAGCAGTCCGGACCTCGAAGAAGCGCTGGCAGTCGTCGAATCATACCATTATAACATAATAAATGACCTTTTTGCCGACAAAGAAAATCCGGTTTACCGCGAAATAGAGGGGATCTTCAGCAAGCTTAAAGAAAAGCTGGGGCAGGAACATTCATTTCAGTATAATTTCGAATATGATCAGATTGTACCTGCCGGCGAGATACTGTCCACAAAGATAGTGGATGCCTGGCTGAGGCTGTCGGGCATAGATTCGGTATGGATGGATATAAGGAAATACCTGAAAACAGATAATAACTTCCGCGAAGCTAATATCGAATGGGAGCTGTCAGCAAGTCTTATTAAAGATGCGTTTAATTTCAGGAATAATAAAGTATATGTTACCCAGGGATTTATAGCATCTACCACGAGCAATCTCTCAACAACCCTGGGCAGGGAGGGTTCGGACTATACAGCGGCAGTTATTGCCCATATCCTTGATATCCCTAACATCACAATATGGAAAGATGTGCCTGGTGTTAAGAATGCCGACCCCAAATATTTCGATGATACCGTTAAGATTGACAAAATATCCTATCTCGATGCTATAGAGCTTGCATATTACGGTACAAGCGTCATCCATCCCAAAACAATACAGCCCCTGCAAAGAAAAAACATTGAGCTTCATATAAAATCATTCCTTGATCCCCGGGAACCGGGGACAGTAGTGGGTAACTTCAAATATGACAAGCTCACACCCTCATTTATCTTTAAGATGAACCAGGTGTTGCTGGAGATCTACCCAAGAGATTTTTCTTTTATTGCAGAGAACAACCTTGAAAAGATATTTGGCTGCTTTGCGGTAAACGGACTGAAGATCAACCTCATGCAGAATACAGCCATAAACTTCAAAGTCTGTGTAAATAATGACCCCACAAGGATAGAACCTGTAGTCCGTGATCTGCGTAACGATTTTGATGTCTCATATGAAGCAGACCTTGAGCTTATAACAATACGTTATTACGATGATGCGACGGTAAAACGTTTAATGGCGGGCAAAGAACTGCTGCTCGAACAGAGAAGCAGCAAGACAATACAAATGGTTGTTCG